>JABFGJ010000003.1 GCA_013112545.1 Bacteroidota bacterium
CAGGATGTCCGCTAAAATTTTTACTTTTATTCATATATCGAGTTTTGTGGTAAAAACAAGATATAAAAAAAGCGGGAAATTATTTTTAAGAAGTCCCGCTTTTAATTTCTTTTATCGGACACTAGTGTAAAATAATACAATCTGTATAAATTAAATGGATTTAGAAGGTTTTTTCATTTAGATATTGAAACCCTAACTTTTATAACTTAAAACGGCCTTAGTTTAATCGACAAATCTTTAAAAACCAATACAAAATGATTTGCAGGTATGGGTTTCCAATCTTGAATTTCATTGCTCAATTTTTCAGAAACAATTAAAGTGCTGTGATTCTCAGCTATTGCAGGCAACATTTTACAAAGTCCATTTTCACATTCGTATCGCATTCCTTCAGAATAATAAAGGGATAATGGAGTGATTTTAGGGTCTGAAACATAACGTAAACCAACCATGCGTTCTCCATCTCCTACAACTAAATTGAGATAAGAAGTTTCGCTGACATTCGCCTCCTTTTTTATTTCTTCTAATATTAAAACCGCTTCTTTAAGCGCATCTGCCATTAATTCAGCTGTAATCTCAGCCGTTTTTTTCATGCGGTTTAAAGTGTCAATAAATAAAGCAAAAAGATGTTCAGAATCTGTTTGCCCTTTTATCCAATTATATAATTCATCGCTTAACCTACGTCGAAAAGCTCTTTTGTATTTCGAAAACTCTCCAACATCACCATTGTGCATCATCGTGAGATTTTTATAAGCAAATGGATGGCAATTTGTTTCAGCAAGTTCGCCAACAGAAGCGGCCCTGACATGTGCAAAAAAACATGTTGATTTAATAGAAGGGGATATAGATTGCAAACTTTTGTTGCTCCAAGCAGGACTTATAGAAGTAAATACTGCTGGTTTGTCCGTTAAAATGTGGTTATACCACGCAATTCCAAAACCATCTCCATTCAGCGGTTCTTCAATTTCCTGAGCGTTGGTACTTTGGTTAATCAATGAATTTTTCGGTTCAATAATTAATT
This sequence comes from Bacteroidota bacterium, assembly GCA_013112545.1. Classification (GTDB taxonomy): domain Bacteria; phylum Bacteroidota; class Bacteroidia; order Flavobacteriales_E; family Vicingaceae; genus BCD18. Next base: position 1,019 of record JABFGJ010000003.1, read on the forward strand.
TATGCATTAAAATAGGGTTTCCTAAATAGGCCAATAATCGACACATTGCATTGTTTTATTAAAGAAAATGAACGAATAATAAATCAAAGGTGGATAAAAAAACAATTCGGCGATACATTTTAAAATAAAAAATAATCTCTTCGAATTTAGTTGGGATAGAATACCTTAAGGAAGAAATTTTTAACACTTAGTTTTTGAATAAATGAGTGTTTTTATTAATCATATAAGTTTAGAATCAAAACACAAATTAGCAATACATAGATTAATAAAGTTATCCATAGCAGGTTTTCTAAATCCTCTAAACCAACAATAGCAAGCTGCGATTTTTTTATTTCAGCTTATTGGCTTTCTTAGTAATTTGGGGCTTGAAATGAGTGAGCAATTTTTAAGCACATCTATTGAGTTTTTAAAAGGAGTTGGACCTAAGCGTGCGACTGTTTTAGCACAAGAACTTGATATTAGAACCTACCGCGATTTATTGCTTTATTATCCATTTCGATACATTGACCGAACTAAATTTTATAAAATTTCTGAAATTCACGAAGATTTGCCTTATGTGCAAATTGTAGGCGAAATAACTTATTTAGAAGAAACTGGAGATTGTTTTAAAAAGCGATTGGTTGCTATTTTTAAAGATGAAACAGGTAGCATTGAGCTGTTGTGGTTTAAAGGCGTTAAGTTTATAAAAAGTAAATTAATCATTGGCGAAAAGTATGTTGCCTTTGCTAAACCAACTTCATTTAGAAACAAATTAAACTTAGTTCATCCTGATTTAGAAACGCTGGTGGAGTATAAAAATGCCATTAATTCTACGCTGCAACCTGTTTATCATGCTACTGAAAAACTAAGTCGCAATGCTTTAGCGAGTAAAAACATTTCTAAATTAACTCGAAATTTATTGCCACAAGTTAAAGGAAAGATTAGCGAAAACATATCCGATTATTTAAGGGCAGAGTATAAATTGCTTTCCCGAGAACAAGCTATTTTCAATATTCACTATCCCAAAAACACAGAATGGCTTGAACATGCAATTCGACGATTAAAGTTTGAAGAACTGTTTTTTATTCAACTGAATTTATTGAAATTAAAGCAGGTGAAGCTTTCCAAATCAATTGGCTATCAATTTTCAGCTATTGGCGATTATGTCAATCAGTTTTATTCCGAGAAATTGCCTTTTGAGTTGACCGAAGCACAAAAACGAGTTATTCGAGAAATAAGAAAAGATTTAGGAAGCGGAAAACAATTGAATCGTTTGTTGCAGGGCGATGTGGGCAGTGGAAAAACGATAGTAGCGATTATGAGCATGCTGATTGCTTTAGATAATGGCTTTCAGGCTTGTATCATGGCGCCAACTGAAATTCTAGCAACACAGCATTATGAATCGGTCAAAGAATTATTGACGAGCCTTGGTGTTGAGTTTGCCTTGCTGACTGGCTCTTCAAAAACCAAAGAAAGAAAAATAATCCACGAAAAATTAGAAGATGGAAGTTTGCAAATTTTAATCGGAACGCATGCTTTGCTAGAAGATAAAGTGAAGTTTAAAAATTTAGGCTTAGCCGTTATCGATGAGCAACATCGTTTTGGTGTAGCACAGCGGGCGAAGTTGTGGAAAAAAAATACACATCCACCACATGTGTTAATTATGACAGCTACGCCAATTCCAAGAACCTTAGCCATGACCCTATACGGCGATTTAGATGTTTCTGTAATTGATGAATTGCCACCTGGAAGAAAGGATATACAAACCTTGCATTGGTATGAAAATAAGCGCCTGAGGTTGTTTGGATTCTTAGAACAAGAAATTGCCAAAGGACGGCAAATCTATATTGTTTATCCTTTAATTGAAGAATCGGAAAAGTTAGATTATGCCAATTTGGAAGAAGGTTATCAGCATATATTCAATCGTTTTCCTGCGCCAAAATACAAAGTGAGCATTGTACATGGAAAAATGAAACCAGAAGTAAAAGCTTTCGAAATGAATCGCTTTATTAATGGAGAAACGGATATTATGGTTTCTACTACAGTGATAGAAGTAGGCGTAAATGTGCCCAATGCTTCGGTTATGGTTATCGAAAGTGCAGAACGTTTTGGTTTGTCGCAATTGCACCAGCTTAGAGGTAGAGTTGGGCGAGGAGCTGAGCAATCTTATTGTATTTTAATGACAGGAAATAAACTTTCGGCAGATGGTCGATTGCGCATGAAAACCATGACAGCTACCAACGATGGATTTCAAATTGCCGAAGTAGATTTGAAGTTGAGAGGGCCAGGAGATTTGCAAGGCACACAACAAAGTGGCACGCCCATCAATTTAAAACTAACCAATCTTTCAACCGATGGAGAAATGATTGCTTTGGCAAGAACGGCAGCAGCTAAAGTATTAGCTAGTGATTCTGATTTAAGTTTGCCAGAGCATCGAGTGATTATTGATTATATTAAAGAAAATCAAAGAGGAAAAATTAATTGGAGCAAGATATCATGAAGGAGTTTAAGTTAAAATCAAGTTTAGAAGGGCATCAAGGTGCATTATACGCAATGTGTCACGCAGAAAATGAACATCAATTTTATTCAGCCGGTGCCGACCACAAAGTAGTTTTGTGGGATATTTCAAGTCAAAAACCAGTAAAAGTTGTGGCTAAATCGGCAACTACAGTCATCAGCTTGGCTTATTTGAGAAACGAAAACCTGTTGTTAATCGGCCAAGTTGAAGGCGGATTGCACCTTATAGATCTAGCGGCAGGAGCAGAAATCAAATACTTAAAAATCCACAAAGGATACATCTTCGACATTTTTTTTATTGCTTCTAAAAATGAATTGGTCTTATGTTCTGGCGATGGAAGTTTTTCTGTTTGGTCTGTACCAACATTTAAATTATTGCTGCACGAACAAGTTTGCTCAAAAAAAATAAGAAGTGTGGATGTTTGTTTAGAACGAAACGAAGTTTGTTTTGCTTTGGGAACTGGAGAAATTCTTTTTTATAATTTAAACGACTGGACAAAAAAGCTCAGTATAGACAACGAGGGAGTTCCGGTGAATAAAGTGAAATACATTGCTAACCAGCGGCTATTGTTTGGTGATAAAAATGCACACCTTGGAGAAATAGATTTAGGAGTATTTAAAGTTGCAAATAAAATTCCTGGGCACAATTGGGCGATATACGACATTTCACAAGGTAAAGACAAGAGCATTTTCGCAACAGCAAGTAGGGACAAAACCGTGAAAATTTGGAATGCCGAAGAAATGAAAGTCCTTAAACGTTTTGAAGGAATGAAGGATTTGGCACACACTCATTCGGTAAATAAATTACTGTGGTCTAAATTTGAAAACAACTTATTGAGCACCGGAGATGATGGTAAAATTAAAATTTGGCAAATCCCTTAATTCAACTAGAATAAAGCCCTTTTATCTAGCTCCTTTTTTTACTTTTGTGCTCTTAAAATCTACTCCTTATGAAAATTTCTTATAACTGGCTTCAAGATTATATTTCAACCGACTTAGCGATTGAGCAATTGTCTGAAATTCTGACAGATATTGGTTTAGAGGTAGAAGGAATTGAAAAATTTGAATCGGTAAAAGGCGGATTAGTAGGAATTGTAATTGGCGAAGTGAAATCAGCCATTCAGCATCCAAATGCAGACCGACTAAAATGTACTAAAGTTGATGTAGGTCAAGAAGAATTACTGGACATTGTTTGTGGGGCGCCCAATGTAGCTGTAGGTCAAAAAGTGCTAGTTGCTCTTGTTGGAGCGACTTTATATACAGACGACACAAGTTTTCAGATTAAAAAATCTAAAATTAGAGGAGAGGTTTCTGAAGGGATGATTTGTGCCGAGGATGAATTGGGATTGGGAAAATCTCATGAGGGAATTATGGTGCTAGAAACTACTGCCAAAGTGGGTCAACCTGCTGCGGAATATTTTAAGTTAGAAAGCGATTATATCATTGAAATTGGATTAACTCCAAACCGTGCAGATGCTACATCTCATTACGGTGTTGCTAGGGATTTGGCTGTTTATTTCAATTTAAAAGGAAACTATCCTTTAAATAAACCCGCGGTTGAAAACTTTAAACAAGACAATTCAGATCTAGCAATACAAGTAAGTATAGAAGATAGCAGGGCTTGTCCTCGTTATTCTGGTTTATGCTTGACAAATGTAAAAGTTGCCGCCTCGCCTTCGTGGATGCAAAATAGGTTAAAAGCGATTGGATTGAAACCCATTAACAACATCGTTGATATTACCAATTATGTTTTGCATGAAATCGGTCAACCATTACATGCTTTTGATGCTTCTAAAATTAAAGGGAATAAAGTGCTTGTAAAGCAATTGCCTGCCGAAACCAAATTCAAAACTTTAGATGGTGTAAAAAGAGAATTAGCCAGCACAGACTTGATGATTTGCAATGAAGCAGAAGGAATGTGCATCGCTGGAGTTTTTGGTGGAGAACAGTCTGGCGTGAATGAATCAACGACAAGTATCTTTTTGGAAAGTGCTTATTTTAATCCAGTTTCAGTTCGGCAAACGGCTAAAAGACATGGCTTAAATACTGATGCATCTTTTAGATACGAAAGAGGAGCAGACCCTGAAATTACAGTTTATGCTTTGAAAAGAGCAGCGATGTTGATGCAAGAAATTGCAGGAGCTAAGGTTTCTTCAGCCATTTTTGATTTTTACCCAGAGAAAGTTCAAGCTTTTAAATTTGATTTTCACTATGCTAATTGCGATCGATTGATTGGCGAAGCGATAGACCATAATTTAATTCAGCAAATTTTGAAAGGCTTGGATATTGAAATCACCAAAGAAACAAATGAGTCATTGAGTTTATCAGTTCCTTCTTATCGAGTGGATGTTCAGCGCGAAGTTGATGTTATTGAAGAAATATTGAGAATCTATGGCTACAACAAAATAAAAATGCCTGATTTTATGCGCTCAAATCTATCGCCAGCCATAAAACCAGATGCTGTTAAAATAGAAAACACGATTTCAGATTATCTATCTAGCAATGGTTTTGCCGAAATATTCAACAATTCTTTGACTAATCCAAAATACTATCCCGAGCAGAAGGATTTAGTAAATATGGTAAATCCACTGAGTTCTGAATTAGAAGTTTTGAGAAAATCTATGCTTTTTGGCGGATTAGAATCCATCGCTCACAATCAAAATAGAAAACGCAAGAACCTGAAATTCTATGAATTTGGTACTACATATATCGCATTAGGTAATTCGAAGTTTGAAGAAACAAAACGCTTGGCCATTTGGATTACAGGAGATCAATTTAAAGAATCGTGGCAACAAAACACCAGCCCTGTTAATTTCTTTGGCCTTAAAGAAATGGTTGAGAATTGCTTACAGCGAATTGGACAAACGAAATATAAAACCAATCCAAGTAGTGAAGATTCTTATTTTTCACAAGCCATACAGTTTCAAAAAGGCAAACATGAGTTGGTGCATTTGGGTCAATTAAGTTCAGCTGTTTTAAAACAAATGGACATTAAAGAAGCGGTTTATTATGCCGAGTTTAATTGGACATTAGTTTTATCAACTCTTAACAATTCAGCTATTCAATATAAACCAGTTGTGAAATTTCCTGCAGTTCGTAGAGATTTGGCTTTGTTGATTGATGAGCAAGTGGAGTTTGACGCCATTAAAGCCTTAGCTAAAAATGGCTTGAAACAAGCCTTAAAAGAAGTCAATTTATTTGATGTGTATGAAGGTAAAAACTTAGCCGCTGGCAAAAAATCTTATGGGGTTAGTTTTATACTTCAAGATGAAAACAAGACTTTGACTGACAAGCAAGTGGATTCTATGATGGAGCGATTGATAGCTACCTTACAAAAAGAGTTGGGCGCAGAGTTGAGGTAGATTGATTAGCCTTAGTATTTCCCATGTCTAGCTCTTAAAAAGTGCGACACCTTCGGAGTCGATTCCATAATGGTTTATTTCTGTTTTATATAGCTGCGAACCTAGCGAAAAAAATTCTTCAACCCTCAGAGAGTTTGAAACTCTCTGAGGGTTGAACGTTCGGGGTCGAACATTTCTTCACCCTGAGTGAATAAATTGTATCGAAGGATAAAGGAATGGATTAGCATGCCTATCTATACTTCAATCTGCGCACCATTCAAGTTCGTGAGGTAAGGCTTAAATGTATAACAATCCTGAAAGGATTGCACATTTATAAGAAGTCATAAAGAAGCTGAAGGCGACCCCCTAGGTGGTCGAACAAATGAAAAAAACTTAAATAAAACCCATGCAACCTAAAACAAACCTTCCAGTTCAGAGTCATCAACCAAATTCGGTATGGTAACTTTTAAATTCGGTTCCATTTCCATGGCACGTTTTATAGCAAAAGTCGCTCCTTCGTTTCTCGCCCAGTTTCTTCTGGCAATGCCATTGTTTACATCCCAGTGCAGCATTGATTTTAGTCTTCTTTCAGCATCGCTAGATCCATCCAACATCATTCCGAAACCTCCGTTGATTACTTCGCCCCAGCCAACGCCACCGCCATTGTGTATAGAAACCCAAGTAGCACCTCTAAAAGAATCGCCGATTACATTGTGTATAGCCATGTCAGCCGTAAATTGTGAACCATCATAAATATTTGAGGTTTCTCTGTAAGGCGAATCCGTTCCCGATACGTCGTGATGATCTCTACCCAAAATAACTGGTGCAGATATTTCACCATTTTTTATCGCTTGATTAAAAGCAGCTGCAATTCTCATTCGGCCTTCTGCATCGGCATATAAAATTCTAGCTTGCGAACCAACCACCAATTTATTTTCTTCTGCTGCTCTAATCCACGTTAAGTTATCGTTGATTTGTTGTTTGATTTCAGCTGGTGCATTTTTAGCCATGTCTGCTAATACTTCTGCAGCTATGCGGTCGGTTGTAGCTAAATCTTTCGGCTCGTTAGAAGCACAAACCCAACGGAAAGGACCAAATCCAAAATCGAAACACATGGGCCCCATAATGTCTTGAACATAAGAAGGGTATTTAAATTTGTCACCTTTCATAATGTCGGCTTTAGCTCTGCTAGCTTCCAATAAAAAAGCATTGCCATAATCGAAAAAATACATGCCTTTAGCTGTTAATTTATTAATTGCGGCAACATGTCTTCTCAATGTTTTTTGAACTTCTTCTTTGAATTTTGCTGGTTCTTTGGCCATCATTTCATTGGCGGTCTCTAGGCTCATTCCAACAGGATAATAACCACCTGCCCAAGGATTATGCAAAGAGGTTTGATCGGAACCTAATTCTACCTGAAAATTCTCATCGGCCAACTTTTCCCATAAATCAACCACGTTTCCTTGATAAACAAGTGAAACAGCTTCTTTATTTTTTTGTGCGATTTTCGTTCTCGCCAATAATTCATCTAAATCGGTATAAACTTCGTCAACCCAACCTTGTGAATGACGAGTGTGAGTTGCTTTTGCGTTTACTTCAGCAGTAATGCTAACTGCACCTGCAATTTTTGCCGCTTTGGGCTGCGCACCTGACATTCCGCCTAAACCAGCAGTTACAAATAACTTTCCGCCCAAGCCTTTATCGTCTATCATTCGACCGGCATTTAAAACCGTAATGGTTGTGCCATGTACAATTCCTTGTGGGCCAATATACATGAAAGAACCAGCCGTCATTTGGCCGTATTGCGTCACTCCTAAAGCATTGAATTTTTCCCAATCATCTGGTTTCGAATAGTTCGGAATCATCATGCCATTAGTTACAACAACTCTTGGTGCATCTTTATGTGATGGAAATAAACCCATGGGATGACCAGAATACATTACCAAAGTTTGCTCGTCTGTCATGTTTGCCAAATACTGCATCGTTAATAAATACTGAGCCCAGTTTTGAAAAACAGCACCGTTTCCACCATAGGTTATCAGTTCATGCGGATGTTGAGCCACGGCATAATCGAGGTTGTTGGAAAGCATTAGCATAATGCCAGCAGCTTGCTTCGATTGATGAGGAAACTCTTCGATGTGTTTCGCTTTTATTTCATAATCTGGTCTGAAACGATACATGTAAATACGACCAAAATCTTTCAATTCTTGTGCAAACTCCTGAGCTAAAACAGCATGTTGCTCTTTTGGAAAATAACGTAAAGCATTTCGAAGCGCTAATTTTTTTTCTTCTGCATTCAGGATGTCTTTTCGAATTGGCGCATGATTAATGGCAGGATCAAAGGTTTTTGCTGCAGGCAATTCACTTGGAATTCCTCGTAAAATAGATTGCTTAAAAGTTAATGTCATCTTGTAAATTCTTCTGTTTTCGGAAATTGGGTTTCTATTGTATTATTTAGTTGACTTCATGGTTCCAGTTTTTTTATCAAAACCATAGGGGCAATGCCTGCATCCGTTTTTACAACAATAGCCTCTTTTTAAAAGATACTTTTCAGTAAAAACGCGATAGCCTTCAGGAGTCAGATAAAAGTCATCTTTTTCCAAGTTTGTTTGAAAAGGCATATAATCCATTTTGCGAAGATAATTAATATGCCGTGTTCGATTGCAATTTTTGAGAAAGTATTAATTCGAAGCTCACCATGCATCAGGGTTTTGATTGAAGCAACGAAATGAATGGCTAATTAAATATTTTAATGAATTTGGGCTGAGATACAATAAAGATTTGATGCACTTTTGTTTCATATCTAATTCTTTGCAGCAATTTAAAATTCAACAAAGACAAACAAATTAAACTCAAAAAAATAATTATGAAAACAATGACATGTAAACAACTAGGTGGTGCATGTGACAAGAAATTTCATGCGAACACATTTGAAGAAATGGCGGAATTGAGCAAACAGCATGGGAAAGAAATGTTTCAAAAAAGTGATGAAGCACATCTCAAAGCAATGAATAACATGAAAGATTTAATGAAATCTCCGACAGACATGCAACATTGGTTTGTGAATAAGAGAAATGAATTTAATGCTGTGCCTGATAATTGCTAATTAAAAATTAAAAAAGCTTTCAACACCTTGTAAAGTCAAAGGCTGCCAAAATGCCTCGAAAAGCTAAAACTTCAAACCTTCTACGAATCGTTAGCCACAAAATGAAAAATTAATCTACATACTGACACTTTTGTTGACTTTAAATCAACTTTTACAGGGATAAGGATTGCCAGTTCTAGATAACTAATTAGTTGCAGATTCTGTTTCGGGCGACTTAGACAAAGATACAATAGCTGAACTTGTAGTTGTTTACAACAAGGGATCTGAAAACGAGATTGAAGGTATTCCTCGCGAATTGATATTAAACAAGCTCAAAAATAACAGTTGGACAGAATGGAAAATAGTTGACCAGGCGGTTTACTGAAGCAAAGATGGCAGAATGATGGGTGAACTATTTGCAGAACTTAAAATTGAAAAAGGAATTTCTGGCTATTTGTATTTTTATTAAGTATTGAACAAAGTGATTACATATTACGTACAATTGCATTATACACTATTTTGATATGAAAAACATACTACTAGCATTAGTGTTATTTTTAATCCCATTTTTAGTGTTTAATCAAAATGTCGGTGCTGGTGTTTCTGGGCTATACAACTTTCAATCAGAAAGCTTGGGTGCAGGTGCTAGAGTAAATGTATTTCCAAATAAAAGAATAAGTTTTGTACCTCAATATTCTTATTATTCTATATTTCTGGGCACTATTTCTGAATGGACTCTTGGACTTAGCATTGAAGCCAAAGTAATAAGAACAAATACGGTTAACTTTTATTTATTGGCTCATTCTGGATACAACAATTGGAGCAATGCAAGTTCATCTCCAATGGAAGGAGCTACCACCGAAAATTGGAACTTAGAAGGTGGAGCCGGTATTACAACTAATGGGTGCTTACGACCCTTTTTGGAACAACGTTATAATTTTAAGTTTCAAGAAAGCCATCTCCAACTAGGATTATTGTATATCTTCGGTTGTAAGAATGGAGATAAAAATATTAATCGAAAAGTCGCTTGCCCTACATATAATTAACATATTATGAAAAATAGAAATTTGATTTCTTTCGTAGCCATAACAATAATGGTTAGCCTTACAACAATTAGCTGCAAAAAAGATAGGATTGAGCCTGCTGAGGAAGAGTTAAAAGAATATCATGATATTAACTCCTATTTAGATTCAAAAAAACAAGAAGAACAAGAATTTGTGATCACTGGACCTAGTAATGATACTATTACTGGTAATCAGGGTACAAAAATTATTGGAGCTGGTAAAAACTGTTTAAGGGATATGAATGGCGATACGATAGATTATCCTTACTCTATTTTTTTAGTTGAATTATTTACACCAGCGGATATGATTTATTGGCAGATGCCAACAGTTGCAAGTGGAAATATATTAGAAACAGACGGAGAAATTAGAATTAGAGCAACGAAAAATAATCAAGATTTAAGTTTAGTTTGCCCATTTACTTTTTGGATGCCAAATTCAGCACCGAATAGCAATATGACAATTTATACAGGAGTTGCCTCTGGCAATTTCGTAAACTGGATAAACACTGCTAATTCTTTCAACATTATACCTTATGGTTATGAAGGGACAAGCACTAAATTTGGATGGATTAATGCTGGACTCCAAGTTGGAACAGGAAGTGGACACACACTTACATTTACATCTGCTGTTGATGACTTAACCAATGTAGGTATATTCATTTACTTTACAGGAATAGATGGGCTAATGCAAGTATATAATAAAACCTCTGGTTTAATACCCAACGGTTCCAGTGTTAAAATTGTTATGATGGCTCAAAATTCTAGTGGTCAACTGTTCAGTTATACTGAAACAAGAACAGTAAGCTCAAGTGCAACAATTGACGTGAGTTTAAGTCAAACTACAGATGCTATTTTAACCACATACTTAAACAGTTTATAGAGACAAACCTAGTTAAAATAGGGGCTAATTTAATATGTTCAAATCTTCAATTAATCCACTCATTTATAACAGGAACGAAAACAACAATTAAGTATTCCATCCACGGCGGGCAAGCTGTTTTGTTGAACTTGTGACGTTTTAACCGCTCCGCATGGGTTTGCAAGCCTGCGGCTATTCCTCCCTAATATTCTTCAACAATAAAATCCATTAAGCCAACAATTCAATAATCTGCAATTTCAATTACATAATATATCAACCTACTCATTTTTATTAATAGATTTCACTAATTTAGTCTATATATAATAGGAATAAACGTACTTGTACGTTTATTCAGTTGTTTATGCGTTAGCTTAAAAAGTACCTCGTAAATTATTACGCCAATTTAGTATCCATATTTAGAAACTTTATTATCTTTGTTACGTTACACAAGGACTTAAAGCTATGAGATTTTTTGAAACTCGATTTTTAGAAGAGGCAAACGAGTTTATATCAGGACTTGATTTAAAAACGGCCAAAAAACTCTTTTATAATATAGACCTTTCAGAGTAAACAAATGACCCAAAACTTTTCAAGAAACTGAAAAATGATATTTGGGAGTTTCGTACAAAATACGCTGGACTTCAAATTAGACTTCTTGCATTTTGGGACAAATCGGACAATAAAGAAACTTTGGTGTTTGCAACCCACGGTTTTATAAAAAAGGTTGACAAAGTCCCAGCAAATGAAATTGAAAGAGCAGTAAGAATTAGGAACAAATATTTTGAAAACAAACAAAAAAAGTAATCATATGGCAACTAAAGAAATGAAAATTTACACGCTTGCAGAAATGAAAGATAAGTATATCGGCAAAATTGGGAATCCGGAGAGAGACGAATATGAATACGAACTTCGAATGGATGTTTTGGGCAAAATGATAAAATCTGCAAGACAGGAACGTAACTTGACCCAAGAACAATTAGGAAAACTTGTAGGGGTTCAAAAGGCACAAATATCAAAGCTCGAAAGAAGTGCAAATAGCGCGACCATCGATACGATTATTAAGGTTTTCAGAGCATTGAAAGCAGATATAAACTTCAATGTGAAACTTGAAGACAACTTTTTGAAATTGGCATAGGAATAAAAGCCGAACGCATAACAATGGTAACCGTTGCACAAGTCCAAATCCTGATTAAAGCGAATCATTTAATGCATTTTAAAGGCCGCATTAATTCAGTTCTAGTCTGTTGCCATACTAGTTCTATCCAATTTTATTCCAGAATTGCAGAATAGGGAGCTAACCGCTCCGCATGGGTTTGCAAGCCTGCGGCTATTCCTCCCTAATATTCTTCAACAATAAAATCCATTAAGCCAACAATTCAATAATCTGCAATTTCAATTACATAATAAATCAACCTACTCATTTTTATTAATAGATTTCACTAATTTAGTCTATATATAATAGGAATAAACGTACTTGTACGTTTATTCAGTTGTTGTAAAGAATTCTAAAAAATTTTAAATTCCTAAATACAAAATGAATTTTAAGGATAATAAACTATCGATTGAAGTTGAGGAATTTGATTTTCTCCGCATCTATCGAATTTGTTTTATTCCTGTATTCTTAACAATATTGACTTTTTTAAGTATTGTGGTTTATGCATCGTCTCCTCTTTTATTAATATTTACCATTCCATTTTGGTTGTTAGGGCTCATTATGATAATAGTAAATATCAACTCATTCAAAGAGACACAATCTATCGAGATAACAGACTCCTTTCTAATCATTAACAAGCAACGACCAATTTTTCCTAAATCTATAAAAATTCAAATATCAGATATTAACTCAATTAAACTGCAGCCAATAGAAATCATACGAAAAACTAATAGAGAAAATATCTTAGTTTGGATAAAAGGTTTCCAAAATCATATTAAGCTACCGACAATTGAGACTAAAGATTCTATTCACTATTTCTCTGAATTTACGAAATCAATCGAAGTGAAATCTGAAGTAATTCAAGTGCTTAATGAGAAAATACAAAAACGTAAGACTGTTAAAAATTGATTCTACTTCTCGGTTTGACTTCAAAACTGATATCACATTTCTACAAAACTTCCACTACTCCACTTCGCTCCAACGGCTTGACTATAAAACTAACTCAAAACTTATATAGCTCACAGACTGAAATAACTGCCTCAGTTTAGATTTTAAACAAATAAAATCGTAAGCATTTGCTTTCCAACCCGCCTGCCGCAGGCAAGGTTTATCACTTACATTCTGTGTAAATGGACTAAGTAATTGACTCGAGTATTTTCTTGTGAGTACTTGACTGAGAGCAAAAAAACTCTTTACAACATTGTATAAAATTAATTAGGCGTCAGCAGGTTACGATATATTTTCACTTTCTAAAACTCCACAAAATCTGTTCGCAGATTTCGTAATGTTTGATAATTTACAAAACTGCAAAGCAGTTTTTGCTATTTAGTAAATTGCAAACATTATCTTTACCTATCGCCTAACTAACTTTATACGGGCGTTACCTGCAAGCTGAAAACAACGAACAATGGAGAATAAAATAGAACATATAAATCCAAATGGACTAATAAAAAATCCTGCATTTTCTCAAATTATAACGACTGAAGGAAACGGAAAGACAATTTATATCGGTGGACAAAATGCAGTAAACGGAAACGGAGAAATTGTAGGGAAAAATGATATTTTACAACAAACTGAGCAAGTAATGAAAAACCTTGAAATTGCTCTTAAATCTTGTGGAGTAAATTTTGAGAGTTTAGTGAAATTAAACATTCACATTGTTCAAGGGCAGAATGCTTATGGTGCATTTCAAGTTTCACAGAAATTTTTAGGACAAAACCCAAACCCACCGATTATTACAGTTTTGTATGTTGCAGGACTAATAAATCCCGAATTTTTACTTGAAATTGATGCTATCGCATTTAAACCTGAAAAATAAGAAAATGGAAAATCAACTCGGAAAAACCAAAGATGTAGGATTTCAATTTGGAATAAGAAAAACCTTTTCTGTTTCGAGTGAGAAGGTTTGGGACTTTTTATTTTCCGAGAATGGACTAAAGATTTGGTTAGGCAATTTGAAAAATGAACTTGAAATTAAAAAAGAATACGAAACTGAAAATGGCATAACAGGACTTGTTCGTGTTTTTAAAGCAAATTCCCATATTCGACTGAATTGGAAACCGAAAAATTGGGAAAATATGTCAACAATTCAAATTAGAGTAATTGGAAATCAAGAAAAGACAACAGTTGCAATTCACCACGAGAAATTATTGAATGCTGAACAGAGAGCAGAAATGAAAGAACATTGGAACAAAGTAATGAACAAAATAGGAACTGAAATAAAAAAGCCAGCAGGTAACATTGTATATAAAAAATAGGCGATTTAGTGCTGAATTCGATGAGTTTGGCTCGTATCAAAATTTGTGCATAACCGAAAGTTCGTGCTTCTTAACCGCCTACTTTTCATATACTAACCGTCAGACTGCGCAAAAACTAACATTCATTTGTTGATATTTTGTTTAGGGTGAATAGATAAATAGCTGTATCTTAATGCTATGAAAATAATACACCAATACGATGGATTTTATTCAAGGATTTGACAGGGATCAGCTGCAAATGTTATCTTTTGATAACTTAGTAAAGCAAGACTCCTGGGCTAGGGTGGTAGATTTGTTTGTAGATTGCCTTCCAATTGAGAACTTGGGGTTTAAACATGAACACGCCAAAGAGGGTCGCCCGCCTTATGCTACAGCTGATTTACTAAAACTATTTCTTTATGGTTATAAAAACCATTTGCGCTCTTCTAGAAAATTAGCGCATGCTTGTGAGGTCAACATAGAGGTAATTTGGTTGTTAAAAGGGCTTAGGCCTTCGGCTAGAAAAATAGCCTATTTTAGGAAAAATAATTCCAAAGCTTTTAAACAAGCCTTCCGATATTTTGTAGTTATGCTAAAGAACATGGGTCTAATAGATGGGCAAACCATTGCTATTGATTCTTTTAAGATTAGAGCGCAGAATGCCTTAAAAAACAACTTTAACCAAAAGAAAATAGACCGGCATATTGAATATATTGATACTAAAATTCAAGAATATGAACAAGCTATTGAGCTAGCCGATAATGAAGATCAAAAGCAAGAAATAACAAGCAAAATAGAGTATCAAAATTCAAAAAAGGATAAATACAAACACTTAGAAAAGCAGCTGCAAGATAGCGGAGAATCTCAAATTAGCACAATAGACTCTGATGCCAGAAGCGTGGTATTGCATAGAAATATAATTAATGTGGGCTATTGTGTACAAGCGGGATGTGATAGCAAACACAAACTTTTTATTAATAACGATACAGGCACTGTAAACGACACACATTCTTTGTCACCAATGGCACTTGATGCACAAAAGCTCTTGAAATTAAAAACCATGAATGTGCTAACAGATAAAGGTTATACCACAGGAAAGCACATTGAGATTTGTACAAAGAATAATATTACAACATATTCCTCTCCCAAGGCACATTCATCACAAAAGAATGGTTTGTTTGATATGCAAATATTTGAGTACAATAAAAAAGGGGATTTTTACACTTGCCCTGCCAATAAAATATTAACTACAAATGGCACTGTTTACAATAAAGCCAAGCATAAAGTAAAGCATTATAAGAACAGAAAGGCCTGTGTATCTTGTGAATTGAGAAGCCTGTGTACAAAGAATAAAAACGGTCGATTTATTGAGCGATCCATTTATCAAGAGGCAGTTGAAAACAATGAACAAAGAGTGAATGAAAATCCTAATTATTATCGCTTAAGACAACAAATTACCGAACATCAATTCGGCACTTTTAAAAGGCAGTGGGGGTTTACATATACACTCATGAAGGGTAAAGCCAACGTACTTTCAGAGGTTAACATCATGATGATTTGCTATAATCTTAGAAGAATTATGTCCATTTTTTCGCCAAATGACTTAAAATGTAGGCTAAAAGACCTTGTTCTCTATTTTTTTGACCTAAACAAGCTTTTTAACGCAATTTTAAGCCCTCCTTATAGAAATTACTTCTTTCATCTAAATCAGCTAAACACCAAAATAGATTCGATTACAACTAAGCTAACAAGCAAATAATAGCTAATTTTAAAACCAAAATGGGTTTCTGCACAGACTCCCGTTACCTGCAAGGCTAAGAAAAAAAACCACTATGCAAGAATCGACATTGATACCATTTCTAAGAAAAAATCTTGACATATTATTTGTTGGATTAAATCCAGCAAAAGGTTCAAGCGAAAACGGACACTACTTTTCTGTAAATCAAGCTTTTTGGAATCAACTTTACGAATCTGGGTTGTTAACTAAGCTAGTTGACAAATCAAATGCAGATGAATTGATTTTTGGCTCGAATAAATACAATTATAAAAATTGGAATTTTGGAATCACTGATTTAATAACTGAAATTGCAGAAAGTAATAGTGCTAAAGTTAAACCTAAAAAAGCTGACCTGATAAGATTGGAAAATGTTATTAAAGACTATAAACCAAAGACAACAGTACTGCTTCATGGTAAGGTTTTAAAGAAATTTATTGGCCATTTAGGGTACATTGTTCCTGAATCAAATACGGGAAAACTTGGGAGATTAATTGAAAATTGTAATACAACTTTTTACAATATAGCTTTTCCACATGGGAATTCAATTACAAGCGAATCGAAGATTGAAAAATACACTGAATTAAAAGAATTCTTAAATTTATAAAATGACAAAAAAATACCCTTTTCATTACGAAGTTCGTGTCAAACTCTTAGCGTTTGATAAAGAAAATAATGTTCGAAATGAATCATTTATAAAAAAATTTGATGATAAAACACCATTAGAAAACAGAGCAAATGCTTTTGAAGAGTTTAATGAATATTTATCATTTTTGGAACAAATTGGGAGACTTAAAAAAAGTAATCAAGGAAATTTCGTAATTATTCAACCTTCTTTCATAAATGAAATCCTTGATAAAAAAGAAAACTCTGAGGATTATTTTGAGTTTAAAAAGGTATATGACCAATATAAAGAAGAAATCTCTGTTTATTTAGTTGTTAATGACCTCGACATAGCTAAAAACGTAATTGATGCATTTGAATTTGAGGGTAAAGTTGAAACTGAGTTTGAAATACACAGGGTATCTTCTTCCATGTATGATTTAGAACCTCAAGATTTAATTGACAGCCTTGATATGCAAGAAGTTCCTCTTTATGAATATTATCAAATAAATGTTGGTGAATTAAAAACGACAGTTTATCATTATGGATTAGACTATGCAGAATCAGGAGAAGATGAAGAAAGCGGAGCAAAAAGAACAATTCTAAAAACACCTTATGTTTGGGATACTATTGAAAGGTATAATGAGATTTATAATTCAAATCAAGATACAGAAGAAACTGATATTAATGAGGGCATAGATTTACTTAGTATAATAAAAAGAGGCGAAAGTAATCAAGTCGAATTTAAACCATGTTTACTTTATAATTTTAAAACTCAAGCCGCAGGAATAGGTGTTAAATATTTAATAGCCAAGGCTATTTGCGGATTTCTAAATTCAAATGGCGGAGTTTTGTTTATTGGAGTAAATGATAACGGTAATATTCAAGGATTAGAAAATTATGACTATTCATTGTTTCATGGAGAAAATGAAAAGGATAAGCTATTATTAGAATTTGACTCACTTTTGGCCTATTTTTTTGACTTATCCATAAAGCCATTAGTAGATTCATCAATTAAGAAAGTAGAGGGTAAAGATATTTTAGTAATAGTTATTACCGAAAGTTATAAACCGATATTTCTTAAAAACAAAAAAAATGAATTGATTGAGAAAGAACTATATATTCGGATGAATGCATCAACAAGACAAATATTTGATATTGAAGAAATGGTTGAATATGTATTTAACAAACAATGGAGAAAGCCCAGCAGGTAACACATGGTATAGTGCATGCGGGTTTCAGTGGTTTTCGAGCGTTCGAGGCTCGTAAAAAAGGTCGGTGTAAACTGATAGAAATCGCCTCGTAATCCCGCACGACACCATACCATAAACCGTTAGCGGTCAGCTTAAAAAGACGATAGAAGTTCAAAACGACAATAGAAAAATGAAATCTGAAAATAAACTAATAAGCGTAGGATTTTTGACGGCAATTTCAGCTTCACTTTGCTGTATAACACCTGTTTTGGCTTTATTGGCAGGAACAAGTGGACTTGCTTCAACCTTTTCGTGGCTCGACCCTTTCAGACCATATTTTATCGGATTGACAATTTTGGTACTTGGAATTGCTTGGTATCAGAAAGTTAAACCTAAAAAAGAAATTGACTGCAATTGCGAAACGGATGAAAAACCGAGATTTATCCAAAGCAAAACATTTTTGGGAATAGTAACAATTTTTACAGGTTTGATGCTCGCATTTCCGATGTACGCTCAGGTTTTTTATCCACAAACGGAGAAACAAATAACAACGGTTGACAAATCCAATATAATAACGGCAGAATTTAAAATTAACGGAATGACCTGTGCGGGTTGCGAAGAACACGTAAACCACGAAGTCAATAAACTATCGGGAATTATTAAGTCAACTGCTTCATACAAAAATGGAAACGCAATCGTAAAATTTGACAAATCCAAGACAAATGTAAACGAGATAGAAAAAGCGATTTCCAAAACAGGATATTCGGTAACGGACAAGAAAAAAATAGAATGAACATAATACTCAAATCAACAATTACTTGCCCCAACTGCGGACATAAAAAAGAAGAAACAATGCCGGAGAATGCTTGCCAATATTTTTACGAATGTGAAAATTGTAAACAAGTATTAAAACCAAAACAGAATGATTGTTGCGTTTATTGTAGTTACGGAACAGTAAAATGTCCACCAAAACAAGTAGGAACAAATTGTTGCGAATAAAAGAACAAACAAACGAAAAAAGAAAGCCGAACCGCTAACAACGGCTATGCGCCAGGCGGGAAACCGTCTTCGGTTGATAGATTACGGATGCGAGAACGGTTTCGTTTCCAAAAGAACATTTCCGGGTAAAACCCCGCGCCCGGCGCATAGCCGCGAAACGTTGTAGTGAATTTAAAAAAATGAAAAATCTAGCAAAGAAAATCGGGGTTTTCACCTTACTGTTTTCATTGATTTCTTGGATCCCAAAATTGGAAAATAACGGAGCGCTCGTAACCATATCAATGACCACTAAAGGAGCAATGCAAAAAGGTTATGGAATAATTATGACGTTGGCAAATACGGAAACCAAAGAGATTTATAAATCAAAATCATTAGGCCCAATTTCCCCTCATGCTATGTTTAAAGAGTTACCGGAAGGAACCTATGTTGTTACGAAAATCGAGGTTCCATTAGGACAGTTAATGTATATAAATCAATCACAGGAGCTAACAGATTTTTTTGGTGAACTAACCTTTAAAAGTGGAAATGCATATTATTTGGGCAATTTCAAAGGAAATCGAGAAATTGGAAGAAAAAATGTTTTCCATCTTTGGCTAGATAAACCAGATATTCATCCGAAACTATTGAAAAAACTTGGGAAGAAGAAAATTGAATTGACTGATACAGATTTAATTAAAACCTTTCCATATGAAAAAGAGAAATTGACAATATATTAAAAGAAAAAACTCACTACAATAACTAAGTATTTGTTTTACCGATAGGCCAAAAATGAATACTGTGCCTGACCGCCGGCAGGAGGTTTGACGAAGTAAATACCTAGGGGGAAAACGATTTTCTTGATTAGTTTTTGGAGTAGGCATGATAAGTATTTGTGATTGTTTGTTTAGTTATCTCCGACTAATCCCGATAGCTATCGAAAATCGGAGTTCAATAGTGGAAAGAACCTATTTATATTTACCACTCAAGGCACTTACAACCATATAGCTTATGGCGGGTGAACGGCTGCCAACAAAGTTTTCGCTCCGTAGCCAGTTTCCATTTCGGCGGACAGGATAGTGCTTCGAAAAGCCCACGTCTCTTAGCTGCAAAACGTTGTGCTTCATTCCCCACATTTAGAAATCTCAATTAATTTCTATCGCTAACGCCAAATTTTTCAGACCGAAAAGGGGTAAATTAGAAGTTTTTTTAATAACATAACTAATTGAATTTTAATAACTAAATTGAGCGTTAGTTAGAATTTAATAAAATATTCGATTGTCAGATTAATTGTTTTTGCCTCCGTAAATCTGCCTATTAGTTCAATAATGTAATAATAGATTTCTTTCAAACTGCTTATTTTTGTATATTTGTATCATTAAGACATGTATATGGCAAAGCTAAACCCTATTCCGACAGAAAAGATTATTGAACGTCTTCGATACGAAAATCCGTGGTGGATTACCAAAGAGATTCCAAATACTTACAGTTCAATGTCCAAAAGATTATATTTTGATCTCTTTTATCCATTCGTAATTGAAAGAAGTATAAAAAGGGCATTAGTCCTAATGGGACCAAGAAGAGTAGGTAAAACAGTAATGTTATTTCATTGCATTGGAAACTTACTAAAAGAAGGTACAAATCCTCATAAACTATTCTTAATTGGAATTGATAACCCGATTTATGTCAACTTAAGCTTAGAAGACGTTTTAAGCCTTTGTAAAGAATCTTTAAACCTTGACCATCTTAATGGTTGCTATATCTTTTTTGATGAAATACAATACTTGAAAGATTGGGAAAGACACTTAAAAGTTTTGGTTGACTCATATCCAGAAACTAAATTCATTGTTTCAGGTTCAGCAGCTGCAGCATTGAAATGGCATAGCACAGAAAGTGGAGCGGGTAGATTTACTGATTTCTTATTACCTCCGTTGACATTTCAGGAGTATATTCATTTAAAAAATCTAGACCATTTAATTTTTGAAGGCAATATTCAATATGGAAACAAGGATATAGCGTATTGCTTAACTCATGATTGCAAAGAATTAAATAAAGAATTTGTCCATTATTTAAATTTTGGAGGCTATCCAGAGGTTGTGTTATCCGAAAAAATACAAGGCGATGTGGGTAGATATGTGAAAAACGATATTGTGGACAAAGTTCTACTTAGAGATTTACCAAGTTTGTATGGCATCAAAGACGTCCAAGAATTAAACAGATTTTTCACATATATAGCTTATAATACGGGAAATGAATTCTCTTATGAGACTATGTCTAGGGAAAGTGGGATTCAAAAGGATACATTAAAAAAATATCTAGAATATTTAGAAGCAGCATTCTTAATTAAAGTATTATACAAAGTCGGAGTCAATGCAAAAAGGTTAAAAAGAATAACAAGCTTCAAAGTATATCTAACTAATCCATCGCTTCGTACTGCTTTATTTTCACCGATAAGTGAAACAGACCAAGAAATGGGTAACATGGTTGAAACTGCAATTCGTTCACAATGGATGCATCGTGAGCAGCTAGATTTAACCTATGCTAGATGGAAAGAGGGCAGAAATGAAGGAGAAGTAGATCTTGTTTTAGTAGATGATAAAAATTACAAACCTGTTTGGGGAGTAGAAATTAAGTGGAGTAATCGATATTTCGACAAACCACAAGAATTGAAAAGTTTAATTAAATTTTGTGAAACAAATAAACTTAAAGCTGCGGTTGTCACTTCAATTAATCAAATAGGAATGAAAGAAACACATGACTTGAGATTTACTTTTCTACCTGCTTCTATTTATGCATATAATATTGGAGAAATCACACTTAAAATGAAAACTAATAATTAAAGAAAAAAACGAAAGCACAATAACTACGGCGGGCAAGCTGTTTTGCCGATACCGCGAAAAGCGGCACAGGTTGGCCAAAAATGAATACTCTGCCTGACCGCCGGCAGGAGGCTTGACGATTAAATACGTAGTGAGAAAGCTTTTTTTTTTCTACGCTTCAACGAATCATTAATGAAGGACTTGGTGGGCATTTAAGCATTTCTATCAAGCTCGATTAAGAATATAAAACATAAATTACCCCATGGAGTTTTTTAAATTGCCTTCTATCATTTCTAAATTAGATTCCCCTTTTTTGCAAGCGCATGAAATAGAATTGAGTTTAAAGCGAGATGATTTGATTCATGCAGCGGTTTCGGGCAATAAGTGGCGCAAGCTAAAATACAACCTACTAGAAGCTCAAAAGAAAGGCATTAAACAGCTGATTACGTTTGGTGGGGCTTATTCTAACCACATTGCAGCAACTGCATCTGCAGGTAATTTATTGGGAATAAAAACCATAGGAGTAATCAGGGGAGAAGAAGGGTTTGAAAATGAAACCTTGCTTTTGGCTCAAAAAAACGGCATGAAGTTGCATTTTGTGAGTCGAACGGATTATCGCCAAAAAAATGAATTGGATTTTAGAGCTGAGTTAATTAGCCGATTTGGCGATTCTTTAATTGTTCCAGAAGGTGGAGCAAATGCTTTAGGCGTTTTGGGTTGCCAAGAGATTTTAGAAGAAGTAAATGAAGTTTATGATGTTGTGGCCTGCTCGGCAGGAACTGGCACAACGGCTTCGGGTATTTGCAAGCGTTTGAAAAAGGAGAAATTATTGGTTTTTCCAGCCCTAAATGGAGGGCAGTTTATTTTAGAAGAAATGAAAGCGCACTGCACTCCAAAGCAAATCAAACAAGTAGAGCTGCAATTGGATTATCATTTTGGCGGTTATGCCAAAACAAAACCTGAATTAATCGAGTTTTATTTTCAATTCCTGAAAGACTTCAATATAGAATTGGATTTGGTTTATACCTCCAAAATGATGTATGGTTTATTTGATTTAATCCAAAAACAATATTTCCCAAGAGGGACTAAAATTCTTGCCATTCACACCGGTGGGGTTCAGGGTAATAAGGGAATATTGAAATCAAAAAACTAAGCGCTGTGTTTACTCCATCGGTTCAGCCCAATCTGAATTTCTAACAAAAACAGTAAACTGCGCATAGGGTTTTCCTTTATCAGTCATTTCCATTTTGCTAGCCAAAGGAAGAATTTGTATCGTCTTATTCAACCTAATCGAGTTAGCGTAGGGGCTAAATTTATCGTTTAATTTGATGAGCGATTTATGATGCTCAGGAGTCATTCTTTTAAAGTCTTTTATCCCAACAATATAGATAATGAGCATGTTATCGGCTGAAATTGGCATTTTAGAATAGGGGCCTTCACTTCTCATGAATTCAGGTAAATTATGGCTAGGCATTACCATATAGCTATCGTTCATCATGAAATTTATGGAGAGGATTTTATTTTCTAGTCCTAAATCAGACTCTCTGATTAAAGAAGCCAAGGGATGCTTGCCATTTATGCGATATTGAAACACATGTGCAACTCCAAAAAAGCCATATAACCTTTGTTTTTTTAGCTGATATTCTTTGTAAACAGCACTAAAGTTTTGAAACATGACTTCCTCTCTGTTTTGCTTTGTTTGAGAGCTTACTATGTTGGATTTTAAATGAGATAAAATAAACAGGGTGTCGGAGCTATGACTGTATATCTGATTGAGTTGTTCAATTAATTCGAGGTTAATTTCCATTTTATTGGAATCATTGGAAACCAATTCCTTATTCGGGAAAAGCTCTAAAATGAAATTCGTTAGTATGGCGTGATCTTGAATTTTGTCAATTCCGATGAATTCGAATTTATTGTCATCTGGTAACTGCGTGTAATATTTTTGCAATTCAAGGTATTTATTAAAATAATCCTTGTTGTTTCTGCCTTGCAAAACAAACCAATTCTTTAGTATTCGGCTAAGTGTTTCTTGGTCTCCTGTTTTTAGAAAACCATTGAGTAGTGTAGCCTGAACAAAATCTAGTTCTGCTAAATAATAATTTACTTGATGGTTTTTATGAAGGTATTTAAAGAAATCGACATCAAATTTTGCTGGTTCATCAAATCCGTGAATTTCGCCTACTAAAATCAATTGGCTTTGTTCAATATCATGCTCCATGATTTCATAGCTGAACGAGTCTTTCAAGGGAATCGTTTCACTGTTTTCGGATAAGTATTTTACAAATTTCCCACCTGAGGCGTATTCCCATAAATGAAAACCTCCAAATAGCAGAGCAAGAAGCAATAATAGACTGATTAGAATCTTAAAGATCCATTTTAAAATTTTTTTTAGCATACATTCGTTGTTTTATGGATTCTGCTTTTGAATATGATGTTGTAGCAAGATAGTTAAAAATCTTGCTTTTTGTTAAGGATTTGCAGTACCATGAATTAAAAGTCTAGGGGTTTTTGATGTGTTGTGAAAGTTACAATGATACTAGTTTTAATAATTCATACCAAGTTACGGCAAAATAATTGTAATGGTTATTTTATCTTGATAAGGTTATACCAAAATTTACTTTTTGTTGAATAGCCTACAACCCAATAACTTCTTTCAAACTTCTCATTTGAAATTTTCACCATACTTGTGTCAATTAATTCAATACTAATTTTTTCTGCCAATGTATTAAATTGATTGGAAAGCTGATAATTATTCTTGCCGTTTCTAAATAAATTGTAACTAATCTCATTCTTGTTGACAAATACATGTTTTCTAAACAGAGTAATTGTATCAGAATTAAGATTGAATGGGCTTAATGAGAATGTAGAATCAAAATCAATTGCTAAAAAACCTTCATGAATTGTTACTATTGGCTGTAACTCATATTTATGAGTAAATACTTTTGATTTTAGTTCACTAATCGTTGTTACTTTACCTTTAGCTTTTAAATATGAAGGTTCATACACTGAGATACTATATGAAGTGTTTTTATTAAGAGGCGAATGAAATAACCCACTGTTGTCTGTCTGAACTATAGTTGTGCTTGAATCAGTTCCTATTATTTCTATTTCAGCATTTGGAACTGGCAAATAGGTTTCCTTATCAACAACTTTTCCATTAAATTGAAATACTAAATCTGTAGAGGCTTGAGAAAAACCTAGATTCATTATTAAAATAGTAATGGGAAATAAGTATGATTTCATTTTTTATTTTATTCTTTCACCCCACCAAACTCTTCCCAAAGGCATTCAAGTCAATGCCATCAAAATTACCTGAAGTCATTAGCAGCAATACTTTGTTGTTCCAGTCTTTGGATTTTAGGTAATCAGCAATTTCATCGGAAACATTAAAAACTTTTACCTTAGAAGGTAAAAAGGCCGCTTCTACTTCTTGTGCAGAAATAGCTGGCAATCCTTTGTGTTCTAGTGTTTTTGGGTTGAAATAAACGAGGGCTTCATCTGCCGCCGACATAGAACCGGTGTATTGTTTCAAAAACTCTTTGTTCAAACTACTAAAGGTGTGCAATTCCATGCAGGCGATTAATTCTCTAGCTGCAAATTGCTTTTTAACAGCTGACGTGGTGGCTTTTAACTTAGAGGGGGAATGGGCAAAATCTTTAAATACCGTAGTGCTTTCGTTAGCGGCAATTTTTTCTAAGCGTTTGGCTGCTCCACTAAAACCTTGTATGGCTTTATAAAAATCTGCTTCATCAATGCCCAAGGCATCACACACATTCTTTGCAGCCATTAAGTTTTGCAAATTGTGGTCGCCAAAAATTTCTAAAGGAACCCAACCTAAATTAGTCCCTATAAACGTGATGCCATCTTCAATTTTATGCGTTGGAGTGGTGTAAGGCTTTACTTCAATTCCCTGCGTTTGGTTTGCAATTTTTACCAATTCTTCATCACCATGAAAATAAGTCAACAAACCATTGGCTTCAATGCTGTCGGTAAACAATTGAAATTGCGCCACATAGTTTTCGAAAGTGGGAAATACATTGATGTGATCCCAGGCTACACCACTTAAAACGGCAATGTGTGGTTTGTACCACAAAAACTTGGGTCTGCGGTCAATCGGTGAGGACAAATATTCATCGCCTTCTAAAATAATTAAGGGGGCATCACTCAACTGAACCATGGTCTCAAATCCATCTAGTTGCGCGCCAACTAAATAATCAAAAGCTATTTTTTGATCCATCAACACATGTAATATCATAGAAGTGATGGAGGTTTTGCCATGGCTACCACCAATTACTACTCGTTTTTTGTCTTTCGATTGCTCGTAAACATACTCTGGATAGGAATACACTTTTAAACCCAGTTCTTGAGCTCTAAGCAATTCGGGATTGTCGATTTTGGCATGCATTCCTAGTATGATGGCATCTATGCTATCATTAATTAATTCAGGATTCCAACCTTCGGTTTTGGGTAGTAAATGATATTTTGCTAATCTACTTTTCGAAGGTTCAAATATTTCATCATCGGAACCACTAACTTGAAATCCTTTTTTGTGTAAAGCAATGGCCATATTGTGCATGGCACTGCCACCTATTGCTATAAAGTGAACTCTCATAATAATCGTTTGTGCTAAGCTAAGGTTTCCTTTATTTTTGGAATGAACTGAATCAAATACTTTTCAACGAAATGAAATTAATATCTACAGCTTTTTAGAAACAGAATAATTCACTAGAATTTCTCCATATCTTTTGTTGTGATTTTCTGTAATTATCTGAAAACCATTTTTTTGAAAAAAAGTGATTGCCGCTTTGCTGACATCTGCAGTTAATTCGCTAGAACGATGATAGTTGGCTTGCTTTTCAACCAAATTGATTAATTCTTGAGCGATTCCCATTCGTGAATGTAAAGGGCAAACATAAATCAAATCGATGTGCTTGTTATTTTCTAAAGCGATAAAACCTACCAGTTCCTGCTCGATATAAGCCAATAAGAAAAATTGATTTTCGATGGCAGTTTTCCACCTGGCTATGTTTTCCGAAGATTTTGCCCAGGCTTTTTTTTGAGCAAGTGTGTAATGAGATTCATCGATTGCTAAAACCGACCGTTTAAACAACTTTAGAATGGCAGCTAAATTGGTTTTTTTTGCAAATTGAACAGTAAGTTTAGGCATGAGAAATCGTTTGGTTTGTCGGAAAACGTTTTCTTAAAAAACGGATTCCGAGATAGATACAAATCCAAGAAACTGGAAGTATAACAAGCATAAAGCCCAATCCACCATAAGACTCTACAAGCGTTTGATTCATTAATTCTTCGGCGGGTTTTGTTTGCATAATCAAAAAGGCAGAGGCATTGTTTGCAAAGTGAATGAGTATGCAATACCATAAATTATGACTACGATAATAAACCCAAGCTATAAACATTCCGATGATGGTACCTCCGATGAATTGCCAAGGATTTAGATGTACAAATCCGAATAAAAGGCTAGAAATTAATATGGCTTTCCAAGGACTTGTATTTTTTAAAAGACCATCTAAAACAATTCCGCGAAAAATAAATTCCTCTAAAATTGGCGCTGCAACTGCTAAGGTTAAAAAGCCCAATAGGCCATTCATCTCGGCTAATTCCATAAATGCTTGCTTAATCCAGTCGCTCATGGGAATTAGGTCTGTTATGGGCGAATTGATGCCAAACTGTATTGCCAGAGTAATGAGTATTAGAGCCAACACATTGATTAAACTAATTGGCTTTAATTGATAACTAGACGTAGCGTTTGTTTTTTTACGATAAAAATGAAATCCAATGAATGGAATACCAATCGAAACAAGGTAATAAACAAACATAGAAGCTTCTTTTCCGATAAGGTCGTTTAAGAAAATATTCAAGGCAGCAAAAACAAGCATAGAAGCGATGATAATAAAGGTAATGCCTATGCTTTGATTGATGTTAGGATAAATTTTCATAAATGCTAAAGTATAGAATTTTTAAAATTATAAACTAAGAACTAAAATAGAATCAATCTGTTTGCGAAATGTCCTTAATTTTCGGGTCTTGAAACAAAGCATGTATTTTTTTGACGAACAGACAGCAAAAGATCTAGAATTTGATGAAATACGCAAATTAATTGTAAATGCCTGTCAAAACCCTACTGCAAAAGAGCGCATGTCGCAATTAAGCCCTTTTGGAAGTATAGAGGAAGCCAGTCATTCAATAGAACAAAGCCATGAATTATTAAGCATTAGACGCTTAGGATTGCGATTTCCCCGCCTAGAATTTAGCGAGTTATTGAAAGAAATTCGCTTGTTGGGCATAAAATCTAGCAGTTTAGACATAGAAGGTGTAGTTCGTATTTACGATGCAACTCGAATGGTTAATGATCTGTTGTTATTTTTTAAAATTGAAGAAGAATACCCGCTTTTAAAATCTTTAGTAAAGCAAGCCCACTACACAAAAGACATTAGTAAGGCAATTGAAAAAGTCTTAGACAAGAGTATGCAAATTAAAGATGATGCCTCTGAAGATTTGCTTTACATTCGAAATCGCATTAAGAGCGTCAAAAAACAGGTAAACAAAAATTTTGAAAAGGCGGTACGACAAGCGAAAAGCCAAGGGTTTGTTACCGATATCAGCGAAAATGTAATCGACAATCGGCGGGTTTTAACCATTGTTTCAACTTTTAAAAGGCAAGTAGATGGCAACATCATGGGATCTTCCAAAACTGGTTCTTTGAGCTATATAGAACCTCGTGCCAATGAAATGCTCAACAAAGAACTAGATCAATTGATCGACGATGAACGAATCGAAGTTAGGAGAATCATTAAGGAATTAACCGATTATTTAAGGGCTTATTTACCTTTGATTGAAAGTTATCAGAGCATATTATGCAAACTGGATGAAATCATGGCTAAGGTGAAATTTGCTGAGCGTATTAAGGCCAACAAACCCAAGATAAACATCAAAAATCAAGATACATTTTTGCATGAAGCTTTTCATCCACTCTTGTATTTAACAAACAATGGACTTCAAAAAACAACTAAATCACAGTCATTTAATTTAGATTCTTCTAGAAGGATAATTGTAATATCAGGTCCAAACGCAGGAGGGAAATCCATTACTTTAAAAACAATGGGTTTGCTGCAAATGATGTTTCAGAGTGGCTTACTGGTTTCTGCTTCCCCCAAAAGTATTTTCGCTTGGTTTGATTATATTTTGTCCGATATCGGAGACAATCAGTCTATTGAAAACCAATTGAGTACCTATAGTTATCGTTTGCAACGCATGAAGTTCTTTATAGGAAAAACGAGTCCTAAAACCTTATTGCTTTTAGATGAATTTGGCACTGGTTCTGACCCAGAATTGGGTGGCGCATTGGCCGAAGTATTTTTTGAAACCATATACCGTAAAGGCTGCTATGGAGTGGTTACAACTCACTATAGCAATATTAAATTAAGGGCTGCTAAACTCGAAGAAGCGGTAAATGCCAACATGCTTTTCAATAAGGAAACATTGGAACCCGAATTTGAATTAGAAATTGGTCAACCAGGTTCTTCATTTACTTTTGAAGTTGCAGAAATGAATGGAATTCCTCGTCCGATTTTGAATGCTGCTAAAAATAAAATCAACCGTAAAAAGCTAGATTTAGATCAGTTAATTGCTGACTTGCAGAAGGATAAATCGGCGGTTTATCATTTAAAAACAGATTTAGAACATGCTCAAAAACAAGCAGAGGAGGCAAAAGAATCTTTTGAAGCAAAACAAAAACAATATGAAACTCGCTTAGAAACACAGCAAAAACTCATAGAATCAAATAATAAGTATTTGAATCATGGGAAAAAGATGGAGCAGTTTATTGCTTCCTTTGAAACGAAAGCCAAAGGAAAAAACCAAGACTTGTTTGCAGAGATTCGAAAATACATCAGCATCGAAAAAACCAAAATACTTGATGCCGAAAGGATTAGACTTGAAAAAGAAAAAGAATTAGAGCGACAAAGAAAAGCGCCTAAAAACAGAAAATACAAAGCCAAAGCAACGGAGCAGCCAATTGTTATTGGTTCAAGAGTAAAACTGAAAACAACTAAACAGATAGGAGAAGTATTAGCCCTTGAAGGCGAGGAAGCCACTGTTGCATTTGGTGTTTTTAAAACCAAAGTTTCATTGAGTAAATTGGTGTTTATTGATGGTGTAGTTAAAAAAAGAACGAAAAAATAGAATTAAAAATTAGACTAAGCTTTTGCTGTCACATTCAACACTTCGCTTGAAGCAGCTGCTACATCTATTCTTCCATTTGATTCCTTAATCATTTTTAGAATACTCCTAAAAATCAAATCTTTAGTTATTCTTCTTGCTTTATAATCAACTACATACCTTAGGGTGAACGTAATCCAATTCTCATCAAAGACCATGGTTACTAAAGGTTCTACTTTTGCTTTTTCAACAAGAAACTTTACAGTCATCTTATCCCAGTATTGGGCGGCTTCTTTTTCGTAAGTGCCCAATGAGCTTTTTAGAATTTTTGTAAACTCCTCTTTTGCCCATTCAAAATCGCCTTCGGTTCTAATGGGTATTTTCACTTCATCCCATATAAATGGAAATTCGCCTGAATAGTTAAATACAGGCTCTTTAAAGATGAAATTGTTAGATACCGTTGTGATTCTACCATTATACAAATCGCCGTCAACCCAATCGCCAATTTCCATCAAGGTGGTTCTCAAAAATCCAATGTCTATCACATCGCCTTTTATTCCGCCAAGCAAAACCCGATCGCCAACTTTATAAAAATTGGAAGTGTGTATAACTATAAATCCCGCTATGGCCGCTATTACTTCTTGCAAAGCAAAGGCAACTCCAGCACCCGCTACACCTAAGAAAACAGCAAAACCTGTCAGTTGATTGCTATAAGTTGTTAAAACAGCAATTATCAATAAAACATAGGCAATGAGGTTAATAAACTTCCTTGTTCTATACCTCGAGTTTGTGTCTTTAATGTATTTGGGAATTATCTTTTTAAAGATGCTCGAAACAATTAAAATAATAAAACCTAAACCAATTATTAACAGTAGGCTTTGGCCATTATTAGAGTTTAAAAAATGCGTGATTTGTTCCATGTTTATTTTCTCCAATTTGTTCTCCAAGAGATTCCCAAATCTATAAAATAGTCTGTATCAGTGTAAGAATTATCTTGAATTCCTGCTGAAGCATCTATTTGAAAATCATTATTAATTAAATAGGAAAATCCTGCATCAAAGCTAGTTGTAAAATAGTTAGAAATAGCACCATACATTTCGATAAATGTTCCTATTCGCTCGGAAATGGTAAAGGAAATATTAGCAACATAGGAAGTGTGTAATGGAGCGTTTCCTTCTTGAAGAAAAATCCAATTGCTATTAAAAGAAAGCCATTCACTTATTTGATTGGTTGTTGCAACTATGGTATTCGAGCCCATTTTTTCTCTGGGAAACAGGCTATTAGGTAGTTTTAATAAAACACTTGATTGAACAGCTAAGGCAGGAATTATTCCTTTGTTTTCGACTAAAAAAAACCGAGCTCCCAATTGTAAATCGTTAAAGTCACTCAGGCTGCTTTCCGATTGACGTCCCTTTGTTTTTACCGATGCATAATTGACCAGAGCGCTTAATTCCACTCGCTCTAAAAGTCCAAATCTAAAAAAATTATTAATGTTCGTGTTCTGCATATCAGAGAAGCCATTTTTTACGGTATTTAAATTATAGCCGCTTTGAATCTGAAATACATTTTTGCCCAAAGTAGAAGCGCCATTAGCTTGTCCAGGCCTATCAGAGTTTATAGTTTCAGAAAATTGAGCAAATGACAATGACGGGCAAAGGATTAAAATTAAAAGTAATTTTCTCATGATAAATTCCCTTTTTATGGGCTTTGGTTTTATAAAATCAACAAACCATTATCTCTCAAATATAATACTTGTTCTGAACTCCAGAAAGAAACAAAGTCTTCATTTTCCATTTCAAAGGATTTCTGAACTTCACTTAATAAGGTATTTGAGCGTTTGTGAATCTGACAATTATCCAGTGTTTGATATAAGCAATTGCCTATGTTTTCTGAGAAAATCAAATCAAATTGACTTGTTTTTGTATCAAAAGATAGAATAACTTGAGTTTTTGATTTCCCCTTTTTAGTGCTTATTTGCTTTTTTATCGATGGAGTATTACCTAGCCAAACTACGATGGCATTGGATTTAAACGTTTCCCTTTGTTTAAGTTCTAGGCAATTGCGAATAAAGTCAGGAGCTATAGTGGGTGCTGAAACTTTAAAGTCGAACCAATCTTGCAAGGGCAAATCAAAACCAAGATCATGCATGTAATTGTATAATGCTTTTTTTAAACCATCGCTAAATCGTTCATGCTTTATTCCTGTTTTGTCTATGAATTCAACATCATTATTGGCAAATTGTATTTCTTTTAGTTGAGGTTCAATTCCAAATTCTTGGGGATTTAGTCCAATAGGAGAGTGGGCCGTTAATGCAAATTGATGCCAAAAACCAGATTCGATAACACCTGATTCAAAGAGTTGGCGAACCATTTCTAAACTGTCGATGGTTTCTTGTTTGCTTTGCGTTGGAAAACCAAACATTAAATAGGCATGAACCATAATGCCGGCGCTTGTTAGGTTATTGCAAACTTGTGCAACTTGCTGCACTGTAACTCCTTTTTTTATGAGCTTTAGCAAGCGATCAGAGGCTACTTCCAAGCCTCCAGAAACGGCAATGCAACCAGATTCTTTTAAAAGGAAACACAAGTCTTTTGTAAAACTCTTCTCAAATCGGATATTAGCCCACCAGGTAAGTTTTAATTTGCGCTTAATGATTTCTATCGCTATTGCTCTCATGAGGGCAGGAGGAGCCGCTTCATCAACAAAATGAAATCCTGTTCCACCAGTCTGCAAAATCATTTCTTCCATACGATCTACTACAAGATTGGCTGTTACAGGCTCGTAGAGTTTAACATAATCTAAAGATACATCGCAAAATGAGCATTTTGCCCAATAGCAACCATGCGCCATTGTTAACTTGTTCCATCGGCCATCGCTCCACAGACTGTGCATGGGATTAGCCATTTCTATCACCGAAATGTATTGATCTAACGGTAAATCGCTATAATCGGGCGTGCCAATTTGCGATTGTCTATAATCTGCTTGAGTAGAATTATTTTTATAAACTACTTTCTCATTTTCCAATAGAAAAGTACGCTTAAAGTCCACTGAAGAGCTTAGGCTTTTATGCAGCAATTCGATTGGCAATTCCCCATCATCTAAGGTGATAAAATCAAAATATTCAAAGACTCGTTTATCGTTTAAACTTCTCAATTCTGTATTGGGAAAACCACCACCCATAACAATTTTAATGTGCGGATAATGCTTCTTTATAAACTGAGCACAACGAAATGCACTGAATAAATTTCCCGGAAAAGGAACCGAAATACAGAGCAACTTAGGCTGAAATTTCTTTATTTTTTCTTCTAGTATAGCTAGCGTAATTTGATCGATAATGGTTAAAGCTTTTTGCAAATTCTCATGAATTTCATCAAAGGAATTAGCACTTCTACCTAGCCGTTCGGCATAGCGACTGAATCCAAAATTTTCATCCACACATTCTACAATAAAATCGGAGAGATCTTCTAAATACAAAGTAGCCAAATGCGTTGCTCTGTCACGCATGCCCATTTTGCCAAAAGCCCAATCCAGTTCTTGTGGCTCGTCAAATCGAGCAGCTTCGGGCAAGTAATTTCCCGCGCAAATTTGTCGTGCAAGCGTTTGATTTTTGCCTTGTAAAAACTCAATAATCGAATCTATGCTTTGGATGTAATCATCACGTAAAGCGAAAATTCTTTTGGCATTTTCAGATTGTATAGAACCCCGATTGGCAGCAGTTTCAAAGGCATTTGATAAACCATGCTTCGAGAAAAAAGCAACAATCACTTCAATTCCCAAATCCACTTGATGGTTAGAAATGCCTTTGGTGTTTAAGAAACCCTTTAAATATGCTGTTGCCGGATAAGGTGTATTTAATTGGGTAAACGGCGGTGTGAGTAAAAGTATGTCTTTCAATGGATCTGTATAATTGGTTCAAATATACAGAATGCCAATTGAGGCAAGTTTTATCGTAGAAAAAAAGAGGGGGAGGGTGTTTTTTATTGTTGTTGGTATAGAAGGTGTTTTCTTATTACTGAATCTGATTTGGGTGTTTAATTACTAATGATGAATTACCAATTAATAGTTTAGATATAGAGTTGTCATGTTAAGCGGCTTGTCTGCCGTAACGGATGTCGAAACACTACAACTCTACTAATTTAACTAGCTAAGTTGGATACAGATTCAATCTTGCTTTTTAACTTGCCGCAGGGTTGCAAACCGCTGCGGAGCGGGTGTCTCGCCGCTAAGAGGAAACCCATGCGGAGAAGGTTACTATCGGGATTAGCAAGAGCAGTTAACTTGATTAGCGGCTAATACTTCCTTTAAATATTATGTAACACCAATACCAAATTAAAATAATCATTTCAATAAGACATAAATAACCCATAAAATCTCCCAGTCCATATCCAACTATAAAAGCTAAACTCAAAGGAATTGTAAGAATTGTTGTCAAAATACTTTAGAACAGAAAAGTGAACATCAGATAAGACGTCAATCCATAAAGAACGACCAAAATAGTAGAGTATAACGCTGCCTTTTGATTTACCTTCATTTTAATTGTTAATTAATCTTTCTCATTACTATTTTGGTTGACAATTATTTACCATCACTTCAAGTGCAAGGCAAAAAATCCCATCATGCATTTGTATAATTCGATGCGATTTTCTTCTCGTCCAAATCCGTGGCCTTCATCGTATTTTACCATATAAGGGGTGTCTATTCCTCGGGCTCTCATGTTTTCTACCACTTGGTCAGATTCTTCTATATTAACTCTAGGGTCATTTGCTCCTTGCACTACAAATAGCGGTTTGGTTATCTTATCCACGTTTAATGCTGGCGATACTGCTTTCATAATTTCCTGATCTTCTGGGCTGTTTTCATCGTACCATTGCTCATAAACCTGACCTAAAAATGGTTTCCAATAAGGCGGGAAAGCTTTAAAGAAAGTAAACAGGTTTGAAACGCCTACATAATCCACTCCACAAGTATAAAGATCTGGTGTTTTCACCAAACTACCCAAGGTGGCCAAACCGCCATAACTTGCGCCGTAAATTGCAATCTTTTCTTCGTCAATGACATTCAAGGTTTTTACATAAGCTACTGCATCTTCTAAATCGTTTAGCATCTTACGGCCAATTTGTTTGTTGCCTGCCAAATAAAATTCTTTACCATAACCTCCAGAGCCTCTATAGTTGACTTGCAAGGTCGCATAACCTCGGCTTGCAAACAACTGTACTTCAGGGTTAAATCCCCAATCGTCTCTTGGGCCATAAGGACCTCCATGAGGATTGACTATCATGGGGACTTTTCCATTTTCAACAGCATTTGGCAGGGTTAAGTAGCCATAAATTGTCAAGCCATCTCTACTTTTAAACTGTATCGATTTCATGTTTGCCATGTCTTCTTCGTGAAGCTGGGGCATTAAATCTATGATTTCTTTGAACGAATCAGATTTTACATTGTAAGTGTAATACTTGCCATAAAGCTTGTCGCTAGTAACATAGATTAAATATTTGTCTTCTTCATCGGTTACACTAGAAACATTAAACTCCTTGTCGCCAAATTGCTTTTTAAATTTTTCATTCAATTTTTTAGCCGTAGCACTTACAGGTACCACATGGTATTTTTCGCCATTGTAATAATAATAGTCCAGTTCAAAACCTCTTTTTCTAGAAACACTTAGTCCACCGACATCAAAAGTGGGGTTGGAGTAAACTT
Source organism: Bacteroidota bacterium (assembly GCA_013112545.1). Classification (GTDB taxonomy): domain Bacteria; phylum Bacteroidota; class Bacteroidia; order Flavobacteriales_E; family Vicingaceae; genus BCD18. The sequence goes on from JABFGJ010000003.1 coordinate 36,495, forward strand.
TTTTCAGCTCTTTCTTTTTAGCAAAGTCATATAAAATAATTTCATCCGTATTGCTATTGATATTGCTCATAACATAAGCATCATGAGGGTTTTCGGATGTGTAATCAAAACTGATGATGTTGAAATTGTCTTTCCAAGTAGTTTGAATTATTTTCTCAAACTCACCATTTAATTTGGTTCTGTAATACAAAACATATTCGGTTCCATTTTGCTGTTTAGTAAACGCTTTTAAATTTCCATCTTTATCAAAATCATAACTACTTATTGGGTTTGCTGGATCTTCGTTGGTATATAGTTTTTCGATTTCAGCAGTCTTGATGTTTATTTTATAAGGCTCAAATACTTGAGGATTATCTTTATTCATTGAGATAATTAGATAATCTTTTTGCTCTTTCAAGGAGTTGAGAATACCCACTCTTACATTATCATAAGGGGTTAACTCAACTTGATTTTTTCCATCTAGATCAACCGCAAAAAGGTGATAATTTTCGTTTCCACCTTTATCCATAATATAAATTAAGCGACTTTCATTCGCCCAACCGTACCCTCTAATGAGTTCGTCTTTTTCTTCTATAGCCCTTATTATTTCATCCGTTTCGGTGTTTTTTATATACACATGGCTTTTTCCGTCTTCTTCTCTTTGCTTATAAGAAACGTATTTACCATCGGGTGAAAACTGGAAAGAAGATTGACTTGGTTTTCTAAAATAATCTTCTACTGAGTATTTATAGTCGCCACGTTCTTGCTGAGCAAGTTTCAACAATTCTTCTTGGCTAGAAACTAACTCTGGATTTCCTTTTACTTCCATTTCTTCATGTTGTGCTTGAACTGCAAAAAGAACAATAAAAGCTATACCGGTCAATATTATTTTTTTCATCTTTTTTATGTATTTGAGTTAGCAATTTAGGATGAAAAAAAAGTTAGAGCATATAGAATGTGATAAACAAGGTTTTTTCTAGGATAAGGAAAGCGATAACAAGTTTAAGTGGAATGAGTTATAATTAAGTCCGCCAAGTCTTTTCCAACTAAACTACCAATTGCTACACCCATGCCTCCAAGTCTAACGCCGCAATAAATATTTTTTTCAAGCTGTTTAATAATCGGTTTTTTTGTTTTTCCAACTCCCATAGTTCCCGCCCAATGCTGTTCTATCGTAAAGGAGCTGTTAGGTAAAATTTGGGATTCTAAGAGGTAACTCAAATGATTAATAATTTTGTCAGAAGTGTTTAATTCATCTGTTTCTTCGCCTTCAAAATCTAAGTTTCTACCACCTCCAAAAAGCACTCTATTTCCTATATTTCTGAAATAATAATAGCCTTTATCGAAATGATGAATGCCTCTAACTTTTAAATCGGGAATAGGGGAGGTGATCACCACTTGTGCCCGTGCAGGCTTAACATCTTCGTTTGGTAGAAATTGCTTGGCAAAACCATTGACACAGATAGCTAATTTGTCAAAACTTATTTTCCCATAATTGCTAATAATCTCATGATTTTCAATGGTTTTAACTTCTATTCCATTCAAAATTTGTATGCCTAAACCAATTGCAAGCTGAACCAACCTTTGCATCATTTTTCCAGTATTTAATTGGCCTTCTGCTTTGTTGCTAATCGCTTTATTAAACCCATAGAAACCACTTTTTTCGCAATATGAATTGGCTACTTGAAAATTCTGTTCAATTCCGGTTATTCGTTTTAAGTGTTGGTTTAACCATTCTATTTGTTCTATGCTATGATTAAAAATTGCTTTTTCATTGGGTTTAAACAATTCGTGAGATCCTAATTCTAAATATTCAATGGATACAACGCCCAAAAGTTCCCTCAAATACACTAAACCTTGCCACCTTTTTTCTATTGTTTCAAAAACTTCATGTTCGGAATTGTTGTTTATGTCATCTAAAATTTCTGAGGCACTACCAATGCAAGCGAAACCAGCATTTTTAGTGCTTGCTCCACTTGGTAAATAACCCCGTTCCAGCACCAACACATTTTTATTGGGTTTAGCTTTTTTTAAGTGTATAGCAGTTGACAGCCCAACAATTCCAGATCCGATGATTAGAAAATCAACATGTTTTAGATAAGATTCTTTTTCCCAATACGAAAGTTGATTAAATGCTAGCATGAATTAAAGATAAATATTTTACTCCTTGTTTGCTAGCCTGTTTTAATTCATATGCTTTTAAAAATTGGCTGTGTTTTTAATTTCAAATGAGGATAAAAAAATAAACCTTAGAGTTTATACTTTCTCTAAGGTTTATTAAATGCTAATTAGATTGTGTTTTGTGTAAAATGCTTGATTTACTCTTTTGTTTTAGTACTTGCTGCTTTTTTAGGTGCTGCTTTTTTTGCCTTTGGCTTAGCTGCAGTAGTTTTTTTACTTGTAGTTTTTGTTGTTTTCTTAGTTTCGCTAGCTTTAGCTTTTGTAGCTTGTTCTTTCTTAACGGCTTTAGGCTTTATTTCTACTTTAGTCTTTTTCCTTTGTCTGCTTACACCTGCAGAGCCTGCTTTCCTTTTTCCTTTTTTACTTTTTATATCGCCTTTTCCCATTTGTATCTATTTTTTGATTGTTCATAATTTGAATATCAAATATAGAAATTTACTGCTGACTAAAAAAAGAATATAAAATATTAGGGCACAAAAAAACCGTCTCGAGTTTTCGAAACGGTTTTTAAACTAATAGGTATAAGTATTAGTTTACGTTTCCTGATAATTCAGAACCTGCTTTAAACTTTACAACATTTTTTGCTGCGATGTTTATTTCTTTTCCAGTTTGTGGGTTTCTACCTTTTCTAGCTGCTCTTTTTGAAACAGAGAAAGTTCCAAATCCAACTAAAGCAACTTTATCACCTTTTTTTAATGCACTTCCAGTTGCATCTAAGAATGAGTCTAATGCTCTTTTAGCATCTGCTTTAGATAATCCAGCTCCGTCAGCCATTGATTCAATTAATTCTGCTTTGTTCATGTTTAAATGTTTTAAATTATAAATTAGATTAATACTTCATTGAAGCGAGCACAAATATAGATTAAAACCTAAGCGGTGCAAGGATTTCAACGAAAAAGAGTATGTTTTGTTGAAAAATAGGGTCGAATGTTAATAAACATAGCGCAATTCAGCGCCTAAAGGCGTTTAAGCATCAATTATTTCAATATGATTTCTTATTAAAGAGGTTTCCTATAAAGTCTAGTAGTTTTCTCAAAACATCGTAATATAAGGTAATCGCCAATACAATTGAGAAAAACCAAAGGACTAATAAGTTTGCAGAAAAAGTTGTAATGTTTGTACCAAATAGCTTTTTTGAAGGTGCTAAAAAGTGCGCTCTAAAACCAATTGGATCTTTATATATAGGATCTGCTCGTTGAATTAACTCATTATCCCACTCAATAATTTTATCTAAATCGTTTTTATTGGTTAATAAATTTTCCAGTGACTCATTGGTGTATTCATTCTTCATTTTTATGAAGAGTGCTTTGTCTTCATCCGTTTTATTGAGTTTGATTAACAATTCATCTTTAACATCACTATAGTGATTGTACTTGTCGATATAATAATCAGAAAGCTCATTGATGTAGTCGGAAATAGCACTGAGTTGCTCTTCACTCATATTTTCTACGGTAAGAGATTCTATATCCGGAAATTGTATTTGACTGTTTTGCTCATTTTCTTTACTAAACTCATTAGCTAATAGTAAATAGGCATTATTTAACTCCTCTTGAGCTTCAGTATTTTTTTTATTTCTAATGATGAAGTTCAACTTATCTTTAATACGAGTTAACCAGAAATTCTTTTTAAAGGATGCATTTTTTAAGTCTTTATCTATAAAATAAAATTGCTGATTGAATTTGTTGTTTTTAAACTGATTGACCGATAAGGCTTCAAAAGCCCACTTAGAAGCCATTATTTCTCCGGCCATAGGCACTTTTTTCTGTATGGTTATTACTGGGTTTAGCTTATCAAACTTGACAATAACTCCACTGAGCAATAATTGAGGAATAATTAAAAATGGAATAAGGATATAAATGGTAACAGCCGAATCGAAACTAGACGAAATATTCAAACCAAGCATATTTGCAAAGCAAGAAACGGAAAAGAGTATAAGCCAGTATTCAAAGTACATACCTTTAATTTCTAATACTGTATTTCCCACCAACACAAATGTTAAAACCTGAATGGCTGATACTGTGAACATGATGAAAATCTTAGAAAACAAATAGCTCCCTTTACTGAGGTTTAAGAATTTCTCACGTTTTAAAATTTTACGATCTCGAATTATTTCTTCGGCACTAACTGTTAATCCTAAAAATAGTGCAACAATTACACTCATGAAAATATAAGCAGTTAGATTTTCATTTAACCTAAAAATATAACCATCGACATTGGTTGAGTCTGCACTTGAGTATTTAATAATAAATGAAAGGATAAAGCCCAATACTGGTGCTTCCAAAAAGTTGATTAATAAATATTGTTTATTCGTCAGCTTTGACAGAACATCTCTTTTAATAAAGACTAGAAATTGCTTCCAGGCATTGGGTATTTTTAAATTGCTAATCGGTGGATTTGTATTCACCTCCACATCTTGATGATTAGATTTGTTAGCTTCTTTATATTTCTTTGACCATTCTTTAGGTTTGACCCTTCTTTTATCAGTCTGATTTCCATATTCATCTAAAATTTTTGATTCGATGATATTAAAAATCTGCTCAGGGTTTACATTACCACATTGAATGCATTCACTTTCAACAGCATTGGCTTGCTGAATTTGTTTTTTAAAGTAAACGATGGCATCTACAGGGTTGCCATTGTAAATTAAATGACCACCAGTATCTAAAATAATCAACTTGTCAAACATTTTAAAAATGTCAGATGATGGCTGGTGGATTACAACAAAGATTAGTTTTCCCCTTAAGGTCAATTCTTTTAAAAGATCCATGATGTTTTCTGAATCTCTAGATGATAATCCTGAAGTTGGTTCATCTACGAATAAAATAGATGGTTCTCTAATTAACTCTAAACCAATGTTTACACGTTTTCTTTGTCCGCCACTAATTGTTTTTTCAAGCGGACTTCCAACTTTTAAATGCCTTGTTTCATATAAGCCAAGACTGTGCAATATTTTAAAGGTAAGTTTTGCAATTTGAAAGTCAGATAAATCGCCAAAGCATAACTTGGCGTTGTAAAATATATTTTGAAAAACAGTTAGCTCTTCAATAAGCAAATCATCTTGAGAAACATAACCGATAACACCTTCAATTTTGTCTTTATTGCTCGGTTCGTGTACATCAAAACCGTTAATTCTTACAGAACCTTTAGTGGGTTTGTAATTTCCGTTTAAAACGTTTAGTAATGTGGATTTTCCAGCTCCACTGGCACCCATAATTCCTATTAAGTCACCCGATTCTTCTTCTAAAGACATGGGATACAAACCGATGTTTCCATTTTTAAATTTATAGGTGATATTATCAATCGTAAATGATGTTTTCTCACTGGATGAGTCACTTAAAAACTTATTGATTATATCGCTATAATAAATCGGCGAAATATTAGAAGCCCTAATTGAAGAGCCTTGTGTTAAAACATAGGTCTTTTTAGGTCGTATTATCTGGCCATTTAAAAGAGTTTCTGTTGTTCCAAAATATTTCAGGAAAAACATATTCACACTTCTAATATTCAGAATGTGAATTTGACCTTGTAATTTGTCAGACTTTATATGAAAATGCTCTCCTTCGTGTTTGTCGTGGTTGTTTATTAAAAGTAAATTCTCATACTTCGGTATTTCATTCGCTTCACTTTTAACAAAATCTTTAGCATTGTTAAACTCTGTTTTATTTATATTAAAAGAATCGGCAACCGTATCAACAAACTCCATGGCTTGTTCTGTATCGTTATCGTTTTGATAAATAAACTCTAACAATTGCACCAGTACATAAATCTTTTGCTTTTGGGTCAACTCTTTGTTGATCTCCATGCAAATCTTTAAAATCTTTACAGAATTGAGTGAGGTCCTTTTTCTTGCTTTAAGCCCTTCGCGTTTTTTGTTTTGTTCGTTGTAGTAGCGATCGTAAACCAATAAATATTCGTTCACCAAATCACGATTTAATTGCTCCTCCAAAAATTGACGAACAAATTCACGGCTGTTGGAGTCATCTCTTCCAACATTCGCCATTATTGCAAACAATTGCATCAAGGCTTTTAATATCCGTTCACTCATTTATTTGTTATTAAAGTATTTTAAAAATGGCTATGAAAGTAATAAAAAAAAGCAGGATAACTAAAAGTTCCTGCTTTTCATCTATAAAAATATCGTGTTTATGGTTTAAAACCTACTAGTAATACTGCACAACCAGAATTTACTTTTTCAAGATTTAAATTGCCTTCTACTATCACATCTAAAGTAGATTCCACTTCAAAATCCCAATAAGGAGAAACTTCATAATCTTTATTAGTAAATAATTCGTTCATTTCTTCGTCAAGCACTCTAAAAATTAAGTTTCCATTCGATAATCCACTGCAGGCGCTAAAACGATATACACTACCGCCATATAATGTTAAATGAAATTCAGCAGTTTGCTCTTCAAATAATAAAGCTCTGTATTCTTGACCGTCAGAAAGATAGTTTTTACTAAAATTTTGGCTGCAAATGCTAGCTATTGTATCACATTGCGCCTGTGTTTCATTTATGTTTGCAAGACATAATAAAATAGTAGCGCTAATCAATATTGTTAATTTTTTCATCTAGTTCTTATTAAATAATGCTTGATCTAATTTCGCTGATCTTATCTGAAATTGTTTTTAATTGGGCTTCAGTCATCACCACCGTTGACTTACTTTTTATTATGGTTGTTTTAGTATTCGGATTTGTTTCTGGCTCTACATAAGTGTATTCATAATTTATTCCAGAATAAATATCTTTTAATTCATTCAATTGATTAATCAAGCTTGCCACTTCTTCTTTGTCTTGATAAGGCAACAATAAATTAATTAAGTTTTTAATGGTGATTTTTTGTTCGCCTATTCTATTTTTTAGAGCTTCAGATTTAGTTGACTTAGCAAGGGTAGAAGCAAAGTGTAAGGTTTCTATCCAACCTCCTGCTAAGATTAAAACTCCAATGTCATCTTGCTTGCTGTTTTTTAAATACTGATCTGCCGATTTAAAAGCATCGGAAACCATCGCTAATAAGGAGTCTTGATTTCCAATATTGGCTTCAAATCGTTGCATCATTTTCGCGTTGAATAAGTTAGTGATTCCCAACTCTCCGCTTATTTTTTTAGTTATTGCTACATAAGAAATTGCATCTTCTGTATTGTCAAAAATTGTAGCGTATCCAAGGTCTGCACCGTATATGCCCAAGTTTAAGGCTTTTGCACTTTTTGTTGCGTATTTACTTGCATTTGCTGTTGGGTTTAAAATATCAGCTTGATAGCTTGTGCCAACTTCTTTCAATAAGAATGCAGTTTGAATTGGAGAAGGTATGCTAAAAACCTTTCCGCTAATCTCTAACAATTTAGAGTTCTTTTCTTTAACAACTTCTTGATTGTCTTGCTTTTCATCTTGCAATTTATTTGATTTTGCAGGATCTTCAGCACAAGAAAACATAAGCGCTGGAGCAAGTAATAATACCAATACTTGCTTTATATTGAATGAATTGATAATCTTATAGTTCGACATATTTGTCCTTGATTTTTGAAGTTTATTTTTTGCTTCTGGGCGTAAAGATAATTAAATATCAAAAATTCGTGTTTTTTTCAATTGAATTCTTAAAATAATTAACGAAATTACCATTATTGCAGCCTCAAATATAGCTTTTTCAAAATTTAAAAAAATTAAATCTCCTATAAAAAAGAGACAAGCATAAACCATGACTATAGAACTTGCCCAACAAATAAACAAGGGGAGCATCGCTTCTTTTTCTTCGTTTTTATGTTGAAATGGTTTCCAAGCCCCGTTCGGCCTCACTTTTCGATAAAAATTTTCCAATACCTCACGATTTGTTGGAGCACTGACGAAGGTGGCTATTAGCCAAGCTATAGTACTGAAAGAAACGGTAAACAAGAAATTTACTGGATAAGCCAATTCTAAACCATAGTTGGCAATGCTATAACCTATAAAAGGAGCAAGACTTGCCGTAATTTCACTCCAAGCATTAATTCTCCACCAATACCATCTTAAAATAAGCACTAAACCTAATCCTGCTCCACATTCGATTAAAAAAGTAGCAGCACTGTCAATGCTTTTTATTTGAGTAGTTGCCAATAAGGAAACAAGCATGATAAGAACTGTAAATAAACGAGCTTTTTTAACATAGTCTTTTTGCTCTTCTTCTTCTGTTTCTTCTTTGGTTTTTTTTAGAAAACGTTTGTATAAGTCGTTGGTTAAATAACTGGCTCCCCAATTTAATTGTGTAGAAATGGTGCTCATATAAGCAGAAAGAAATGCGACCAACAATAAACCTTTAAGTCCAGCTGGCAGGTAATCTTTCATGGCCATAACAAAACCTTGCCCCGATTCTTCTATGGGTAAGTCTGGATATAAAACCAAAGCACACAAACCAACTATAATCCATGGCCAAGGACGCAAGCAATAATGCGCTATTTGAAAAAACAAAGTAGCAAACACCGCATTTTTTTCATCTTTTGCACTCATCATACGCTGGGCAATATAGCCACCTCCGCCTGGTTCAGCACCTGGGTACCAACTGGCCCACCATTGCACCAAACTAAAAGTTAAAAATGCGCCAATAGTTACACTGTAAGTTCCGATATTCTCTACAGCCTCTCCTGAGTTTATTTTAGGGAAAAAATCAAATCGCCAAGCTGGAAGTTGTGCTTTTAGCCCAGAAATTCCACCTACTTTGTCTGTATTTAAAACCACAATCGCTAAGATAATGCAGCCTGCCATGGCAATAAAAAACTGAACGGTATCGGTTATGGCTACTCCTTTTAATCCGGATAAGGTAGCATAGAATGCCACAATTAACATGGCTGCAGCGATATAGTATATCAGCTGATTATCTGGAATATCAAAAAATACTTTTAAAATGGAGGCAAGTGCAGCATTCACCCAACCTATGACAATGGCGTTTAGAAAAATGCCCATGTAAACGGATTTGAATCCTCTTAAAAAACTTGCTGGTTTTCCACTATACCTGATTTCAACAAATTCCAATTCGGTTACAATTTCTGCTCTTCGCCAAAGTTTTGCAAAAAAGAAAGTAGTCAACATGCCGCCAATCAACATATTCCACCAAAGCCAGTTTCCAGAAACTCCATGCTGTGCAACTTTTTCTGTAACCCAAAGAGGCGTGTCGGCAGCAAATGTGGTTGCCACCATCGAAATACCTGCAATGTACCAAGGTAACTTTCGCCCGCCTAAAAAGAAATCGCTTAAACTCTTACTCGCTTGGTTTTTGTAGTACAAACCGATTCCTAAAGACATCAGTAAATATGCGGCAATAATTATCCAATCGACGGGTGCTAATTCCATTTCATTTATTTGGTTTCAAAGGAAAGAAAAAGCAAGTATTATTTTATTTATGAAAAAGTGAATTATGAACATTGAGAATTGAATAAGAAAGTCTGGTTTGATTAAGTTTGCAACATGGCAGAATCGAAAGACAATCAAGAAGAAAAAAAAGGCGGTGATATATTCAAAAGATTGAATATTCGGAAAAGAGCTGAGGGAGAATCTAAGCCAGAGAAAAAAGAGTATAAGAAAGAAAGCGAAGATTCTACTTCGGATGATACTCCAAGATTTGAAAAAAAGGTGTTTAAACCTAAAGGAAGACCTGCTTCTGAAGAGAAGCATTCGAAGTTTAGTAAAAAAACTTTTAAGCCAAAGGAAAGACCAATTTCAGATGAAAAAAAATCGGATTTCCGCGAAAAAGCCTTTAAGCCAAAAGAAAGAAAAGTCGCCGAATCTGCGATTAAGTCGAAACCATTAGTTCAAAACGAAGCAAAATCATTGCCTGATGGTAAATTCTATTTGGTTGCTATTTGCATGCAAAACTTGGAACAAGAGTTAGAGCAAGAATTAATTGCCATTGGAGCTACAAACATAGAAGTGCAAAAAAGAGCAGTTCGTTTTTTAGCCGACTTAGAAGTGATGTACAAAGCAAACATTTGGTTGAGAACGGCTATTAAAGTATTGAAACCTTTATTTCACTTTAAAGCGAACAATACAGATGAACTTTATGCTGGCGCAATGGATATTGCTTGGGAGTCGGTTTTTTCAAAAGATAAAACCTTCTCTATCGATTTTTCTGTTTATTCCGAAAATTTCACACATAGTCAGTTTGCGGCTTTGCGATTAAAAGATGCCATTGTCGATCGATTCAGAAAACAGGGAATTGATAGACCTAATGTAGCTAGAGAAGAGCCAGATGTTCGGATTCATTTGCACATCAATGGAGATCAAGTGAATTTATCGCTAGATAGTTCTGGCGAGCCATTGTTTAAAAGAGGCTATCGCCGAGAAATGCACTTTGCACCAATCAACGAGTGTTTAGCAGCAGGTTTAATCCTCAAAACTGGTTGGAAAGGCGAATCGGATTTCTTAGATCCCATGACAGGTTCTGGCACCATAGCCATAGAAGCTGCAATGATTGCCTGTAATATTCCAGCCAACTTTAGTCGAACTTTTTTTGCATTTGAAAATTGGGAAGATTATGATCAAGCTTTGCTTTCAAAAGTACTGAGAGAAGCACAAGCCGAATTTAGACCTTTAAAGCACAAAATATATGCTCGTGAAACTCAATCGAACAACATTCGGGCAGCTCGAATCAACATCAATGCGGCTAATATGCGCAAGCACATTATTTTAGAGCAAGAAGATTTTTTCAAAGCTGAAAAGCCAGCAGAAAGTGGAATAATTATCATGAACCCTCCTTATGGTGAACGCCTTGAGATTCAAGAAGGAATGCCAGATTTTTATTCTAAAATTGGCTCAACCTTAAAACACGAATACAGCGGTTGGTCGGCTTGGATAATTTCTTCAGAAATAGAAGCCTTTCACAGTATCGCCTTGAAACCAAGTCACAAAATACCGATGTTGAACGGAAAACTTGATTGCCAATTTAGAGGTTATGATTTATTTGATGGCACTTTAAAAGAGAAAAAAGCAAATTAAACTTTACCTTTAATTTCTCAAATACAATTTACAAGCATGAAAAAAATTGCAGTATTTACTTCAGGTGGTGATGCTCCAGGCATGAACGCTTGTATTCGTGCAGTGGTTAGAACAGCTCGATACAATGAATTGGAAGTTGTTGGAATTATTCGAGGATATGAAGGAATGATAACTGCTGATTTTTTGCCGATGAACTCTTCATCGGTTAGCAATATTATTCAACGTGGAGGCACGATTTTAAAAAGTGCAAGAAGCAAAGAGTTTAGAACTCTAGAAGGTAGAGCGAAAGCAGCTGAAAATCTAAGAAATGCAGGAATAGAAGGGCTTGTTGTTATAGGAGGAGATGGAAGTTTTACGGGTGCAAAAATATTTTATGAAGAGCATGGCTTTCCAACCATTGGAGTGCCCGGAACGATAGATAATGATTTATTCGGAACGGATAATACCATCGGATACGATACGGCAATCAACACGGTAGTAGAAGCTGTGGATAAGATTAGAGACACAGCCGATGCCCACGATCGCTTGTTTTTTGTAGAAGTGATGGGAAGAGATGCGGGTTTTATCGCCTTGCGTTCTGGAATAAGTGTTGGTGCAGAAGCAATTTTAGTTCCTGAAACAGAAACCTACATCGACCAATTGATTGAAAAACTCAGAAAAGGTTGGGAAAGACAAAAAAGCAGCAGTATTATTATTGTGGCTGAAGGAGATGATTCAGGAGGTGCTTATGAAGTTGCTGAAAAAGTGAAAGCAAGGTTTAAGCATTATGAAACCAAAGTAACGGTATTGGGTCATGTGCAGCGTGGTGGAAGCCCAACTGCGGCTGACCGTGTGTTGGCAAGTCAGTTAGGCAAAGCAGCTGTGGATGCTTTATTGGCTGGCAGAAAAAATGAAATGGTCGGTTTGATTAATCGAAAAATCGCTTTTACTCCTTTTGAGAAAGCCATAAAACACAACCATCAAATCAACCGAGAATTATTAAACTTGGCAGATGTCCTCTCGATGTAAATGAGTGAAAGAGAAACAAAATTCGTTGAAGTTATTATGCCTTTGGCATTGCCAAACACCTTTAGTTATCGTGTTCCACATGAGTGGAATGATGCGATTTTAGTAGGGCAACGAGTGATTGTTCAATTTGGATTTAAAGGCAATAAACAATATTCTGCCATTGTAGCCAAAGTACATCAAACTCCTCCCGAAGCTTATGAAGCAAAATACATTGAGGCGATTTTAGATGAAAATCCGATTTTACATCCCATTCAACTAAAATTTTGGGAATGGATTAGCGATTATTACATGGCGCATATTGGCGATGTCATGGTGACTGCTTTGCCAGGTGGTTTACGATTGGCGAGTGAAACTAGGGTTTTACTTCATCCCGAATATCAGCAAGTAGTTGAAGATTTGTTGGACGATGAATATTTGGTAGTAGAAGCGCTTGAGTTGCGGAATGTATTGGATTTAGATGAAATTTCTCAAATCCTTGGAATTAAGCATGTTCAACCCAAAATAAAAGCCTTAATCGAAAAAAAAGCGATTATGGTGGAAGAGGAAATAAAGCAGCGCTACAAACCCAAACTAATCGCTTATGTTAAGCTAACCAAGCAAGCTGAGCAAGAAGAAAATCTAAAAAAGATATTTGACGAAATAGAAAAAGCACCTCGCCAGTTAGAGCTGTTGATGACTTATATTCAAATGAGTTCACGCTATTCTAGTTCGCCAAAAGAGGTTAAGAAAATAGACTTGCAAAAGGCCAGCAATTCAACTTCGTCTTTGGTAAATGAATTGGTAAAAAAGGAAATTTTTGAAGTCTATGAAGTAGAGGCTGGTCGAATTGATTTGGAATCGGCTTCCAATCCAATTAAAGAATTAAGCGAAGATCAAGAAAAAGCCTATGCCGAAATCAATACTGCTTTTGAAAGCAAAGATGTTGTTTTATTGCATGGGGTAACTTCATCTGGTAAAACAGAAGTATATATCAAGTTGATAAAAGAGGCCGTTGAAAGGGGAGAGCAAGTTTTGTACTTATTGCCCGAAATTGCACTTACTACTCAGATTGTAAGACGCTTGCAATTGGTTTTTGGAGAACGAGTTTGTGTGTATCACTCTCGGTTCAATGAAAATGAACGGGTGGAAGTTTGGAACAATGTGCTGAAATTTAATCCAGGACATTATGAGGATTTTCAAATTGTATTGGGTGCAAGATCTGCTTTGTTTTTGCCTTTTTCCAAATTAGGGCTTGTCATTGTTGACGAGGAACATGAAAATACTTTTAAGCAATACGACCCTTCGCCAAGGTATCAGGCTAGAGATGCTTCCATAGTTTTGGCTGGGATGCATGGTGGAAAAGTCGTTTTGGGTTCAGCCACTCCCTCTGTAGAATCATACCGAAATGCGCAAGAAGGAAAATTTGCTTTGGTAAATTTGAATAAACGATTTGGAGGAGTTCAATTGCCCGAAATTTTGTGTGCCGACGTGAAAGAAGCAAGCAAACGGAAAAAGATGAATTCGCATTTTACACCGGAATTGCTGAAAATGATGCAAGACCATTTAGAGGACAAAAAGCAAATCATACTTTTTCAAAATAGAAGAGGATATTCACCCATTTTAATGTGCGAAACTTGTGGAAATGCGCCGCAATGTGTGAATTGTGATGTGAGTTTAACCTATCATAAATACAAGCGGGAATTGAATTGCCATTATTGCGGACACCATACGGCATTACCCAAAGTTTGCCCTTCTTGCGGAGATACTAATTTGCAAGTCAAAGGATTTGGGACAGAAAAGATAGAAGAAGAATTGGCCATTTATTTACCCCAAGCAAAAATTGCTCGCATGGATTTAGATACCACTAGAGCTAAAAAGGCTTATCATCGAATTATCAATGCTTTTGAAGATAAAGAAATTGATATTTTGGTAGGAACTCAAATGGTTACCAAGGGATTGGATTTTGAAAATGTGGGTTTGGTGGGCGTTTTAAATGCGGACAACATGCTGCATTTTCCCGACTTTAGAGCATTTGAACGCTCCTATCAATTGATGGCGCAAGTATCGGGTAGGGCAGGTAGAAAAGGAAAAAGAGGACAGGTTTTAATTCAGACTTACAATCCAAACCATCAGATTATTCGCCAAGTGATTGATAATGATTATTTGGGCATGTATAAAAACGAATTGATAGACCGCAGAAATTTTCATTATCCGCCTTTTTATCGCTTGATTAAATTGACTTTAAAACACCGTGATGAGAAAATCCTTTTTGCAGGAGCAAATCATTTAACGAGTGTTTTAAGAGAAAAATTTGGAACAAGAATCCTTGGCCCTGAAGCGCCTGGAATTGCCAGAGTTCGCAATTTTTACCATCAAAATATTTTATTGAAGATTGAAAAAGAAGCTTCGATCAAAAAGAGCAAATCTCTTTTAAAAATGGCAATTCAAGATTTTGCAATTCACTCGGCTTATAAATCCATCCGCGTGGTGATTGATGTAGATCCTTTGTAGGGAGGGGTTTATATGTGTGTCTTATTGATTCTTAATTAGGTTAGCGAAGTATTGGTTTTGTGAGAAACTCCCCTTTAAAAAAGAGAGTTAAATCAATATTAAAAGAGGGTTTAATGATTCACATTTATTAAAACTCTCGGCTTGTACAATGAATACTAACGTTATAATATGCTTTTCCATTAACTATATAATTCCTCCAATTCAAGTTTCTTAATTCTCGACCGAATAGCACCTTTTGTTCGTTCAAAATGTTTTGATAAATCGCGAACATTTATACCTTCACAATACAATACAGTTAGTTCGTCATCCAATTCAGTAGTCCAAGGTCTGTATGCTCCATTGTGTTTCTCTCTGATTTTTTCAATTGAGTATGCTTTTTCCTTTGACTTATTTGATTTAGACTCTATTTTTTCGATAACACTTTTTTCTGATTGTTCTTCTTCGCTTTCAACATGCATTACGTGTATTTGAGCAGATTTAGGAAAATTCTTTGGCATTAATGTCTGTGGAATATGAATACTATTTTTTGTCCTTGTTATAGCCACATATAGCAGGTTTATTTCCTCAATTATTTTTGAAACACTTATTTCTTCCGATTTAGCATCAGTTTTGAGTTTTTCTATTTTTTCTTCTGTTATGAAATCATTTACAATTTGAATAGCATCATATTCCATTCCTTTACATCTATGAACAGTTGAAAAAATAATTTCTGCTTTCTCCTTTTCATTATTTTCTACGTGTTTAGCCTTAATCTTCTTTATGATACTTGGAATTTCATTTCCATATTCTCGAACAATTTCAATCATAAGTCCGAGTTGTACATCTTCTGTTTTTTTAATGTAATCTTCTAACTCATCAAGGTCTCTCATTTCCTTAATTAATTTGTCTCTAATCAACCTATTTTTTCCATTATAGAGATTTAGAATATCGTAGAGAGAAGCACCTTCATCTGCATAAGTGTATGAATTGATATTTCCTTCAAAATAAATATGCTTTATCTTCTTCTTTTCTGTTACATACTCAATGGCTTTAAGTAAAAGTCCAAGATTTGTTCGTGCAAGAATAGCTTTTACTTTATGTTCTTTATTTTCTCCTTTTCCAGTTATAGACAAAGGCTTGTAATCTTCTAAATGCTTTTTCCAATTTAATATTTCCATTCCTAGATAAGCTACATCTTGACTAAATCGAAAACTTGTAGAAAGGTGGTAGGTTTTAAAATCAGCTTTTTCTAAAGAATTTACTGCGTGTCGCCATCCGTAAATTTGTTGGTGTGTATCACCAACAATTACCTTATTAGCTTTTTGTTTTAGAAAAACATCAAGCATTGCAGGGGAAGCGTCTTGACCTTCATCAAAAAGAATGTAATCAAAATCCAGTTTTGGGTTAGAAAGTTGAAATTTTTTGAGATAGAAATCGTGAGTGATTTCTATCTCACCTTTATCCATTTTGCTTAATAAAAGTCGAGTTTGTGCCTCTATGTAATCGTAAAATGTTGTAACGAATGTTATTGCTTTATTGTCAGAAACAATATCAAGATAATTTAAGTCTTGGATTTTTGCTTTGTTACTATTACAGAAATAAGCAATGAATTTGTTTATATGGTTTGCAATAATGTATTCAGTGTGTTTTTCTCCGTTTCCTTGAAGCTTTAAAAGTTCAGCAACTTCATAAGTTTTGAACCCTTGATGTCTGATTTTATACTGGTGTTTGTAAACAATGTTTTTGTATGCAAGCGAATGTGCAGTTTCAACAGTAACATTTGAAAGTCCTTTATCTTGGAATTTTTTAACAGCTTCTAATTTGACCGACTTGTTAAAAGCGAGATAAAGAATTTTGCTGCTATGTGATCGAGCCTTTGCATACTCAATAACAGTCGTAGTCTTTCCAGAACCGGCAACAGCATTAATTTTTATGTTGCCAGTCGAATTGATTATATTATGTTGCTCTTTTGTTAATTGCACTTGGTGTTTTTAAGGTTTTATTGAAAAGGATGCTTTTTAGCCTATTTTCATTCATTTCAAAATCATAACTCAGAGCTTTTTCAGCTTCTTAATGTCTTCTTCTATTTCTTTTAAACTTGCTCCTTTTTCTAGTACTTTTCGTTGCTTTTTAAATTTCTCAAATTCTTTTGCTGACTTATCCAAAGCCATTTTATGTGATATTTCACCTGCATGAGTAAGCAACTCTCTGCCATTTTAATGAAGAATACTATCTAGACGTTCTATCCAATCTTTCATATACATTGGAGTTTGCTGCTGTGCCATTGTTTCAGCAAATGCCAAATATTGCTCCACTAACAAGCCCAAAAGTTTCATTTCATCTTATACATACTTCGCCTTTTTTTATTGAAACGATTTGTTTTTTATCATATGATAGCATTCCCATCAGATGCAAAGAGGCATCTACTCGCCTATAGACCAATTCGGCCGCAGTCTGTTCACTAGTTGCCCAAATACGAAACTGTATACCCTGAATTGATTTTACTCGATAACCAACCGAAATGATGACATCTAAATTGTAGTAGTTGGTAGCATAATTCTTATTGTCTGCTGCAGTTGTCCGGAATTTCCGGACAACTGAATTTTCGTCTAATTCACCTTCTTTAAATAGATTAGCAATATGCTCGCTTACGATTCGCTTATCTTTACCAAACAAAGTAGCCATTTGCGCCTGAGTCAACCAAACGGTTTCATTTTCTATGCGAACATCTATTTTTATGTTGCCATCTGGGTTTTGGTATATGAGTATTTCGCTGTTCATTATCATGCTTCTTTTTCGTGACATTGTCACGGCAAACAGGCGCAATTATACTTTTGAATAGTTTTATCAAAAACCAAATGTACTATTGTGTGTCTGCTTTTTTGTATTTCAAATAAATCTAAAATCAACAACAAGTCCGCTACTTCATTTTAAATTAGATTGGTTTGTTCGATTGGTTTCTAAATTGTTGCCCGAAGATAATTGAAAAGTTTCAATAAATAGAGGAGGAGTAGGTGAAAATTAGAAAGTTTAGTACAATCAATTGTCTTTACAGCTTTTCAAATTGAAAAAAAAGAAAACTTGTCCTATGTTGAGCTTGGTAATTGATGTCCATCAGGTTTAGGTCTTTTGTTTAGCTTGCTATCCCATTTTACCAACATGAAAATCCAAAATAACACTGAAGCAGAGAATATTATATAAGTGCGGGTATTGCTAAATTCAAACAACAGATTGTACCAAGCATGAAAGGTTACTGCAACAACAATTGATTTGGTTTTATTGACACTTTCACCAAAAATATAAGAAAGAAAAGAGTTGGGGATTATAAAAAGTAATGGCCTCAAAATTCTTGCACCAATTGAACCCGATAAAGTGCGGGTGGTAAAATGCCACAATTCCCACATGCTGCCAATAATGAGGTATTGTTTCCATTTGGGTAAATGATTAAGTTGGTCTTGTAAAAAACCACGCCATCCTAGTTCTTCGCCCAAGGTAAATAGAAAAATACCACCAAAGTAAACAGCTATCCGAAGCATGGTGGTATCCTCATGACCGTAATCGCCAAAAAATAGAAAGGCAAGCATTGGTACTCCCCAAAATAAGATGCTCTTAAAACTAGAGCTTCCAAAAAATGTTATGGTTTTTTTAATATGAGCCTTAAAAACAAAACTTGTTATAATGGCCGATAATCCTGGTCCCCACATGATGAAATTTGTTTTGATGATGGGATCCAATGCTAGGCTGTTCCAACTGTCTGTATAAACATCTCGCCAAAAAAAGAATGGCCACGATAGCAAGCAAGCCAAGCAATAAAAGAAAATAATTGCTTTGTATTTTTGGAAAAATGTCATTTTTATTTTTTTAGACTTTTTTTAAATAAACTTAACCCGAAGGTAAAAAAAATATCGAAAAAAGCATAAAGCTCTAAATAGACAGTTTAAAGTTTGGTGTATTTGTTAAATGTGGTGGACTGGAGTATAGAAATTTGTTGTTAATAATTGAAACTGTTATAAGTAAAAAGCCTCTTAAAATTAGAGGCTTTTAGTATTCGTTTACTGCTAGAAGGTGTTTTATTTTACTAATTGCTTCTTCAGTAGCGGTTTTGTTCAATCCAATTGTTGGTTTAGTTAGGATTAAGTGGTCATTTTTAAAACTAGTATCCAAAGCATTAAGACTTTTGTCGTCATCAATAATAATGAAGTTTTCATTTTGGTTTTTAAGATACCAACTTCGAATTTCGTCAATCCTTGAAGTGTTTAAGTTATTGGTATTTAGCTTGTTGATTTTTGTTTTAGTTATTTTTCGGTTTTGAAATATATTAGACCATTGTTTAATAGTGAAACTATGTTTATGCGAAGTTGTTAAAACAATCTCAGGCTTATCGCTTGAATTTATAATTTCATTTAAACAATTAATCGATAATTCACTAAACATACCAAAACCGTCAGCACCTATTTGATAGGACTGCCATGGTCTCGCCGGTATCATTACTCCGTCTATGTCTAATAAAATTTTCATAAATCAAAGTTACTAAAATCTTAATTGCTTAGTATTCTTTTGACTTCTTCTATTGTAGTACCATTTCTTTTAGCATCATTGAAGTTGTGGTATTTAATATCAGTGGGCGAGTCATATTCATTAGTCTTTAGTATTACATCACTCCAATTATAAGTAATCTGACTGTGGTTTTTTGTTGAAGGAAAACTCTCAATTGACACATCAGCTATAATCGAGGCGATATATCTATGGTGCCCATCTATTAATAAATTATCACATACTTTAATTGCGTCAAACTTAAAACCAGCTTTCATTTTTTTGTAGATTCGATATACTAAAGGTATAGATAATTTATTCTGAGAAGGGTTCAAATCTAATATGACATTATAAATCCTATTTTCAAGTTCTTTATAAATGCTTCCATTTTGATTTTTATAGGTTTGTTCTATTGGTTTCTAATTGTTGTCCGAAGATAATAAAAAAATTAAAATGAGGAGGAGGGCTGCTGAATTTAGTTGATGAAGGAACTTTGTTTGCTTGATATGGACTGAAAAGAACTTTAGTTTATCTATTGGTCAAAATCAAATGAATGTGAAAAGTTTTTTATAGTTACATCTTCATTGGCACTTTTTACAGCTGCTTTAAATTCATTAAAGTTTTCATAAAACCATCTTGGTAAGACTCTGACAGATTTTTGCGCTTTATTTACATCGTAATATGATATTTTCCACATACTTCTGTTGTTTATTTTGGTCATGGTGAGCTTTATTTTAAAAACATCACTGAGCAAAATTCTCTCCTCTTCACCTTTGCCACTTACATACATGTAATTTGTATCAAATTCAACTGTTTTTGCTTTGTCAAACAAGAAATAAAGGATAATAGAAATAGACAAAAACACCAATTGTACTATTACTGATTCATAATCAATTACTTGCTTAGATAGTGAATTTCCTAACAGAAAAAGCAGAAAAATTCCTAAGATGATAAACATAAATCTAGTCCACCTTAATTTACTTGAAATTCGATATCTCATACATGAAAAAAATATTTAATCACATCCCTGGCAACATACCTTTAGCAATCCCAGCCATTTCTGCTTCAGCTACTTTTTCTGCTTTATCTAAAGCTCTGTTAATTGCCAAAACAGTCAAGTCTTCCAATTGCTCTTTGTCGCCATCAGCCATCAAAGACTGATCTATCGTGATGCTGGTAATTTTTCTATTTCCAGTGCAAACCACCTTTATCAATCCATTCTCAGCATCTGCTTCAACTGACATGGTATCTAATCTATTTTTTACTTCTTCAGATTTTTGCTTCATTTCTTGAAGCTTTCCCATCATATCACCAAACATAAATTCTATTTTTTGCGAAGGTATTACTCTTGACTTAAATAATCAATTTAGAATCTTTAAACTTTGTTTTATTACAATTATCTTTGGTGGCTAATCTAAAAAAATACGCATGAAATTAATGGAAGGTAAAGTGGCCTTAATAACTGGAGCCACTAGAGGAATCGGAAAAGGAGTTGCCATGAAATTGGCAGAACACGGTGCCAATGTTGCATTTACCTATGTTTCTTCTCCTGAAAAAGCAGGCTTGGTTGAAAAAGAATTAGCTGCTTTTGGTATAAAAGCAAAAGGATATCAATCAAATGCTGCTGATTATGCTGCTGCTGAACAATTAATTGCCGACATCGTTGCTGATTTCGGACAAATTGATGCTGTTGTTAATAATGCCGGAATTACTAGAGATGGTTTGTTGATGAGAATGACTGAAGAAAATTGGGATGAGATTATGGATGTGAACTTAAAATCGGTTTTTAACATTACTAAACATGTGCAAAGAACCATGTTGAAACAACGCTCGGGTTCAATCATTAACATGAGTTCGATTGTTGGCGTAAAAGGAAATGCTGGTCAGTCAAATTATGCGGCTTCTAAAGCTGGAATTATCGGTTTTACAAAATCCATCGCGCAAGAATTAGGCAGCAGAAGCATACGATGCAATGCCATAGCTCCTGGATTTATAGAAACTGAAATGACTGGCGAATTAGGCGAGGATGTTATGACTGAATGGTTGAAGACTGTTCCTTTAAAAAGACCTGGAACTACTGAAGATGTTGCCAATGCTGTTTTGTTTTTAGCTTCAGATTTATCAACCTATGTTACAGGCCAAACGCTAAGTGTTTGCGGTGGTATGTTAACTTAATTTTTTCTCGGCTTTCTAAAAAGCCCACATAACTTGAATTTAGTCAGTCAATATCCCATTTGGTATTATTTCTTATGCTTGCTTTTAGGAGCCTTGCTATCCTACGTTTTGTATCGAAAGGATAAAAAACTACAGGAGTTCTCCAAAGCGCTCATATACTTTTTAATGATTTTGCGCTTTTTAACGATTAGCTTGGTCGCCATGTTGTTTTTAGGGCCTTTTATTCGGTATTTTTCTAAGAAAATAAATGAGCCCATCATTGCTATCGTTCAAGATAATTCGGCTTCCATAGTTCAAACGAGCGATTCTACTTTTTATAAAACCGATTTCCAAGAGCAAAGAAATCAATTCGTTCAAGCATTAAAAGAAGATTTCGAAATTGCTCAATTTTTGTTTTCAGATGAAATGCAGAAAACAGATGCTGCTGCTGATTTTACTGGAGAAATAACGGATTTGAGCAGTATTGCCGAAGATATTAATATCCGATATTTAGACCAGAACCTAGCTGCAGTGATTTGTTTCACTGACGGTATTTATAACCAAGGTTTAAATCCAATTTATCAGCAAGGGGTATCTGTTCCATTCTATGCTGTTGCCATGGGAGACACCCTAGTCAAGAAAGACCTTTTGGTCAATCGAATTTTGAATAATCAAATTGCATTTCAAGGGAATGATTTTCCTGTTGAGGTTGAAATAAAAACAATAAAATCAAAAGGGGAGAAGTATAAGGCTCAAATTTTTAAAGGAAGTAAAAAAGTTTGGGAACAAGAACTTGAAGTTACAAGCGATTATGGAGTAAGAACCTTAAAAACCAATTTAAAAGCTGAAAATAGTGGTTTAAATCGCTATACGGTTGTTTTAAGTAGATTGGATGATGAGGTTAATTATCAGAATAATAGCATGGATTTTTACATCGAAGTGATTGATGCCAAGCAGCGAATTTTGATTTTAGCAGATGCGCCTCATCCAGATATTCGAGTGCTGAGAGAAGCTTTACTTAAAAACGAAACCTATCAAGTGGAATTTCGATTGCTAGATGATTTGAAATTGGATGTTTCTGATTTTGATTTAGTTGTTTTATCTTTTTTGTTTAATGAAGTGCAGCCTAAGCTAGAAAAGATAAAAGAAACTTTAAGAGCTAAGAAAATTTCTAGCTTGTACATACTAGGCGATCAAACTAACCTCACTTTATGGAATCAAGAAGATGTCGGTTTTGAAGTAATTGCAAGATCAGCTAATTCTAACCAAAGCCAAGCAGTATTTAATCCTTCTTTTCCCTTATTCAAATTAAGCGATGAACAAATAGCAACGATAGAGAAATACCCTCCTTTAGCTTCCATGTTTGGGAATTATATTTTCTTAGGTCAAAACTTTGTGTTGTTCAATCAGAAAATTGGCAGCGTGAAAACGGAATCACCTTTAATCTCCTTTACCGAAATTCAAAACCAAAAAGTTGGAATTATAGCTGGCGAAGGATTGTGGAAGTGGAGAATGAATAATTATTTTGTCCATGAAAATCACCAAATCTTCGATGATTTAATCCTGAAAACGGTTCAATATTTAGCAGTAAAATCTGATAAAAGTTATTTTAGGATTAGCCATAACAATGAGTTTAAGGCAAATGAAAAAATTAGGTTTGAAGCACAGCTTTACAATGAATCTTATGAAATAATCAACGATGCAGAAGTGAGCATGGTGTTGCGTGACGAACAGGGAAATGAGTCTTCATTTACATTTAGTCCATTTCAAGATTCTTATCAATTAAACATTTCGGCATTGCCAGTGGGCACCTATACTTATCAATCAAGTGTTGAAATAGGAGGTAAAACCTATACGAAGAAGGGACAGTTCTCAGTTAAAAAGATTCAATTGGAATCGGCAGAAACAACTGCAAACCACGATTTATTGTATCAATTAGCCAAAAAAAGTGGGGGAGAGCTAGTTTATCCAAATGAGCTAAACAAATTGGTAGAACTTATAAAAGCCAGAGATGATTTGGCTGCAACAACTTATTTAGAAGAAGAATTAGAAGAAATTATAAACATGAAATGGTTGTTTTTTGTATTAATTGGACTGCTTGGTTTGGAGTGGTTTATTCGAAAATACGGAGGCGCTTATTAAAATTTAAATTATGAAAAAGTTAAAATACAGTTTATTTATCATTGCTTACTTGTTTGTATATCAGGTAAGTGCACAAGTTGATTCTAAGCATTTAGACTCCTATATCCAGCAAGCTGTTAAAGAGTACGAATTGCCAGGTTTGGCCATTTCATTAGTGAAAGATGGCGATGTTGAATATCAAAAAGCTTTTGGATTTGAAAACGAACCCAAACAAATCCCTTTAAAAACGAATTCTACTTTCGGAATAGCTTCTTTAAGCAAGGCTTTTACAGCCACAGCCATTGCCATGTTGATTGACGATGGAAAATTGAAATGGGATGATAAAGTTTCACGACATTTAAAATACTTTAAGTTAAGCGATGATTATGTTGCTTCTCAGTTAACCGTTGAAGATTTACTTGCTCACCGCAGTGGTTTTGACACATTCGACGGTGACTTATTGTGGTATGGAACCAATTATTCTCGAGAAGAAATCATTAAGCGCTTTTCAAAATACCCCATGACGTATGATTTTAGAACAAGCTATGGTTATCAAAATATCATGTTTATTATAGCAGGTGAAATTGTTGAAGAAGTAAGCGGAATGTCATGGGACGCTTTTATCGAGAGCCGAATTTTCAAACCTTTAGGAATGAATAATTCTTACACTTCGATTAACCAATTTACAAGTGAAACCTCAGTAGCAATGCCGCATGTAAAAGGAGAATTAGATGAATTAAGAAACTATGACAACTCTGGTGGGGCTGCTGCATTAAGCTCAAATGTAGAAGATTTAAGTTTGTGGATTAAGTTTTGGTTAAACGATGGAATTGTTGGAAATGACACCCTTTTAAAAGCTGAAACACATCGGAAATTGTTAAGGTTACATACACCAATTCCAACTTCAAGTTTTGATCGGAAAAATGGAATAGAATTTAAAGGTTATTCTCAGGGTTGGTTTTTGATGGATTATGACGGAGACAAGATAGCGCATCACGGAGGTGGATTACCTGGATACATTTCAAAATTATTTATTGTTCCAAGTCAAAAAATAGGAGGTATAATATTATCAAATGGCGAAACTAGTTTGCCAGCTGCTATGATGTACAAAGCCATAGATGTCTTGAAAGGAAACGAAAATGGGCCTGATTGGGCAGGAACTTATTTAGCATTTAGCAAAAGATACGAAAAGCATTTAGCTAAAAAAGTAGAGGAGAGAGTTGCGGCACGAAATCCTAAACTAAAAAGTAATGTAGATCCAAAATTGCTTGTAGGAATCTATGAAGATAAGGTTTATGGAAAGGCAGAGGTTAAATTCGTAGGCAAAGAATTACAGTTTACCATGTTGGCATCTAAGGAAATATTTACATCAAAAATGACCCATTGGCAACAAAATACCTATGAAATTAAATTCAAAGACAAGTTTTTACCTAACGGCTACTTGACTTTTAACGTAAATGCCAATGGAGAGGTAGTCAATTTAAAAGTGGATTTACCTAATCCAGATTTTCATTTTCATAATTTGGACTTTGTAAAGCAGAAATAGGTTGAAATCGGTAAAGCCATACTTTTACTTTCTTCTAGTTTTTGTTTTAATCATAATTGGAACTTTTCCAGAAAGTAATTGGACGTATTCAGTTGGCTTAGACTATTCAATTAGGTGGGTATTTAATTTTCTTTTTCAATCCAATTCGGAATTAGGAGCAAACATCGTTTTTCCACACGGACCATTAGGTTTTTTAGTGTATCCCTTGCCGGGAAATATTCAGTTTGTATATCTGATACAATCTTTAAACAAAGGGTTATTTATTCTTGCAATTTACTTTATACAAGAGTCAAGTATAAGCGAAAGTAAAAAATGGTCAATTACACTGTTAATGTCTTTTCTCTTTTTGAGTATTTTAGGGTTTTCTCACACAATGTTGCTGGTTATTTTGCTGAGCTTTTATACTGGTATTCACCTTAACAAAAAACGGTTTGCCTATATAGGAACTCTGTTAACCGTTCTTTCTATATACGTTTCTGCCTATCAGGGAGTCATCGCTTTTACTTTCTTTTTATCAGCTTTACTTTATGAAATATTTATTTTAAAATTTAAAAAACAGGCAATCATTAAACTAGTTGTTTTTGGTTTTGGCTTGTTGCTAATCAATATCTTACTTTTTGGAGAATTAAGCTATATTCCCTCTTACTTTATTGGCTTATTCAATTTAATTCAAGATAATTCATCGGCTGTTGCTTACTATCCTCAGAATAATTGGCTCTTTTTGGTCTTGTTTTTTATTAGCTTGATTTTACTTGTTTTAAACAATCTTAAAAGCAAGCAAAGTGTGCTCTTCTTAATATTGTCGGTTTTGAGCATATTTGCCGCTTGGAAACATGGTATGGCAAGGGAAGATACTACCCATGCAAGAGGGTTTATGGAATTTTGCCTAGCTGTAACAGTATTGTTCGTTTTTATTCAGAAGAATAAAATTGTGAATTATATATTGGTTTTTTGTTCCTTCTTGCTGCTTTCAGCAAACTTAGTCAATGTTACTAATTATTGGCCAACAAGTTACCAATTTATGCGTGCTGATAATTTTATAAATTACATACAATCGGCTAATGCAATAGAACAACAAGCAGTTGAACAATCAGCTAAAAATATTAAGGTGAATAAATTGCCTGACTCTTTATTGCAAATCATAGGCAATGAATTTGTTGATATATATCCTTGGGATTATACCATAATAAAAGCAAATAATTTAAATTGGAAACCGAGAATTGTAATACAATCCTATGCTTCTTATACGTCCTGGCTAGATCTACAAAACGCAAATCATTTTGAATCAGATTCTGCTCCAGAATACCTGGTTTGGATGATTGAAAAAGTGAATTTGGGAATAAATCTAGGCGAGTATAATAGTATTGACTATCGATATATTTTAAACGACGAACCTAAAACTATTATAAAATTGCTCGAGAAATATGAATTGGTGCATGTTGCTGATCAGTTTTACTTATACAAAAAGCGAAAACAGGCAGTTAATGTAGAATCTATAGTGTCTGATGTATCGGAAGGTAAGTTAGGAGAGTGGATTCCAATAAAATATAACAATCAAGGATTATATCGAGTAAAACTCAATTTTAAAAGAACATTTACACAGGCTGTAAAAAGTTTTCTATACAAGGACGAGCAATATTGGGTTAGTTTGAAACTAGCAAACAACATGATTCATAATTATAGAATTGTTCCTAAAAATGCAAAAGATGGAATTTGGATTAACCCTTATTTATTTAAAAGAGGAGAGTTATTTCAGGTAAAAGAAATCAAAATTACAGCCTCTAACCCTGAGATTTTGAATCCTAATTTTACATATAGTTCAGAAGAGCTTACATTCTCTGAATCAAATAACATTCAATCTTTTTTTAAGGCTAAACTTAAATCACCTAAGCTACAACTTATTCATTCCAAACTGGCTTTTAGTCAAGACAAAAGAGTCGATAGTGCCTATTGGATATACAATTCAGTAAATAACTTAAATCAAGAACATATAGAAGTAATCCAGCCAGGGAACTATTCTTCAACCTTTAAATATTTAGAACAAGACACCATAGATGGAGTTTTTCTTATCCATGCAAATGCAACAATAGATTGGAATTGCTCCTTTAAAAACAATGAAATTGTTTTAGTGATTGAAATAAAGGATAATGAGAAGTTGCTGAAGTATGATGTATTGTTTGTTGACCAACAAATTGTAAATTCAAATGGATCTAATCAGGTACTTTTAAATACAAGTATAAATTATTCAGGATCTGATTTACAGGTAAAATCCTACATTAGAAACACAAGTTCACATGAACTTAAACTATCAAACTACCAAGTACAAATAATCGAAAATTAGAATGTAAAAATTAGGTATTTTATTTAATTTTAGTAATCAAGATTAAATAGAACGTATTGGGAAACTTAATTATTCGGAATAAAAAAAAGCTCGTTTAATTATGGACTTTTATTGGACTATTGCTCTTCATTGTAGGTGTAAGTTCAGTTTTATTAGAAGAGATGAATTTAGTTTTTAGTTTAAGTTCAGGATTAGTGTATTTTTTTGCTGGATTATACTATTGGTTCGTACCATATCTCAAAGTAATAGATGGAGTATTGTGGGTAAATACATATCCGTTTAGGAAAGTGAATTTAAAAGATGTAGTTCGAATAAAGCATTTTTTAGATGAGGTAATAATAGTTTGCAATGGAAAAGAGACTCGAATTTCAAATTATCAAATGTCAAAAGAAGATCAAGTCCGATTTAATAATTTTGTTAATGAGTTAAATAAAAAAACATCAGAAAATCAATTTTATAAAAAGTAAGATGGAAGATTACATTTTCAAATACAAACAAAGAAGAATTTGGTTTAACCTTATTCTAGGTCTAGTTTGGCTTGTTTTTGGAATACTATCCTTGAGTTTTAATGACAATGATTTTCTACCTGGCTGGCAATTAATTTTTGGTTTAGTATTCCAAGAATAAAACTAAGTTCCCCTTCTTCAAAATATAAATTAGCACCTAATCCAATCATAAACAAGATAGCGCCTAAAATTAAAAGTGCATATCGCTGTCGATTTTTAAAATAAATACGAAACTCTTGTTTTGACATAGCTATACTTTTGTTTGTTCTAAAATTAAGCTTTCTTGAATCTCATCCATCAAGGATTTGAATTTTACTTTAGATTCAAATTCCATTCCGTCCAATGCAACAGTAAGCTTTTTGGCATTTGTAAACATCGTGTATTCACCTGCAAATAGCTTAACCCTGTTCACTTCTGCTAAGTTTATGGTTTTACCAAAATGATAATAGCTTTTTAATTGATTGTTTTTTAATTCAATGTATTGATATTTTTTTTGATAAATATACAGTCCTATGAATAGGGTTGGCTTATACATTAATTGGTATTTACAGATGTTATCAACCTTATGTCAAAGTAAAGGAAGGTTTTCTTTGGTTTAGCAGCAATCCATTTCGTAAAATTAAAATTTCAGAAATAGAAAAAGTGAAACAGTTTTTGGATGAGACGACTTTGTTTGTGAATGGGAAAGAAACTATAATTAGTGACTTGATGATGAGCGAAACGGATAAAAAAAGATTTAGTGAATTTATAAATGGAATTAATCCCATTTAACCAGTAAATGCAATTGTATTAATTGTGCTTGTGTTGTTAAAGCTTACTTTTTTAGCTTAGACCAAAAAATCATAATAGCTAAAGTCAATCCTAAAGCTATTGTAATATATGATTTTTGATTTTCTTCAAATACTAAATTGTCAAAATTTAGGGCAGTTATGCCAAAAGCTAATAAAAATACACTGAAGAAAGTTAGTAGTTTAATTCTATTTTCTGGTTTCATATTAAGCATGTGTTTTACTAGCGGCTTCTAAATCTTTATCAAACATATATAAACTAGACTTTTCACTTCCTATCATTTCTAATTTATCTAAAATAGAACGGGCTAATTGTTCCTCTTCCATTTGTTCAGAAATATACCACTGCATGAAATTGTTAGTTGTATGGTCATTTTCTTTTAAACAAGCGGTAATTATATCATTAATCGATGCTGTTACCAAAATCTCATGTTCTAAAATACTTTTAAAAACTGCTTGTAAAGTTTCAAACTCTTTGGTGGGTTTTGGTAAAGCAGGAACCGTTGCATGTCCGCCACGTTCATTGATAAATTTTACCAATTTTAACATATGCATTCTTTCTTCATCAGAATGAGCATATAAAAAGCTTGCTGCACCACTAAATCCATTGACATCAGCCCAGCATGCCATAGCTAAATATAATTGAGATGAAGAGGCTTCTTTTTCTATTTGACTTTGTAATTTACTTTCGATTGTTTTAGATAGCATTTCTTGTGTTTTTTATTTTATCAAAGATAAGTTTAAAGCTGATTTTAATTTGGTATTTGTAAAAGATATTTTAATTTTTCTATTTCTTTTCCATTAACGATTAAAGATAAAGCTTGCTCACCAGCGTAATATTTTCGTGTAGAAATAGGTATAATAGAATGATTTTTTTGAATAGTGATTTTTTCTAATGGCTTTAAAGCTTTTTCAGAGATTTTAAAAACTTTCCTGTTCTGTTTACCATTAGATTTTAAAAAATAACATCCATATTCCAACCTAACAAGTATATTGGCTTTACTCAGGTTTTTAAGGGTGAATTTAAATGACAAATGATCGCCCATTTTTATTTCTTTGCTAGCTAAATTAATTGAGCTAATTTCAAGTGCATTGTTATTAGAGTAACCAAACAATTCCATGGCTTGTTGATTGCCTTTTTTTAAGAGTGTCCGGCAAGCAAGTTTAATAATCCAATTGGTATTATCTGAAAAATTCTGCCATTTCTTGGCAATTTTTAAGACCAATTCTGGGTGGTCTTTTGAAATGTCATTCAAATTATTGGCAACACTTTTACGAACATACAAAGAGTCATCGGACTTTAAATTCTCTAAAATCGGAAGGATTTCACTCGGATCTTCAATTAGTTCTTTTAATGCCATTCCCCAAGGTAATTTAGGTCTGCAACCTTCAGAAGCAAATCTTCTTATGTTTTCGTGTGGATGAGTTGACCATTTTGTCATGCGACCCATTACTTTTTTTCTATCTTGAATTATAAAAGGTCGTATTGCAAATTCACAAGAAATGTGCTTGGTGATTTGCTCTATGGCATCTAGCGATATATCGACATGATTTTGGCCAAAGACTTCAATATAATCTGGTAAAAAGAAATATTCATAGCGTTCTACTTTGTGATTTAATTGAGCCAATTTATTTAAGATTTTAATTAATAAATCGCTTGCCTTTTTAAAATCAGCTGGAAGTTGCTTGTGGATATTAAGAGTTAGACTCCTTGTTCTTTCTTTTAATTCTAATTGGTCCCAGCTTTTATTAAAAATGGAACTTTCCATTTTCTCTATATTGAAATTGGGGTCATAGGATTTCCAAACTTGAAAAAATGATTGGTAAAACTGTTTGTTTAAACTATTTTTTAATGGTTCAAAACTCATGCTTGAAAATTAACAATTAGGGAATAAAAAAGCCCTTGCTATACTGACCTTAGTCGATGTATAATCAAGGGCTTTGAATTAATTTTTTTAAACTTACAAGTAAGTCTGTAGATTCGTTTGAGCTGAAACTCTTCTTAACCTTCTTAAACCTCTCTCTTTAATTTGACGAATTCTCTCTCTCGTCAAGCCAAAAGTATTACCAATTTCTTCTAAAGTCATTTCGCTGGTTCCGCCTAGTCCGTAGAATAAACGAATCACTTCAGCTTCCATTCCTTTTAAATAAGAAAGCGTTCTTTCTAAATCTTGCGATAAAGATTCTTGTAATAAATTGTCAGAAGGATCAGGGGTGTCAGAATTTTCTAAAACACTTACCAAGCTGTTGTTGTCATCGTCGTTGCTCATAGGAGCATCGATAGAAACTTGCTTTTTAGACATTTTCAAAGACATTTCTACTTTTGCAACATCCATTTCAGTCAAGTCACTCAACTCATCAGCTGTAGGCGTTCTTTCATTCTTTTGTTCGAATTCATTACTTGCTTTACTGATTTTTTGAATTTCACCCAATCTGTTGTGTGGCAAACGAATCGTTCTAGAGTTGTCAGCAGCAGCTTTTAAGATGCTTTGACGAATCCACCATACCGCATAAGAGATAAATTTAAACCCCTTGGTATGATCGTATCGTTTAGCAGCCTCTATTAACCCAAGGTTTCCTTCGTTAATTAAATCCTCAAGGGTAAGGCCAGTATTTTGATATTGTTTAGCAACAGAAATCACAAATCGAAGGTTGGCTCTTACTAATCTATTTAGAGCTCGTTCATCACCATTTTGGATTTTTATTGCTAATTCAACTTCTTCTTCAGCCGTAATCATCTCTTCTTTAGAAACATCTTGAAGATATTTCTCTAAAGACTTACTTTCCCTTTTAGTAATCTGCTGACTGATTTTGAGTTGTCTCATATTCTTATTTTAATTTTTAACTTATTTGTTATATCAATAACCGTGCTACTACTTAACGTATTTTTGATACAATTGTTTTGTTTGGCAATTGTTCTACACCCCAACTTTTATCGAAGACAATAGGCAAATATCGATTATACAATGACAATCTGATTCTTCCTTCTTTGTCCATCGGTTTGTCTGTAGGTTCTCCTGTAAATTCATAACAATTAATTTTTGGATGCAGTTCCATGTATTTACGAACAATCTCCACGATGGTTGCCATTACACGAAAAACCTCAAACTTATTGGTCATGCTATACTCTTCACCTTCATACTCCTCATTCAAAACACCAAATACTATTGATGTGTTTAAAATGTTATTTTGCTTTCTCCCAAACCTTACTTCATATCGTACTCCTGAGTCCGATATAAAATAGTAGGTAGAACCACTTTCAATCGGAGGATGAATGATGTTATATGGAAGTTTAAGTCTTAACAATTTCCAAAGGGCAAAATTAACTATTAAATTGATTTATAAAAACCTTTTTATAATCTATTTGTATCCTAATAGTATCGCTAATTTTGACGCTATAAAAGAAATAATTTATGAAAGGTTGGGGGAAATGGATAGGTGCCTTAATAGGGTTTTCAGTTTTTAATTTTTTTGGTGGTGTTCTTGGATTCATTATAGGTTCTATGTTTGATGCTCGCACATCGGTAGAA
The DNA here is from genome assembly GCA_013112545.1 of Bacteroidota bacterium. GTDB lineage: Bacteria > Bacteroidota > Bacteroidia > Flavobacteriales_E > Vicingaceae > BCD18. The sequence continues at coordinate 68,610 of JABFGJ010000003.1, forward strand.
TGGGATGAACGGTTTACAGGATCCACAAATTATACAGGAAAGCAAGCTTATCAAAGAAGTAGCACTGGTGATTTTGCTGCAAGTTTATTGGTGTTGACAGCAGCAGTAATGAAAGCTGACGGCAAAGTAGTTAAGTCAGAGTTAGAATATGTTAAAAAATTCTACATCGGACAATTTGGCGCAGAAAAAACCAGAATTCAAATGCAGGCATTGAGAGATTTGCTAAACGAACCTATTGATGTAAGGAGTATAGGACACTCTATTCGTTATCAAATGCAATACCACAGTAGATTACAATTACTGCATTATTTGTTTGGTATAGCGCAAGCAGATGGTAGTATTTCAACTACTGAAGTTAATGAAATAAGACGTATTTCAGGATATCTTGGAATTAATTCGCCTGATTTTGATTCGATTAAGGCCATGTTTATTCGAGAGACTGGTGGTGATTTTAAAATATTAGAAATTAGCACAGACGCCAACAACGATGAAATTAAATCGGCTTATCGTAAAATGGCTAAAAAATATCACCCAGATAAGGTCGCGTCATTAGGTGATGATGTAAGAAAACAAGCGGAAGAGAAATTTAGAATGGTTCAAGAAGCGTACGAAAACTTAAAAAAAGCAAGAGGCTTTTCGTAAACTGTTTCGTTTTTAACATCCTCTTCAGGCAATAGTTGCTTCCTATCTATAGTGTCTTTTTCAATTTTCTGAGTAGGAGGTATGAATTTAAATAGGCTAAAGTCATATTTAGTTGGCTTCTTTTTGACCTTGCTATCTACTTTTTCCTTCAACTGTTGGTTGTTAATGTTTGTTTGTGTGCTTTCATAAGCTTTAGCAGAAGCAATATTTGTTGTTAAACAGGCTGCAATAAATACGAGTAATCCGATTATATTTTTCATATTTTTATTTTTTAACAACTCGAAAGTAAGAAAAACTGTCGAATTGTCAATGGATAAATATTTGTATGGCAATAATTTAACAATTTTTTATATTCCATGGAGTTCAATGAAAAGAAAAAAGTAGTCTTTAGTTTGCTGTTTCCAAGCATTTTTGTTGCAGTACTTTGGCTCGTTAAATTAGTGGAGTGGGAGTTTAATTTAAGTTTTGTTCAATACGGAATTTTACCTAGAGACATAGTAGGATTAAGAGGAATATTTTTTTCTCCCTTTATACATGGAAGTTTTAGTCACCTGATTAATAATTCGATTCCACTTTTAATTTTGGGTTCAACCTTGTTTTATTTCTATAAAGATATCGCATTTCGAGTGACATTCTGGTCTTTTATTTTAGCAGGGCTTTATACTTGGATTTCTGCAAGAACTTCATATCATATTGGAGCTAGTGGATTAGTTTATTCTTTATTTGGCTTTATATTGTTAAGTGGTTTTATACGCAAGAATATTCATTTAATTAGCATTTCATTTCTTGTTGCTTTTCTCTATGGAAGTTTAATATGGGGCATATTGCCTTGGGATATTAGCATGTCGTGGGAAGGGCATTTCTGGGGCTTAATTTTAGGAATTGTATTGGCATTTTATTACCGAAAAGAAGGGCCGCAACAAAAGAAGTTTAGTTGGGATATTGAGCCAGAAATAGATGCTGAACAACCAGTATTTGGTGAATATGTTGACTTTGAAGAGGAGAAAACTACTGATAATTCGGGTGATTCTAAATTAAAGATAGTTTACGAAATTAAAAAAGAGCCAAACGACAAAGAAAATTGACTTAATTCAGCAATTGCTTATTTAAAATGGGTTGATTGTTGCCTTCAAGAAGTAGAATTTTTTCTAAAATAAAAAGCTCAATTAATTCAAAATTAATTGAGCTTTTTGTAGCGAGAGGCGGAATTGAACCGCCGACCTCAGGGTTATGAATCCTGCGCTCTAACCGCCTGAGCTACCTCGCCATTTTCAAGGGCGCAAATATACTATTTTGACTTATATTAGAAAGTTTTTGGAACAAAAAAGCCTACTTAAAAAGTAGGCTTTTAACAATCAGTTCAATAGGATTTATTTTATAGCTTTTACTATGGCTGCAAATGCTACAGAATCGTTCATAGCTAAATCAGCCAATACTTTTCTGTTCAATTGTATGCCTTTTTTGGCAACTAAACCAATGAATTCAGAATAAGACATGCCATGTTCTCTGGCTCCTGCATTTATTCTTTGTATCCAAAGTGCTCTAAAATTTCTCTTTTTTAATTTTCTTCCTGTGTAAGCATAAACTCCAGCTTTTTCAACTGCATTTTTTGCAACAGTGTGTACATTTTTTCTTCTTCCGAAGTAACCTTTTGCCTGTTTTAGGACTTTATCTCTTTTGGCTTTTGCAGCCACAGCGTTTACTGATCTTGGCATTTTTTTTCGTTTTTTGAACAATCGCGGTTCAACTTAACTCTTTTTATTTAGGCGATTATCCGGGTTTTACTTATAAATTTTAATTTACGATAACCTGGGGTTGATCTATTTCATGCAAAGTTGCAACTTGATATTCGACTCATCAGCTTTGTGAACCAATGTCGATTGTGTCAAGTTTCTCTTTCTCTTAGTCGCTTTTTTGGTTAAAATGTGACTTTTGAAAGCATGCTTTCTTTTGATCTTACCAGATCCAGTGATTTGGAATCTTTTCTTTGCACTGGATGTAGTTTTCATTTTTGGCATTATACTTATTGTTTTATAGTTAAAAACTGATTGTTTATTTTTTCTTTTTTGGAGCAAGCATCATTATCATTCGCTTACCTTCCATTTTTGGCATAGACTCAACGGTTGCAATTTCTTCTAAAGATTGAGCTAATTTTAACAACAAAATTTGACCCTTGTCTTTAAATAAAATTGACCTTCCCTTAAAGAAGACATAAGCTTTTACTTTTGCTCCTTCCTCAATGAATTTTTGAGCGTGATTTAACTTGAAGTTAAAATCATGATCATCAGTATTGGGGCCGTATCTTATTTCTTTGACAACAACTTTCTGAGCTTTAGCCTTAATTTCCTTTTGCTTCTTTTTTTGCTCGTATAAAAACTTTTTGTAGTCTATAATTTTACATACAGGCGGTTCTGCGTTAGGGGATATCTCCACTAAATCTAATTGCTGTTCTTCGGCAAGTTGAAGTGCTTTTGATAGAGGGAAGACTCCTTGTTCTACACCTGTTCCAACAACTCTGACTTCTCGAGCAGTAATATTATTATTTATTTTATGAAGATCCTCTTGCTTAAAAGGGCGTCTCGGTTTTTGTAATCTAGCTATTGTTTTATCCTCCTATTTAATTAAAATTCTAATATTTTTTTTATTTCGTTGTTCAAGAAGTTTGCAAATTCTGAGGTTTTCATTGTTCCAATGTCACCCTCACCATGTTTTCTTACTGAAACCATGTCATTTTCTATCTCCTTTTCACCAATGACCAACATGTATGGAACCTTAGATACTTCAGCATCTCTGATTTTTTTGCCCACCTTTTCGTTACGGTCATCTACAAAACCGCGAATATCGGAATTATTTAGCGTTTTTAAAACTTCTTTGCAATTTTCATTGTATTTCTCACTTAAAGGTAAAATTGCAATTTGATTTGGACTTAACCATAAAGGGAAATTTCCTCCACAATGCTCTATTAAAACAGCAACAAATCGCTCCATTGAACCAAAAGGTGCTCGGTGTATCATCACTGGTCTGTGTTTTTTATCGTCACTCCCAATATATTCCAATTCAAATCTTTCTGGTAAATTATAATCAACTTGAATAGTACCTAGTTGCCATTTTCTACCCAAGGCATCTTTCACCATGAAATCTAATTTTGGGCCATAAAATGCTGCTTCTCCGTATTCTATTACTGTTTTTAATCCTTTTTCTGCCGAAGCATTAATAATTGCAGCTTCTGCTTTTTCCCAGTTCTCATCAGAACCAATATATTTAGCCCGATCTTCTTTGTCTCTTAATGAAATTTGAGCTGTAAAATTTTCAAACTTTAAAACTTTTAATACATATAAGACTAAGTCGATAACTTTTTTAAATTCTTCCTCAACTTGCTCAGGCATACAAAATAAATGGGCGTCATCTTGAGTGAAACCCCTTACTCTTGTTAATCCGTGTAGTTCACCACTTTGTTCGTATCGATAAACTGTACCAAATTCAGCATAACGTACAGGTAAATCTTTATATGACTTAGGAGATGCTTTGTAAATTTCACAATGGTGAGGGCAGTTCATGGGTTTTAACAGAAACTCTTCATTTTCGTCTGGGGTCTTTATCGGTTGAAAAGAATCTGCCCCATATTTTTCATAATGGCCTGAAGTAACATAAAGCTCTTTGCTGCCAATATGTGGAGTTATGACTGGTAAATAGCCAGCTTTTACTTGAGCTTGTTTCATGAAGCTTTCTAATCGATCTCTCAATTGTGCTCCTTTTGGAAGCCATAATGGCAATCCTTGTCCTACTCGTTGACTAAAAGTAAAAAGCTCAAGTTCTTTTCCTAACTTACGGTGGTCTCTTTTTTTGGCTTCTTCTAAAAGTTCTAAATAGTCAGTTAACTCTTTTTGCTTCGGAAATGTGATGCCGTAAATTCGTGTTAGTTGTTTGTTTTTTTCATCTCCTTTCCAATATGCACCAGCAACGTTTAATAATTTTGCTGCTTTTATAAAACCTGTATGAGGGATATGAGGCCCTCGACATAAGTCGGTAAAATTTCCTTGAGTGTAAAAAGTAATTTCACCATCCTCTAAGCGATCTAATAAGTCAAGTTTGTATTCATCATCTTTTTCTTGAAAATATTTTATGGCATCAGCTTTAGATATTTCTTTTCTAACATACTCGTTTTTTTGACGAGCTAATTCTAACATCCTTTTTTCAATCGCAGGTAAATCTTCTGAAGATATTACACGATCTCCAGCATCAACATCATAGTAAAAACCATTTTCAATTGGTGGTCCTATTCCTAGTTTAATTCCAGGATAAATTTCTTCTAGGGCTTCAGCCATAAGATGTGCTGAAGAGTGCCACATGGTGTTTTTTCCTTCTTCATCATTCCATGTTAATAGTTGTAAATCAACATTTTCAGTAATGGGATGAAAAGCGTCTTTTACTTCATTATTTATTTTAGCAGAAAGCACATTTCTAGCTAAGCCTTCGCTAATGCTTTTTGCAACATCTAGGGCAGTTACACCTGACTCATATTCTCGTTGAGAGCCATCGGGTAGAGTGATTTTTATCATGGAAAAATTTTTACAAAGATAATAGCATGTTTAGTAATAGAAACAAAAAAAGGGCAGCTTTTGCTGCCCCATTTGTAAAATATTACAGCTTTTATCCGTTTACTAATTTTGTTCTAATTGTGGTTATTTGTTCTTTAATATTTGCTAATTCAGTATCATTTAGTTTTAATACAGCATCACTACTTTTATCAGCATCATAAGCTTTTACACTTTCAAAGCCATTAAATGTATTTTGTAATGTAGTTAAATCCTTAATTAGCCATTCTAAATCGAAACTGCTATCTTTTTGAAATTCTAAGCCTTTCACAATATTATTTACGATTGTCATTTGCTCAGTTATTCGATACGTTAGGTTTGTAGAAGGAGTATGTGCATTTGCACCAATATACATTCCCTCAACCCAAGCTCCTGCAAAAAATACTGCTTCTTTTGAAGATTCTGAATTTTCAGCTAAGTATTCGTCAGTTCTTCTTTTAATTGTGGTTAAAATATTTAAAATCGTATCCTGATTGCCAATATTTTTTTCGAAAGATTTAATTAATTCTCCAGTTCCAAAGATGGTTGGCATTCCAATTTCATCGGCCAATGTTTTTACGGAATTGATATAATCTATAGACATTTGCTGCTGATCATTAAGTACAGCATAGGCTAAATCTGCAGAATACACTCCAAAATTTAAAAATTTAAAAGTTTTGGTGTTGTATTTACTCTTGTTTTCAACAGGGTTTACTAGGTTAGCTTCAAACTCAAGCCCTGCATTGCTGAAAATTGCAGCAATTTGAATGGGAGAAGGTAGCATAAATGAATAATCTTCATCCATGCTTTCAGTTTCTTCAACTATTACTTCTTCAACAACTGCTTCTTCTTCTTGTTTAGGTGCTTCAGCACAAGAATACAATCCACCAGTTAATAATATAAAGGCAAATAAACTTATTTTGATATTTTTATTTTTCATCGATTTTTAAATTTGTTTATTCTGCTGAGTCAGCATCTGTTTTTTTAATAAATGTTAGTTGATATCCTAATACAAAAACCAAGCAACCTGTTTCATCTGTTCCTTTAGAAGCAGGAACTATGTAGTTTACATACATTTTTTTAGATTTTTCTGGCTCGAAAGATATAATGTTTCCATCCTTGCCTTCACTAGTGAAAATAGGAGTTCTTCCATTGTGATCTTTGTCTTTGTCGTAAACTTCAACTATAACATCTTTTGGCAATCCTTTTTTATTGAATACCATTTTATATTTTTCTCCCTTAAATAAAGGAACTTCAATTTCTTTGCGCTGAGCACGGTAATCGTATGTAATTGTGCTGACCTTAGAAGAAGAATAATAAAACGGGTCTAAAGAGGTAATTCCTTCTTTTTTAAGCGCTTTTGAATCGCAACTAGTGTCACCTGATATGGGTTTAAAAGCAAAAGTAACAACTGCTAAAATTGCAATGATTGAATAGTATATCGATTTTTTCATAAAGTTAAAATAACATTTGGCCGCTAATATAATGAAATGTTTTTATCAAGTTTTATAAAAATGACTTAGAATTTTAAACATTAATTCTTTTTAGCTTTCTGCATTTCATTTAATTGCTCTGTTTTTTTGTCTTTATACAGTTTAAATTTACTCGGAATAATTCTTGGAGGCCAATAATTATTATTGCGATCTACATCGGCTGTTTCTAGATTTGGGTCTAAATTAAACTCTTTTACTTTTTGATTAAAGAAAAACACCTTGCTGACTTCTTTCGCATTCATTTTCCAAATTTCAGCGGGGATATAAATTTTTTCAGAACTACTATCTTCAAAGTTAACCCCTAATATAATTGGCATATATAATCCACCAGGAGATGAAAATTTAATTTCGTAAATGTTACTTTTCAATTTTAAAAGCTCCATTTCGTCTGGCTCTAAAGAATCTATGTATTTTTTATATTCTTTTTCATCCCAATTGGTGACTTCAAAAGGGTCGAATTTATTATAAAAGTCAACAGTTTTTGGATCTCTGCTTAAAACTGTTTTTCCCCTAGATGCTTCATAGTTTATGTCTCCTTGGAATTTTTCACTTGCCAATTCTTCTTTTTTAGCTTTTGGCTTTTCTACATTAGGATTTCTAGTGTCCAACTGAACCCACCTAACTTGATCGATGGCTAAATCAACATGGTCTGTGCTAAAAAACCAACCCCTCCAAAACCAGTCTAAATCGGTTGCAGAAGCATCTTCCATTAACCTAAAAAAATCGGCAGGAGTAGGGTGCTTAAACATCCATGTTTTTGCATATTGTTTAAAGGCAAAATCAAACTGTTCTCTACCCATAATTGTTTCTCGAAGAATATTTAAAGCGGTAGCAGGTTTTCCGTATGCGTTATTTCCAAATTGAAAAATTGATTCAGAATTAGTCATAATAGGGCTGATGTTTTCTTTATCTCCCTTCATATAGTCAACAATTTTATAGGCTGGACCTCTTCTTGAAGGATAATCTACATCCCACTCTTTTTCAGCTATGTATTGACAAAATGTATTTAAACCCTCATCCATCCATGTCCATTGTCTTTCGTCAGAGTTTACTATCATTGGGAAAAAGTTGTGACCCACTTCATGAATAATTACTGAAATTACACCGTATTTTAATCGTTCGGAATAGGTTCCGTCTTTTTCAGGCCTTCCATAATTAAAGCAAATCATAGGGTATTCCATACCAATACTAGCAGCATTTACTGATATAGCAACTGGGTAAGGGTAATCAAATGTATGCTTGGAGTAACTTCTTACAGTATGCGCAACAGCTTTTGTCGAATACAATTCCCATAAAGGATTTCCCTCTTTTGGGTAAAACGACATGGCCATTATGGTTCTATCTCCGAGCTTTACTCCAACAGCATCCCAAATAAATTTTCTAGAAGATGCAAAACCAAAATCTCGAACATTTTCAGCATGAAATGTCCAAGTTTTTTTCTCTTTTGATTTTCCCTTTTCGATTTTTTTGGCTTCGTTTTCAGTTATAATAAATACCGGTTGATCAGCAGTTTTCGCTGTTTCTAACCTTTCTTTCTGTTTTGCATTAAGCACTTCATCTGGGTTTTGCAATACTCCAGTTGCTGCTATGGTATGGTCTGAAGGGGCTGTGATACTTACTTTATAATTACCAAAAGGCAATGTAAATTCTCCTCGGCCTAAAAATTGTTTGTTTTGCCAGCCTTCAACATCATTATAGACAGCCATTCTTGGGAAAAATTGAGCTATCGTGTATAAGTAGTTGTCTTCTTCTTTGAAATATTCATAACCAGATCTTCCACCGATTTGCATACGATCGTTAATATTATACCACCATTTAATCTTAAATGAAAATTGCTCACCATTTTTTAAGGGTTTTTCTAGGTCAATTCGCATCATGGTTTTGTTGACCATAGTTGGTAAATCTTTGCCATTTAAATCTTTAATGTAATCTAATTTAAAACCTCCATCAAAATCATTCAACATCTTTTTTAAGCCATCAAATGATATGCTGTCGCCTAAGCTAGAGGTACTTATTTTTTTAGAGTCAGCGTCTTTAGCTCTTACGTTTTGGTCAAGTTGTATCCACAAATAAGGAAGAGGGTCAGGTGAGTTGTTATGGTAAGTTATAGTTTCTTCTCCAAATATTTTTTGATTTTCATCATCTAATATAATGTTCATTTCGTAGTCAGCTTGCTGCTGATAATACTCATGACCTGGAGTTCCAGCTGCAGTTCTATATACATTTGGAGTTGGTAGCTCTTGTTTTAACTGTCTAAATTTATTGTGGTTAATGTTTTCTTGTGAAATAGCTGAAAATCCCACTAACACTAGTATTAGTAAACAAAGTTTATTCATCAATTTTTAATTTATGTCTAAATAGGCTTTAGGTGAACCCTTAGATAAAGTAAATGTTTTCATGCTTGAATTAAAATCAAAATTTATTTGGTGGGTTTGGTCTTCAAAAACTTCAGTAAGTAATTTGTTTTCAATATAGTTTTCTTCTTTTGGTTTGAAATTTAAAATTTCAATATATACCCACAAATAGTCTTTATCAGCTTCTTTGCCTATGTAAGTTGATTTGTATTCTTTCTTTTTAGAAAAGATTTTAAAGCCTGAATCGAGATAGGCCTCTACTAAACTATCGCTTTCATCTAGGCTTAATGAAATTGGTTGATTGTATTTTTCTTTTATTGCAAGCTCAAAATCATCTATAAAAAATTTCATGATTATTTCTAAAGAATTGCTATTTGAATTGTAATTGATATCGGTAATGCTAGTATAAAACTTATGAGCATTAGCTTGAAAAACCAGAAGTAAAATAAAACCTAAAAGAAATGATTTTTTCATTACCTAATCTAAGTATGCAATATTACAAAACTTAAAAACATCTATTCAAAATAGCTTAAGGAAATACATAAATGGTTGTATATAGGGATAATGGAAATCAAATGGTTTTATAAAGTCAATTAGCTTGAATTATAGTTTTTGTTTTCTTTAACTTCGTGTTCCAAAATTAAAAACATGAGGTCTATTTTTCTTTACTTTTTCATTGCAATTACAACAATTCAATTGAACGCACAAGCTGCTTATTGGCAACAAGAAGTGTCTTATAATATGCAGATTGACATGAATGTTGAATCTAATCAATTTAAAGGAATTCAGAAATTGGTTTACAAAAACAACTCTCCGGATACGTTAAATAAGGTGTTTTATCATTTGTATTACAATGCATTTCAACCTGGAAGTATGATGGATGTGCGCTCTAGAACAATTTCTGATCCTGATTCAAGAGTGGGAGCAAGAATTGCCGCTTTGAAAGATGATGAGATAGGTTATCAAAAAATTAATAAGTTGAGTCAGGATGGTAAAAAATTGACTTTTAAAGTAGTTGGAACTATTTTAGAAGTAGAACTTGCAAAGCCTATATTGCCAGGGGCTAGCACAAGCTTTACTATGGATTTTGAAGCTCAAGTTCCGCTTCAAGTTAGACGAACTGGTAGAGACAATAAAGAAGGAATTCGATATTCTATGACACAGTGGTATCCAAAAATGGTTGAATATGACAAACAAGGATGGCATGCTAACCCTTATATAGGAAGAGAGTTTCATGGTGTTTGGGGCAACTTTGATGTTGCCATTACTATAGATTCTAAATACATATTAGGAGCAACAGGATACTTAGAAAATGCTAATGAAATTGGGTATGGATACGCTGATGAAAACATCGAAATTGAACATGGTGAGAAATTAACATGGAAATTTACGGCGCCAATGGTTCATGATTTTGCTTGGGTAGCAGATCCAGATTTTACGCATAAAACTACTGAACTAGATAATGGAACGACATTACATTTCTTATATCAAGCAGATTCTAATACGACAAATTGGGATTCATTGCCACACTTTGCGGTGAAAATATTTGAAGAGATGAATCAAACGTTTGGGGAATATCCTTATAAACAATACACTGTTGCACAAGGAGGGGATGGAGGAATGGAATACCCCATGTTGACTTTAATTACTGGTCATAGAAGCAAAGGTAGTTTAGTGGGAGTTACTGCTCATGAAGCAATTCATTCGTGGTATCAATTATTGCTTGCAACCAATGAGTCGTTGTATCCATGGATGGATGAAGGATTTACATCATATGCTGAAGATGTGATTTTACCAAGTATTTTACCAAAGTACAAACCATTCTCGGGCAGTTATCGTTCTTATTTTAATTTAGTTGAATCTGGTAAGCAAGAGGTTTTAACAACGCATGCCGATCACTATAAAACCAATAGAGCATACGGAGTAGCTTCTTATTCTATGGGTTTGATATTTTGTCATCAGCTATCTTATATAGTTGGTTATGATGTTTTTCTAAAAGGGATGAAAAGATATTTTAATGAATGGAAATACAAACATCCTACTCCCAATGACTTTATTCGAATCATAGAAAAGGAATCTGGTTTAGAATTGGATTGGTATTTAAATCAATGGATTGCTTCAACTAATACGATTGATTACGGTATAAAATGGATGAAAGAAGAAGATGGACTTACTACCTTAACACTTGAAAAAATTGGTGAACTGCCAATGCCATTGGATATTTATGTGAAATACAAAAATGGAAAAGAGGAATGGATTAACATTCCGCTGCGAATTATGAGTGGCAATAAGTTGAAAGAGAGTAATATGGGGGAATATCGAGTGAGTGAAGCTTGGCCGTGGACTTATAATTTATATGAGCTAAAACTCAGTTCTAAGATTGATAATATAGAAAGTATTGTTATAGATCCTAGTGAAAGAATGGCTGATATAAATCGAGAGAATAATACCTATCCTTTAAAAAACGATAAAATTTTTAAAACTAAATAAGACAATTCAAACTCTTATTACTACTATTGTTTAACTTTTTAATAAAATATACGATGACCATAAAATTTAAATCACTCCTGTTTGTATTATTCATTGCAATAATTAGTATTTCATCATGTAAAAAGGACGATGATGCAGATAGACCAGTAACAGAAGTTGATAAGGGATCTATTTTTCCTGATAAAGTGGTTTTTAATTTAACAAAGAAAAACGACAGTACTTACACGCGCTCATTTGCATATAATTTGCCAAGTAGCAGTTCTAATGTTAGAGATACCATCGTTTTTCCAATAGATACCAACTCTAGTTTAGCTACTTATAACTGTACATTAGAATTTTTTGAAAACAATGTCAATAAAACAGATGCAATTCGGAGTTTAGGAACAAGGTATATGATTTGTTTTAAGGATTTTAGCACAAATGACTTATCTGTAGCTGTTAAAGAGTTTGATTCTAAAGGGATAGCACTTTCCTTGACTACAGAATGGAAGGCAAAGCTTAAAAATGTTAATGGAAATATTCGAATTACTTTAAATTATAATCAGCAAGAAAAGATTGGAACCTGCGACACTGGCAGTCGAATTGTAGAAATTTGGTTTCCCTATAAAACAATAGAAGATTAAATATTATTAAAATGAAAAAGTCGATAAAACCTATCATTTCAATTTTTACTATTATCACATTTTTGGGTGGCATGATGTTATTTAGCATACTTAGTTCTTGTAGCAGTAGTAAAAAGAGCACAAGAGTTCATTCTGGTTCAGGAATGGGCAATAAAAAACAGAAGAATAAACACGTTTGGGGTAAGTAGTTTTTAATCAAATTATTATTACAAATTGGTCAGTCTTGCTTAATAGCTAATTAATTTATTTTCTACTTTATTATTCTTAATGGACAATTAGCTTTTTAACTTGGCTTAACTTTCTGTCTTTCTGTATCACTTTTATAAGATACAAGCCTTGAGGAATTGAGAAGTTATAATTCTTTAATTCAGAATAATCTTTCTCCCAGATAAGTTGCCCACTATAATTGTATAATTGATAGTTAAAATCCTTACCGTTTTTAACGTCCAATTTATTGCCTACTAATATTGGGTTTGGATATATATCAATGTTTTGGACTTTTAAAGACCTTTCATTAATACTTGTTGAAGAGTCATTAACACAAAAACCAATAGTTTTTACACTTCCAGTAAAATTATTTTCAAATACTAAAGTGTCACCATTTGCGTCAGTCATTAAAGCATATCCATTTCCAAAAGCACCATTAAATCCATCTCCTTGACTATCTTTTAATATATATTGAAAACAACTGTCGAATAAACATATACTGTAATTGTAGATTTTTCCACCAGAAATTTGCTGATAATTACCTTCTTTTTTTACAATTATTCCAGTACCCTGCTCCTTGATTTCCCAACTAGTTTCATCACCATAATTATCTGTCTTAATTTTTAAATTGACATAAATAGGGGATTTGTTAATTAAAAAACTCTTGCTAATTTGATTGTTAAAAGTGTTGGAATCATTTACCGCATTAACATCTAAAATGTGATAAGAAACCGATTTTAGTCCTTCGTTTAACGTGATTGGTGGAAAAGGAACAACCTTTATTTCACCCTTTGCAAGATTGTTGAGCCAGTTAATGGTATCTACTTTAATGTTGTTTACTTTAACAATAATCCTTGCTGAAGTAATGGGAGAATTTCCATTGTTTTTTAAGAGAACAACTGGAGAAACTACGCTATCGAGGCATAAATAACTGGAAGAACCAATAAATCTTGTAAGGCCAAGGTCAATGTTGTATGGTTTTGCTTTAGTGTCTAATCCATTCATTTTTAAAATACCAGTCGTGTCAGGATCTAACCAATATTTCAATTGATTAGCTGAATTAGGAGAAGTGTTCCACGATATTGAAAATTTACCATAAAAGTCTTCTAGGTCGCTTCCACAACTAGCACTTCCACCTTGAAGCTGACCGACAATTTGTTGATATTCATTGAAAAGGGACGAACCTGAAGAACCTTGTTCAGTGGTTCCCACATCCCAATCAGTCACTTCCCAATGAGTATTTGAAGTGTTTCCTGAATAACTGCTGCTGACAGCTGGTTCATAGTCTATAGAAATTTTCATAACATCACCATCAGGATGATGAATACCAACAGATTCTATTGGAGGTGAATTACTAGCATCCCAACCCGCATAAAAAACTTCATAACTTGCCGGAGGTTTATTGTTTAATCGGAATAAAGCAAAATCGGAAACAGTATAATTGGCAACTAAAGTAGCTCCTGTCATTGATTTATTCAAACTTCCATCTACTCCAAAAGCACAAGTAGGGCTTTCATAATTAAAAATAAAAATAGAGTTTGATTGCAGACCACAATGCCCAGCGGTTAATATGTAAGGAATAGAATCTTGACGAACATTGTTGATTAATGCACCTGAGCACCAACGAGTATTGTTTGATCGTAAAATAATTACGACAGAACGCTTAATGTCCTGCCAATGATCACCTTCTGGGCAATTGATGTTCACATTGCAACCTCCTGAAGAGCCAAATGATTTTTGAGTTTTCTTATGAATGCTACGATAGCCATATACAATTCCAGAAATATTGATTTTGTTTTGATAGATTTCAGCAGTTGGACAAACAAACTCTAAAGTTATTGAAGAGCCTCGCATTGGTCTTATGGCAAATTCTTCATTGTTTGTATTATTCTTTTGTGTTAAAGCTCCTAATACATCGCTTAAATCGGCATTATATACAAATAGTTTTGCATTAGTACTAAGCTTAAAATGATCGAAATTTAAATTTAACGATTTTGCATTTTTTCCGCTTAGGGTTAAAAATAAGGAGCTCGTTCCATTTGAATGGTCAAGTCTTGAACTTGCTTGAAAAAAGTCAATATTCGTTTTGTGTTCAATTCCAAAACGCCAAGGTATGTCTTTTATAGCATCCTCAATGAGGTCTTCTTGCTCAATACTTTGAAGGTCAGGAACTGGAATTTGGATATTAGGAACATGGTTTAAATTTTTGTTAATTTGCTGGGTAAAAGAAGGGGGATATTCATTAGTAACAACTTGAGCGTAAGTAGCCTTGTTGATAAAAAATACCAGAAATAGAAATGGAATTACGTAGCTTTTTTTCATATCAAATCAATTGTAGTAAAATTACGATTTACATAGCTTAAAAAGGATGAAGGTAGCAATAACTAAAAATCTTATTTATAAAGGTAGTAATAGCCGCTCTTCTTTGTTAGACGTTTACATTCCTGAAAAAGATGGTCATATTCCTTTGCTAATATTTATACATGGTTTTAAAGGATTTAAAGATTGGGGAGCTTGGAGTGTGATTTTAGAACAATTAGCACAGGCAGGTTTTGCAGTCGTTTCATTTAATATGACCCACAATGGAGGGACAATAAAAAATCCAATTGACTTTCCTGATTTAGATGCTTTTGCTGAAAATACTTATTCGAAAGAATTAGTCGATTTAGATGCTGTAATCAATTGGATTATAGATAAAAAACAAACTTATTTTCAGAAGGTAAACTTAGACGACATCAGATTAATCGGGCATAGCAGAGGAGGAGGAATTGCATTGATTTATGCTGCCAAACACGAAATAATTAAACAAGTAATTACTTGGGCAGCTGTGGATAGTTTTGAAAACCGACTACCCAATAAAAAGCAATTAGCCCTGTGGAAAAAAAACAGAGTTGATTATATAGAAAATAAAAGAACCAAACAGCAAATGCCAATGAATTACAGCTTTGTTGAAGATTTATTAGCCAACAAGGAGTACTTATCGATTGAAAAAGCAGTTTGTCAGCTTAAGATTCCACAGTTAATTATTCATGGAACAATAGATGATGCCGTTAAACCTGAAGCTGCAAGGCAGCTTAAAAAGTGGAACCCTAATGCCGAACTTGTTTTTATTCAAGACGCTAACCATGTATTTAATTGTTCACACCCGTTTGATCATAAGCAATTGAGCGTTGAGGCAGAAAAGTTGATTCAAGAAACCATACTATTTTTAGTGTAGTCCCTTCTAGAAAACTAATTAATGCATTAAGTTTAGAATTATTGCTATAGTTTCATTCTTGGATTTGGTACTTGATTGATACCAGAGAAATCCTTCGATAAAAATTTATAATAACCAACGATAGCTATCATAGCCGCATTGTCGGTGCAGTATTCAAACTTTGGAATATGACAAGTATATCCTTCAGACTCTAGGTTCATTAATCGTGTTCTAAGCTCAGAATTTGCAGAAACACCTCCAGCAATAGCCAAACTCTTTACTTTGTGCTTTTTTGCAGCTTTCAATAGTTGTTTAATTAAATCATCAACAATTGTTTTTTGAATAGAAGCACATAAATCATTTAAGTTTTTGTCGATAAACTGCTCGTCTTTAGCCATCTGTTTTTTTAAGAAATAAAGGACATTTGTTTTTAAACCACTAAACGAAAAGTTCAAGCCTTCAACCTTGCCTGTTTTAAATTTAAAGGCTTCTGGATTTCCAAGTTTTGCATATTTATCAATTAAAGGCCCACCTGGGTAAGGCAACCGTAACATTTTAGCAGATTTATCAAAAGCTTCTCCGGCTGCATCATCAATGGTTTGACCAATCACTCGCATTTTCAGATGGTCTTCAACTAAAACAATTTGAGTATGCCCACCACTTACTGTCAGGCATAAAAAAGGAAATGTTGGTATGCTTTCATTGTCTAAAATAAAATGAGCCAAAATGTGAGCTTGCATGTGATTAACAGCAATCAGCGGCTTATCTAAACCTAAAGATAAACCTTTTGCAAAAGAACTCCCAACCAATAAGGAACCCAATAAACCAGGGCCGTTTGTATAAGCAATGGCATCAATGTCAGTTAATTCTGTCTTTGCCAATGCTAAACTTTGATGTATGGTTGGGATTATATTTTGTTGATGCGCTCTTGAAGCTAACTCAGGAACCACACCTCCAAAATCTGAATGTATTTTTTGATTTGCCACCAAATTGCTTAAAATTTCACCATCTTTTAGAACTGCAACAGATGTATCGTCACAAGAAGTCTCAATTCCCAATATTTTTATACTTTTATTCACTCCCATAAATTTGCTCACTTTTGCAAAAATAAACTCATTATCATCAAAAAAGTCATTCGATATCTTTTGTTTGTAATACTTAGCATTTTTCTGCTAATTGTTATGTTAATTGGTTTAATCCAAATCTCTAAGGTACAGACTTTTATTGCGCAGAAAGCGAGCAATTATTTAAGTGAAGAATTACAAACAGAATTGCGCATTTCGAAGGTGGACATTGACTTTTTCAATGTTTTGGTCCTAAAAGATTTAATGATAAAAGACCAGCAAGAAGATACTTTGCTGTTTTTAGAATCTTTAAACCTTGAGCTTTCTTATTTCACTAAAAATTTAAAAGTGTTTGAACTTAGAAGTATTGAGCTGAACAAACCCATTATAAATATATATAGACAAGATAGCACCAATTATAACTATGATTTTATAGTTAATTATTTTGCAGACACAAATTCAACAACAGCTAAAACATCAATAATTAAGCTGCAGAGTTTAAAAGTGAATTCAGGAGAATTTCATTACCACGATTTCTTTTTTAAAGATTATGAAAATGAAGTCAATTACGATCATGTTGATGCAATCAAACTAAATTTAAGTGCTAAAAATATCTTGATAAACGACAGCATTTTCACTGCTAGAGTTGAGAAATTAGCTATTTATGAAGCCAATGGATTTCAATTAGATCAATTGGCTTGTGACTTTAAGATGAAAGCTGGTTTAATGCAATTTGACAACTTGATTGTTGAAACAGAATCGACCCAATTAGACGCAGATTATAAAATGATCTATCAAGACTTTTCAAATTTTTCTAATTTCATAGATGAAGTCAAAATGGAATCGGTTTTTAGAAACACAACTGTAAACATTAAGGATTTATCATTTTTTGTGGCTCCTTTAAAAGGTATAAATGCTGAAGTGAAATTAAGCGGAGAAGTGAAAGGATTTGTTTCTAATTTAAAAGGCAGAGCTTTAACCATTCAGTATGATGAAGATACAAAATTGGCTGGTGATTTTGATTTAAAAGGATTACCTGAGATTGAAAACACCTACATGTTTTTCGATTTAAAAGAAGTTGCAACTAATGCCAAAGGACTTAGAAACTTACCTTATCCACCCTTTGAAAACAATAGAAAATTAGAAGTTGCTTCAAATTTTGACCAACTGGGACAAATCAATTTTAAAGGAGAATTTACCGGTTATTACAATGATTTTGTAGCATACGGAATATTCAATACCAAATTGGGTCAGATTAGAACGGATTTGAACTTGCAAGAAAATAGTGTTGGAGAATTTCAATACAAGGGAGATGTTAATTCTAAATCATTTAAAATAGGAAAGTTAATTGAATATGAAAACCTTGAAGAAATTAGCTTAGATCTAAAGTTAAATGGAAAAGGATTAGCTGTAAAGGACATCAATGCTAAAGCGAAAGGAAAAATCAATTATTTAATTTTTAATGGATATAAGTATCAGGATATTAACTTGAATGGTTCATTTACAAATCAAACTTTTACTGGAAATGTGAGCATAGATGATGAAAATTTAGCATTTAATTTTGATGGTTTAATAGATGCAAGTCAAAAGGAAGTGATTTCAAAATTTGAGTTGGATGTGCAGCATAGTAATTTAGCTAATTTGAATTTGTTTCAAAAAGATGACACCCTAACCACATTGAGTTTTAAGGCCAATTTAGATTTAGTTGGAAAAAATATCGACATCGTCCAAGGGAGTATGTATTTAAGTAATTTAAACTACAAAGATTCCAAGCAAAATCACCACATCGATAGTATTTCATTATTTGCAGCAGATCAAGCTGAGAACCGCAGTATTAAATTAAAATCTGATTTGTTGGATGCTGAAATTCAAGGAACGTTTAAACTTGTGACAATTCCAAAAACCATTCAAGAATATTTACAATTTTATATTCCACAAAAAGGAGATTTGGCATATAGTCCCGAAAATCAAGATTTTAAATATAGTTTGTATTTGAAAAATACGAGGCCGATTACAGAAGTATTTGTTCCAGAGTTAAAAGTTGACTCGGCTACAGAAATTTACGGCACATTAAACACATCTAACCACATCAGTAAATTAAAATTGAAAAGCCCTAAAATTCAGTACAAGAATTTAGTGTTTGATCTTTCAAGGTTAAATATAAGTTCAGTTGTGGATAGTATTTACATGAATTTCAATAATCGGTTTTTTGAATTTAATTCAAATCGTTTAGAAGACTTTAAAATTCAAGGAAACTTAATCGATGGAAAAAGTCGGGTGAAAATTAGATGGAGTGGTAATGGAGAGGAGTTAGATTCTGGAAATATAAATTTGACGAGTGTTTTTCATGCTATTAATCGCATGGACATCAGTTTTGTTAATTCTAATTTTATTATTAACGACTCTATTTGGAATTTCAAGGAGCCAAGTCAATTAAGGATAGATTCTACTTCGATACAAATTCCACATTTTGAATTATCAAACTTGAAGCAGAAGTTATTAATCAGAGGGGGGATTTCTGAATCGACTAATGACACTTTAAGAATTAATTTAACTGAAATTAATTTGGCTTACGTTACAACCTTAATTCCAGAAGGGGTTTTAGCATTAAAAGGGATAGCCAATGGAACGGCAAGCATACAAAATGTTTATCGAGATTTATCTTTAATCTCAAACTTAAAATTGACCGATTTTGTTGTAAATCAAACAGAAATTGGAAACTCTTTTATAATTAGCAAATGGGATCCTAAAAACAAATCGCTAGCCATCAATGCCAATTTGGGCGAAGAAAAAGAAAATGTTTTAAGACTGAAAGGAATGGTTTACCCATTAGCATCAGAAAATAGTTTGGACTTGACTTTAACTTTAAATGAAACTCCGATTCAGTTAATGAGCCCTTATTTAAAAGACTATTTAAGCGACTTGAATGGAAGTTTAACAGGAAAGGTAAAGATAAAAGGAGAAGCATATAAACCCATGTTGAGAGGGAAATTGAGCCTGAATAAAGTTCAGTTTCGCATAGATTATCTAAATACGCAATACACGATTAATGATAAGGTATTCATTGAGCCAGATTTCATTGGCTTCAATTTAATTCAAATTCTCGACGAAAACAAAAATCAAGCGATAGCAACAGGAACAATATTTCATGAGAATTACCAGAATTTTAATTTAGACATCGGTTTAGAAGTGAAGAATTTCATGGCTTTAAATACGACTTCAACCATGAATGAATTGTATTATGGAAAAGCTATTGTATCTGGGGATGCTAACATTTCTGGATATGCCGATCAAATGATTTTAGAAATTAATGTCAGCACAGAAAAAGGGACAGACTTTAGTATTCCATTGGAAGATGGGATAGAAGTTGCAGAATCTGATTTTTTAATTTTTACAAACAGTCCTGAAAAAGACCAAAAGAAAGAAGAAATTGATCTGAGTGGAATACAGCTAAATTTTGATTTAGCCATTAAACCCGAATCAAAAGTGAGAATAATTTTTGATGAAAAAGTGGGTGATATTATGCGCGGTACTGGAGAAGGAAACCTAAAACTTGAGATAAACACCTTAGGTAATTTTAATATTTATGGTCAGTATATTGTTCAAAAAGGAGATTATTTGTTCACCTTACAAAATGTAATAAACAAGCGTTTTGATATTGCTTCTGGTAGCAGAATAGCTTGGGATGGAGATCCTTATGAAGCCAATATAGATATAAGGGCGATTTATAAATTAAGAGCTTCCTTATATGATTTGATGCCAGAAGATACGACTTCTAATTTAAGAAAGAGAGTGCCAGTAGAATTGGAGTTAAAAATGACCAATAAATTGCTTTCGCCTGACATCAATTTTGACATCAAATTGCCTTCATCTGATGAAAACATAAAGCGAAGACTAGAAAGTGTTTTGTATTTAAATAGCGACGATGTAAATCGTCAAGAAATGAATCAACAAGTTTTTGGCTTATTGGTCTTGAATCGTTTTTTACCACCAACTTCAGGTGTTGCAACTGATACACGATACGATCGAGGTACTCCTGGGGTAAATAATGGATATGAGTTTTTATCTAATCAACTGAGCAATTGGCTTTCTAAAATAAGCGACCAATTTGATATTGGAGTTAATTATAGACCAGGTGATGAAATTTCTAATGAAGAATTGGATTTGTCTTTGTCAACAGAGGTGTTTAATGACCGCTTGGTTTTAGATGGCAATTTTGGTTATTCGAGTAGAAACAATACCATTGAGAACCAAAGCAACACAACTGCATTTGTCGGTGAATTTTCTGCTGAATACAAGTTAAGCAAAGATGGTCGATTTAGAGTAAGAGGATTTAATCGCTCTACGGATAATAATTTACTTCAAAATATAAGCCCATATACTCAAGGTGTTGGTTTATTTTATCGAGAAGAATTCGATCATTTTAACGAGTTGTGGCGAAGGTATTTTCATAAAAAAAATTCTAAAAATTAAAAACCTAAGTATATTAATTCCAGTCTTAAATGAA
The DNA here is from genome assembly GCA_013112545.1 of Bacteroidota bacterium. Classification (GTDB taxonomy): domain Bacteria; phylum Bacteroidota; class Bacteroidia; order Flavobacteriales_E; family Vicingaceae; genus BCD18. Next base: position 89,760 of record JABFGJ010000003.1, read on the forward strand.
GCTTCTATTTTAGAGGCTTTATTTTTTGAATTGCAGAAGATTACCTTGCCTTATGAGCTGATTTTTATTGATGGAGGCAGTACCGATAAGACCAAAGAAATACTTGAACAACATCAATATTCGGTAATCAATTCTGATAAAGGAAGGAGTATTCAAATGAATCTTGGAGCTCAAAACGCTCAGGGAGAATTTCTGTTGTTTTTGCATGCGGACATTCGTTTTCCGAATAATATAAATGAAAAACTAAATGAGCTTTTAGAGGATGAAATCCCATTTGCAAATTTCAAACTTGTTTTTGATAAAAAGCACTGGTTTCTGCAATTGAATGCTGTTTTTACTTATTCTACGTTAAGCCCCTTTCAATTTGGTGATCAAGGTTTGTGGTTGAGCAAATCACTTTTTAATCGAGTAGGAGCTTATGATGAAAACATGTTTCTGATTGAAGATCAAGATATAATTCGACGAGTAAATAAGTATGAAAAACTTTATAAAATTGATGCAGCCTTAGTAGTTTCAGCTCGGAAATACGATAAACATGGAGTCTTTAAATTGCAGTTTGTCTATTATTACATTTACTTCTTGTACCGCTTAGGTGTAGGGCAGAAGAGCTTATTAAAGCAATTGAATAATTGTTTAAAAATAGAGGGTTGAGCTATAAATAGACCGGTTTTTCGGTTGAGATTTATTAATAAGTATATATATGTATTATTTCACTTATTAAAGATTCAAATTTGTATTAGAAAAATCAATTCTCAGAGTTTAAATATTAGGTGATTTTCTAGAATCATTCGTTTAAAATATTGGCTAAAACTTTATTAAAGCGAGCCTCATCTTCCAAGTTTATTAAATGCGCTACACTATCTAATTCAATTTTATTTGATTTTTTTATTCTTTGATGATATTCCTCTGCTATAAGAATAATATCTTCTGCATCCTTTTTACCAACAAGGATATAAGTTGGAGCCTGTATATTTTCTAACCTAGAGCGTGCAGTATTTGTATCTAAATCTGACCATTCTTCTTGCCAATGATTCCGCATATTTTTGTAGATCATATTTAGGCTTGTAGAATAGAATGTATCGTGCAATTCGTTTTTTGAGCGCTTGGGACCTATAACCCAATTCTGATGAAATAATTCTGCAGCTTTTAAAGTATCAGCAAATTTTATAGCTGCTTGCCTTAATTTATTATTCTTAGCTGCCAAACTATCCTTAAAGTATGGCCAACCATTTAGTCCAGGTGAAACCAATATTAACTTTTCAACCTTATTGGGATAATTAAGAGCAAAATCTACACATAACATAGCACCCCAAGAAAGACCTACTAATACAAATTTATCATTCGGATAACTTTTTGTCAGCTCATTTATTATTTCGTAACCGAACAATGGTTGATTTGAATTTTCAGTTTTGCCATGTCCTAAATCTGAAAACCTAATTAATTGATGCTTCCCTTCAAATTCTTTTACTTGTGGATTCCACATATCTAAATCTAAGTATCCACCATGTGCAAATATTATTGGAGAACCACTACCACTTGATTTAACATGAATTTTATGCTCATTCAATGAAAGGAACATTTCTTTTTCATTTTTCATTTCTGTTTTGCATGAAAAAAGAAAAATTAAAATAAAAGGGAAATAGTGTTTCATCATTTTATTTAGCATCATTAAAGGAGTTTTTCACAAAGACTTATTTTGGCTTTTTCAAGTTTAAATAATTTCTGCAATTGCTATAATATGTCCGTCCAAATCTGATAGATATGCTACTTTATCACCCCAATCTCGGTCTTTCAAACTGCTGATTTCCTTGCCACCAATAAGTATCCCTCGCTTTATATATTCTTCTGCGTTCTTGACCTTTAAATATAATTCACACCTTGGAATCCCGCTGCCAAGCTTTGGATGTGGAGTTTTGTCTGTCAGTATTTTAGCAATGCCTATTTCTGGCATTAAGCCAAGTTTTACCCCGTCCACCAAAGTAAACTCGGTCATTCCAGGAACATCTAAACTTGGAGAAGAATCAAGTAGTTTTTGATAGAAAAGTTTGCTTTTTTCTTGATTAGCGACATAAAGAATAAATAGAACTTCTTTCATATATTCAATCGACTTATTGATTTTTATCAAAACTTTCCCATTCAGTTTAAACTTTAAACGAGAGGTTACCAAAATTGATTCTAAAAATAGGATTTTATTTAAAAAAATAAATTCAATGAGTCTGAGATTGAAGTCCTAGTTGATTTGAAATGTTAAAAAAATGTTTCTTAAACGAAACATTAGATCATAAATGACAATTTGAAAATGCCACTTTACAAATGCTTGACTTATTCAATTTTAAGAAATCATTTCGTGTTCAGGGCAATCCACACGAATTTCTGATTCAGCGAGTTTAGTGTTCAATAAATTGCAAAAATGAATTCCATTGTCAGCATTATAATAGGAACAGGTAAAGCACATTCGCTGTATGGTAATTATTCCAGCTTTGTTTAGGTCATAAATCATTTTTAATAGACCATTCAGGATAATGGTTTTTTGCTCTTCTGTTAGTTTCTCTATGGGTTTTTCTATGGGTGAAGCAAAAAAAGATGATTTTTCAGCTAACTGTTTTCCTTGTGAAGTGAGTGAAATTGTGAAACTTCTTGTATCAATGAGATCAGCTTCTTTAATTACTAAACCTTTGGAAATTAAAACTCTAACGCTATCACTAATAGTCGCTTTGGTCATATTAAATTCGGAGGCTAAATAACTGATTTTGCATTTTTCTTGTGAGTGGAACAATAAGAAAATCAAAAGTTGAATTTGTATTGGACTCAAGGAGTTATCCTTGCTTTCATTCCAAAGTAAAACCCTAAATGCTTCTGATATACGCTCTAAAGCCACAACAATTTTACTCTCAGTACTTCTATTTTGTCTATTTAAATCAAAAGAAGATTTCATAAATTACAGTTTTCCATTTCATAAATAAAATACCCTTGTTGTTTGATGGCTTTTTCCCAATGGGGCTTTATCGATTCTATATGGCAAAAAACACATTCCTCACTTGTTAATGCTTGACCTGATTGACCTTTAGAATTGAGGTAGGTTTTGCCATATTCATAAACGGTTTCTTTGTTTTTCATTTCTTCAGGAACAATAATATCAAAGTGCATTATTACCCCATCCTTTCTAGTTACGTAAGTATCCCAAACTGCTACATTCATGTTTTCAATTATTGAAAAAAAGCCCTGCAAAGATAGGAATCCTAACTTTGCAGGGCAAAAAATTATTTTACTTGATAGGGCAATGACAAATCACCACTTGCAATCGAATATACTTTATACACACCAAGCATAGGTTTTTCTCCACCGCCATGGCCGCCTTCACCGCCTGTTTTTACTTGCAGAAACGCAGCAACACCATCATAAGAAAAATCAATTTGATTATTCATGCGATAATTCGGAACGACAACCTTTATTGAATTTCCAGAAGTGATTACCTGAAATCCTGGCGAGTCCATATACATTGGCATACCTGGATTTGTTGGAGGCAAAATCACACTTTTATCCTCAGGTTTAAATTGTTTAACAGCCAAACCACCTTCTACACGTTTGTCTTCAGTCAATACAACCCAATGTGGGTGCCAAACTATGCCGTCATTCGCATAATTTCGATCTGCATTTTCATCCCAAAGCGGTGTGTCATCAAAGTCAGGATGAGAGGTTAAAGCAAGTGCGACGATTCCTTCTGTCTCATTAAATCCTACATCTGTCGGTTTTAAAGAAGTAGGGAATACATAAGCCAGTACTGGAGCGCCATTGAGTTGTCCAGCTGGGCTTGGGGTAGTTTTTCCCGCATTGCCTTTTACTGTTATTTCCCAGATTGTTGCTTCAATTGCAGCTTCGTGTTTAACATTTACACTTTTGATTTGGAAATCGTCATTGTTGTAGTTACCACATTTGTCACATGCAAAAACTTCAACGCTAAGCATTGATACTAGAGCAAATAGAATAAGTTGTTTCATTTTTTTATTTTAAGTTTAGAATGAATTTAGACTTAGTAAATTAGGAATCCTAACATAGAAGTCTAAAATTTTTTTAGCCTTTTACATCAGCCATAGATGCACCAAAATTGAGATGAAGTACATTTCTATTTGGTGTTAACAAAGCCGGAACAGATTTTACACCTGCATTTTCAGCTTCAGCAATGCGATTACGATCCTCACCAATGTTTACGAGTTCTACATTGTCAGCACCAATTAGATTAAGGATTTCATGCTCAGCACTTACACATACTGGGCAACCTGCGTGATAGAAAATAGATTTTACCATTTCGTTAATTATTTAATTTATTTAGCATTATTGCTGCCGCAAATATAGTAAGGAATCCTAACTATAAAAATTTAATTCAATATTTTTATTGAACTTTTTTTTAAGTTATTAATAATCAATAATTAAATATACTGTGTCGTGAAATTAATTCAGATAAAGTTTGGAGCTTGCAAAAAAGTGTATGCATCGTTAGCAAGTTGAAATTAATCTTGATGCTTTAAATGTTTTTTAATGAGTAATACTTGTCCAAGATGATAGTAGGTATGTTCTATCATTAAATCAATGTTTCTATAATAGCTTCCATAGTTAGGATCTATAAAATTGCTCATTAATTTTTCATTATCCAATTGCTCAACTAGAGCAATAAATTTCTCAGAATCTGAGCAAAAAACATGGACTAAATTATCCCAATCTTGTTTAGATTGGATAGGAGGTGAATCAAAACTAAACTTGTCTTTAATATCTAAAGTTCCCCCTTCTAACACTTTTGATACACCAGAAATGTAATAATGTATATGGAAAGTTAAGTCGGCAATTGTATTGAAATTTTCAACCTTTCGAATAGCATCCTTCCAGTCCAAATCAACAATCTGTTCTTTGAAATTAGTTCCAACAACCCATTTTCCTTCGGTAAAAATTTCTTTTAGTCGAGTGGATAAATATACATTTAGTTTCATTTACTGCAACTACTAAATCCAAATAAGGTATAAAGTGGACAAAAACTGATAAAACTAGTTAAAATAAAGACCGAACCTAGAACCAATAGGGCGATTCCAAAAATACCCGTGACAGTTTGTGTAATAAATAAAACTGAAAATACTGCTGCTAAAAGTAGCCTAAGCACTCGGTCGAGTGTTCCCATATTTTTTTTCATAAGTTATTTTTTTAAGTAATTAAATTATCTATAGTTTAAATTAAAGCGAATTAGATTGAGTGTTTATTTGTGAATCTCTTCCACTAACTGTCGCAAGTATATGTTCTAAAGCTGCTATTCTAGCTTCAGTTTTTCGATCGGCATTTATGATTACCCAAGGTGAATTTTCGGTGTTTGTTTTTTCAAACATTTTAAATTTAAAATCAGTGTATTTTTCCCACAATTCTTGTGCTTTTTCATCTACGGCTGTCATCTTCCACTTTTTTAGTGGATTTGAGTTTATATCTTTAAAGCGGCTTGCTTGCTCTTCTTTTGAAATAGAAAAATATAGTTTAATCAAATAAGTGTCAGATTCCTGTATCATTCGCTCAAAATCATTGACTTGACCCATAAAAACATGATATTCTTCTAAGGTGCAAAAGCCATTAACTGGCTCGACAATAGCTCTATTATACCAACTGCGATCAAAAAATACGATATGCCCTGGAGCGGGAAGTTTATTGACATAGCGTTGAAAATACCACTGGCCCAACTCATTGCTATCGGGCTTGGGCAGCGCAACTGTTTTGTAATACCTCGGGTTTATATGTGCCGTTATTCTTCTTATTGCTCCACCTTTTCCAGCTGAATCTCGACCTTCAAAAAGAACAACTAATTTTTTATTGTTATTGATAATCCAGTTTTGTAAAGCAATCAATTCCGCTTGTAATTCTTTAAGTCTAAGCAGGTATCTTGTCATTCTAAGGGCTTTCTCAACATTTGTTTTTTTATAATGAAACAATTGTCTTTTTCCAATTTTAGAATTCAACAATTCCAAATCTTCAACAGTAAACTCATCGATTTGTACGGGTTCTTTTTTTATCATTTCCTAAATATCGATTTGTTCTAAATTACGGTAATAGCGCATTATAACATTTGGGTCGGGTAGGGTAGAAATCTTTTTAAGGTTATTTCTAGAGTATTCAAATTGTGAAAGCACATAGCGCATACTTTCAAGTCTAGCAGTTTTTTTATTATTGGTTTTTACAATTATCCATGGGCTAAAAGTGCTATGAGTCTTAGAAAACATCATTTCTTTATAATAGGTGTATTTGTCCCACAAACGCTGTCCTTCCATGTCAACTTCACTAAATTTCCACACTTTAAGTGGATTTTGTAGCCTTGCTTCAAATCGCTTTTTTTGTTCTTCTTTTGAAATGGAGAACCAGAATTTGATCAAAATAATTCCATCTTCATACAACATGTGTTCAAAACCTGGGACTTGCACCATAAATTGATTGTATTCAGTTGCACTGCAAAAACCCATGACTGGCTCTACAACTGCACGATTGTACCAGCTTCGATCAAAAAATACAATTTCCCCGGGATTGGGTAACTCTTTGATGTATCTTCTAAAAAACCACTGTCCTTTCTCAACTTCGGTTGGTTTTGAAAGCGCTACAACACGAACTGACCTAGGATTTAAATGTTCAGTAAATCGTTTAATCGTTCCTCCTTTACCTGCTGCATCTCTTCCTTCTAGTATGATTGCCACACGAAGCTTTTTCTTGGCTACCCAATGTTGTAGGTTAACCAATTCTGCTTGCAATGATCGTAATTCTTCTTCGTAGTGTATATTCCTTAAAGTGCTTTTAATTCGAATGCCTTTTTCATTGGCAATTTTTATTAAATCTTTACGACGTTTCGCTTTTTTTAAATCTTCGAGCGTAAACTTATTTTCCATAGAGGCTAAAATACAAAGGTATTATTCTGAATGATTTAATTTTAATTAACTATTGAAATTTGTGTTTTTTTATCAATCGGGAATAACTAAAATCGGCATTGCTGCATGCATGACCATTTTTCTGCTGTCGCTAATGTTAAAGATGGATTCCCAAAAAGATTGTTTGTGATGAACCATACACAAGACTCCTTCATTTTGATTCGTGATTTCCTTTAGTCCAACTTCTAATGAATCGTTATCAATTTCTTCAATAGATAATTCCATGTCGTGAAATAAGGTTTTAATCGATTGCCAATCGATTTTCTTTTCTTGATTAGTTTTAATGTGGATTGCTTTTATAGGCATATCAAACCATTTTGCAAACTTCTTAATGGTTGCTTTACTGTTAATTTCATAGTCATCTCCATCATAAGTTAGGATGAAAGTTTCCATTTTGTTTTCTGTGAAATTAAAAGGAATCACAAATAATGGGGCTTTTAATCCACGGATTAAACTGACTGTATTGCTTCCTACCAAAACTTCTTTTATTCCTGAAGCTCCTTTGGTACCAACCAAAATACAATCTGCATGATATTGTAGGGCTACTGAGTTACATTGGTCTGCAAAGTCGCCCATCAATACTTTAGGTGTTATTTTAAGGTTTAAGTCTGGATAAGCTTTATGTGTTTTAAGTACGAATTTATGCATATCCTCATTCGCTTGTTTCTTAAGCTCTTCTAAAAGATAAAATGTACCACTAGCTGCTCCTGCAGGAATTTGATAGACATTAATAAAGATAATTTCTGGAGAATCTGAGATTAAATACTTCAAACCAAATTCAAGTGCTTTAAAAGAGTCTTCCGAAAAGTCGGTTGGGAATAGGATAGTTTTCATACGTTTTATGTTTATTTCTAATTATCCAAAGATGCTTAGAAAAAAGGGGATTTCAAATGACTTTTATCAGTTTTTGAATTTATTAAGCTGCGAATCTTTCGAAAAAATTAAGTGCTTGTTAGATTGTGAGTTGTAGGGTTTATGGCTTTAATAATAAGTCTATTACATGAATGTTTGGATTCGTATTACTAAAAATACTCAAGCTGATTCTAGTATTACCTTTTAATTCTCGGGTGTCAATTTCGACTTGAATTTGACCGTTTTTATTAGCTTGTATGCGTAATGGATACTTTACACTTGCGCATTCACAATTACTGTTAATGGTAAATATTCTTAACTCTGAAAGACCAATATTTTGAATATTAATATTTGATTTTAATGTTTCTTTGTTTCCAAACTGACCCAAATCTATAGTACTTTGTTCGAGTTTAATAATGGCTTTGTCAGCTAGTTTACTGCCATCTAAGCTTTTTTCCTTGCCTTCGTGGTTAGTAACTGCCATCACTTCAATCTTTCTTTGCGAAGTAGCTAATGGGCTATAAATGGCCAAGATTTTATTGCTTTCTTCCAACTCATTTTCAAAGGCAAATTCACCGTAAGGCAATTTTTTAATTTTCAATGCTCCACCATTCGATGCACTACCATTAATGTATGGCTGAATTTTTCCTGCGTCATATTCATTGAGGTAATTAATCAAACTTTGAATTCTCCTTAACGTTAAGTTTAAGTTGTAATCCGATTCAGATAAAGAACTCGCATAGCCTTTAATTGTCAATTCGATTTGGCTACCCTTTTGTAATTCTTTGTATAAGAGTGGAGTAAAAAACTCTAAACTTTTAATTCCTTCTTCTAAGTCATTCTCGAAAAACTGCTGAATTTCAAAAATTCCATCTTCTTTAAGCGTGTCATTTAATTGACTGCTGTATTTATCTTCATATTCCTGTTGCAGTAATTGATAGTTTTTAGCTAAAGTTAGATAGTTGGCTTTACTACTTGTATCTCTGGTATTAGGGTCGGGATAATCGTTGTGGAAATACAAATTGAGCGGTAAGTATTTGTTTAATACATCAACAGTTACCTTAATCTTTTCTGGGTCTAATTCTTCAATTTCTTCCAATTCATAAGGTGTTTGAAAGAGATCATTGCAACAATTGTTTCCTTTTTCTACATTACCTTCTTTGCGGTTAGAGCTAAAGATTGCCACTTGATCAGCTACTGAAAAATAATACTCGTCTTGCGAAGAATTAATTGGCTTCCCAAGATTTTCTGGTTTCTCGTATTTATTTAACTGACCAATAGCACTGAACAAATCATAAGCTCCAAATCCAAGATGCCAATCAGATGCAAAAAATAATGTTTTTGATTTGATTGAATAAAAAGGTGTTATTTCATTTCCAAGTGTATTTATTTCTGCACCTAAATTAATGGCTTTGTCAAAACCAAAACTTTCTTTTTTAGATATCCACAAATCAAAGCCTCCAAAACCTCTTTCTCGATTTGATGAAAACAAGATATAAGTATTGCCATCTAATTCAAATACAAAAGCTTGTGTGTTGCTACTTTCTGATGCATTGATATTTGGGTCAAGTTTTTTTGCTTGACTGATTTGATTGTTATCAAAATAGCCTTCCCAAATTTCACATTTCAAATTGGTGTCGCAAACACTAAAAAAAACTTGATTCTCTTTATAAAAAGACAAATTGGCAAGGTGTTTACCTGAAAATTTATTGGATTCTTTCAGCTCTATTACTTCGGGTTTTTGGGTTTTACTTAAATAATGATATAATTTAGAAAAGTAATCTTGATCAAAAATTACATCATTTTGCCCAACACTGTCTGCAATTAATGCGCTAAAATAATACTCATCTTGAAATATAGTTCCGGCAAATTCAGAAGCATTAGTATTGATTTCTGATATTGGTTTTACAACTTGGCTTTCATTTTTTTTGTCATGCTTATCAGCCCATGTTGCTGCATTTTTGCTTTGCGAAATTTTCTTGTACCAATAATCATCTTTGTTTCTTCTATAAGGCCGAATTGCTTTGGTATAATACCTTCTAGATTTTCTGTATTCGCCGCTAGTTCTATACGATTCTGCTAGTTCATACGCCAATTCAGGGTAGCTTTTTCCATTGTCTAAAATGTAGGCTTTTAAAAAGTAGCGACTTGCTTTTTTAGGGTCGTTTATTTGGCTTAGATTTTTAGCGTATTTATATAAAACATCAACATTGGTAGAGTCAATGTTTAAGGCTGTTTTATAGATTTTTATACTGCCGAAATAATCTTTTTTATCATACAATTGATCGCCCAAGTTCAAAACTTGAGTAATGTTTTGTGATGTTAAATTGGAACTGATTAAGCCCAAAATCACAACAATAAAATATTTTACATAAACTTTGGACATAATTTGTGTCTCAGAATCTGAGGTTTATAAGTTTTTATGATATAAGTAATCGCTATTTCTAAGCCGCCTTTTTTGTTACTTGCTTGATCTAGATTGGATAAATTAATGTCATAGCTAATTCCTACCAGCCATTGATTATAATCCAATCCAGTAGATAAAATCAAAGCATCTTGGTTTCTATACCAAATTCCACCATAAATATTTCGTTTCATGCTTTGACTTTCATTCATGCGATATCTTAAATTACTTCCGAAAACAATTTCTTTAAATGTACTTTGCTTAGAAAATAAGAGAGAAGGGAGGAGGTCAATTTTTCGATTGATAAACCAATCTGCTTGGGCATGAACAGTTATGCGTTTATGAATGGGGATAGTCTCAGAGTAAAAGCTCTGATTGGCTGATGTTAGGTTAAAAAAAGCCATTCCCAATTGAAGAGATTTTCTATTTTCTACTTGATAATTGAATGCGATTCCAGAATTTAAATTGAAGTTAGTGTAACTACTACGGTCAAAATTTTCTCCAGTAGGACGATTAGCATCATATTGGCTGCCATTGTATTGATTGTCGAAAGTGAAGTCCTTGAAATTTATAGAGCGATTTACAAAACCAAGTTGCACGCCAGCTATTACTCGAAAACTAGAATCTGCATTTAAGGGATAATCATGAGAAACACTAAGTCCAGCCTGATTGGTTTGTAAACCGCCTAAACCTGCTTCATCATTCAAAAATTGGATTCCTAAACTTAGGGCTTTGTAATTTTTAAAAATGTTTTTAGCATCGGCAGCAAAAGATAAGGTCTGATATGGATCAGAAACAGAAGCCCATTGGTTTTTGAAGTTAGCATTGATTCGATAATTGCCATTGAATTGTCCAGTTAGTGCTGGGTTTAAATTCAAATAAGATTGATCGTATTGAGAAAAGTGAACATCCTGAGCATTTAGGCATGTGATTCCCATTATGATAAGCAGTATAGATATGCCAAACTTTATCATCTAATGAGGGTGATATTTCCTTTTTTAAAGAACTCTTGTCCGTTAAGGCAGGTCGATTTCAAGTGATACACAAAAACACCTGGGTTAGCTAGTTCGCCCTTATAGCTGCCATCCCAACCTTGGTTTACATCATTGCTTTCAAATACTTTTTCTCCCCAGCGATTAAATATTTGGAGATTTAAGCTTTCGAGAAATACACCTCTAACTCTAAAAACATCGTTTTGTCCATCTTGGTTTGGTGTGAATGCTGAAGGAATGAAAATATCTGGTTCAGCGCAGTTAATTTCCAATACAAAAATTCGCTTGTAAGCGATAACCTTACAACCAGTATTATTGTCGGTTATGGTTACTTTATAGAGCGTTGTTATGCTTGGATTTACCACAGGGTTAGCTATAGTCGGATTACTTAGTCCAGTAGCTGGTTCCCAAAAATAGCTCAAATTACCGCCTGTTCTATTGGTGCTTAACTGAGTGTTTTGACCTTCATAAATACTATCGGAGCTCGCAAAAATAAGTGCGTCGTTAAATGCTGGTTGATTAACTTCTACAAATGCTGTATCAAAATCTAAGCAGCCTATTGCACTGTTGGATTTTAAGTAAAAATACATGGAAGTTAAAGGACTTATTAAAAGCTGGTTTCTATTTCTATTTCCTATGATTGCAGCATTGTTTTCCCAAAGATAGTTCAGGAAATACGGACTATTGTTATAGGCAAACAAGCTAATGGTATCTCCAATGCATATTGAATTATAATCATCTACATCAACATCAATTATCTGACTTGTAACTTGTACCGAAGTTGAATCTTTACAAATGCTTTTTTCTGCCTTGAAGTAATAAATTGTATTTGGTTGCTTAGGACTTATTTTAATTGTACTATCCTTAATATCATTTAGCGGGTTTACAAAATTTTGAAATTTAGACCAATAGAATTTTTCACCACTTCCTGAAGTATTTCCTTTCAAAACAATGGAATCCCCAAAACAAATGCTTGTGTCGGCAATTGGACTAATGTTGACTTGTTTCTCAATTCTAATGGTATCTCTAAGCGTGTCTGAAACTTTGCAAATTATATTTTTAGTAACTAAACTTATAATAAAAGTCCCTGAATCAACATAGTTGACTGTGGGGTTAGTTGTACTTGTATTTTGGCTTCCATTTCCAAAATCAAATTTAAAGCTATTGACTCCTATTTGGCTTGAATTGACTTGTAAGTTAAATGGAGAGCACATTGAATCAGGTATGGCGGCTAAATCCACTTTATATTTTTCATATTGAAATTGAAAGTCATTTACAGAAGTACAATATCGATCTGTTATTTTTTGATGCAGGTTTATGTTGGTGTTAGTGTAAAATTGAATATTACTATCATTAGGGAAATGATTCAACGTATCGGAATAATTGGCATTGCTACTCCATAAAAATGTTTTTGCCGTTCCATAAGAATTTAATGAAAAGGTTATTGTGTCTGTTCCACAATAAATGGAGTCAGGAATACTTTCAATTTGTAGCTGATTGGCTTGCACGTTTAGTTTTAAGGTATTGGTGTCAGGGTCTGCGCAACTGCTATTGCTTACGATAACTTGAATGATATAATCGCCAGAATTGTTATATCTGATTTGAGGGTTGAGATGGACAGAATCAAGTACACCATTTCCAAAATACCAAACAAAATGTTGCGCATTTGAAAAGTTGGAAGTGAAATTTGCCACATTTCCTTCACAAATCGTATCTGCATCTATGCTTGAATTTGCAAAAAGTGGAATGTATTGAACTTTTATTGTATCTAAAACATAACATAAGCTTCCAGTTTTTTGAATTTTTAAATAAATGGTTTTTGAAATAAAAGTGGGTTTTACAGAAAGTATAGAGTCGTTAATTGAATTGATTGTATCAGTAAATTGTGGGTTTGTTGACCATAAAAACTCGTTGGCACTTTGATTTGTTAATGCGATAAGGTTGATTTGATTGGTATCACAAGTTATAATGTCAGGGATACTTTGATAAGTAATGTCATTTGCTTGCACTTCTATTATGATAAAGGTAGAATCGAAACTATTGCAAATGGTATCTCTAGCGATTTGTTTGATGGTATAAAAACCCGGAACTGAAAATAAGATATTAGTATCTAAATTTTGTGTTCTAGAACTTGTTCCATAAAAATCCCAAATTAATTCTTCCGCATTTTTGCTAGAATCCTTAATGTTTACAACTGCAGGAGCGCAAACCACTTGTTTGCTAGAGATGATTTTTGCCTTGGGTAAAATTTCAAAATCAAATTTAAATAAGGCATTGTTGCAATCATTTCCTGAAACTGTGATATTCTTTGATGGAAAGTATGAATTTGGTGTTGTAGGAAAGTCAGACACTTGAGGTCCTGTTGCACAAGAAGCGCAGACAGATTGATAAATGATACCTCTTTTGTCAAATCGGCTTGTTCCGCCGTCAACATGGTCGGCCGATGATGTGCCTCCAAAAAAAGAAGCATATAATAAGGTGTCTGCATTTCGAGACATAACGTATAAATAAAAATCAACATTATTCGTGGTCGATCGATATGCATTAGCAGTGATGGGCATTTGGTTAGTTAACCTTTTTATTCCTCCATCTAAATTTCCACCCCAGCCAGAAGCATATACATTCTGGCATTGGTCAACTAGAAAAGCAGTTGGACTTATGTTAATTTGTCCTCCAGTGCCGCCATCGCCAAAAGTGGTTGCGTAAACAATGGAATCTAAATTCGGATCAAATTTGATAATGAATTGACCTGCTAAAGTATCGGCGATTTTAGAATTTTTAATCGGCATTTGCCCACCGATAGATTGCCCTAAAACATAGATGCCTCCAAAGCGGTCAAACTCAACAAAATAAACTTGGTCGTAATTTGTAGTGCCCACAAAAGTGCTTTTCAAAATCGTTTGTCCATCGGCAGAAATGATGCTGACAAAACCATCTGTATTTCCGATGAAACCAACAGGTTGGTAAGAGCCAGGTGTCGTTGGAAAGTCAGTTACGCTTTTTGTTCCACCGCCCACCAATACATTGCCATTATTTAGGATTTTAATGGAATAAATAGCATCATAAGTTAAACCACCTAGGTATTTACTCCAGATTAAATTTTGCAAATCAGGTGAGAATTTAGCTACAATTCCATCTTGACCACCTTTAAGGGTATCATTCCCCTGGCCTAGACCTTTAGAATAAGTTACCGAACCTATGTAAATATTTCCAATTGAATCTAAAGTGATTTCTCCTCTAAATTGATCGCCATAATTAAATAATAGAGCAGTGTTGCTTGAACTCAAATTTGTTTTATTAATATTTAAACCGTCGGCATCGTCTCCACCAAAAAAGGTAGAAGCTTTTATCGCTGTGCCAGTTGAATTAAATTTTGTGATGATGATGTCTGGGCCAGTTTCAAAATTTTCTGACATACGTGATATGTATATAGTTTGAGAAGTATCTTTAATTCGATCATAAGCATTAGCTGTAGTTGGAAAATTGGGTGAGCTACTAACCCCCATGATGATTAAATTCAAAGAATCATCTACTATCATGCTGTGAACGGTTTCAGAATAAACGCCACCCAAATAGGTGCTGTAGATTAATTGACTGCCATCAGAACTAAATTTACTAATGGTAATGTCAGAATCCCCTCCTTTATACACTCTGCTGTATGCACCTAAGGTGGTGATATACCCCGAAGAAAAGATAACACCACCCATATATCCATTACCCAATTTATCATAAGTGGCTGTCATTCCGAAGTTTCCTGCAGCCGAACCCGAATAGGTAGAAAAGATAAGCACAGGGTCAATGATTAATTCAAGGTTTTTGTCATATCCTTCGGGAAAATTAAAATTCAACTGTCCTTTTTCGTTAAAAGCATAGTTACAAGGGACTTCTGATTTTTTTCCTTCAATTATTTGATAAGCATAGGGTTTTTCTTCAATGAGTTTTCCCAATTGGTGCCTTATAATTAGATGCCCATCTTTTATTTGTGGTTGTTTTACTCCTTTATATTCAATTAATATCTGCTTAACGTCCGCATTGGGTTTTAAGATATAGTCATATTTTAAAAAACCTTCTTGTTGATATAATCTTAAATTAATTCCTGTATATAATTCTTCATATAGCAATTCTGAATAATTATGCACCGAGTGAGCCCATTTGGATTTGTCATTTCCCAAATAATAGTTAAAGTATTCAGGTGAAGCATTTAGTTTCTTGATTTGGACTCTTGGATTACTCTTTACAAATTCCGCTCTAAAAATATGTCCTTCTGTTTTTTTATTCTGATGATCGCTAGCTTCAGTGTGACTATGTTTGTCAGGCTTGTTTTCAAATTGATAGTGAAATGCATTATTTTCGAGATAGAGGTGACCTCCATTTGTGATAGCCCTAAACTTAACTTTTTCATTCCACTGCCCTTTATTCTCTTGAAATGCATATTTCCCACTTTGCGACCACAAAAGGCTAGGAATGCTTAATGTTAAAAGCAGTAAGTATAAATGAGTCTTGTTTTTAAAATAAAGCATAAAAACCAAATTTAGCTATTCTCTTTGTTCTAATATGACGAATACTTTTTAATCTAGGCTGCTTTTCAACAATTTTTTATGTTCTAATGTTTGTATTTGGAATTTTTCGCCTTACTTTTGCTTATTTAGAATTAATCTAAATAAAGAGTTTGAAACAGATTGCAGTTGTAGATCAAAGTATGATAGCCACAGAAGGGCTTAAAGTTATTTTAAATGAAATGAACCCTCCATTTCAGGTTAAAGTATATGAGAACATTATTGCAGATCAACTAGATGAATTTAAAAATGCTGATTTATTATTGATTGATTATTCTGAAGTAGAGAACTATTCTAAAGTACTCAGCAATCTAAAAAAGCAAAATCCAAAACTGGTAATTTTAGCTATTACGGAAAGAATTCAACGAGCAAAAGTGATAAAAGCCTTAAAGTTTGGAGTGGATAGTCATTTGCTTAAGAACTGTGGAAAATCGGAGATACACGAAGCTATTTACGCTACACTTTCTGGAAAACAGTTTTTTTGCGGTCAAGTTTTAGAGTTAATTGCAGAAAACAATGAAAAAGAAACAACCTGTGAAGGTGTAGAATTAACCGAAAGAGAAAAAGACATCATTAAATTGATAGCTTTAGGATATACCAATAAGCAAATTGCAGATCACTTATTCATCAGCGCACATACAGTAAATACGCATCGAAAAAACATCATGGCTAAACTTAACATAAATAATGTTGCCGGATTAGTTGTATATGCTTTCCAAGAAGACTTACTTTTAAGCGAATAATTTTTAGCTTATGATTTTAGTAGCCGATAGTGGTTCAACCAAAACTGATTGGAGATTAATTAATGGTCAATCAATTCTTTCTCAACACATTTGTAATGGTTTAAATCCTCATTTTCATTCAATTGAAACTGTATTGCAGGAAGTCCAAAAAACATTTGAATCTTCTATTAGCACTCAAGTTGAGCAGATTCATTTTTATGGCTCAGGCGCATCTACTTCTGAAAAAAAGAAGATTCTTTCAGACGGATTTCAACAACACTTCCCCAAAGCAAAAATTTTCATTTATCATGACCTCTTAGGTGCAGCTAGGGCAGCATGTGGTAGCGAAAAAGGATTGGCCGGTATCTTAGGAACTGGTAGTAATTGCTGTAGTTATGATGGGCATGAAATAGTAAAAGAGTTTCGTTCAGGTGGTTTTATTATCGGCGATGAAGGTGGTGGGGTTAGCATAGGAAAGGCAATTCTTAAAGCCTATATTGAAAATGATATGCCGCAAGAATTAGTTGAAAAATTTAATTTTCAATTCAAAATTAGCTATGATGAAATATTAGATTCTTTGTATAAGAAGCCTTATCCTAATCAATTTTTGGCAAGCTTAAGTCATTTTGCATATCACAACAAAAACCACTTTTTTATATCAGCTATTTTAGTAGCTAGTTTTCAAGCTTATTTCGATGTTCAGGTTAAAAGACATGAAAATTGGGATTCTCTACCATTAAATCTGGTTGGTTCAATAGCTTATTATTACAATCAAGAATTAAAAGTAGTTGCTGAAAAGAATAACATTAAGTTAAATACGATTCTTGAAAAACCAATTGCAGGACTTGCGCTTTACCATGCAGGTTTAAGCTGAGATTGAGAAAATAGCTGGCCTTTTTTGTAAGTTTTGTTTAGGTTCTTTTTTCCAATCCATTACTTTTCTTGTTTTTATATACTCAGTTGGCAAACTAATGTCGCAAGCAATAGACAATAAGGTATTGGGGTTTAGGGTGTTAATTAAGTCGTCAAACAAGGCTTCATTTCTATATGGAGTTTCCATCAATACTTGCGTTTGATTTTCTTTACTAGCTTTCTCTTCCAAAAATCGAATAACAGACGCTCTTCTCGACTTATCTCGATCGATGTATCCGTTAAATGCAAAAGATTGACCATTGAAACCACTGGCCATAACTGCTAGTAGAATAGAAGAGGGTCCAATTAAAGGCACAACTCGCATTCCTTTTTGGTGTGCTAAATGCACAACCCCAGCTCCTGGGTCAGCTATTCCTGGACATCCTGCATCTGAGATAATACCCATGTCATTTCCCTCGGCTGCCACTTGAATAATATCATAAGCCGCTCTGGGGTCAGATTGATTGTTTAATTCGAAAAACTCACTTTGATTGATTAAATCTTTCAAGCCAATTTTTACTAAAAATCTTCGGGCATCTTTAATGTGTTCAACCACAAAATGCCTCAAAGAACTAATGATTTCAATATTGTGTGAGGGAATGGAAGCATTAATGTTTGCTTCATCTCCTAAGAGATTAGGAATTAAATAAATACTAGCTTTCTTCATTTTTGATTTGCTCTATTAATACATCACAAGCATTGTCCAACAAGTGATAGACCTGTTCAAAACCCTCGTCACCACCAAAATAGGGGTCTGGCACCGATCTATTTTCTCCTGGGTATGATAAATTCAATATCATTTCTACTTTAGCTTGTTTTTCGGGTTCATTAACTAATGCTATGGAATTCTCATAATTGGAGAAATCCATCACAAAAATGCGATCAAATTCATCGAAATCAGCTTTGCAAAGCTGACGTCCTCTTAAATTTGAGATATCAATCCCTTTAGCAAAACAAGTAGAACTTGCTCTTTTGTCTGGTTTGTCTCCTATGTGATAATCAGAAGTGCCTGCTGAGTCAATTTCTATAGCTAACTTGTGTTTTTCAGCTTTTTGTTTTAAAATACCTTCAGCCATAGGAGAGCGACAGATGTTTCCAAGGCAAACCATTAATATTTTCATATTTTCAGCATAAAAAACCCCGCATTAGCGGGGTTTAGATTTTATTGAATACTTATTTTCTTTTCCAGATCACTTATATAACCTCTAAATCGTTTGTCGGTATCGATAAGATTATTGACCGTTTTACAAGCATGTAGCACAGTTGCGTGGTCTTTTCCACCGCAATGCATTCCAATGTTTGCCAAGCTAGACTTGGTCATCTTTTTAGCGAAAAACATCGCAATTTGTCTTGCTTGTACAACTTCTCTTTTTCTTGTTTTTGATTTTAACAATTCAATTGGCAAGTCAAAGTAGTCGCAAACCACTTTTTGTATGTAATCGATAGAAACTTCTCTAGCGGTATTCTTGACAAATTTGTCAATCATTTGCTTGGCAAGCTCTAGGGTTATTGCTTTTTTATTTAAAGAAGACTGAGCCAACAAGGAAATTAAAGCTCCTTCAAGTTCTCTAATATTAGTTGTAATGCTATAAGCTAAATATTCTACAACTTCTTTCGGCAATTCAAGGCCTTCGTTGTACATTTTAGTTTCTAAAATAGCGATTCTAGTTTCTAAGCCTGGGTTTTGCAAATCGGCAGATAAGCCCCATTTGAAACGAGAAAGTAAACGTTGCTCCATTCCTTGTAATTCTACAGGAGCTTTGTCGCTTGTAAGGATTAATTGCTTACCTGTTTGATGTAAATGGTTAAAGATGTGGAAGAAAACGTCTTGTGTCTTTTCTTTGCCGCTAAAAAACTGTACATCATCAATGATTAATACGTCAATCATTTGATAAAAATGAATAAAGTCATTTTGGTTGTTATTTCTAACAGCGTCAATAAACTGATGTGTGAATTTTTCAGAAGAAACGTATAAAACCGTTTTGCTTGGATGATTGTTTTTTATTTCAATTCCAATGGAATGAACTAGATGTGTTTTTCCTAAACCAACTCCACCATAGATTAACAAGGGGTTGAAGGCAGTGCCTCCGGGGTTTTTAGCAACAGCATATCCTGCAGATCGAGCCAAACGATTACAATCTCCTTCAATAAAGTTATCAAACGAGTAATTGGGGTTCAACTGAGAATCGATGTTTACTTTTTTTAGACCAGGTATAATAAAAGGGTTTCTAATGCCTTTTTCACCATTGACATCCATCGGAACGGATACCGGGTCATTTTTTAAAGCCTGACGATTAGTCGTTGGGATTTTAACTGTGTAAGGCTTAGGATTATTCATGTTGTTTTCCATGATAATGCTGTATTCTAGCTTACCTTCACTTCCGAGTTCTTTTTTAATGGTTTTTCTAAGTAGAGAGATATAATGCTCTTCTAACCATTCGTAAAAAAATTGACTGGGTACCTGAATCGTTAAAACGTTGTTTGTTAATTTAATAGGAGTAATCGGCTCAAACCAGGTTTTGAAACTCTGAAGGCTAACATTGTCTTTAATTACAGCTAAACAATTTTGCCACACTTGGCTAAAGTCTTTACTCATTTTTGATAGTTATTATAATATTAAAAATAGTGCGAACAACTTAAGGAATTAATTTTCAAAAACCAAATTAAATCAACAATTTTTAAATAATTCTGCACTTAAATTTTAATTGAGAATTATAATGGTAACTTATTGATTTAAAAAGAAATAAATGTATCTATTCCCTTTTGTTAACGCCTGACAAATATTTGAAGAAAAAAGTGAAATAAAAAATTTTTTTGCTCTTGTTTTATAAGAAAAATTTCCTCATTTAAAGTTAAAAATGAATTGATAATTTTAACTCCTTGTTAATGTGTTTTTAAACTAAAAATTATGATTAGAGCTTCAGTTGAATTTAGAGTCAGATATGCCGAAACTGACCAGATGGGATTTGTTTATTATGGGAATTATGCACAATATTTTGAAATTGGTAGGGTAGAAGCCCTAAAAAAAGTTGGGGTTTCATACCGCGCTCTGGAAGAAAGTGGAATTCGATTACCAGTAAAAGAATTGCACATAGAATATATTAAGGCTGCTAAATACGATGATTTAATACGGGTAACCACTACGATTCAAAATATGCCAACAAATCGTATCGTATTTGATTACATCATAGAACGTGATCGGGATGTATTGGTAAAAGGGCAAACAACTCTCTTTTTTATGAATGAGCAAGGTAAAGCATGCCGACCACATGCAGATTTTCTAAATCAATTAAAGCCCTTTTTCAGTTGATAAAAATATTTTTGACCTTTTGCGAAATAGGCAAACGCAATGCTTCCTTTATAAAGACCTTTTAAATTAATAGTTGTTTTTTCTGTTTTGATCTTTTGTGAAGCATAGAATGAGAAATGAGCTCTTATTATAGCTAAGGCATGCTTAGGACCACTTTCTATTAATAATTTAAAAACAGCTACACCATCTAAAACAAGTCGAGCAATTATTTTTAAAAAAGTAAAACGAGAAGTATCATTTTTATATAAGGTCAATAAACTGTTTCTAAAATTTAGGAAAGTTTTCTTTGGATTAGAGTTTTGCATGGTTCCACCACCTAAATGATAAACTGTGCTTTTGGGAACATAATATACTTGTTGGCCTTTATTTTTAGCTCTCCAACATAAATCTATTTCTTCCATGTGTGCGAAATAGCGCTCATCAAAGCCACCTAAATCATGAAAAGTAGAAGCTTTAATAAACATGCAAGCTCCACTAGCCCAAAAAACCTCTTTGATTTCATTGTATTGCCCGTGGTCTTCTTCCATTTCTTGAAATATACGACCTTGGCAAAATGGATAACCTAAAACATCGATAAAGCCACCACCAGCTCCTGCATATTCAAATTTATTTTTTTCGGTGTAAGAGAGTATCTTGGGTTGTGCTATGCTCACCTTGTTTTCTTTCATAAATTGAATAACAGGTTCTATCCAGTTTTCACTAACCTCAACATCAGAATTTAATAAAATGTAATATTCTTCATCTACATGTTGCAAAGCATCATTATAGCCTTTTGCAAAACCATCATTGCTTTTGTTTTGAATAATTTTTATGCTGGGATAATTGTCTTTGACAAATTGAACTGAATCATCGCTAGAATGATTATCGGCAAGGTATATTATAGCAGAGCTAGAATGTGCGACTACCGAAGGTAGGTAAGTCTTAAGGTGGTTCTTACCATTCCAATTTAATATAACGACAGCTACACTCAATGCTTTTTTTTTAATGAGCGGCAAAAATAAGGATTGAAAAGCTATCTAGGGTTATCAAATAAGTCTTTTGCCCTTTCGTTGATCACTTCATCTTGTTGCATTTCATAAGTCTTGCCTCTATTGGTTTTTTTGTTTTCTAGTTCTGCTTGCCAGTTTCTATTTTGAATTTCACCTGGCATATTTGAATGTAAA
Organism: Bacteroidota bacterium; assembly: GCA_013112545.1. GTDB lineage: Bacteria > Bacteroidota > Bacteroidia > Flavobacteriales_E > Vicingaceae > BCD18. Next base: position 111,612 of record JABFGJ010000003.1, read on the forward strand.
AGCTGGTAACCCAAAGTTTCCATGGTTGGACTGTAAAAAATAAAACGCCTATTGGTATAGCCTTTCAATTTATAATATTGCCATACAGAATAGGGATAAGTATTTGGCTCGTATGTCATGTTTTGAACCGCATTGGGCTTTCCATATTGCAAATAAACTCGTCCACGTTCAGTTTGGTAGCCTTTTATTCCGCCATAACCAAACTCTTTATCCGCGATTTCTACTTCTCTTTTATAGTTTAGCCATGCTTGTTCCGGATCCGATTTATCTCTTTCTTTCCAGAAGTTTAAAAAATACTTCTGCATAAATTCCAATTGGGAATATTCCATTTGATTTTTGGCAAATTCTATTTCTGCAGCAGAAGCAATGGGCGTGGTTGAATTGATGTATTCTTTAAGCAATGCAATGTTTGTAATTTGGGCTGCAAAGCTATTGTCCACATTAACAAGGCTTAAATTTTCAAGGTTAGGGTTGCTACGTTGAAATATGGCTTCTTTTACTAATAAGGTTTCATTGAGTTTGTTCTTGCACGAAATTTTTAAGGAATAATTTCCAGAAGGCAATTGTTCGATATCAAATGTTTGTGCAATAGGAATAACGCTTGAAGCGGTAGCTCTTTGATAAGAGCGTAGATTATTAATTACCTCATCGCTATTGTTTGGACTAATGGAATAATCTATTAAAAAGACTTCATTTTCTTCCATAACAATGTTTGAATTATAGAGCTCTGCATAAAACCCAACAACATTTAAATTTTTTGGATAAAAATTTCCAATATTTGGCAAAATTTCTAATCCACTTTTAGAGAAGGGGCTATTCTCTTCACTTGTTTTAATGGAATTGGCGAATTGTATTTCAGAAAACTCCATATTGGTTTTCGAAAAATTTAATGGTTCTAATTCAACTCTATTCTCAATACTAAGACTATCGGCTAAATCTCTAGCGATGAATTCAAATTCGTAAATGCCGTTTTTTAGTGGAATCCTTTTAAGGTCAATGATGTCATTTACTATTTCATTTTCGGCATATTCTGGACTTATGATTTTAAACTTATTAAAGGCAATGATAGAATCCTTTTGGTAAATCATGTAAGTTAGTTCAGCAGAAGCTTGCAATTTTTTATTTTCATTTAAAAGATACTTCAAAGAATTGCCATGAATTGTTAAATAAACTTCTATATAAGGTGAATCATCGGGCAGATTAAAAAATTTATAATCGATGGATAAGTTAATTTTAGCTTGACTTTGAGCCCAAGAAACTGAATATAAACTGCTTAATAAAAGCAATAGGATTAGAGGTTTTTTCATAGGAACTAAATTACAGATAGAAGACACAAAAAAAGTAAAAAACGAACCAAAAAAATCATTCTAATTGAAAAGGCTTTGTTACTTTTGCCGCGGAGAAATGGCAGAGCGGTTGAATGCACCGGTCTTGAAAACCGGCATACCGAGAGGTATCGGGGGTTCGAATCCCTCTTTCTCCGCAAAGAAATTCCTTTCAAGCTATGCTTGAAAGGAATTTTTGTTTTCAACAAGCCTGAGTTTACTCAGAGGTGAAGTTGAAAACAAAAATTCAGCTCAATTTGAAAAATTGAGTGAGGAATTTCTTTGCAAGGCCTCCCTTCTGGGATGCCCGAAGTGAAACGAAGGGAATCCTGATAAAATCAACAAGCCTGAGTTTACTCAGAGGTGAAGTTGAAAACAAAAATTCAGCTCAATTTGAAAAATTGAGTGAGGAATTTCTTTGCAAGGCCTCCCTTCTGGGATGCCCGCAGTGAAACGAAGCCAATCCTGATAAAATCAACAAGCCTGAGTTTACTCAGAGGTGAAGTTGAAAACAAAAATTCAGCTCAATTTGAAAAATTGAGTGAGGAATTTCTTTGTAAGGCCTCCCTTCTGGGATGCCCGAAGTGAAACGAAGGGAATCCTGATAAAATCAACAAGCCTGAGTTTACTCAGAGGTGAAGTTGAAAACAAAAATTCAGCTCAATTTGAAAATTGAGTGAGGATTTCTTTGCAAGGCCTCCCTTCTGGGATGCCCGAAGTGAAACGAAGAGAATCCTGATAAAATCAACAAGCCTGAGTTTACTCAGAGGTGAAGTTGAAAACAAAAATTCAGCTCAATTTGAAAAATTGAGTAAGGATTTTATAATTCCACCCGTTCAAATAAGAAATGTAATACGTGTAATATTTATTTTTATACGTAAATTTGATAAAAAAAGATCATGAGCACTAAATTAACGCTTAGTTTAGATCAAGAAGCAATTGCCATAGCCAAAAAAATCGCTAAAAAGCGGAATACGAGTCTTTCAAAAATGGTAGAAGAATACTTCTATAAATTAATGAATAAAAAAGAGGCTGAAAAGATGGAATTACACCCTGACATTACATCTATGATTGGAAGGTTTGAGATTGATGACGATAGAGACTATAAAACCATTTTGGGTGAAGTACGAATGAAAAAACATTTGAAAGAATGATTCATTGTTTAGTAGATTCAGATATTATTTTGGATGTCTATTTACGTAGAGAACCTTTTGCAATTTATTCAGCCCAAGTTTTAAACTACATCAAATACAAGAAAATAAAAGGAAGTGTTACTGCTTTATCTTTAGCTAATGTGTATTATATATTAAGCAAAGGGTCAAGCAAAAAACACATCATTGCTGAACTTATAAAATTAACTTCATTTGTTGAGGTGGAAAGCATGAATAATAAAACGGTTCAGAATGCTTTATTTTCTGATTTTTCTGATTTTGAAGATGCTTTACAGAACTTTAGTGCAGAAAATAACAGTTCGATTTCTCACATAGTAACAAGAAATGTTAAAGATTACAAAAATAGTAAATTGGTGGTTTTGAGTCCTAAAGAGTTTTTGGCGGTTGTTTAGACTTGTATTAACAAATGACTTGAATTAGCCATAGCTTTTTAATTTTTCAATTTTGAATAATTAAATTGCACGATTTCACTTCCTATACTTTAGTAAAATTCTACGAATTAATGTCCAATCTTTTTGTTGTGGCAAAAATAGACTGAAATGCACTCCTTTGTGTTTGTTCATTAAAACAAATAAGTAAATCAACATGCCCGAAAATGCGATGCTAGAAGTTAATGCAGCACCAACAGCCCCATAAGTTGGGATTAATAGGTAAGCGAAGATTAAGGTTAAACTTAAACCGATAAAAGAGGAGGTGCTGTTCTTTTTTTGTCGGCCTGTACCTGAAAAATAATGGCTCAAAATTATTTCGGCTGACAAGGCTATTATTCCTAAGCTCATTGCAAAAATGGTTGATTTAATTTGAAAGAAACTATCGCCAAGCAACCAAGTTAAAAAAGAACTTGGAAGCAGCAGTAAAATGAAAGTGCCAATGCCTGTCAACAAGATAGATAATTTCATAAATAAAAGGGTAATCCGTTGGGCGTATGCTTCATTTTTCTTTTTGCTAATTCTGGCATATTGCACCACAGCTATGCTTTTTCCGGGCAATAATAATGCTTCAGAAAGTTGGACACCAGCTGAATACAATCCTAAGCTTGCTCTGCCTGAATAAAGGTCTAAGATAAAATAACTAATCCGATAGTTTAGCAATTGAAAAATACTAGCCGATTGAATAAAGAAGCCATATTGAAAGGCATCTTTAAAAACGCTAACAAAACTAGAAAGCTCTACATTTTTAATGTGCGGAATGACATTAATAAAACTAAAAAACAAAACGATGCTGTAAGAACCAAACAGCGCATTGATAAAGGATTGTACTTCAACTTTGTCTTGAACAAAAAAGAAAAAACACAAAAAAGCTAGGGTAGAGGTGGATTGTAATACAGTATAGAAATTATAGCTTTTGATTTTTTCTTTACCTAATAATACATTGAGGTGGATTACAATACCCGATTGCAAAAAGGCTAAAAGGTATAAATCTTTTCCAAATTCTTGAGGGAAAAAAGGAAAAACCTGGTTGAGTAAATAAATAAATAATACACTAAAAACTGACCAAATATAACTGACAAAAAATAAACTGCCAGTATTGTGTCTGCTTGCAAAATAAACAATGCTAGTGTTTACCAAATTGCTTAAAAGCAAAACGATGGTGATGCTTAAAACGATTAATCCAACTGAACCTAAACCTGCTGCACCTAAATAATTTGAATTAATGATGAGCAAAATAAAGCTGATAAGCGAAATGCCCAATTTGCTTCCTATGGTATTTATAATGTTTTTTATCACGCTTGCTTGCTCATTTTTAGGGCCGTTTGATAAAATTGTAAAAAGCGATTAGCTATCTCTTCTTCTCCAAAAAGTTGAAGTCCATACTTTCTAATGCTTGCAGTATTGTAGCTTTTATAGCTTTGAACCATAAGAAGTAATGCCTTTTCAAAATCAACTTGATCGTTAGTTTTAACAATAATTCCCAACTCTGGCTTCATCAGTTCTGAAATACCTGGTAAATCTGGAACAATAATCGGAATGCCTGCTGCATGAGCTTCGGCAATTACACAAGGTTGGTTTTCGAAGCTGCTAAATAAAATTAAAAAGTCGGCTGAGGCCATTGCTTTTCCAATTTCCTCGCGATTTGCAGTTCCTTTAAAGCTAATTTCTGGGTTTAGGTTTAATTTGTTTACAAGTTGTTTTGCTTTTGATTCATCTTTTCCTTCACCATAGATGCTTAAAAGAAAGTTTTCACCAGCATCTTTTAGAGCTTTCATTCCTTGAATAATGTCTAGTATTCTTTTGGGAGTTTGTAATAAATTGCCAACAAAAATAATTTCAGGTACCTCGTTATGCCTATCGATTGGTTTAAAGATTTCGGTATCAACTACATTGGGTATTATTTCATATTGATTAATTAAATGATGCGAAATCATGGCCTCTTTTAATTGGGTAGAAACGGTGTGTACTCGATTGGCTTTTTTGACCACATACTCGGTGAACTTTTTCTTTAAAAAACCGCGGTATTTTCCATTGCTTTCTAAATAACCTGTCCAATGTTCGGTGATGACAAAAGGGATGGCAAATTTTTGTTTCAACCACAAAGCAAGAAAAGCAGGTCGGCTTAAAACATGTATGTGTACTAAATCGGGTTTTGAGTTCTCTTTAAACAATCGTTGATAGCCCAATTTTTGAGCCTTTTTGTAACGAAAAAAGGCAATTAATTTATTTAAAGGGTTTATTCCAGTATTAGGTTTCTTGAAAAAAACAAGTAATTCTTGAATTCCCTTATTTTCTCTTTTTTCAAACCGATATGTAGTAGGACAATTTGCTTCTGAATGAACAAAAAGCACAGAAACATTAACTTTTCGCTTAATAGCATGGGCATGATTTTCAATAAAGTTTCCGTCAAATGGGTCGTATTCATTTGGGTACCACTTCGGTAAAAATAAAACATGCATCATAAACAATTTCTTTCTGTAGTCCAAAAATAAAGGAATACTTGACTTGAAGTTAATTATTGTTCATTAATCCTTTTAATTGATAATAAACCCACAAAAGAAAAGAAGCTAATAGCACTTTTATTAATCCACCTAAGAGGTAAGGTTTAACTCCTTTCATAAATGCTTCAATAGGGCTTAAGAAACGAAACAGACCTATATATCCAATAATTAATATAACAACAGTACCAAGGGCCATTTGCAATAACAACTTGTTGAAAGTGGGGGATTGATTTTTCGCCATCTTTCCAGTGGTATAAGCTGCGATTAAAAAGCCGATTAAATATCCACCAGATGGCCCAGTTAAAGCAGCAATTCCTGAAGAAAAATCTGAGAAAACCGGTGCGCCTAACATCCCAACAAGCAGATAAAGGCCAACAACTATGCTTCCCCATTTTTCTAACATAAGGTGCGCAATAATAAGCACCGCAAAGGATTGACCTGTAATGGGTATAGAGGAAACACTTTCCGGTAAATGAATGGATAACTGAGCAGAAATAGCAATAAATAATATGGCTATAGGAGTTGCAATTAAATTATTGATGTTGTTTTTCACAAACTGGAGTTTCTTCTAGTATAAATTCAGTTAAAGTCAGTTTAAACTGCTCATCTTCGATTTGCTCATTCGTCAACATTTCACTTTCTACACCATAAACCGTTAGAAAAATGTTGTTAAAGAAACCTTTTTTGGCACAAGTTGCAACTTGAGCTTTTTCTTCCATAACGCCGTTTAGGTAGAAACCAACTTCAATATTGATGTTCTGATTGACCTTAGATTTGTTTTTAAACTTGATCAATAGCTGTTTTTTATTTTCTTTACTTAGTTTCCATTTGTATTTAATGCTGACATCTTGCTTCGTTTCTAGGATGCTGTATTTGCTTTGTCCATTAACTTTAGTGATTGAGATTAAGACAAATAGTAGGAATAATATTTTTTTCATCGTGTAAATTCTTGAAGCCATAAAGTTGGTCAATTGAGTTGATATTTTAGTTAATTTGGCTGAAAAATTGAACAAAAATAAAATTCAATTAATCTATTGTAAGACAGAATAAAAAATCTTTATTTTGCACTCCTAATTTTTTTAGAAGAAATACAGAAAAGTCATGTCAAAAGTTTGTCAAATAACCGGAAAGAAAGTAATTACAGGTAACAATGTTTCTCACTCAAAGAGAAGAACTAGAAGAACCTTTAAGCCAAATTTGTTTACAAGAAAATTTTTCAATGCTGAAGATGGTAGTTGGGTTACATTAAAAGTTTCTGCAAAAGGAATTAGAATAATCAACAAAAAAGGATTAACCGCTAGCATCAAAGATGCAAAAGCTAATGGATATATGTAGAATTTATTCTATATGAGAATCCCATTTCTAAGAATCGGAATGGGATTTTTTTATGTTTCTATTTAAAATTTAAAAGAAACAACTGAAAATAAATACATTGGCTGAGTTCTTTTTAGAAGAAATAGTAATAATTTATTTTCAAAAGGTATTTAATAAAAGAGATTAATTAATTAAGTTTGCGCTCCCATTAAATAAACGTGGAAAATGGCTAAGAAAGGAAAAGGTAATAGAATACAAGTAATCTTAGAATGCACTGAGCATAAAGAATCTGGAATGCACGGTACATCTCGTTACATTACAACAAAGAACAGAAAGAATACTCCTGAAAGAATGGAGATTAAGAAATATAACCCGATTTTGAAAAAAATGACGGTTCATAAAGAAATAAAGTAAACTAGAAAGAAATGGCTAAAAAATCAATTGCATCACTTCAAAAAGGTGAAGGAAAGGCTTACACTAAAGTGATAAAAATGGTAAAATCTGAGAAAACTGGATCTTATTCATTTAAAGAAGAAATCGTAACTAACGAAGCAGTAAAAGACTACTTCAGTAAGTAATTCTTTATCATATATAACTTATTGTGGGCTTCTTTCTATTTGAGAGAAGCCCTTTTTATTTTTTAAAAATGGGAATATTTAGTATTTTCTCAAAAGAGAAAAAAGAGGTCTTAGATGATGGTTTAAGTAAAACCAAAGAGAATTTCTTTAGTAAACTTAGTCGTGCTGTAGTTGGTAAAACGAAAGTTGACGACGAAGTTTTAGACAATTTAGAGGAAATTTTAATCACCTCTGATGTTGGGGTTGACACAACTCTAAAGATTATTAAACGAATTGAAGAACGAGTTGCTAGGGACAAATATGTTGGTACTAGTGAATTAAACACCATACTAAAAGAGGAAGTAGCCGCACTTTTAGAAGAAAACAATACCACCGATTATGTTGAATTTTCTTTACCAGAAGGTAAAAAACCTTATGTGATAATGGTTGTGGGAGTTAATGGTGTAGGAAAGACAACTACCATTGGAAAATTAGCTCATCAATTCAAAAAAGTGGGTAAAAAAGTTGTGTTAGGTGCATCAGATACCTTTAGAGCTGCGGCAGTAGATCAATTAATTATTTGGGCTGAACGAGTTGGTGTTCAAATTGTCAATCAAGGCATGAATGCAGATCCAGCCTCAGTTGCTTATGACACACTTCAATCAGCAGTTTCTCAAAATGCTGATGTTGTGATAATTGATACTGCAGGCAGATTGCACAATAAAGTCAATTTGATGAATGAGTTGAATAAGATTAAGCGGGTGATGCAAAAAGTAATTCCCGATGCACCTCATGAAATTTTATTGGTATTAGATGGCTCTACTGGTCAAAATGCATTTGAACAAGCAAAACAATTTACCGCAACAACTGAAGTGAATGCATTGGCATTAACTAAATTAGATGGCACTGCAAAAGGTGGTGTCGTGATTGGCATTTCTGACCAATTTAAAATTCCTGTAAAATATATCGGTGTTGGAGAAGGCATTGATCACTTGCAGGTGTTTAATCGAAAAGAATTCGTTGACAGTTTGTTTAACAATTAAAAACCATTTGCGCTTTCGTTGGTTTGATTAAAGCCTATCTTAATTCATTATTATTCTATAAATGAAGACTAAAACACTAAAAAAGAATAAAGTAAACGTTGTAACTTTAGGTTGCTCAAAAAATATTTTCGACTCAGAAGTGATGATGAGTCAGCTGAAAGCGAATAAGTTCGATGTTGAGCATGAGAGTAAAAATGAGGATGCAGAAATTGTTATTATAAATACATGCGGCTTTATAGATTCGGCAAAAGAAGAGTCTATCAACACCATTTTGACTTATGCCGATGCTAAAAAGCATGGTAGAGTTGACAGAGTGTATGTTACAGGATGTTTGTCTGAAAGATATCGTGAAGAATTGGAGCGGGAAATACCGAATGTTGACGCTTTTTTTGGGACTCGAGAATTGCCTCGGCTTTTAAAAACCTTAAACGCCGATTACAAAAAGGAATTAATCGGAGAACGTTTGTTAACGACTCCCAATCATTTTTCCTATTTCAAAATTGCTGAAGGCTGCGACCGTCCTTGTTCATTTTGTGCTATTCCGCTTATGCGAGGAGCACATGTTAGTACTCCAATGGAAGAGTTGGTGCACAATGCAAAACAGTTAGCCGCTCAAGGAGTAAAGGAGTTAATATTAATTGCTCAAGACTTAACTTATTATGGATTAGATATTTATAAGAAAAGAAACTTGGCGGAATTGCTTGAAAAACTTTCTGAAGTAGAAGGAATAGAATGGATTCGTTTGCATTATGCTTTTCCTACCGGTTTCCCTATGGATGTCTTGAAAGTGATGCGAGAGAAGAAGAATATCTGCAATTACATCGATATACCATTGCAGCACATTAGCGATAATATGCTAAAATCGATGCGTCGAGGCACTACGATGGAGAAAACCAAAAAGTTAATTAAAGAATTCCGTCAAGAAGTGCCTGAAATGGCAATTCGTACGACTTTAATTGCTGGTTATCCAGGAGAAACTGAAGAAGATTTTCAAGCCATGTATGATTGGGTGAAGGAAACTAGATTTGATCGTTTAGGTATTTTTACTTATTCTCATGAAGAGAATACACATGCTTATAAGTTGGAAGACAATGTTCCAGAAGATGTTAAGCAAGATCGTGCGAATAAAATCATGGAGCTGCAAAGCCAGATTTCATTTGAATTGAATCAAGAGAAAATAGGTAAGACTTATCGAGTACTTTTTGATCGAGCAGAAGGAGATTATTTTGTAGGTCGAACAGAATTTGATTCTCCTGAAGTGGATAATGAGGTGCTGGTTTCTAAATCGACTTATGTTCGTTTAGGTGATTTTGCACATGTAAAAATTAACAGAGCCGAAGACTTTGATTTGTATGGTGATGTAGTAGAAATTTAGAATATGGAAGTTGAATGTATTCCCTTTGTTAAAACCGGCTATTTCTCAAAGATAATCGCTGATTATTTAGCTGAAAGCGACTCGATAAAAGAGTTTTACGAGTATAGTCCTCAGCTAGCAAGTTTTGCAACAGCTATAGAGAATAAAAAGACTACACTAGAAACTAGATCAGTATTGTCAGCTGCAATAGATAGTCAATATAAAACAGCTGAACTAAAGCTTGAAAAATACGAAGCGGTTTCTAGAAACATAGCATTATTAAAAGAAGAAAACACCTTCACGGTAACAACAGGCCATCAGTTGTGTTTATTTACAGGTCCGCTGTATTTTATATATAAAATAGTGAGCACCATTAATTTATGTAAACAACTAAAAGCAATTCATCCGGATAAAGAATTTGTTCCGATTTATTGGATGGCTACCGAAGACCATGATTTAGCAGAAGTGAATCACTTTTATTTTAAGGGTGAAAAAATCACCTGGAATACCAAGCAAACAGGGGCGGTTGGCCGAATGAATTTGGAGGGAATGGATGATGTTTTTGAAGAATTCTCTAAGTATTTGGTGGATTATTCTAATCATGCGGAACAATTAAAAACACTATTTAGGAATGCCTACTTAAAGCATAATAACTTAGCAGATGCAACTCGTTACTTGGTGAATGAATTTTTTCACGAGCAAGGTTTAGTGATTTTAGATGGGGATGACCGTGATTTAAAATCTTTGTTTGTCCCAATAATGGAGGCGGAACTAAAACTGGAGATTTCTTCCAAAAAGGTGGATGAAACAAGTGCTAAACTGAGTAAACAATATAAAATTCAAGTTAACCCAAGAGAGATTAACCTCTTTTATTTAAAAGGAGACACTAGAAATAGAATAGTAAAGTCGGGGGATTTTTATGAGGTCAACGAAACAACTATTCGTTTTACAGAGGAAGAGATTTTTGAAGAATTAAAAAACAAGCCAGAAAACTTTAGCCCCAATGTGATTTTACGTCCCATTTATGAGGAATGTATTTTGCCCAATTTAGCCTATATTGGTGGAGGTGGGGAATTGGCGTATTGGTTTCAGCTAAAATCAACCTTCGATTTTTTTTCTATTCCAATGCCAATGCTTTTGTTGAGAAATTCAGTTATGTGGATGGACAATAAGCAGCATAATTTTTTTAAATCCTTGAATTTAAGCTTAGAAGATCTGTTTGAGCCTCAAGGAGATTTGACGAAAAAATGGGTGATAGCATCAACAAAAGAAGATTTGACCTTAGCTCAAGAAAAAGCAGCTATAGAATCAGTTTACACCGCTTTAGCATCAAAATTAGCTGCAATTGACTCTAGTTTAAGTGAGCACCTAAAAGCCAAACAAACGAAGCATTTAAATGATTTAGACCAAGTTTCGGAAAAGTATATACGGACAGTTCGCAAACAAGCTGAAGTGGAAACTAGAAAAATTAATTACTTAAAAACGACTTTATATCCCAATGGTGGATTACAAGAACGAAAAGATAATTTTTCGAATGTGTATATGGCTTTGGGAGCAGAAATGATTGAATTATTGCTTGGTGAATTGAAATTACCAACTAGTGATTTTACGGTTTTTAAGGCTTAGTTTTTCAAAAAAAAATGACTTATTGATTTAAACTCAATGATGCTGAAGGCATCACAGGTTTTCAATTTAACGTGTTAATCATCTGCGACCCCTTCGGGGTCGAATATTTTAGTTTTGTGTTTTTTTTATAAACGTGTAATCTCTTCAAGATTAAGATGGTGTCTGCTGTTTTCGACTGCCAACAAGTGATTTTATGGTTTTTTAAAGGTTTGTACTTTTTATTCAGATAAACTTAAAATCCTTTTCCAATAAACCATAATAAACACTATCGATAAAATCTCCATTAAAGTAAAAACTTTCTCTGAGTAAACCTTCTTTCTGAAATCCTTGGCTTTCTAGTAATTTGATTGAAGCAACATTCAGTTTATCTACATTAGCCATTACACTATGGATTTTCAATTGCTTAAAAGCATAAGCTAAAACCGCATTGCAGGCTTCTTTCATAAGCCCATTATTAGCAAATTCAGGATGAATACCAAAGCCAATTTCCGCTCTATAATGAGGCTGTATAATCCTCCAAAATCCAACATATCCAATAAGCTGATCAGCACCTTTCAAACAAATTTTCCAACTTATCCCACAATTATTTTTGAAATCACTTATGTTTGAAGCTATCATCTTTTCAGCTTCTTCTTTGTTTTTCATTGGATGAATTCCTAAATACTTAACAAATTCATCATTGCTTCTAATTTCAAATAATTCACTTGCGTCATTTAATTGGAATGCTTTAAGAGACAAGCGGTTTGTGTGCAACTCTGGGAATTGTTTTGGGAATTGTATGTTGTTTTCCATTAAATAGGGTATTTACTTCGATCTATCGTAGGGTCAATCTTTACTGCTTGATCCATAATAGATTTGGCTTTTTCTATTTCTCCAAGATTAAAATAACTCACTGCTAAGTCAACATAATTTAATGCAATGTTTGGTTTTTGCTGTATCGCTTTTTCTAATACCACTATGGATTTAGAAAACTGTTGGCTAAGTCCATAGACTATTCCAAGGTTTCTTAATACATCATAGTTGTTTGGCGCTATTCGTTCAGCCGTTTCAATATATTGCATGGCCTTTTGCAAATCGTTTTTATATTGCCCATAGGTTCTGCCTAGGTTCAAATAAAAAACCATTTCATTCGAATTGTATTTTAGCAAAGTTTGATATGCTTGGATTCTATAATCGATATCTTTTTCTTGTTCAAGTACAATTGCGCTATTTTTTAGTGTATTTCCATGATAAGGGTTTATTTGTAAAATACTGTAATAATAGGGCATTACGTTTTTGGCGCTTTTGGTTTTTTCCCATTGGGCATTTCCCATTAAAATAAGAGCATCTATGTATTCTGGATAAACAGTAATGGCTCTATTTAAATAGAAAATACTTTGCTCTAAGAGTTCGGCTTTTTCAGCCGGAGATTTAGCCAATGGCACTTTTTCTTCTAAAATGACACCGCCAGCCATGACATTACTTTTTGCCCCATTGACCGAAATATTGGCGTCGTGAGTAGAAAGGGTATAATTGTTTTTCCATACTAAATTCCGTGTGATTGTTTTTGTAGAATACAGAATGCCAATAACAGCTAAGACTAAATAAATAGCCTGAGTGGATGCTTTTTGAGATTTAAAAAGCTTGGGCAAACCAAAGTATATTCCATAAGCTAAAACCAGTGAAAAACCAACAGAAGAAACAAAAACAAATCGCTCATTCATAAAGGCTCCAATTGGAAAAATAAGGTTAGAAGCAATACTTAATGTGATAACAAAAAAGAAGATGGAGTAAGAAAACAGATTCTTTTTTAGAAAACCTTTAATGGCTACAAAAGCCAGAAATATATATGTGAGTATTGTCAATATAACTAAGCTATTAGACCAATTGACAATGGGAATGTGTTTGGGGTAATAATCGTAAGTTAAAGGATGTGGGAAAACTAGTAATTGTAAATACTTACCAAGCGTTAAAACGATGGTTGCATATTTTTCTGAAGTGCTAGAATCCAGAAAAGGGTCGTTCATTAGGCTATCAGCAACATCGGAAATACCACCACCAACAACTTGATAACGAATGTAAAACCAAAGTAAACTAGCTGCAAATAAACTGAGATATGCAGGTAAAGCTTTTTTAAAAGAGTGTTCAGTAAAGAAATAGACAGTTAAAGGAATTATAGCTAGCCAAGTAATTGCATTTTCTTTAGAGAGTAAGGCCAAAAAGAAAATAATAAATGCGAGAATTAAATGTAGCGTTTTCTTCTGTTCAAGGTATTTTAAAACAAAAGCCAAAGCGAGTAATTCACCAATAAAAGCCATCATTTCGTCTAGTCCTTTGATGTTGGCAACTACTTCGGTATGAATGGGGTGGAAGAACCACAATAAACTGGCTAGCAGAGCAAAAGAAACCGAGGCGATAGGACTTTTATATTGCATTAATAGTTTTTGCAAAAGGAGAAACAAGAGAAATCCACATAAAATATAGGCCAAAACATTGCACAAATGACCAATAAAAGCACTTTCTCCAGCTAAGGCATATTGCACATTAAAAACCACCATGGATAAAGGGCGGTATCTACCACCAGAAACGAGTTCTTTTTTGACTCCATAAAAGCCGACAAATTGATCATTGCTTAATTGCTCATAAATACCGTCAAATCCTTTTTTGGTAAATTGATTTTCGGTTATAACAATAGCATCATCTAAGGTAAATTCATGATTTAAGGTATTGCCGTATAGCAAAAAACCCAACACTAGAAATAAAAAGAAATAGTTTAAATTTTGTTTTTGAAACATGTTAAAATTTGAAAGTCTAAATTATAGATTTATAAAAGATTATATAAAGAATCAAATTGGCTTTTTAGGTTTTTTAAAATAAAGATAATCTAATCTGAAGGCTTGTTAATATAAAAAGTTCTGCTTTATTTTATCGCAAAAACAGGATTATCTGAAAACGTATAACTATGCCTTTTGCTAAAACAATTTTAATGATTCACCCCGAAAATTTTGGTTTCAATGTTGAGACGGCAAAAAGCAATGCATTTCAACAGCAATCGAAATTAAATGTGGATGAAATTCAAGCAAAAGCTAAGCTAGAATTTACCAATATGGCTAAAGTGCTAATGAATCACGGAGTAACAGTGCTTAGCTTTCAAGATACTGAAAATCCCATCAAACCAGATGCTATTTTTCCGAATAATTGGGTTAGTTTTCATGATGATGGGAAAGTGGTGTTGTATCCAATGGAGGCAAAAAATAGAAGATTAGAGCGCAGATTAGATATTATAGAAGCATTAAGTGAAGTTTATGAAGTAAAAGAAATCATTGACCTGAGCTATTTTGAGTCAGAAAATAAATTCTTAGAAGGTACAGGAAGCATGATTTTAGATCGAGTGAATAAAATTGCTTATGCCTGCCTTTCTCCGAGAACTCACATAGAACCTTTTTTAGAATTTTGTAATAAACTAGGTTATAAGCCAGCATATTTTAATGCTGCAGACGAAAACAATAAGGCCATTTATCATACCAATGTGATGATGAGCGTTGGCGAATTTTTTGCTGTTGTTTGTCTAGATGCTATTCAGGACGCAAATCAACGGGAATACTTAGTTCGCATGCTTAAAAAGACACACCATACGGTGATTGATATTAGCATAAAGCAAATGAAGTCTTTTGCGGGAAATATTCTTCAAGTTAAAGGAAAAGATGCTTGTCTGATAATGTCAACAACGGCTTTTGATTGTTTAACAACAGATCAACTGGATGAAATTTCAGATTATGTAGAAATAATTCCGATAGACATACCAACAATTGAGCAAATAGGCGGAGGGGGTGTGCGCTGTATGATGGCTGAAGTATTTTTAAGACTAAAAGAAGCAGCCAATAATTAGTCAAAACAAGGTAAGATCACTGTCGCTTTCTTGATTTCATAAAGATTATTGCATGTATTTTTTTAAAACACTAGCAATTTCTTGTTCCACATTGGTTGATGTAGCAACAATTTCTTTACCAAACAACCAGTTTTGCTTTCCTTTAAAATCAAAAATTTTACCTCCAGCTTGTTTAACAATGAGAGCACCTGCAGCTACATCCCAAGCATTAAGGCTGTACTCAAAATAGGCATCAAAACGCCCACAAGCCACATAAGCTAAGTCAACAGCTGCTGAACCCATACGACGTACTCCCCTTGAGTTTTGAGCTAGAAATTTTAGACACTCAAAATAGGTATCTAACCGATCGAAATCGTAATAGGGAAAGCCCGTTGCTAATAAGGAGTCGGCTAGTTTTAAGTTTTTACTGACTGAAATTGAATTCCCATTTAAAAAGGCATTACTACCTTTCCATGCATAAAAACATTCGTCTTGGTTAACTTCATATACAACACCCAATATGATTTCATCATTTTTTTGCAAGGCAATGCTGACAGAATAGACTGGAAGTGAATGAAGAAAATTTGTAGTTCCATCTAATGGGTCAATAATCCAGTTGTAAATTTCACCAACCTTATCGGATGTGCCTTCTTCAGCAATAAATCCAGATTCTGGTAATAATTGGGCTAAACGTTGGACTATCTTTTCTTCAGCTTGTTTGTCAACATAACTAACCAAAGAATTTAGCGATTTAGTTTCTATGTCTTGTTGCCTAACCTGCTTTACTTCGTTTTTAATAAAAGCACCAACTTCACGACTCAATTCGTTTACTTTCTCACAAAGAAGTTCTAAATCCATTGACATCTTAAGTTGTTTTAGGAATGAATTTTTCTTTGTTTTTGGTAAAGTAATAAATTCCTGCTAAACCAGTAACAAACATCAAAACAGCAATAATTTCTGCTTGTGTAGCACTTATTCCAAAAAAATGATAATCTGGGTTAATTCTAATTTTTTCGATAAAAAAACGTTCAACACCGTTAAGGGTCATATACAATGAGAAGATAAAACCTGGAATCATTATTCTTTTTCTCAAGGCCCAAAGTATTCCAAAAATAATGCTTGCCATTATGGTTTCATAAAACGGAGTAGGCCAAGCGTTACCTTCATATACGAAGGTCATTCCACTTTCAACAAAAGTTACAGGATTTCCTGGATAGCCCAAATCTCTGCCAAGTACATTACCAACATAATCATAAGCCCACATCCAATCTGGTAAAAAGCTCATCCATTCAGGTTTAGGTAAGGTGTTGGGCATTCCCCAATCGCCATCACCCGACAATTGGCAGCCAACTCTTCCCATAGCATAAGCAGCCATAAGCCCTGGCGCACAAGCATCTGCCACATGAATCCATGTTAAGCCGTTTTTAACAGCATAATAAAGCACAGAAATTCCGCCTATAATTAAGCCACCATAAATACTTAGTCCGCTAAATGATAATAAGGCATGAACCGGATCCGCCATTAATTCATCTAAGTTTTCGAGATTATGGAAAATTTTAGCACCTAAAATTCCAGATATCGCAGCAATCATGGTCATGTTTCCAACCAACTCAAATGGTCTTAATGTTTGCTTTATCAATTTTGGTTGGGCTAGTTTCGTTTTTTCTTTTTCTCTGTATTTAGAATATCCAAACCCAACAGCACCAATTAAACCACCTAAGAAATTACCCCTAGTTGATAAAATAAACCCTTGAGGATCAGAAACCATATCGCTATAGTTTAAGAAAATTTCCAATAATTTATAGCCAATTATAAATCCAATGAGTGCATTTCCAATTAATTCACTACTACTGGCCTTTTCGCCGATTTTAACTTCGATGGTTCTGGCTTTTAACCAGCCTAAAGCTTCTTTTCTTTTCAATTCTTTGGCAAAAAGATAAGCGGCAATTAAAAATGACAAGGCAACAAAAAAACCAAATGTGGGGAAGGGTAGTGGAATGTCAATGCCGAATAAATCTCTAAGCGCATCAGAAATTGTTGGATACATAGAAGGGTATTTTATATGAGTGGCTAAATTAAAGAGAAAACAAGTAACTTTTAGGAAGAATCTTGTTAATTAAGAAGGAAATGGTAATCAGAAATTCAATTTAAATAAACGCTGAAAACAAATAAAAAAGGCGGCTTTAAGCCGCCTTTTTTATTTGTTTTGATACGATTAATAGTAAATTAATCGTCTAACCTGAGCAACGTATTTTGCTAAGCGAATTACTTGTTTTGTATAACCAAACTCATTGTCATACCAAACATACAATACGATGTTCTTTTTATCTGTAGAAACAATTGTTGCTGGGCTATCATAAACAGAACAGCAAGTATTTCCAATGATATCGCTAGAAACAGTTTCTCCATTTGTAGAATAGAAAATTTGGTTTACTAATTCTCCTTCTAAAGCTGCTTTTCTTAAAATAGCATTAACTTCTTCAATTGAAGTTTCTTTCTTTACACTTAAGTTCATAATGGCCAAAGAACCGTTTGGTGTTGGAACCCTTACGGCATTAGCTGTTAACTTATCTTGTAAACTAGGGATAACCTTAGTAACAGCTTTACCAGCTCCAGTTTCTGTAATTACCATGTTGATAGCAGCAGAACGACCTCTTCTTGTTTTCTTGTGCATATTGTCCAATAGATTTTGGTCATTGGTATATGCATGCACAGTTTCAATGTGTCCTTTTTCAACACCTAAAGTGTCTTCTATTACTTTTAATACTGGTACAATTGCATTGGTTGTACAAGAAGCAGCAGAATATACATTTTCATTTTGTATATCTAAGTCTCTGTGATTTACACCATAAACGATATTCGGTACTTCTTTCCCAGGAGCTGTTAACAACACTTTGCTAACACCTTTGGATTTTAAATGTCTTGATAAAGCTTCGCGATTGCTAAAAACGCCTGTATTGTCAATTACCATAGCGTTGTTAATACCGTATTGAGTATAATCAATTTCATCAGGTTGGTTGGCATTAATCATGTGAACAACTTGACCATTAATTGTCATTGTGCGGTTATCTGTGTCAACCGAAACAGTACCTTGAAATGCTCCGTGAACAGAGTCATTTCTTAATAATGAAGCTCTTTTTTCTAATGCATTGGCATCATCTCCACGAGTAACAATGGCTCTTAATCTCAATTGTTGCCCTTTTCCAGCTTGCTTAACTAACTCACGAGCTGCTATTCTACCAATTCTACCAAAGCCGTATAATATTACATCTTTAGGTTCAATTGTTGCGTTTTTCACTCCAATAAAACCAGCCAATTTATCAGTGATGAAGGCTGCTTTAGAGTCATAATGTTTTTGTTCTAATTTCCACTCATTAGCTAATTTGCCAATATCAATTTTAGACGGAGCTAAGTCTATTTTTAATAGCTCTTTAGCTAAATCTGCTGTATCATAAACACTAACAGTGCTGTTTGTGAAGTTTTGTGCATTGTTGTGTAGTCTCAACAATTCTGACACACTTAAATCAACTAAATGATTTCTGAAAAGAACTAACTCAATGGAGTTGTTGTATAGCAATTGGCCTAATGTATTCATTAAGTCAACTGCTTTTTTTTCTTTGTCAACCCAACTGTTTAATTCTGATTCAAATTCTACAGGATTTTTCATTTCTGTACTCATTACAAATGCTTTAATTTAATATTAAGGAAGCGTTAATTTTTAAGGCTGCAAAAGTCGTGATTTTCTGTTGATTTAAAAAGATTTTTCATACAAAAAGCCCTCTAAATTGAATTCAATTTAGAGGGCTCATTTCAAAAAACTTTGAAGTAGCTTTTATTTAATACATTGTACTGAATTAACTCTACAAACCAAAAGCATAATATGCTTCTCGACCATTTTCATATCTGCCTTGTAATAAAATACCTCCGGTTTTATTTTGCAAAATTGACACTAAATCTTCTATTGAATTAACTTGTTCATTTCCAATCTGAGTTATAATAAAGCCTTCACGAACTCCAGCAGATTTGAATTTACCAGGGTATAGTTCTTTAACTTTTACACCGCCTTTAATTTCTAAGTCTTTTAGCTCTTCTTTTTCAACTTCTTCTAACTTTACTCCAAGTTTTTTGAATAGTTGATTTTCAGAATCTTTAATAATCTTAGTGTTACCCTCAAAGTTTCTTAGCTGAACTTTCTTTTGTATCAAACTTCCATTTCTGTTAATGCTAACTTCAATTTCGTCTCCTGGTCTATACTCACCAACTTTTGCCTGTAATTCGTTTACAGAGTTTACTGCATGTTTATTTACATGGGTGATTATGTCACCTTCTTTTAAACCTGCTTCTTTAGCTGATCCATTTTCAGCTAATCCATTAACATAAACTCCATTTCTGCTATTTATGTTTTTATCTTCAGCAATTTTATCATCAATGTTTTGAATATTTATTCCAATAAAAGCACGTTGTACATTGCCATATTCTATTATGTCGTCAACTACTTTTTTTACGATATTGGATGGTATTGCAAATGAATAACCCGCAAACGAACCTGTATTGGATTTGATAGCCGCATTAATTCCGATAAGTTCACCATGAGTATTAACTAAAGCTCCACCGCTATTTCCTGGATTAACAGCAGCATCTGTTTGAATAAAAGATTCGATGGAATTTAATCCTGTAAAGGGATCGTTTTCTAATATGTTAATGTCTCGGCTTTTGGCAGAAACTATACCAGCTGTTACAGTGGAAGTCAAATTAAATGGATTGCCGACAGCTAGCACCCATTCTCCAATTCTTAAATCGTCAGAGTTGCCATAACCCAAATAGGGAAGCCCTTTTTCTTCAATCTTTAGTACTGCCAAATCTGTGGTAGGATCTGTTCCAACTAGCTGGGCTTTATAGGTTTTTTTATTGTTTAGCGTAACATTTATTATATCGGCGTTTTGAATAACATGATTGTTGGTAACCATATAACCATCCTCAGAGATGATTACGCCTGAGCCTGCCCCTTTTATCGGTTGATTAAATTGTCTTTCAATGTTTCCATTGCCATATAAAAATTGTCTTAATGGGTCAAAAGCTTGTTGCCTGTATTCTACAGTTCCTTCTGTTTTAACATGAACAACACCATTTACTGTTTTTTCTGCCGCAGTTATATAATCAATTCCCATGGCAGGTTCTACGGTCATTAAATTAACTAATTTGTTTTCAGCACTTGGTTCTTCCAACTTTATTGGAGTTGCTTTTTGTTCAAATGCTTTATAGATTCCTAAAGAAACAAAGCCGCCTAAAACGGCTATTGCTAAATTGCTTGCTATTCTTTTCATATCAATTAAATTTTAGGGTTTAACTTCGCCTATGTTTACAACAAATTTAACGTTGCATAAAAGGAAATGTTTAAGCTTTGCTGTTAAATAATGTTAAGCTATAAGTCAGTAATACAAAGGATTTGAGAAGTATGGAGTTTTATAAATACCAAGGCACAGGAAATGATTTTATCATGATAGATGGCTTTCAAGAAAAGCGTGAAATCTCTATTTCTGAAGTTCGTGATTTATGCCACCGAAGATTTGGAATTGGGGCAGATGGTTTAATTATTTTAAAGAAACGCGATGGCTATGATTTTGAAATGGATTATTTTAATGCCGATGGTTCAAAAAGTTTCTGTGGAAACGGAAGTCGATGCGCACAAGCCTTTGCCAATTTTTTGGGACTTATTAAAACTGATTCTAAGTTTTATGCTATTGATGGAGCGCATCAAGGGAAGAAAATTGGAGAAGATTTCGGCACTTTGATGAGAGATGTTACTGAAGTTCAAGAGCTGGGATTAGATTATTTTTTAAATACCGGTTCGCCGCATTATGTGAAGTATGTAAATGATGTTGACTCGGTAGATGTAACTGCAGAAGGAAAAGCCATTCGATATTCAGAACTATATAAGAAGGAAGGGACAAATGTAAATTTTGTAAGTATTCATGAAGGGTTTTTAAAAGTGAGAACCTACGAAAGAGGAGTAGAAGCTGAAACGCTTTCCTGCGGAACTGGCGTGACGGCTGTTGCAATTTCGTATTTGTATAAAACTGGATTAAAGAAAAATGAAATTGCAATAAAGACCAGTGGTGGGGATTTAAGAATATTATTGAATAGAAAATCAAAAACGAGTTTTCAAGACATTTGGCTTATTGGTCCTGCCGTAAAAGTTTTTAAAGGAAATGTTTAGTTATTTGCTAATTATTTTTATTTCAACTCTTCGATTTGCTTGTTGTTCAAATTCATTTTTTTCTTCTGGGAATAAAGGTTTTGAGCCTCCAAAACCTTCATAAGAAATGCGATTAGTGTCAATTCCTGCTGATACAAGTTGATTGTAAATTGATTTTGCTCTGCTTTGAGATAAGTTTCTAAGACCAGTTGATTTATCTAAACCATCTTCATATCCTGCACTGCAACAAACATGACCTTCGATTTTTATTATTAAGCTTGGATTAGCTTTTAGAGTTTCAATTAATTCTTCAAGGGCTGGCATTGACTCCTCTAATAGCAAACTATAACCACCTTCAAAAGATAATTTACTCATAATCAAGTTTTCCCCTAAGCTAACATTTTTGATTTGCGATGTTAAGCTCTCAAGTTTATCCTTCTTTTCTGCTTTCCAAATTAAGATTGTCGTTTTCCGATCTTTGGGATTTCCCCTTTCATTCTCTAGTTGTGCACTTTTTTCTCCAAGCCCTCTTGCTAAATTAATTTTAGAGGAATTCAAGCCCAAGTCAAGTAATGTTTTTTGTGCAAAGTCAGCACGTTGTTGACTTAAAGTTAAATTGAAACTAGTAGAACCTAAATAATCGCAAGAGGAGTAAATTTTAACACTTTCCCATGTACTATCGATATGTATTTGTTGAATTTGAGCTTTATTAAGTTGATAGTTATTTTTTTCATAAAAAAACACAAGGCTATCAGACTGAGCAAAAAGCAAACTAGAATAACAATAAAAAAGGACTACTAAAACAAGGCGCATATAATTTTACTTTTTATCAATGTAGAATATTCCCGTTTAAGTTTAATAATTAGCTTTTGCTTTAGCATAATTTGTCCCAATCTAGGATTTCTATTATAAAAAACTACTTAACCAGATAACAGCATCTTTCTCGTTTGTAAATAATTTAGTTGGGCGACAAGGCTTATTAATTTTTAAATAAAAATTTCCAATAAGTTTTTGTGATAAACGATCAATGATAAAACTTTCAGCTATGCTGTATGGGTTTGAATCTTTTTTTGCCCAAAATTTTCGAACTGCATGGCTGGGTTGTGAAAATTCAGCGTGTCGAAATAGCATTGGGGCTTTTTTCCCATTCAGTATATTTCCAAAAGACTCTATTGCTTGTTTACAATCTTCTACAGTTTCTTCTCTTTTGTTAAAGGTATATACATACAATATCCCATTAGCATTTAAGCTAATTTCATAAAGGTCTAGTTTAATCTTGCTGACCCAATTATTGTCGTTCATTTGCATAATTAATGACTCGGAAACATAAATACTAACATAGGCACAAACTGTTTTTGAAAGATTCAATTTGGTTAAAATTATAAAAAATAGACATAGCAGCCCAACGAGATTTAAAATAAAAATCTCTTTCTTAGAATATTATAATAAATACTATGTGATAGTTAACTTAAACAGCTCTTACTTGCTCTAATGAAATTCCTAATTTCTTTTGAAAAAAGCGCAATGATTTCAATTCTTTAGAATTGACTAAAGCTAAAGAATACCCTTCTTTCCCTGCTCTAGCTGTTCTTCCGCTTCTGTGCGTATAATATTCTTCGTGGTCGGGCATTTGATAATGTACCACATAAGCTAAATCAGGTATATCTAAACCTCTGGCTGCTAAGTCTGTCGCGACTAAAATTTGAAGTTTTTCGTTTTTAAAAGCACGCAATACTTTTTCACGCTCCAATTGCTTTAAATCTCCATGAATACCATCAGCAGGTATATTTTTTGAGGCAAGTTGCTTGGCCAATTTTTGTACAGCGCTTTTTGTTCTACAAAAAACAATGCCTCTTTCTTTTTTAGAAACTTTTAAAAATTGAATCAATAGCTTTAATTTCTCCTCTTCTTCACAAACTAAAAAGCGATGTTCAATTTTGCTGTTCACAACGTTTTTTCCATCAATTTGTATGCGATGTGCATCCGCCGAAAAATGAACATTTACCATATTTTTTATATCATGGGGTAGGGTAGCCGAAAACAACCATTTGCTTTTAGCTTCACTGACATAACTTAAAATTTCATCTAATTCGGCTTTGAAACCCATACTCAACATTTCGTCACCTTCATCTAATATAATTGTCTTAACTGCGCTTAAATCCAAGGCTTTTCTTTTCAATAAGTCGATTAACCTACCTGGCGTAGCAACTAAAATGTGAGTTGGTCTTTTTAAACGATCTATTTGTCTGTCAATAGGTTCGCCTCCATAAACCGCTTCGGTAAATATTTTTTCAGTGTATTTCGTAAACTTAAATAATTGCTTAGCAACTTGCTGTCCCAACTCTCTAGTAGGACAAAGGATTAAACCTTGAATCATTTTGCTTTTTGGATTAACCTGCTGCAAAAGTGGAATACCATAAGCGGCTGTTTTTCCAGTTCCAGTTTGTGCTTGACCTACTAAATCAATATGGCCTGAAAGTAACAAGGGAATAACTTGTTCTTGAATTGGTGTAGGATTATTAATTCCCAACTCGTTTAATCCTTTTATAATGTCTTGATTTACACCTAATTCCTCGAAGCTCGCCATGATAATATTTTTTGGCAAAAGTAGGTTTAATTGTTTTATTTCTTATGATGTGTATAAACAGTTTTTCCTAGCTCATTTCCATTTTTTTGGTATAAAACTTGGAAAGTTGGCAATCCATTTAAAGGGATAGAATCATTAAATTTGCAGCCTTATGAAAATCTTAAAATTATTTTTAGTCTTGCTGTTTGTTAGCCAACAATTTATGGTTAATTCACAAGAAATTAATAAACTAAATGCTCAAGGGCACAAGGAAGGAGAATGGAAGTCTTATTACTCTAGTGGGACTTTAAGGTATGAAGGTCAATTTGCTGATGACAAGCCTTTTGGGGTTTTTAAATATTATTTTCAAACGGGGGAGTTAAAAACAGTATTAGAGCATTTAGCTGATGGAATGGTCAATGCCAAACATTACTATCAGAATGGAGAAATGATGGCTGAAGGTGCTTATAAAAACCAATTAAAGCAAGGCAAATGGATTACTTATGGAGCTAATAATTCCAAAGTAAATGAAGGAAATTATATTGGTGGTAAGAAATTCGAAACCTGGAAAATTTATTATACCAATGGGCAAGTTGCTGAAGAAAAAAGCTATAAAGAGGATTTAGAAGTTGGGCCATTTAAAAAGTATTTCCTTAATGGCAAATTAAAGCAAGAAGGGATATACGAAAATGGATATAAACAAGGAGAAACAACTTTTTATAACATTGATGGTTCTATAGAATTAAAGGGTAGTTATTATAGAGATTCTCATGATGGAAAGTGGATATATTATAATGAAGATGGGAGTGTTTTAAGAGAAATAGAATACAAACACGGCAAAAGATTAACTCCATTGATGGATGATGAAACACCTGAAGATATTGAGTTATTTAGAGATAAAGTTAAAGATGAACTTGAGTACGAAGATATGCAAGGCACAATAAAATATGACAAAAGTAGAAAATAAAGGGAAGGTACTGGTGGCAATGAGTGGCGGGATTGACAGTTCTGTTTGCGCATTATTGTTACACGAAGAGGGTTATGAAGTCATTGGTGTGACCATGAAAACTTGGGATTATTCAAGCTCTGGCGGAAATCGAAAGTCAACAGGATGCTGTAGTTTGGATGATATCAATGACGCTAGAATTTTGGCTGTGAATTATGGCTTTCATCACATGATTATTGATATTAGAGAAGAGTTTGGAAATTACATCGTAGATAACTTTGTAGGCGAATATATGGCTGGTAGAACTCCAAACCCTTGTGTATTATGCAACACACACATTAAATGGGATGCGCTACTTCGAAGAGCTGATCAATTGGGATGTGAGTTTATAGCAACAGGTCATTATGCCAACGTGCGCTATGAAAATGGGCGATATGTTATCTCAAAAGGGAAAGACGAAAACAAGGATCAATCTTATGTTTTATGGGGATTAAGCCAAGAAGCATTAGCTAGAACTAAGTTTCCATTAGGCAAATTCACTAAACCTGAAATTCGAAAAATGGCCATGGATAGAGGGCATGAAGAATTATCTAAGAAGGGTGAGAGTTATGAAATTTGCTTTGTTCCCGACAATGATTATCGAGGCTTTTTGAAAAGAAAAGTTGATGGACTTGAAGAAAAGGTAAAAGGAGGCGACTTTATAGACATGCAAGGAAATATTTTAGGAAAGCATGAAGGTTATCCATTTTATACTATTGGACAGCGAAAAGGACTGGGAATTGCTTTAGGTGAACCAATGTATGTAATTCGAATTAATCCTGAAAACAATACAGTGGTGTTAGGAATGAAAGATGATTTGAAAAAAACGAGTATGAAAGTTCGTAAACCAAATTTAGTGAAGTATGATAAAATTCCTACAGATATAGATGTATTAACTAAGGTAAGGTATAAAGATGCAGGAGCAATGAGCCAGTTGAGTGTTAATGAAGCTGGCGATATAGTCGTTGATTTTATGATAGAAGTAAAAGGCATCGCACCTGGACAATCTGCTGTTTTTTATGATGGTAAAGATTTAATCGGTGGTGGATTTATAATTCAATAAACATTGAGAAATAAGTTAGAAATAGCAATTGTCGGTATTATTTTGTTGATTTTTTCAGCTTGTTCTAAAGATTCAGACAAGGAAAGTGCTCAACCTAATTTTGGATATCAATATGCACCTTTGCATCTTGGTCAAGAATATACTTATGCCATTGATTCTATAGCTTATGATGACTTTACTGGTACAATTGATACCATTCGTTTTCAACGTAAATATATCACCGAATCTGTTTCAGCAGATTTAAGTGGACGTAACAGCTATCGAATAGCTGTTTACGAAAGAGCTTCTGATACCTTAGCTTGGCGAAAGATTAGATTTGTATCGAAAGTGAAAACGAGAAGAACCATCGAATATTTGGAGAATAACCAAACAACGATACCCCTTATTTTTCCAGTTAAGGAACTAGATACTTGGGATGCAAATGCTTTAAATGCTAGCAATGAATTTAGTTTTCGTTACAAGGAAGCGCATATTTCTTCTTTGATTAATGGTGTTTTTTACGATTCAATAATTGTTGTAGAACAGCGAAATGAAGCTAATCTGATAGAAAAATATTTACAAGAAGAGAAATATGCTAGTCAGATTGGAATGGTTTATAAAAAGGATAAAGTCTTAAAAACTGAACTGAGCGGAACCATAAGGAATGGCTATGATAAAACCTACTATCTAGTGGAGTATAAACCTTAAAATAGCCCGTTATACAACATCATACTACCAGAAATAACCATAATGATCAAAACGCCTCTTCTAAAGTTAAGTTCACTCATTTGGTTCAATAATTTTTTCCCAATAATATTACCAACTATCGCACCCAGGCCGATTACTAAACCCCAAACCCACAATTCTTGATTTAATACTCCCAAAAAAGCATAGGAACCAATTTGAGCAATACCTGCAATGAATGAATTCGCTGTTTTAGTTGCAATCATTTTTTCTTTAATCAAGCCCATATTTAGATAGAATGGATTTAAAACTGCACCAGTTGCACCAAAAAGCGTTGCAATTAAACTTACTAGAAAACCCAAGGGGATGAAATATACTTTTTTCATTTTGAAGGAATATTTCTTTTTGCCCATTTTAAACTGAAAAGGGGTGCTTAATAAAAATAATCCAAGAGCGATTTGTATCCAAGAGCTATTTAGTTGAATAAATATAAATCCTCCGACTATTGCTCCTAAAATTGCAGATGGTACATAAAACTTTACAATGTCCCATTGAATATCTTTCCAGAAAAGTATGATTCTAGCTGGACGGCCAATCATGTTTCCCAAATTTACAACAGGTGCAACCACTTGTGGACTAAGATAAAATCCTACAATAGGTAGCATTATAATTGCACCACCACCGCCTGAAAGGGTACTGATAACGTACGCGATAACTCCTGCTAAAAAAAGGAGAATAAAAGTCATTTAATCTTTGGAAAGAGTTTCTAAATAGATATTAATTTCTTTCTGTAAATCACCTACAATTCTACTCGCTAAGGCATAGTTTTGGGCAAGAATAGATTTATATAAAGCTCCTGATTTCACTAGGTTTTTGAAGTGATCGTCTTTTGATACCGTTTCAAATACTTTACCATTGAATGATTTTCCTGGAGGAGCATGCATAAAAGGTGCATTTGTTTCTAAGTAGGGTAGAGTCGTATTTAAGACAAAGTTTTTATCGATAAGTTCCCATTCGTTTATGGAATTGTATAGTTGGCTTCTAATAATAGAATACTTGTTAATTAAATAATCAACGCCATTTGTATCGGTTAAATCTATAGATAAATCTGGATCATTTGTTAAGTTGATGTATGCTCTTTCTGATGGTTTAAATGGCATATATGAAACAAAATAATCTAAATACATACTAATGCTGTCAATATGAAATCCTTTTTTGGGGAAAGTCAACATACTGTCATGACCTCTTTGAAGCTCTTTATAGGTTTTTTCAGAAAAATATAAATATAAAGAATCAGCTTTAAGATCTTGTTTGATTTCTGTAAGCAAAACGATTTTCTTTTCTTCTTTGTTTCTGTTTTCTCTCCATTCGTTTAGTAAAAAAGAAACCATAATACCAGCGATAATAATAACGAAATCGGCAAAAAGGCCAAAACGATTAGAACTGTTACTTCTACTCCGAAAAGAATTCATAATAATATAATTAAGTTTGTATAACGCCTACATTATAAGGTTTTTCGATTGGTGCATTATTCGCTGCTTCAATTCCCATAGAAATCCATTTTCGAGTATCTAAAGGGTCAATAACATTATCAACCCAAAGCCTAGATGCTGCATAATAGGGAGAAGTTTGAGCATTGTATCGTTCGGTAATCTCTTTTAATAAGGCGTCCTGAGCTTCATCTGTAATTACTTCTCCTTTAGCTTTCAGTGTTGCAACTTTTATCTGCAATAAAGTTTTAGCCGCAGAGGCACCACTCATTACAGCAATGTTTGCAGTTGGCCATGCAACTATTAATCTTGGGTCATAAGCTTTTCCACACATAGCATAATTCCCTGCTCCATAGCTATTTCCCATAACAATGGTGAACTTTGGAACGACTGAATTGGCCATGGCGTTTACCATTTTTGCACCATCTTTTATGATTCCTCCATGTTCAGAATGCGACCCAACCATAAAGCCAGTTACGTCTTGTAAAAAGACCAAAGGAATTTTCTTTTGGTTGCAATTCATAATAAATCTAGCGGCCTTATCAGCTGAATCAGAATAAATTACTCCACCAAATCGGGCTTCACCTTTTTTAGTTTTTACTAATTTTCGCTGATTGGCTACAATTCCAACAGCCCAGCCATCGATTCTGGCATATCCACAAACGATAGTCATTCCATGTAGCTCTTTGTATTCTTCAAATTCGCTATTATCTACTAGTGAGTTTATAATATCCTTAACATCATATTGATTTGTTCTGTTGTATGGAATTAAGCTATACAATCTTTTAGGGTCTCCTTGTGGTTTTTTAGCTTCTTTACGATTAAATCCTGCTTTATTTGCAGTACCAATCTTATCCATGATGTTGCGAATCGAAGTCAAGCAGTCTTGATCGTCTTTGCTTTTATAGTCGGTAACTCCTGATATTTCGCAATGTGTTGTTGCGCCACCAAGCGTTTCATTGTCGATGTTTTCACCTATAGCCGCTTTAACTAAATATGAACCAGCCAAAAAGATAGAACCAGTTTTATCAACTATTAAGGCTTCATCACTCATGATGGGCAAGTAAGCTCCACCTGCAACACAACTGCCCATAACAGCAGCAATTTGTGAGATTCCCATTGATGACATTACTGCATTGTTTCTAAACATTCTACCAAAATGCTCCTTATCTGGAAAAATCTCATCTTGCATGGGTAAGAAAACACCAGCACTATCTACAAGGTATATGATTGGGAGTCTATTTTCTATAGAAATTTCTTGAGCTCGCAAATTCTTTTTTGCAGTTATAGGAAACCAAGCTCCAGCTTTTACAGTTGCATCATTGGCAACAATAATTGAAAGAGTTCCTGAAACATATCCAATTTTGACAACCACGCCACCAGATGGACAACCTCCATATTCTTCATACATTCCGTCGCCTGCAAAAGCTCCAATTTCTATTGAATCTGTTTTTTTATCCAATAAAAAATCGATTCTTTCTCTAGCGGTTAATTTACCTTTTGCATGCTGCTTTTCAATTTTAGATTTTCCACCACCCAATGAAACTTGGTCGTATCTTCTTTTTAAATCTGAAATTAATAAACGGATACTGTCGTCGTTTTTGCTTTCTTCTATGTTAATTTTCTTTGCCATTTCGCTATTTATTGATTTCAATTGAATTGATATAATCTAATGTTTTTGGTCCTAAATTAAAGAGCGCATCTAAAATACTCAAATTGGATAAAAATCCATATTTATCTTCAAATACTTGTATGTATTTTGGAAAATTAAACGTTGCATTAAATGCTTGGTTTCTCGGATGCATTAAAATTCTCCAATCTGGATTAGTTGATTCGTATTTTTCGGTATAAGCAAAAGTGTATTGAAGCTTTATTATATCGGCGATTTTAAGTTGCAATTGGGTATTAAACTCCAAAAGTGAAGTCTGTGCTTTTGATTCATAAAAAGGTCTTAACTCCATTTCATAATATTCGAAGTAGGGTGAAGTTCGATAGGCCGATTCGATTGATTTCCAGTGTATAGTTTGCCAATTTTCGTCATAAGAAATCAACACATCTTCAATTTTAGTGTGATTTTTCCATTTTTGAAGTGGAATAGTCAAGCCTAAACTACCATTTGCTCCATAGATATAACATCTATTTCTATAGGTTTGCTTAGTAAAGTGAGCTTTACTTTCGATAAAATGATTTGGGTTTTCGCTTATTAATTTGAAATAAGAAACAGGACCCAAATAAGCACTGGGAAGTATCATGGAGTCAAAATTTGTTTGGCTTCTTCCAAAAGTTTTTCCTTAACAATAGGTACTACGCCAACATTTTCGCAAACTAATCCACCTGCTAAATTGGATAATTCGGCAATAAGTTTAACATCTTGTTTAGCAGCCAAACAAAGAGATGCAACACTAATTACCGTGTCACCTGCTCCAGATACATCAGTAATGTCTCTGTGGTGTGCTTTTATTTGAACAGAGAATTTGTTGGATTTGACATAGATGCCGAGTTCAGAAAGTGTAAGTAATGTGATTTGATTATTTAATTGCCTTTCTAATTCTTGCACAGTTTGTTCAAGTTCCGATTGATTTCTGTGGTTAAAATCTACTTTTAAACCTTCTTTTAATTCTTTTAAATTGGGTTTAAATAAACTTACATTTTTATAAGCCATAAAATTGACTTTTTTAGGGTCAACCGTTGTTGGTATGTTATTTTTAATGGCTAAGTCAACCACCTTTTGAATTAAGGACTTTGTAATTACCCCTTTATCATAATCTTCAAAAATAATTACATCAATATTTTGATTATTAATTATTTGCTCGATTAATAGATAGAAATCTTCTTGTTCTTTGTGATTAATCTCCTTAGTGTCTTCGGCATCTATTCGCAACATTTGATGACTGTTGCCTATAACCCTGGTTTTTTTTGTAGTTATTCTTGTACTAGACCTTAATATGCCTGTTTTAGATTGACCAGCATTTTCTAAAAGGTTTAAAAACTCATCACCTTCTTCATCGCTACCAATGACAGAACAAAGAATCGGATTAGCACCCATAGCTTGAATGTTTAAAGCTACATTAGCAGCTCCTCCCATTCTCGCTTCTCTTTTGTTTACAGAAACTATTGGTACTGGGGCTTCTGGCGAAATTCGATCTACTTTTCCCCAGTAATAGGCATCGACCATAACATCGCCGATGATTAATACATTCATATTATTAAATGAGCGAAATAACTCTTCTAACTGAGTTGTACTGTAGGTCATTAGTTTAAATCGTTTAATGCGCGTTCTATTCTATTCATGGCTTTTTCTAATACATCTAAAGAAGTAGCATATGAGAAACGGATGCAATTTGGACTTCCAAAAGCTTCACCTGTAACGATAGCAACCTGAGCTTCTTCTAATAGATACATGGATAAATCAGTTGCATTTTCGATGGTTTTACCTTGATGATTTTTACCAAAAAATGCAGAAATATCTGGAAAAACATAAAAAGCTCCTTCAGGTGTATTGGTTTTGACTCCTTCAATTTGATTTAAACGACTTAAAACATAATCTCTTCGTTGGTGAAAAGCATCGCGCATTTCGAAAGTGACGCTAGGGTCTGCATTCATTGCAGCAACAACAGCTTTTTGAGTAATACTGCATGTGCCACTTGTAAATTGGCCTTGCATTTTATCACAAGCGGCGGCAATCCATTTTGGCGCGCCCATAAATCCCAATCTCCAACCAGTCATCGCAAAACCTTTAGAAACACCGTTTACAGTGATTACTTGCTCATAAATTTCTGGAAATTGAGCTAAGCTTTCATGTTTCCCTACAAAATTGATGTGCTCGTATATTTCGTCGGATAGCACATAAAAATCTTTCTTAGTAGCAATTACTTTTGCTAAAGCAGCTAATTCTGCTTTACTATATATAGAGCCTGTAGGATTACATGGGCTGCTATAAATCATCATTTTTGTTTTATCAGTGATGGCATTTTTTAACTGTTCAGCTGTTATTTTGAAGTCATTTTTTATCGTTGCTTCTACTATGACAGGTATTCCTTCTGCCATTTTAATAATTTCAATATAACTGACCCAATATGGAGCAGGAACAATTACTTCATCGCCAGGATTAACTAAACTCAACACAGCATTGGCTATGGTTTGTTTAGCACCAGTGCTTACTACAATTTGGTTGATGTTGTAATCTATGTTATTATCTCTTTTAAATTTGAGGCTGATGGCTTCACGTAAATCTTGATAACCGGAAACTGGAGTGTATTTTGTGAAATTATTGTCGATGGCTTTTTTTGCTGCATCGTTGATAAACATTGGAGTAGGGAAGTCTGGTTCACCTAAACTCAGGTTGATAATGTCTATACCTTGTTGTTGTAACTCTCTACTTCTTTGAGACATCGCAATGGTCTGCGATTCTGAAAGGTTTTCGATTCTATCTGAGGCTTTATGCATTCGAAATGGAATATAAAATGAGGTGCAAATATAATTATACTAGTCTAGTCTTTGCCCTTCGACGGAAAAACGAAAACAAAACCGAATTTGAATGTATTTAATCCAAGATTGATCCCAACTTCCTCATACTTATTTTTAAAAATATCCTTTGTACCCGTAGGATTTCTATCGATTTCTTCAGTACCACTATAATAAAGTAGAGAGCTATAAGCTACCGTTATTGCAAATCGATTATTTACAAAATACATGAGTCCGGGTTGAAATTTAAACTCAATCTCTTTAATATCCCCTTTTAATCCAGAGTTCCCTTGATTACTATATTTTGACTCTCCCCATCCTCTTTTTAAGTTGGTGCTGACATTAAATTTTAACCTTTCTCTAATCGGAGATTGAAAGTTAAGGTAAAAGTTTATGAATTTTAAATTTGCTTCAAAGCGAGAATTAGAACCATTTAATACTCTGTAATTATTAATTTTTTGTAATCCTCCACCAAATCCAAGAACTACATTTTTACTAAGGTAAAAGCCAATTTCTGGATTGATTATCAAATTTGATTCATCTTCTTTATCAGAAAATGAATTTTTATTTGTTGAATTGTTATAGTTAAAGTTTCCACCAAATAAGACAGTTCCTTTCTGGTCTTGAGCTTGAATTGATAAGCCGATTATAATTAAAATTGCAAAGAAGTAATATTTCATAATTTTGGTTTTTGACAAATAAAGGGAATAATTCCTTTTAAAAATATTGTCAGCTTTAAAATAATTGGAATAAAACAAAAAAAAATATGGAAATCATCTTAGAAATTTTAAAATACACTATACCTGCAATTATCGTTTTTGTTGGCGTTTATTTCATATTAAATAAATTTATGGAAGGTGAGCGCAGTAAAATGGAAATGACCTATCGCACTGGCAATTCTAAGATGATTACTCCTGTTAAATTACAAGCTTATGAGCGTATGATTTTATTTCTTGAACGTATTTCTTTAAGCAATTTGGTTATGCGAACTTACAATGGGAAAATGTCAGCTAAAGAATTGCAAAATGCTTTATTAACAACCATTAGAAGTGAGTATGATCATAATGTCTCTCAGCAACTATATATTCCTACTAAAACATGGGGTTTAATTAAATCATCAAGGGAGGAAAATGTGAAGGTAATTAATAGTTGTGCCGAACAATTAAAATCTGATGCAAGTGGATTAGAGTTAAGTCAGTTTTTGTTGGAAGTTGTTGGGAAAACCGAAAAAATGCCAACCGATGTTGCAATTGAGGCATTAAAAAACGAAGTAAATAGGACATTTTGATACATAATGTATTTTTAAAGTTCGATTTTTTCAATTATTCGAAAAAGTTCTAAAATAGCAAATCATGAACAAAAAACACCTTCAACATCACGAACATAAAATTCACAACAAAGAAGGCTGGAAGGCTAAATGGGAAGATTATATAGGTGAGTTTGTTTATGGAGGTATTGATGGTAGTGTAACAACATTTGCTGTAGTAGCAGGTTCTGCGGGTGCTGGTTTAGATTCTTCAATAGTTATAATTTTAGGTTTTGCCAATTTAATTGCCGATGGCTTTGCCATGTCTGTAGGAAGTTATTTATCTAACAAATCGGAGCAGGAAAACTACGATAAACATAAAAGACTAGAATATTGGGAAGTAGATCATTTACCTGAGAAAGAACGGGAAGAGATTCGTGAAATATACGAAGCAAAAGGATTTGAAGGCGAATTGCTAGAGCAAGTTGTAGCTGTCATTACAGCAGATAAAGACCGTTGGGTTGATGTGATGATGAAAGAGGAATTAAATATGATGGAGTCTGAAAAATCCCCATTTGCAATGGGTGCAATGACTTTTTTTTCATTTATAATTGTTGGAATCATTCCTTTAATTGCATATATATGGGACTATTCTTCAGGTCAGAATAGTGCCAACTTGTTTAATATGAGCATAGTTTTAACTTCTTTCGCTTTTATTGGCATAGGTTGGCTAAAATCGTATGTTACTCAAACAAAACGAATCAAGAGTATATTGGAAACGCTTTCTCTTGGAGCTGCTGCTGCAGTATTATCTTATTTTGTAGGAAATATTTTAGAGCGAATGATCGGGTAGTTTTCAAACTAGTTCGATGAATTGTTCCAAATGATCAATTTCCGAAATTTTGGTTTGGAAGATAGTCTATTAAAAATAAGCACAAAAAAAAGTCCGTCGCGCCTCGGGAGAGGGCAACGGACTCCAACCAAACCAAACCAAAATATCACCTATCTTGATCTGGGACAAATTTACACACACTTTTTAATTCTGCAAGTGTTTTTGAGAAAAAAATTAAAAAAATTTTGATTTTTTTTTCAAGCAATTATAGTAGCTTGAAATATTGATAATTAGCAATAAAAGCTAATCCAGTTCTATAAGCCATAAAGCTTCTTCAAGCTCTCCTTTCGATTTGAAATCGTTTTTTTCGGTAGAAAGTTTTATACCATGAGCGTATATTTTTCTTGCCAAATCGAGTTTGTTGATTGTTTCGTATAGTTGTCCGAGCTTATAATATGCTCCTAAATAATCGGGATCTGATTCTATGAGTTTCTTAATTGTTTCAATTGCCTTTTTGGTATTGCCTGCTTTTTCGTATTCTAAGCCCAAGGCATAGGTTAAAAAACTGTCGCTTGGATCAGTCTTTAACATTTTTCTTATTTCATCAACTCTGTTCACCATTTCTTGTTCAACTGCGAATATACGCTATTAGTTCTAATTTTAGAATGGACATAATAGATGAATGGCAGGTATAACATCTTTTTAATAATTAAAGAATTCAATTGAAGTATGGATTTTGATAAAATCGCATTGCTCATTCGAATTACTCTCCCCAAGTTTCAATTTCTTTTGCTGACCATAATTGCGGGAAAAACTTTCTTTGTTGGTATTTAGGATGTAAATATTTTTTCCATTCTGAGCCACCTGTTGCTGCTTTATTTTCTCCTTTTTTATCTAAATAATGCTGCGCTGTTTCTAAATGAACAATTGGCCACACAACATTATATAGTCGGTCTAATTCTTTAAACTTAGTTAATAATTCCTCTGAAGGTTTTTCCATACGATTGATTCTTTCTTCAATCGTATTGCCCTGAACCTTCTTAGCTAAAAGTATAAAACTTTCTAAGTATTTATCTTCAAATTGGGTTAATGTTAATGAACGTTTTCCAGTTTGACGATTATATCCAGCATCTCGCCAATAGATGTGTTCGAAATAATCTTCTATACTCGGATTTGCTGGAAGTCGCTCTTTGCCTTTTGCATTGATTAAGTTAGATAATTGCGTGAAATAAATTTCAATTAACCTAAACTGAGCGCTTTGAAAACCACTTGCAGGGGCTAAAGTAGCTCTAAAGGTATTATAATCATCATAATCCATTCCGTCTTTCATTACATCAAAAGAGCTAGTAAGAATTCCAGTGTAGCGGTTTATTCGATTAATCTTATTAATCAGAAAATCTTCAGTCCAAGTTTTATTTTCGTGCATTTGCTTTACTTCGTGTAAAACCAATTTTAACA
The DNA here is from genome assembly GCA_013112545.1 of Bacteroidota bacterium. Classification (GTDB taxonomy): domain Bacteria; phylum Bacteroidota; class Bacteroidia; order Flavobacteriales_E; family Vicingaceae; genus BCD18. The sequence continues at coordinate 147,745 of JABFGJ010000003.1, forward strand.
TTAATTCAATCACTTGATGATACATGACAAAAATCTCTTCATCCTTATAGTTTGTTCTAGGCTTTTGCAGCGAAAGCAAAGTATCAACTTGTATATAATCCCAATAATTAATGGGTTTAGATTCTAATAAACCACTTAAATAAGTATCTGGGTTTTCGCCCAATTTCTCATATTTATCAACTATAGCTTGTATGATTTCTTCTCTTTTCATGATAGATGGATTTGCAGTATTTAATAATTTAAAATAGCCTTTAATTGCAATTGCAATATAGCTAAATTGAGCTAATATTTAAATCGAATAATTAAGAATTAAAATAGGTTTGAATGGAACTAGATTATTGGTTTTGCAGTACTGGTTTTATAATATTCTATTTTAAAGTGAAACATTTCAGCCATTTTTTTTGCTCTCCATTTGGCTTCAGTTGCTTTTTCGCCCTTAAAATTTTCATCAACAGTAGTATTAAAAAGTAATAACCATCGATCAAAGTGTTCTTTATTTACTGGCAACTTAGCATGTGGGTTAAATGGGCTGCCGCTATAAGCTCTAACTTCTAACAAAATTGTTTGCCAGAATCCATACATTTTCTTAAGATGTGCCGGCCAATTTTCTTGAATGATTCCATTAAATATAGGTCCTAATAAGGTATCTTCTTGAATTTTTCCATAGAAAGTATCAACCATAAGTTTGATGTTTTCATAGCTATCTAAATCTTTTTCCATTTTCCAAATTTAATCATTGTAATAGAATTTTATATTATCCTGAATTCCTATGTTCGTATCAATAGGTTTGATTTTGATGCTTGTTTATTTGTTTGATATTCAGAGAATAAATAAATTTTTTAAAAATGTAAATCAATTGAAATATAGAATAATTTTACCGCGTTTATTCCCATATAGAGCAGTTTCTAATTGGTTAAAAATGAACATGATTAAAAAATGATACATCCAAAAACTGAATTGAAATTTATCAGCAAAGAAATAGGCTATGGCGTTGTTGCTACGGAGTTTATACCTGCTGGTACTATTACTTGGGCACTCGATAAATTAGATCGAGAGTTTAGCCTAATCGAGTTTCAATCTTTTGAACCTATTTATCAAAATATATTAGATTATTATACTTTTAGAAACAACAATGGCAACTTTGTTTTATGTTGGGATAATGGAAAGTATGTGAATCACAGTTTTAATTCAAATTGTTTAACAACTGCTTATGATTTTGAAATTGCTATTCGCGATATACATGTTGGAGAACAATTAACAGATGATTATGGATATTTGAACATTTCTACACCATTTAGAGGAGTAGATGAAGGAACCAAAAGAAAAACGGTTTATCCAAACGATTTATTGAAGTATTATAAAGTGTGGGATAGCAAATTATTAAAACCCTTTAAAAAGATTCCCTTATTAAATCAAGAACTTAGAGAACTTATAAAAGATGAAGTTTGGGAAGAAATAGTTGCTGTTCAAAAAGGAGAGAAAGTGATGGAATCTATTTTGAAAAATCATTTTCCCGATAAGTAAGTATTAGGAATAAAGCCATTTTTTCTACCAGCTTATAAACAATCTAAGTTTACTTTTGTAGTAAATAAAACTCAGACATGAAAAAAACTATATTAATGAGTATTATATTGCTCTTTTCAGCAATTCATTTAAAAGCACAAAAGATGAACTTATACGATTTTAAAGTAAATGACATCGATGGAAATCCATTCGACTTGAAACAATTAAATGGCAAAAAGGTGCTGATAGTAAATACAGCTTCAGAATGTGGCTTAACACCTCAGTATGAAATCCTAGAAGAAGTGTATCAAGAATATGGCGGAGATGAATTCCAAATAATTGGATTTCCTGCTAATAATTTTGGAGCGCAAGAGCCAGGCACTAACGAAGAAATAAAAGGATTTTGCCAAAAAAATTACGGAGTTAGTTTTACTATGATGGCTAAGATTTCTGTAAAAGGAGACGACATGCACGACTTATATCATTGGTTAACCGAAAAGAAAAAGAATGGAGTAGAAGATGCACCAGTTCAATGGAATTTTCAAAAATTTATGATAGATGAACAAGGCAATTATTTGGGGCACATTGCTCCCCAAGAAAGTCCAGCCTGTGATAGCATAATTAATTGGATAAGAGAATAAGATGAAACTTGATATATTAGCCATAGGTGTTCACCCAGACGATGTAGAGCTGAGTTGTGCAGGAACAATTTTAAAAGAAATAGCAGCTGGGAAAAAGGTGGGTATTTTAGATTTAACCCAAGGGGAATTGGGAACCAGAGGTTCAGCAACCTTAAGATTGAAAGAAGCAGCGAAATCTGCTAAAATTTTGGGTTTAACTAGCCGAGACAACCTAGGAATGAAAGATGGTTTTTTTAGCAACGATGAACAGCATCAAATTGCCATAATAGAAATACTGCGAAAATACCAGCCTGAAATTATTTTGGCAAATGCAATAGAAGACCGCCACCCAGACCACGGAAGAGCAGCTAAACTTATTGCTGATGCATGCTTTTATAGCGGTTTAAGACGGATAGAAAGCACTTTAGATGGTAAGAAACAATCAGCATGGCGACCAAAAGCAATTTATCACTACATTCAAGATTACTTCATAAAACCTGATTTGGTAGTTGATATTAGCCCTTATGTTGCAACGAAGTTTAAAGCGATAAAAGCCTTCTCTTCTCAATTTTATGATCCAGAATCTAAAGAGCCAAAATCGCCCATATCTGTAGAAAACTTTGATGATTATTTAAATGGAAGAATGGTGCAAATGGGAAGATATATCGGAGCTGATTTTGGTGAAGGATTCACAGTTTCCAGACCAATTGGAGTGAATTCGATTATGGATTTGAGTTAGAATTAAATAATTCCAAACAGTTTAGATTTAAGGATATAGAATTTAATTTATTTTAGCACAAAATTAACAACCTATATTTCTAATTGCTCTAGTTGTAGTAAACCAAGTCATATAAAAAGGATTTTAAATTACAATTTGAAGTGTGAGAATGATTATAATCCAAATGTATTTATCTTAACATGTAGCTAACTTATTTATTTAATAATTGGCTCTATATGAATATGAACATCTAAAATTTGAGGAATTTTTTCTTTAAGCTTATTTTTAACTTGATGCGCTATTTCATGACCAATTTCGACGCTTAATTTTCCATCCACCCATATATGCATATCAACATGATAAAAGGCTCCCATTTTTCTAGAATGACATTGTTCAACTTTAAAAACACCTTCCACTTTATTGGTATGAGCAATAATATTCTCATTCAAATCTTTTGACATGTTTTCATCTAATAATTCTCCGCAAGCAGAACGTGCAATTTTTAAAGCATTATAGATAATAAAAATTGCGGCAAATAGTGCTGCCCAATCATCTGCAACCTCGTAACCTTTGCCGCCAAAAATGGCAATAGAGATTCCTATAAAAGCAGCAATAGAGGTTACGGCATCTGTTCGGTGATGTAAAGCATCAGCTTTTAATACTTCGCTATTCGTTTGTTTCGCTTTTCTTAAAACATAACGATACATTATCTCTTTGCTAATAATTACAAACAGCAAAATTAACAAAGTGAATGGTTTGGGTATTTTATGTGGATTTTGAATGTGCTCGATGCTTTCTTTTATAATTGCAAATGAAGCCACCAATAAAGCTAAAGATATAAACAATGCTGTTAATGCTTCAATCTTACCATGTCCATAAGGGTGGTTTTCATCAGCTGGTTTAGCTGACCACTTTAGCCCAACCAATAAAAGGGTAGAAGTAACCACGTCGGTTGCTGATTCTATAGCGTCGGCTATTAGAGCATAAGAATGGCCAATGATGCCTCCAATTAGTTTTAATACCCCTAAAAATGCGCTTAAAACTATACCAATTATGGTAGTTTTAATTCCTGTTTGCGAAGATTCTACAGGATTGTTCTGATTCATTGTATGTTGTGAATAAACAGTTGAATTTTTTATTTTTAAAATATAATATTATGCAAATTCAAACTAATGCCCATGTTCTACTTCTTCCTTCAAACGTTCAGCATTGATGTAATAGGCATTATTCCATGCTACTTTATAATTTTTAGGAATTTTGCTAAGGAAATGTATAGCTGTTCTTCCGTTAAACGTTTCTCCTAAAATAACTTCTACAGCTTTGAAATTCCACAAGCTATCATTTACTTGTCGTGCTTCAAAAACGAAGTCTTTCCCATTGTCATGAACAATGGCATTTTCGGGTAGGGCATAACCTAAAGTGTCACCTGTTAAAATCCGACCTCTAACATACATGCCAGGCAATAACAAACCATTTTTATCTTCAATTTCTGCGTGAATATGTATTGCTTTTGGATCTTGCTCAAAACTTTTTCCAACTGAATAAACAGAAGCTTCTAGTGTGTGCTTTATGGATTCTACTTGAAACTGTATTTTTTGACCTTGATGTATTTTAGCTATGTCCTTTTCAAATACCATAAAATCCGCATGAATGTGTTCTAAATTTACGATTTCAAACATGACTTTTTGCGGCGAAACATATTGACCTGTTTTGACATCTACCAATCTAATATAGCCTTCAATAGGAGACTTAACAGCCACCTTATCTATAATTTTTCCCTGTTCAACAAGACTTGTTGAAATCCCCAATAAATGCAGTTTTGCAGCCAATCCATTTGTGTTTGAAACCAGTGTGTTAAAGTCAGAATTTACTTGTTGAAGAATTTTGCCGGAACCAACTTTTTCATCGTACAAGCGCTGTTGGCGATTTAATTCTTGCCTAGCAAATTGCAATTCATTCCAACTTTTATTATACTCGATTTGCAATTGAATAATATCAGGATGGCTGATGTAAGCCAGGATTTCACCCTTTTCTACTTTATTGCCTTCAATAATTTCTATCGAGCTGATATTTGCTCCAATAATTGCCGTTACATTGGCTTCATTTTGTGGAGGAACTTCTAATTGTCCATTCGTTTCTACATAATTCGAAATGTTTTGAATAGGAACGGTATCAACAATCATTTTTAGCGCATTAAATTGATCGCTGTTTAGTTGAACTAATTCTTCAGCGGGTTTATTTTCCGATTTTTCATCAAGATTGTGCGAATGATCATCAGGGTTTCCACAAGCTATAAGTCCAACAAGCAATGAGCTAGCGAAAAGAATTTTTATTATTAATGTTTTCATAATTTATTTATTTGATAAAAAATAATCTAATTGAAATTTACTTGTTTGATATGCTTCAAAACATAACCAAGCGTCTTTTTCGATGCTTATAGCATCTTGGATTAACTGTAAAAATTGAAGAAAGTCAACTTCTCCTTCCCGAAAGGCAATGCTTGCTGCAAGCCTTTGTTCTTTAGCCAATTCTAAAGCTCCATTTTTATAGTATTTCCATGCCTCTTGCCATTTGATGTAGTTTTGTTTTGCTTGTTCAAAATCATTGTTAAGTTGCATCGAAACCTGATTCAAATGTTGTTCTGCAATGGAGCGTTCTATTTTTGCAGCTTGAAATTGACCTTTGGTTTTATTAAAAAATAAAGGAAGGTTTAAACCAAATTGATACTGGTGAAAACCAGACTGACCAGCGATTTCTTGTGCGCCGTATTGTAAATTCAATTGAGGTAAATAGGCAGACTGAGCCACTTTAATGGATTGCTCAGCTAGTCTTATTTTTTGATTTTCAATGCGAAGACTTGGATGATTCTCGAGATTATGCTCTGGGTTTAACAATATGATTTCATCGTCAATCTGAGTTGAAACCGTAAAAATTGAATCAGCAAGAAACCAAGAATTAAATTGCTCTAATGCCATTTGATAATCACTTAAAGCTACACGTTTTTCAAGACTTATCTTTTTAGCTTGATTGCTGGTTGAAAGATAAGTTAATCTTGAAATTGCTTCTGTTTCAAATTGGATATTTGCAGCGTGTTCTACTGTTTTAAAACTAGAATCTAACTGAGTGTATAGCTCCAATAATTTCTTTTTAGAATAGAGTAAACCATAATCTTGCTTTACTTTAGCACTAAGTTGAATAGTTGAAAGTTCTAGATTCTCTTTTGCCAAGACAAGACGTTCGTTTTGCAGCTTAGATTTTGAAGAAAAACCAAACAAATCAATATTTTGCTGTTGTATTCCAATTATGGTTTTTACACCTGAATTGTTAGAATTTAACTCTTCGCCAGCCGTATAAACTGAACTAGTACCAAAATCCCAACTAGTTTTTTTTAGGGCTTTTTGGCTATCTATTTCCAATTGCTTGGCTTTAATCGCAGGATAATCATTTAATACCAGTTCAACAGCTTGCTCCAAGGTAATGGGAATTTCATTAGCTTTTGTTTGGGCTTTTGAATCTTGGAATTGGAAGAACATTATCCCAAAAAGCAGACTTGCAATAATTGCATTTGGATTTAAGGATAAGGAATGTTGTTTTTTTGTTTCTATCCAACGGTATAAAATTGGAAGAACAAATAAGGTTAACAAAGTCGCTGTAATCATACCGCCAATAACAACGGTAGCTAAAGGTTGTTGTACTTCGGCACCAGCTGAGGAAGAAATGGCCATGGGTAGAAAACCCAAAATATCGGTTAAAGCTGTTAGCATAATGGGCCGAATTCTTCGTTTTGCACCCAATCGAATTCGTTCATTTATATTGTTTACGCCTTCTTCTTTTAACTCATTCCATGCACTAATAAGCACTAAACCATTTAAAACTGCAACACCAAATAATACGATAAAACCAACACCTGCCGAAATACTAAAAGGCATGTCTCTAATCCAAAGGGAGAAAATACCTCCAATTGCTGCCAGTGGAATAGCAATGTATATCATTAAGGTTTGTTTTACTGATTTTAATGCAAAAAAGATGAGCAGAAAGATTAAACCTAAAGCAAAAGGAACAACCAATTTTAAACGCTTGGTGGCGCGCTCTAGGTTTTCAAAAGCCCCTCCATATCGTATGTAATAACCTGCGGGTAAAACCAATTGGGCCTCTAGTTTTTGTTGTATTTCTGAAACTAATGATTCGATATCTCTTCCTCTAACATTGATGCCAACATAAGTTCTTCTGTTGGTATTGTCTCTGCTAATTTGCATAGGGCCTTCTTGATAGCTTATTTCTGCTAATTCTTTCAAAGGAACTTGATGTCCGTTTGGTAAATCGACAAACAGATTTTGAAGATTAGAAATGTTTTGACGGTGTTCATCTTCTAATCGAACAACTAAATCAAAGCGGCGTTCTCCTTCAAAAATAACTCCTGCTTTTCCACCTGCAAAGGCTGTTTGAACCAATAGATTTAAATCTGAAATAGATACACCATATTGAGCCAATTTGCTCCTATTATATTTTACAGTCATTTGAGGCAAACCAGTTGTAGCTTCTGCTTTCATGTCGCCAATTCCCCTTGTGCCAGCAATGATGTTACTTATTTCTTTGGCTTTAGCAGATAATACATTGATGTCTTCGCCATACAGTTTTATAGCAATATCTTCACGTACACCTTCTAATAGCTCGTTAAATCGCATTTCTATGGGTTGTGTAAACTCATAATTCACTCCAGGGATTTTGCTGAGCTCTTTTTTCATCATTTCAACCAATTCTTCTTTAGAGTTGGTGCTTGTCCATTCTGATTTTGGTGCTAATATGACTATAATGTCGGCCAAATCCATTGGCATAGGGTCAGTGGGCACTTCTGCAACTCCAATACGGCTAACAATTTTCTGGACTTCAGGAAAGTTTGCTTTTACAACTTGTTCAATTTTTGTTGTTGTTTCTATCATTTCCGATAAGGAACTTCCAGGTTGCAAAATGGCATGAAAGGCGATATCACCTTCATCTAATTGTGGAATAAATTCACCACCTAATCGGCTAAAAGTGAAAAGCGCTAGACCGAGAAACACTAGAGCAAGGGCAACAATCCATTTCGCTTTAGATAAACTCTTAATCAGAATTTGCTCGTAAAAATTTTCAACTTTTTGTATGAATAAATCGCCCCAAGATTTTTTGTCGGATTTCGGAGCTCTTAAAAACCAAGCAGACATCATGGGAACATATGTCAAACAAAGTATCATTACACCAATCATGGCAAACATAAAAGTCAAAGCCATGGGCTGAAACATTTTGCCTTCTATGCCTTGTAGAGCAAGTATGGGTATAAATACAATTAGAATAATCAATTGGCCAAAAAATGCCGAATTCATCATGCTGCTCGCAGATTTTTCAGCTACTTTATCTCGTAATTCTGGAGTGATTTTATGCTTTTTCAGAAATTTTTCATTTAACATAAACACACTGCTTTCTACAATAATTACAGCTCCATCGATAATAATTCCAAAGTCGATTGCACCTAAACTCATCAAGTTAGCCCACACATCAAAAACATACATAAGGATGAATGCAAATAAAAGTGAAAGTGGGATAGTGGACGCAACAATAAGACCTCCACGCCAATTTCCCAAAAGTAAAACCAGAATAAAAATGACAATTAAAGCACCCTCAATAAGGTTTTTACCAACCGTACTGGTTGTTTCAGCAATTAAGCTACTGCGTTCTAATACTGGTTCTATGTAAACCCCTTCAGGCAATGATTTTTGAATTTCAATCATTCGGGCTTTAACATTTTCAATTACTTCGTTTGAATTAGCTCCTTTCAGCATCATGACAACTCCTCCTACTGATTCGCCTTCACCATCTTTAGTTACTGCTCCATATCTTACTGCAGAACCAATTTTTACACTTGCTATATCTTTTATCAGAATGGGGATGTCAAGTCCAGTTTCTATTGGCGTGTTTTCGATATCCTCAACACTACGAATAAGCCCTTCGCCACGTATAAAATTAGCTAGGTGATTTTTCTCTATATAAGCACCTCCAGTGTTTTGGTTATTGTTTTCTAAGGCTCGCATTAAGTCTGACATGTTCAAACCCATTGCTTTAAGTTTTTCAGGATTTACTGAAACTTCATATTGTTTGCTGTGGCCACCTATGGCATTTACTTCTACCACACCTTCAAGCATTGCCATTTGTCGGCTTACTATCCAGTCTTGAATTTCTCTTAAGTCCGTAGAAGAGTATTTCCCTTGATGAGCAGAATCGACGCTTAGAGCGTATTGATAAATTTCTCCTAAACCTGTACTAATGGGCCCCATAAAAGGGGTTCCAAAATTCTGTGGAATTACTTCTTTGACTTCATTTAGTTTTTCTGCTACCAATTGCCGAGGCAAATAAGTTTCTAGATCATCTTCAAAAACAATGGTAACTACAGAAAGTCCAAACCTAGAAATGGAACGAATTTCAATTACACCAGGTAAGTTAGCCATAGCTAATTCTACTGGATAAGTTACAAATTGCTCGATGTCTTCTGTTCCCAAATTGGGAGCTTGGGTAATAACTTGCACTTGGTTGTTGGTGATGTCGGGTACAGCATCTATGGGTACTTTACTAGCACTCCATATACCTCCAATTATTAGAGCAATGGTTAAAAGACCTACCAAAAATTTATTTTGAATAGACCATGAAATGATTCTATAAATCATAATTAAATATTAATTTAAAAATGTGTTTCTATGTGATTCATAAGATAGTCTAAGTGCTTATCAGTTAGTACTAAAGATAAGTTGTAAAAACCTGTCGGATTAGGAATTTGTTGAAATTAGACTATAATATTTTCTCCTTCCGGATTCTTTAAGCGATAGCATAAAGAATTGGAGGCCTGAAAAGGGATTCGGCAAGCAAATGAGGGATATAATCTCTGTAGTTTGACACAGGTTTAAATGTTTGACTGATTTCTGAAAAAACTTGACCTTCAATTTGTATAGTAGCATGAACATGACAACAATTGCAATAGCAAAATGGTGCGCAATCATCAGCGGCGTGTTCATGGTTGTGAGCTTCACTGGAAACAGTGATTTCCGAGTGTGAATCATTTTTGTCTGCGCAGGGTAAGACTGACAAGCATAGAAAAAAGACAGCTATTATTGAAGCAAATGCTTTCATAGAACAAATATAAAGATTCTGAAATGGGCTTGTAGCTTTTTGTTAAGATTTAAGGTTGAAAATCTGTTATTTGGAATGGTTTTAAATAAGAGAAATGATTTAAAAATTTGTAAGTACCAAGGTGTATTTTAATTTATAGTCAAGAAAATGAATTAATTATTTTAGAACTTTAGATTTATGTTATATTTAAAGTCTATTAAAAACAGCATTTAGAAATTTATAAATTAAACATTATGAGAATATTAGGGTTATTTTTTGCCTTATGCCTTATGGCAAAAACCGCCTATTCCCAAAATATTGGAGACACCATTGTGGTTCAAGGCTTTGAATACAAAAGCTCTACTCGAGATACGATAATTTCTTTTCCTACAAACCCAGCTATACGCTTTGAAAAGGTAATTATGAGATATGCCATGCGTTGCAAAAATGCACTGGTTTCCACTGGTTCTAATCGCAATTTAGGCTGTGGAGAATGGGATTATTCTTGTAACACTTATGTTGAAAATCCATCTATGGCAGATTCCATCATCAGTACTGTTAATCGATATCAAATAACACCAAATACCAACACGACTGGAATGTATAGTACGGTACCAACTTGGACAGCTCAACAAACTATACAAAATAGAGTGCTTTTAAATTCAATAATTACTGAAGATACTGCATCCATTGGATTGTCGGCTAACACAGATACATCGTTTATAAATAGTAGAGCAGGAGGTGGAAAATCTTATGTTTTATATACAGCTGCCGAGTTATTAGCTGCTGGTTTAACCGCTGGCAATATCGATGCAATAAGCCTAAATTCTAACGCTTCAAATGTGCTTATTAAAAAATTTAGATTGAGTTTAAAACAAACTACTTTAACAAACTTAGATCAAATAGATACCTCAATCTTTAATCATTTTCAAGAAGTTTATTTTCATGATTATAACTTCACAAATGGTTGGAATAGAATTCAATTTCATAATTCGTTTAATTGGGATGGGAGCTCTAATTTGATAATTGAAACAAATTACAAGGGCAATTCTAATAATAACCCATTAATATTGAGTAGCACAGCTGGAATAAATACCATTACTTCATCTAATGATTTTGCATTGAATTTATTTCCAAACAACTATGTAGAAGCAAATAGTTATCAAGGAATTTCTGGAAATAATGACAGAACTGTAACTGCGTGGATTAAAACTACTGGTTCAGGTGAAATAACTACTTGGGGAACAAATAACTCCACAGAAAAACAATCTTTTTGGGTTAACGGCTCTGGAAAATTACGCTTAGAAATTAACGGTGCTTATGCCGTTGGAACTAAAGTAGTAAACGATGGTCAATGGCATCATGTAGGCTTTACTTTTTCTGGTTATAATATGTATAATGTCAAGTTTTATGTGGATGGTAAATGGGATTATAGCAGTTCGGTAAGCACCAAAGCAATGAACACACAACTGTCTTATCCTTTTCAAATTTCAAAAGGATTTCACAACCGTTATTTTAGTGGGCAAATGGACGATATTCGAGTATGGGACACTGCATTAAGCCAAACTGATATTAAACATTGGATGCATAGAAAACTATTTGCTAGCCATATAAATACAAGTAATGTACATCCTCAAATCTCACATTTAGATTTAGCTTACGAAATAAAAAATACCAATGCATTAATTGAAGATATATCGACAAATTCAAATGACGCCTTATTTAATGTTGCGCCTAGTTTTAAATCATTTGAAGGAGTAGAGATATTCAAAAATTTTGAGTCAAATACTATGCGGCCTAATATCCGATTTATGCAAGGAACATATAATTTAACCATTAGCGCAGATACTTTATTGGACACAACTATTAATAGCCCATATACTGTAATTGAGAATACGATTTACCCAAGACCTGGAACAACTAGTTCGGATAGTATTGGCAGCACATTGAGTAATTATTATGATCAGTACAATATCATTTTAGATGTAAACGGAAATCAGATTAGCCAAGCACTTTCTTCATCAGTTGTGAGCCTTCAAAACTTAGTTTTAGATTATTATCAAAGAAATCCTTCTAATGTAGAGATTATGTCATTTGTAACGCCTTATGGTATTGGTTTAGATTTAGGTGTTGATGGTAAAGCATGGTATTTTGATGTGACGGATTACTTGCCAGTTTTACAAGGCAATCGTAGGTTGAGTATGACTAGAGGTGGGCAATGGCAAGAAGAGATGGACATTCAGTTTTTATTTATAGTAGGAACACCTCCTGCCGATGTAAAACGTTTTCAGCAAATCTGGAAAGTTGATTCTAGAAACTATACTGACATTATAGCTAATAAATATTTTGCCCCAAGAAGTGTTCCTATAGATACTTCTGCGAGAATATTCAAAGTAAGATCGGCAATTACTGGACATGGTCAGCAAGGAGAGTTTATAGCAAGAAACCATTATATTGATATTAATAATGGCGCAAAAATTTACAATAGAGCTGTTTGGAAAACTTGCTCAAAAAATCCTGTTTATCCACAAGGAGGAACTTGGATTTATGACCGAGCAGGTTGGTGTCCTGGAATGGCAACAGATGTGGCAGAATACGATATTAGCAATTTTGTAAGTGGAGACAGTGTATTAATAGAATATGGAGTGTCAACTGCGAGTGGAGATTCGAGATATATTGTCAGCAATCAGCTGGTCAGTTATGGCAATCCAAATTTTACAAGCGATGCTAGAATAATAGAGATTAGTCGCCCAACAAATGATACGGAATTTGGCAGAAGAAATCCTTCTTGCTATAACCCAATTGTGAGAATCCAGAATACTGGTTCTAATTTAATGACAGCTGCGAGCATTCAGATACAAGTTAATGGTGGTGCTCCAATTACACACAATTGGACTGGTAGTTTAAATTTTATGGAATCCACTACAGTTTTAATTCCTGTTAGTCAGGCATTTTGGTCAACAGCTAGCGTAGGTTTAAATACTTTTAAAGCAACTATAATGAGTGTAAATGGTGGAGCAGACCAATATGCTTTTAACAATAGCATGCAAAGCAATTTTGAGATGCCAGATGATTTACCATCCAGATTTTCAATTATCTTTAAAACTAATTTAGTGAATGAAACAAGTTATACTTTAAAAGATGAAAGTGGTACTTTACTTTTTCAGAAAAGTAACTTAGCTACCAATCACACTTATGTAGATACCTTTTTATATGCACCAGGTTGCTACCGATTAGATGTACTTGATGCAGGAAATGATGGCTTATCATTTTTTGCAAATAATTCTGGAACTGGATACTTTAGAATTGCTGATGCAAATGGAACTATTCTCAAAAACTTCAATCCAGATTTTGGCGCAGGAATAGAGTACTATTTTACAGTAGGTAATACAACTGGCTTGAATGAACTTCATGAAGATATTGATTTAACCTTGTATCCTAATCCAACAAACAATGTAATATACTTAAAGTCAAGCCTTAATATTACTTCATGGGAATTAACAAATAACCTTGGGCAAGCAGTTTTAAATGGTATCTTTGCAAATTCAAAAAACATCCATTCAATAGATGTTAACTCCGTTGAAACTGGAGTGTATTACCTAAAAATAGTTACAGAGAATAAAACAATAATTAAAAAAATCATAAAACAATAAACTATGAGTCAGTTCGAACAACCGTCAATAGATCCTTCAAAGCTAAAACCTTATATATTTATAGGAGTAGCAATCGTTATTTTATTAATCTTCTTTTCCAAAACATTTGTAATTCTTCAACCTACAGAAAGAGCCGTAATCTTTAAAAAATATACTTCTGGATTAGATGTAGATGATGTAAAAGGAGAAGGATTAAACATTGTTGCACCGTGGAATGATGTAATTATTTTCCAAATTCAAGAGCAGCAAGTAGAGGAAACGATGGACGTTTTATCTAAAGATGGTTTATCAATTAGTTTAGATGTTTCATTGCGTTTTAGACCAGAGCCTGAGCAAATTGGATATTTATATCGAAAGTTTAGAACAGGTTATATCGAGAGTTTAATTCGCCCTGAGCTTAGATCTGCAGTTCGACAAATTATTGGTCAATATACACCAGAAGAACTTTATGCTACTAAAAGACAGGAAATAGAAACGAAGATTGAGATGAAGACTAGAGAAATCTTAGAAACAAATAATATTCAGTTGAAAGCATTGTTATTTCGTTCTATAAAACTGCCTTTAACTATTAAGAACTCGATAGAAGCTAAGTTAGCAGCTGATCAAGAAGCTCAGAAATATACCTACCTTATTGAAAAGGAAAAGAAAGAAGCAGAGCGTAGAAAAATTGATGCAGAAGGTAAAGCAGAAGCCAATAAAATTTTGAGCGCGAGTATTACCGATAATATTTTGAGAGAAAAAGGAATTTCAGCTACAGAAGAATTAGCAAAATCGAGCAATTCTAAAATCATTGTGATTGGAGGAGGTGGAGATGGATTGCCGATTATTCTTAATGGCAACTAAACTTTATGTTCCGCTTTACGTTTATAATTTTGTCCTTTTGTGTTTTTTTTAATGCAAAAGGACAATTAATGATAGACACATCCTATAGCCCTTATGAATTGGTTTCAAAGGTTTTACTAGGAGATAAAAGTGATTTGTTTATTGAAAATGTTCAATTTACTGGTAAGAAATTTTCAATAGCAAAATTTAAGAATCCATATCCAACAGAATTAATTGATGAAGGCATTATTTTATCTACGGGTAATACTTTTGATGCAAGAGGACCAAATCAAGCTGTAAATACTGGGGTTCGATCTTATGGTGGAGGCGATCAAGATTTACAAGCAATTGCTACAGGAGTAGTTACAGATGCTGCAGTTTTAGAATTTGACTTACTTGCTTTACGCGATAGTATTGCGTTTGAATATGTTTTTGCCTCTGAAGAGTACCCAGAATATGTGGACAAAGGAGTAAATGATATTTTTGGTTTTTTTATCAAAGAAATAGGTGGTAGAGGAATTCGACCATTGAACATAGCCCGTCTGCCCAATCAACAAACCGTTGTAAGTATAGATAATGTTAATCATCGGGTAAATGAAGAGTACTTCTTACGGTCAGATTTTTTAGAAGCTCATACTGTTGAATTTTGGGAAAAAAACAGAAGCTTAATGATACGAGCACAAGTTTTTGAATTTGACGGTTTTACAACGCTGTTAAAAGCTACGATGCTATTGAGTAAGGGAAAAAAATACCATCTAAAAATAGCCATAGCCGATGTAGGAGATCGTTTTTATGATTCAGCAGTTTTTTTAAAGGCCAAATCCATGAAAGCGGCAGGTAATCGAATTCCTCAAGCCGATTCAATTGTAGCTGATTACATAGCGACTTCTGTTCCTGAAATTGAAAATTTAACAAGTCCTTCAAGTGGCAGTATCAACTTTTCGATGATGTTACATTTTAATAACAATGAAGCTAAAATCCTTGAGGATTCTTTTGTTGAATTGAAGAATTTAGTCAAACTACTTGAAAGCCACAATGACTTACAATTAGAAATTATCGGACATACGGATAATGTCGGTAGTCAAGAAGCCAATCAAGAATTGTCGGAGAAAAGGGCAGAAGCTGTAAAAAATTATTTGCTTTTAAATAATATTGAACCAAATAGAATTCGTGCATCGGGACGCGGAGAATCACTGCCTATTGCCAATAATGAATTGGAAGATGGACGCTTTAAAAATAGGCGTGTAGCTTTTGAGTTGAAGTATTAAGTTTAACTTTTTAGTAAACCCAAATAGTTTGGTTTTAAAATCTCAGCTTTCGTATATTTATTTGTTGGAATCTAGATTTTAAGCGAAAATTAAAAGAGTAAGCCTAAATTAGAAAAGGAATTAAATTGAATTCATCGATTAATAAAAACAAGTTTATACAACTATTACTGGCAATGTTCTTTTTTGTTACTTCATGTGAAGGACAATCTAAGGAATATAATAAAGAAACAAACACAAGTTTTCAGGATAATATCAAGGAAAAGCCATTGAGTTATAAAGACCCATTATTCTTTATTGACGGGCAATTGTGTCAGCATTTGCGCAAAATATTTCAAGACAGCAAAGGTAAGCTTTGGTTTGGCACTAATGTGTATGACCTTATGCTTTACAATGGAGATTCTTTAGTTTTTATTACAAAAAATGACGGCTTTAGCGGTGGTAGAGTTACAGGTATAGTAGAAGATGATGAAGGTAATATTTGGTTTGCAACAGGCTTTGGGTTAAATAAGTATGATGGAAAGTCATTTACCTTTTTTGGCCTTGCGGATGGATTGCTAAATGCTGAAATCTGGAGTTTGATTATAGATTCTAAAGGAATATTTTGGATTGGACACAATGAGGGTTTGACTAGGTTCGATGGTAAGGAATTTAAAAACATCTCAATTCCAAAGCCTCAAGTGAAAGAACCAAATACGGTTTATGCTGCAAATAGAATTACTGGTATTGTAGAAGACAAGGAAGGCAACATCTGGTTGGGTACAGATGGTTTTGGAATATGTAAATATGATGGTAAAAATTTCACTCATTATACAAGTGAAAATGGTTTAGCAGACAATTCAATTTATGAACTCAAAATGGATACTAAAGGCCATTTATGGATTGGTACATTTTGGGGCGGACTTAGTGTATTTGATGGAGAAAAATTCAATAATTACACGAAAGATGGTATTGTCGAGGGTGTTGAGGTTTGTGCTTTTTTTGAAGATAACAATGGTGATCTTTGGTTTGGAGTTGAGAACAATGGAGTATATAAATACGATGGCCACAATTTCACTCATTTCTATAAAGAATCGGGATTGAATGGCTCTATATTAAGTATTTATAAAGACAAAGAAAACCGTTTCTGGTTTGGAGGTTGGGGTGGACTTTTTCGCTTTGATGGCAACACCTTCACAAGTGTAAGTAAAGATGGGCCATGGGAATAAGAAATGAATCTAGATTTCTGCCAAAATAATTAGCTAACAATTAAATAGCTAACTTTACTAGATATCTACCAATTAAAATCTTTTTTGAATTAAACCTTAATATCATGTCAAAAGTAAGTTCACCGGCAGTAAAGCTCATAGAAGAGGGAGATGAGCTAATCGTT
The DNA here is from genome assembly GCA_013112545.1 of Bacteroidota bacterium. Taxonomy (GTDB): domain Bacteria; phylum Bacteroidota; class Bacteroidia; order Flavobacteriales_E; family Vicingaceae; genus BCD18. The sequence goes on from JABFGJ010000003.1 coordinate 164,832, forward strand.
AAACAAATGAAAGCTGATGCTGGTCAGCTATTGCCAAAACATAAAGCCTCTGATGAATCGGTAATTGTAATTTGTGAGGGTAAATGCATCATGAAATTTCCCGAGACAGAGCATTTATTAGAAGAAGGGGAAAGTATAATTATTCCAACAAATGTTTGGCATCAAATTCTAGTCAAGCAAGAATTTAGAGCTCTACACATCATGCCAAAAGGCATACAATTTGAATTTACAAATTGAGTTAATTAATAATTTTTTTGAAGTCTTGCTAATTGCTAATTTCATTTGGCAAGAACCATGGTTAAGCACATTTTTATTGCTTTAAACTCAAGATTTTATTTGTAAAATACTATAAAATATAAGTGCTGCTATAATATAAAACCACAGTTTACATTTAAAATTATGTTTAGTTTTAATAGTGTATAATACTAGCTGTTTAAATTGCATAATCGAAAATGAGAATCTTACTTACAGGTGCATCTGGTTATATTGGTAAACGGCTTTTATCTGTATTGGTTGATAAGGGGCATGAAGTCATTTGTTGTGTGAGAGATGTTGATCGATTTACTCCTCCAAATTCGTTAAAATCAAAAATTAAAATTGTTGAAGTTGACTTATTAGACGAAGTTTCTTTAGAAAATATCCCAAAAGATATAGATGGTGCTTTTTACTTAGTTCACTCTATGACAACTTCATCTGATTATAGGTTATTAGAATTAGAATCAGCTAAGAATTTTAGAAATGCGATTAGTAAAACGAATGTGCAACATGTTGTTTACCTCAGTGGAATAGTCAATGAATCCAACTTGTCTGAACATTTAGCTTCTAGAAAAAATGTCGAGTTAGAATTGAGTCTGGGGAACTATAATTTTACTGCATTAAGGGCTGGTATTATTATTGGCTCGGGAAGCGCTTCATTTGAAATTATGAGAGATTTAATTGAGAAAATCCCTATAATGATTACACCTAAATGGCTCAATACCAAATGCCAACCAATAGGTATTTCTGATGTGATTATGTTCCTTTCTGAAACCATTTTTAATCCAAAGACATTGAATAAAAATTTTGATATCGGAGGTTTAGATATTTTATCTTACAAGGAAATGCTTATAGAATTAGGGCGAAAAAGAAATCTAAAACGCTACATCTATACTGTTCCAGTAATGACTCCAAAGCTCTCTACTTACTTGTTGTATTTTGTAACTTCTACATCTTATAAACTAGCAGTTGCTCTTGTGAATAGTATGAAAATAGAAGTGATATGCAGAGATAATGAAATCAACAGCATCTTGGGAATTGAGCCAATAAGCTACAGGGAGGCTTTAGATAGAGCTTTTAGTAAGATAGAGCGAAATGAAGTTGTTTCTAGTTGGAAGGATGCCTTTGTCAGCAGTGGCTTCAATTCTTATATTTCTGATTTTATAAACGTACCGACTTATGGTTGCTTCCATGATATAAGGGAAGAAACAGTTACTAATCGAGAGGAATGTATTGAAAAGATTTGGAGCATCGGCGGTGAAAATGGCTGGTATTATGGGAACTGGCTATGGCGATTTAGAGGATTTATTGATAAATTCAATGGTGGGGTTGGATTGAGAAGAGGGCGAACTTCTGAGAATTCTTTAAATGCCGGAGATGCATTGGATTTTTGGAGGGTATTGTATGCAGATAAAAATGAAGGGCGTTTACTTTTATTTGCCGAAATGAAATTGCCAGGTGAAGCTTGGTTAGAATTCAGAATAGTAGATGATAAATTAATACAAACAGCCACTTTTAGACCATTAGGTTTGAAAGGAAGATTGTATTGGTATTCTGTTTTGGTTTTTCATGGATTTATTTTCAAAGGCATGATACAGTATTTAACTCAGGTCAATAACATTCAAACCGGAACAACAAAACCATAATTCCTAAACTAGTTGTTCAACTAAAATTAGCTTACTAGCTGATTGGCTAATCCAAAATAAATAATCCTATTGATTAGAATCAACTGAATACTTGACAGTGCTCAAGTTTAAACAATTGTATCTCAACTATTTTTGCGATATAATCCTATAAAACAATAAAATGAAACTCAAAAAAGCAATTGCATTAATTACAATCATTGGAAGTTTAATTCCATTAAGTATAAAAGCACAAGAAAGTAAAGTAGGAGTAAAAGGGGGATTGAATTTTTCAAACTTTTACAACAAGGAAGTTGATGACCAAGATATAAGAACTGGTATTCAAGCTGGTTTGTTTTTCAAAGCTGCATTAACAGATTTTGTATCTATACAGCCTGAATTAATATATACCAATAAAGGTTCTACAACCAAGTACGATAACTTTATTACAGGTGAAGGAGAGTTATCTCAAAAGCTTGATTATATAGAGCTTCCAGTTCTATTGCTTGTTAATTTGAACGAAAACTTAAACATTCACGCTGGACCATATTTTGCTTATTTATTAAAAGCAAGTATTGATAACAAGTCTGAGAATTCGAATTTTAATTTTGTAGAAGACTTAAATGAAGGTGATTTCGAGCGAGTGGATTATGGGCTTTCAGTAGGTGTAGGGTTTGAATTTGAAGTCCTGAATTTTGGTTTGCGTTATGATTATGGATTGAAAGAGATTGGCAAGGATCAGCGATTCACAACAAATGGAAGCGAATATTCTTCTAATGCCTTTAAGAATTCAAGAAATTCGACTTTCTCGGTTTATTTAGGTCTTGGTTTCTAAACTGAATCAGTTTGATTTTTAAATGTTAAAGAATCCATAGTACTTATGAATTGAATATACCATTCATCAATTCAAATACATTTTATTTTACTACTTATACAAATTGCCATAATTTCGCAAGATGGAAAAACGAGAATTTCAAGGCAATTTGCACAAAATGAAAACCACATTTGAGTCGCCAGTAAAATATGAATTGATATTAAATGAAGATGTGATTAACATGACAAAACTTGTGGGCACTTCAATTAAAATGAGCTTTACAGGGCAGATTAATTGCGTTAACTGTGGTCGATTAACAAGCAAATCATTTGCCCAAGGTTTTTGTTTTCCATGCTTTAGAGATGCGCCACAAAATGCAGAATGTATTATTCGCCCAGAGCTATGTGAAGCGCATTTAGGAAAAGGCAGAGACCCTGAATGGGAGGAGAAAAATCACAATCAACCTCATGTCGTTTATTTGGCCGTCTCATCTGGAATAAAAGTTGGCGTAACACGTGAAACCCAAGTTCCTTATCGTTGGATAGACCAAGGAGCATCGAAAGCGATAAAAATAGCAGAAACTGAAAACCGATATCAGGCGGGTATGATTGAAGTAGCTTTAAAGGAATTTGCTTCTGATAAAACACCTTGGCAAAAGATGTTAAAAAATGAAGTTGCAACAAGTATAGACATAATTGAAACAAAAGATTTACTCATCGAAAAACTAGATGATGAATGGCAAGAGTTTGCAAGTGACGACGATGAAATTATAGAAATAGACTATCCAGCAATTCGTTTTCCACATAAAGTGAAAAGCCACAATTTGGACAAAACTCCAATTTTAGAGGGGAAGTTAGAAGCCATAAAAGGGCAATACCTCATTTTTGAAGGCGGAATTGTAATTAATATCCGAAAATACGGCGGCTACTTCGTGAGCTTAGAAGTAGAAGCTTAAACTGTAAACTTAAATTCGGAAATACTTAAGGATTCAGAACGCCTATAAATTATTTTTTATTTGCACAAAATGCCTTTGATTGTGAGCAATCAAAAACTGAAACGCGTCAGCAAGATTTAATTTAATAAGTGGGATAGTTAATTTACAAGTACTAGACTTTATGTGTTTGTTTTTTGAACTTTCTAAAAGCCGTATTGTTTCAGAATTTAATTCTATAAATCGTTGTATAACAGAGATGTTGAGCACTTTGCCTATCGGGTTTTTAGACTTAAATGTTTTCATTTTTTTAATTCCTGCTTCCTTTGGTTCCATCATTTCAATGAAATAATTGCCCATAAAACTTCTTTTTAAATCTACATTCGAATTTAAACTATCAGCTTTTTTAAGCACTTGATTAAATTCTTGATTGTAAAATTCAATGTAATAATTAACATGCTCTACAATTTCTAGAATCGTCCATTTTTCTGAGCTAGGTCGATGAGTTAATTGACTTAATTCTAGTTTTTGAAGTTTTAATGCTTCCACTTCAAGAGCTTTACTCTTAGCAATGAGCTGTTCTATTAAATCGGATTGTTTCATTTTTTTTTACAAAGGTGGATATTCAAGATGTAATTAATCTTGATTCAAATCAAGAATTCAACAAGCGACTTAGTGTTTCTGCACTCATTCTTAAATAGGATGCAATGTATTTATGGGGAATTTCTTGAAAAACTTGAGGGCTCCTTTTTCGAATACGTTCTATTCGGTCTGAAGGAGATTGAGTTAATAGATCTATTTCTCGATGATAAAAACTAGTAACAAGCTCAACCAGCATTTGATTATAAAGGATTAATCTCGATTTTTCTGCTTCTATATAAGTTTCTAATTCTTTTTTTCTAATCCGAAGCAAGCTACATTTACGAATTGCCTGTATGGATAATTCAGAAGCTTCACCTGAAAAGTAGGCGGGTATTGAGGCTACTATAGAGCCTTTATAAGCAAAACGAATGGTTAACTCTTCTTCGTTTATGAATGTATATGCTCTTAATGCACCGCTAATTACATAATAAAAATACCGCTCTTTATCTCCTTGTTTTAATAGAAATTCGTTTCGTTTTAAATTAATCTTCTCCCAATTAATTTCATTGTTTTGGATTAAAGATTTTATCATGATTAGATTTATTACGAAACAAGTTCTTGCATCACCATCTCTTTGCTTTTGGTGTTTTTATAAAAACTTAGCAAACGATCTAACACTTGATCAACTATAGCGTCGGGGCAAGAAGCACCTGAAGTTAAAATGATACGCAAGGGCGTTTTATTGGGTAAGAAATTCGCTGTTTCTCGCATTTTTTGATGGTGGTAATCAAAATGGCGAATTAAATTTTGATTTACGATTTCATTAGAATCGGAAATGAAATAGGTAGGGAGTTTTTCTTCACACAATTCAACCAAATGAGATGTGTTAGAACTGTTATAACCACCTACAACTATAGCCAAATCAGCTTCTGTTTCCAACAATCCATAAGTTGCTTGTTGATTGTCATTAGTTGCATAACAGAGCGTATCTCTAGTATCGGCAAAATGATTTTTAATGTTCTGATTGCCTTTTTCTTGAAGCATTATTTTTTTAAAATAATCGGCAATTGCTTGTGTTTCTGAAGCCAACATAGTCGTTTGGTTGACTACACCAACTTTTTGTAAATCTATTTCTGGCTTAAAGCCTTTGGAAACCCGATTACCAAACTCATGTTCAAATTCGGAGTAAGGTTTTTCGCCAAGAATGTATTTTCCCAACTCAACAGCCTCATCCATATTTTTGATGACGATAGAGCTTGCATTGGAAGTGCTGTGCGAAAAAGTTGCTCTTGTTTCTTCGTGATTGGGTTTGCCATGTATGATAACAGCGTAACCATCAGCACCTAATTTATCTGACTGTTTCCAAACTTTTGTTACAAAAGGACAGGTCGTGTCGTATTTTTCAATCTCTATCCCTTTGGATTTTAAAATATTTTCAATTTCTATGGTTGTGCCAAATGCAGGAATCAAAATAATATCCTCAGGTGTTAACTCATCCCAAGCAATAAATTGTTTGCCTTCGGTATTCATAATAAACTGAATTCCCATTTTCTGTAAATCGGAATTAACTGCAGGATTGTGAATCATTTGACTTAACAAAAATATTCGTTTTCCAGGATTTTCTTCAACAGCTCGATAGGCTCTTTCTATTGCATTTTCTACGCCATAGCAAAAACCAAAATGACGAGCAATGATTATTTGAATAGGGCCGAAATCAATAATAGTAGGAGAGAAGTCCTTTTTTCTGGGGTCGCTTATTTTCTTATTGTTCTTAATTAAACTGATAAAAGAACTTCTATATGTAGTCGGAATGTCAAATGATTTCATATTTTAAAATCCCCTTGTTTTATAATTTTATATACTCAATAAAAACAGTCGTTTTTGTTGATTGTTTTTTTGTCATGGCGATGAACAAAGCTATTCACTTATAATTAATTGTTGTTCATTTTTTAAAGCCTCAAAAATAAGCATTGAAACACAAGAAATACTGCCAAAAAAATAATCAAAAAGCACATAACTTTATTAATTGGTTTTTAGTATATTTGCGCCCTCATTTTGAGAAGCCCAATCATCGATTTATTGGGAAATTAATAATCACTTTCGTTTATAAAATCGAGTTTGAAACGAAATACAAAACAAAAGTCATTCATGGCTGAATCTAAAGACAAAGCTGCTGAAGCAGCAGAACAAAAAGCAGAAACCTCTGCAAACACAGCTGAAAATACTGCAGCTGAAACAAAAACAACTACTTCTAAAGAAACAAAAGAGCCAGTTGCTAAAGAAGCAAAAGCTGAAAAAGCTAAGCCTGCAAAAGCAAAAAAAGAGCGAGTAGCTCCTAAAAAAGGTGAAGTTGATACCGCTACGGTAGAAGCAGATCAAATTTCTGATGAAGAGCCTGTTGTAGCTCATGAAAAAGTTGCTCCAAAAACTAAAGAAGAACGAAAGCAAGAGCTAGAGCAATTTAGAACTGATTTCGATTGGGACGCTATTGGAAAGTACGACGATAAATATGCTGCTGACACTCAGAAAGAAATGGAAGAGATGTATGGTGATACTTTAATGTCTATTACAGAACAAGATGTATTAGATGGAGAAGTTGTAAGCATTACTTCTAGAGAGGTTGTAGTAAATATCGGGTACAAATCTGATGGAGTAATCACAAAATCTGAATTAAGATATAGACCAGATTTAGCTGTTGGCGACAAAGTGGAAGTTTTCATTGAAAGCCAAGAAGATAAAAATGGTCAATTAATTTTATCTCACAAAAAAGCAAGAGCTTTAAGAGCTTGGGATAGAGTAAATGATGCATTGAATTCTCAAGAAATCATTAAAGGTCACGTAAAATGTAGAACTAAAGGTGGTTTAATCGTTGATGTATTTGGAATTGAAGCGTTCTTGCCAGGTTCTCAAATAGATGTTAAACCAATTAGAGATTACGATATATACGTTGATAAAACAATGGAATTCAAAGTGGTGAAAATCAACAAAGAATTCAAAAACGTTGTAGTATCTCATAAAGCGCTTATCGAAGCAGAACTTGAAGTACAGAAAAAAGAGATTATTTCTCAATTAGAGAAAGGACAAGTATTGGAAGGAACTGTTAAAAACATTACTTCTTACGGTGTCTTTATCGACTTAGGTGGTGTTGACGGTTTAGTTCACATTACTGATCTTTCTTGGGGTAGAGTAAACCACCCAGAAGAAGTGGTTACTTTAGATGAGAAAGTAAAAGTTGTAATTCTTGATTTTGATGATGAAAAGAAAAGAATTGCTTTAGGTATGAAGCAGTTAGAAGGTCATCCTTGGGAGAAATTAGACGAGAAATTACAAGTTGGAGATAAAGTAAGCGGAAAAGTTGTAGTTGTTGCAGATTACGGTGCTTTCGTTGAAATTCAACCAGGAGTAGAAGGATTAATTCACGTTTCTGAAATATCTTGGTCTAACCACTTACAACCTGCACAAGCATTTTTTAAAGTTGGTGATACCGTTGACGCAGAAATATTGACATTAGACCGCGAAGAGCGTAAGATGTCTTTAGGTGTTAAACAATTGTCTAACGATCCATGGGAAGGTGTTGAAACTAAATTCCCAGTTGAATCTAAGCATTCTGGTAAAGTAACCAATATCTCTGATTTTGGAGTCTTTGTTGAGTTAGAAGATGGAGTTGACGGTTTAGTTCATATTTCTGACTTATCATGGTCTAAGAAAATTAACCATCCAAAAGAAATTACCGCAGTAGGTGAAAAAATGGATGTTATTATTTTAGAAATTGACAAAGAAAACAGAAGATTAAGCCTTGGATACAAGCAATTAGAAGAAAATCCATGGGAAACTTTCGAAACAATTTTTGAAGTAGGAAGTATTCACAAAGGAACTGTTTCTGAAGTTAATGCTAAAGGTGCAACAGTAATTATGCCTTACGGTGTTGAAGCATTCGCTACGAAAAGAAATCTAGCTAAAGAAGATGGTAAATCCATTGAAAAAGACGAAGAAGCTGATTTCAAAGTAATGGAATTCAACAAAAATGCTAAGAAAATTACAGTTTCTCATACTCAAATTCACAAAGAATTAGAGGAAGAAGAAAACAATGCAAAACGTAAGCAAGTTAAAGCAAATCAAAGTGCAACTGCAAAAGCTATTAAAACAATGAATGACAAACAAGAGAAAACGACTCTTGGTGATTTAGATGCTTTAGCAAGTTTGAAAGATTCGCTAGAAAAAGACGAAAAGAAGAAAAAATAATCTTCTTGTCCGATAAATAGGAAAGGGGCGCAAATTGCGCCCCTTTTTTTATGCCTCGTATTTTCTTGACTATACATAATTGTATCTTTTAAAAAAATCAACAATTACCTATATGTATAAATTCGATACTATTATATTTTGAAGAAGTAAATCTTAATTACTTAAATATTGCAAACACTAAGCTTGAAACAATGATTATAGCATATAAACCTAAAGCGAGAATGGTATAGATTCCCCAAAATTTAAAAACTGATTTAAGTTTACTAAATCCTTCATCTATATTGACAGTTTCGTTTTTTAATAAGCCATTTTTCATTTTATTGGCAAATTGGTAGAGATAATAACTTGGAAAAAAATAGATAAGGGCTATAATAAGGTAAACTATTAATAAAATCGTAGAATATAAGCGGCTTGGCATTGAAAATGGTGAACTAAATGGGTTTTCGCTGTATTGGTTTGAAACTTGATCTAATGCAAAGTAAGCAAACCCGACAAAAACTCCAGCTATCAGTATAATTCCTATAAAAATAAAACTGAGTATTGCTAGAAAATTAGCCCATCTGCTCGTTTCTAAAAGGTGTTTTTTTGATATTTCGCTGATATTTGTTTCCATTTGATTTTAAATTAGCTTAGTAGTATGTCTTCAATGATTTTTATATGATGCTGAGTATGAAGCACCAAAAACTCATGAGTTTGTTTTTTGTTGAGTATTCCAAATATGGGATGCTTAAAGTTAGCATTTTTATGAATAGTTAAAGATGATTGAATTAAGTCCTTTGCTTCAATCATTAATTTATTGATTTCTTCTACACTAGCCGATTCTTTTTGATTAACTGACGAAGGGGCTCTTACTTTTCCTCTGGGAAATTTTCCCAATAAAAAAATATAGATTCTTTTGAAGTTAAAATTTGGTTTATATTCATCTGGACTTGATTTTTTTAAAGCCTTACACACTTCGATTATAACCATTAAGCTATGGTAAATGTGCCAAGAGATTGGTGCATTTGAAATACTAATGTTTAATTGCTTTTCACTTGCTTTATAGCTTTCTAATCTTAGAATTTGCTTATCTATTTCCTGCATGTGTTAAATATAAGCTATTTTAAAAAATTTAATCCGCAGCAATTTGAATGATAACATTGCCTGTTTTTTGTCCTGTTAAAACATATTCATATGCTTTAGAAATATCTTCTAGCGGATAAGTTCGATCTATAACTGGATTGAATTCCTTGCTTTTTAACTTGTTAATTATGTATGGCAGTGTTTTCGACTTGCTTAGTGGTATTGGAAAAATAACTTTTTTATTAGAAAAGGAAGTTAATATTGGGTAAAATACATTTTGTGCATAAGGACCAAGTTCTGAAGAAATGTAAATGCCATTGTCAGTGAGAATTTTTTTACATTTTCCAAAAGTGCTTTTGCCGACTGTATCAAAAATAAAATCAAACTTTTCATGAGTATCCGTAAAATCTTTATGAGTATAGTCAACTATTTTACTGGCTCCTAAAGATTGAATTAAGGCAATGTTATTCGTATTACAGGTTGCAGTAATGCTTACCCCTTTTTGTTTTGCAAATTGCAAAAGGGCAGATCCAATAGCACCTGTAGCACCGTTGATTAAAATTTTTTGCCCTGCTTTAATTTGAGTTTTGTAAATAAAGGCATAAGCATAAAAGGCACCTTCTAAACTAGCAACCGCTTGAGCGTAAGTTAAATTATTTGGAATGCAATACAAATCAATAGGGTCAGCTACACAATATTCAGCTTGAGATTCAGAACCTGAATCTGTAAATCCAAAAACTCGATCTCCAATTGGTAAGTCATTTACATCATTTCCTATAGAAATTATTTCTCCTGCAAAGTCAGTCCCGATTATAATTTTTTTGGGTTTAAATAAACCTAAAAAAAATCTCATTATGAAAGGCTTTGCACTAAGGTTCGCGCAATCTGTTCTATTTACAGTAGTTGCGTGAACTTTAATTAAAACTTGATTTTGATTTGGAATTGGTCGTTCAATTTCTTCAATCGTTATGTGTTTTGGATCTCCGTATTTTCTTCTAATGGCAGCTTTCATTTATACACGAACTTCAAGCTTGCAAAATAAAAAATTAATCAAACCTATTCAACTTAATTTTTGAATGATTAATTGATGACCTCTGTAACACGTCCACACCTTAGCATTTTATCTCCAAAATAAGGATTAAACACTTTCTCTTCATCGCTAATCCAATAGGCGCCTTGATCGTCAAATGCCATTGGGCAGAATTGTTGATAAATGCTAAGTTCCGTATCTATCGTTTTTGCTATTGAATAGATGTTGTGTGAAAGTCCTTCAAAATAAATTCGTTGCTGTTTTACATTTTTACTTTTTGAAATTAAATTTACTTCATGAAATAGCTTTTCAAGCAGTTGATTTTCATTTAATTCAAAGTCAAACAAAAGCCCTTCAGCAGCAGAAGCTGCTGCTGAAGGATTAGAGTTGACTAAAGCATCTTTTATTTTAAGATATCCAGTTATGATTTGTTCAGCTTCTAACTTATTGAGACCTGATTTTTCAATTTCTAGCTCATTTATACTATTTTCTTCTGCAATATAATTGCTATCAAGTTTAGTTTCATGACAAGCAAACAAGACAAATGCAAGACTAAAAGTTATAATTGTTTTCATACTATAAATGGTATTATTTCTTTTCTGGCCTATCGTATTGGCAACACCCTGGCAATTTGCTATAAGTTTCTTCAGTTGATCTGTATTCTTCTGTATCATAGCCAACTAAAGCAATTTTCTTTTTGATTTCATCAAGAGAGATTTTGCTTTCATCAAAATTAACTTCCATTTGTTTTGTATCTTTATTCCAAACAGCTGAATTGATGCCTTTTTCACCCTTTAAAGCACCTTCAATCGTTTTTTTGCACATACCACAATTGCCATATACTTTAAAACTTTCTACTGTTGAGTCATTTTGAACTATAGTGCTTTTTATTGCATTAGTATTGCTGGCGAATAGTTGACTTCCACCTAATATTAAACTAGTTATCAATGTTATTTGTATTGCTTTCTTTTTCATAATTGTTATTGAATTAATTGATTTATAAATTTAAAATTTGAATGATTAAAATTATTATAAATAGCAGAATGGCAGTCCCATAAAATATTCTGGAAGCCCAAACTTTATACTTTGATCTGTTATCTTCGTACTTACAGCAGTCTTTCATTTTGATTCTTTTTTTATTTCTCCACAGTTAAGCATTGAACTTCCAAAATAAGGATTCATTATTTCTTTTTCTTTACTCAGCCAATTCGCTCCTTTATTGTTGTTAGCCATTGGGCAATGTTGAATGTAAATGGGATAATTCATCGGCTGAAAAGTTCCGTTCATGCCAATCATCGTTTTTGAAACGCTGACAAAGGAATTTCGAATATGTTCAATATCCTTGGCTTCATTTAGTCCAGACCTTAGTTCTTGATTGAAGTTCATCCAAACTTGGTGCGCTTCATCTTTAAATAACTTCATGTCAACTGTTTTTATAGATTTCTTAAAGTCAATGATTGCTTGATTTGCTGCCAATAAATTGTCCTCAGCCAAGGCATCTTTAAGCTTGAAATAGTTTTCATAAATTGGAATTAAAGCCGTTTTAGCTGGAGTATTTAATACGGTCTGTTCACTTTCCATTTCTTTAGAATCATCCATTATCATGCTTCCACCTTCTTGTCCGTGATTGTGTCCCGTATTCATTTTTCCACCTTCTGGATTCATCATACTACGTTTTCCTGCCAACTGAGCTGCAGCATCAATGCTAAAAGTTCCATTAACTGCAATTTCATCTCCTTCTGACAAACCGTTTTTAATAATATATGATTCTCCAAGCGAAACACCTAAATCAACCTCTCGCATCAGGAAATGTAAGCCACTTACTGATGATGTTTTTACATATACTACTGAGCGTTCACCAGTCCACATAACCGCAGATTTGGGCACTATAATGGCATTTTCATTTAATTGTAAATTACTTTCAATAGTTGCAGTAACCAACATTTCAGGTTTTAATTTCAAATTGGAATTGTCAATTTCAATTCTTGCTTTAGCAACCCTTGTTTTCGGATTTATAATTGGGTCAATGAAATTTATTTTACCTGTAAATGTTTCATTCACAAATGCCTTTATTTCAAAGTTTACTTGATCACCTTTATTTATCCAAGCCAAGTCTCGCTCATAAATATCTAACAATACCCATAGTTTTGATAAGTCTGCCACTTCATAAAAGATTTCACCTTGTTTGATATAGTCACCTCTTTTCGCCTTAATTTGAGTAACAAAGCCATTTAAGTCTGACAGAACTGGAAATTGATCTATTATTTTACCTGACCTAATTAGTTCATTAATTTGATCTTCAGTTAACTTCCAATTTTTGAGTTTTTCTTTTGAGGCTCTTAATAATTCAGGCTGTGAATCGCTATTTTTCAACGCAATAAAAAGCTCTTCCTGAGCAGTCACTAATTCAGGAGAGTATAATGCTGCAACTACTTGTCCTTTTTTTACACTTTCACCTGTATAGTTTATAATTAGTTGTTCTATTCTTCCAGAGATATGAGACGTTTGAGCATATGTTGCTCGTTCATCAGGTGCAATTTTTCCTGTTAGCCTTATATGCTTAATAGCGCTTCCCTTACTTACTATAGCTGTTTGAATATTGGCTAATTGCATTGCTGTCGGCGACATTCTAATCGCATCAGGGCTTTCCTCATAATCTTGATTTACAGAAATAGGAATTAAATCCATCCCACAAATCGGACAATCTCCAGGTTCATTTTTTCTAATTTGTGGATGCATGGAGCAAGTCCATATTTCGTCATTTGATTCTTCATGTAAATGGGTTGATTCTTCCTTCATCGCATCATTTGAAGATGGTTTTATCAACCAACCAATCAAACCTCCGACAAATAATGTCAGGGTAATCAATATCAATTTATTTTTCATAATCATATTTTTTATCTAACCTCTAATCTCTAACCTCCAGGATCTAACCCCCAAAAGTTAAGTACTCTATTTCAGCCAAAGCCACTTGATAGTTTTTTTCAGCAGTTGCTTTGGACATTTGATATTTTAGTAACTGTTGTTGCATCCGTAGAACCTCCTCAAATTCCTTAGTAGAATTACTATAGGAAGCATAAAGAAGTTGAATTAATTGTTTCGTTTTTGTAATTTGAGAATTATACAATAGAATTAATTCAGTTGATTTATTTAGTTGAAAAGCTGCGTTTTCATAATTGCTTATCAAATCGTTTTCAACAGCTTCTTTTCGATATTCTATCGCTTTCTGATTAAGTTGAGATTCTGTTATTGCAGCTTTGTATTTCTTTCTATAAATGGGAAGACTGACCGATATCATAGGCATAAATAAATCATTTCCACTTTTTGGCATCGACATGTCTGTACGTTTTCCAATAATGGTATAATCTAAACCAACCCCAAACTGAGGAAGGGCATTCTTTTTAGCTAGCTTTTCACTTTCTAGCAAAGCATTTTTCTGAATCTCTAATGATTGAATCATCGGATTTTCTACGAATAGGCTATCTCTTCGGTAATTTATTCCAATTAAAGGGCTGCTGATGGTATCAGGTGTTTCAATTGAGAATGTATCTGATCGATTTAATAACTGGTTAAATCTGACTGCTAAGGGCCTAAGTTGATCATTTAAAATTTTTAACTCAATCTTAGCATCTTCAATCATGATATCTACCCGAATTACATCAGCCAAAGCACCTCGATTGTTTTCGTAAGCTGATAGCGCCAATCGTTTATAAGTTTGTAATATTTGTAAGTTATCTTCTAAAAGTGCAAACTGCTTTTTATATTCATAAATAGGGTAGTAGGCTTTGTTTACTTCCCAAATAAGCTTATTTCTTTCATTTATAAATGTTTGATATTTCGCTTCAGCCAAATAAGTAGCAATGTTAGCCTTAGACTTAAGGGTCCCAAACCATGGGAAAGTTTGTGTTAAAGAAAGCTTAGCTCGTTGTGCACCTACTTTTTTCTCAATAGGACTAATAAAATAACCAAACGATAATCGAGGATCCTCTAGTGCTTTTACTTGATTGACTTGTTGTAATGCAACTTCAAACTCTGTGTAGGTAGCCTTTAAACTTGGATTGTTTTCTGCTGCAATCGTTATGTAATTGTCTAGTGGCTTTTGTGCATAAGTAGGCTTTGACGTAATGATTGAAATTAGGATTATTACTATACAAGAAATTAGAAGTTGGAAGCTAGATTGAATAGAGCTTCCCCAAAAAATACTTTTTTTAATCAACTTACTTAAAACATTTAATTTTCTTTTTTTGTCCATTTTTTTCATACTAAAATAAATTTTCTTCAACTTCTAACTTCTAACTTCTAACTTCTAACTTCTAACTTCTAACTTCTAACTTCTAACCTCTAACCTCTAACCTCTAACCTCTAACCTCTAACCTCCAACACCTAACTACCGAAACTCGTCCAATTTTGATGTAGCTTATTCAACATTTTACCTATTTGCTCCAACTCTGAAGTCTTTTTTTATGAACCTTTTCATCGATATACTTGCATTCTAAAGCAAAGTCAATCCAAGTTTGAGATTCAGCACAAGAACCTAATGAGTGCACTAGATGCTGTTTGAATACACTTTCATAATTTCTTTTTGCCCAACCTTCAGTTATATTTGCGCTTATCGACCTTGAAGAACGAGTAATCTGACTTGTCAAAGAATAAATTTCTTCTTTCGGAAATTTTCTTGTCATCCAAAAAATATCCATCGCCACCTTAAATGACTTCTTATAAACTTCTAAATCTTTATATGACTTAATCATAACTTTTTATTTAATGTATATATAATCCAACCTCTAACCTCCAATATCCAACTTCCAACCTCCAACATCTAAACACCCAACTTCTTCTCCTCTCTCCAACTGTATAGCACAGGCGTAATAAAGTAAGTAATGGCCGCTACTATCATTCCTCCAAAAGCAGGGATAGCCATTGGAATCATAATGTCAGCACCTCTTCCGGTTGAAGTCAAAACAGGTAAAAGTGCTATAATGGTGGTTGCAGTGGTCATGATAGCCGGCTTGATTCGTTTTAAACCAGCTTCTCGAACTGCAGCTCTTATTTCGCCAATACTTTTGGTTTTATTTCTTGCCATACTTTGGTCCAAGTATGTTCCGATAAGTACGCCATCATCAGTAGCAATTCCAAAAAGTGCAATAAAACCCACCCAAACCGCAACGCTTAAATTGATGGTATGTACTTGAAAGAGGTCTCTCATATTCGTTCCTAAAAAAGAAAAGTCTAAAAACCAATGTTGGCCATAAAACCAAAGCATTATAAAAGCTCCACTAAAAGCCATTGTTATTCCAGCAAAAATCATAAGTGAAGTGGTGATGGATCTAAATTGAAAATATAAAATCAAGAATATGATGACCAATACCAAAGGAACAATGATAGATAATCTTTTTTCAGCTCTGATTTGATTTTCATAGCTTCCTGAGAAGTTAAAACTGACTCCAGCAGGTACAACCAATTCACCATTTTTAATTTTTTGTTGAATTGCCATCTGTGCATCTTCAACTACTTCAACTTCTGCAAAGCCATCTCTTTTGTCCAATAAAACATAACCTACCAAAAATGTGTTCTCACTTTTAATCATTTGTGGGCCTTGTAAATATTCTAAATCAACCAAATCGCCCAAAGGAATTTGAACACCTAATGGAGTTTCAACAAGAATGTTTTTCAACTTACTTGGGTCATCTCTTAATTCTCGTGGATAACGCACCCTTACTGGGAAGCGCTCTCTTCCTTCTACAGTAGAGGTAATTTGCATGCCACCAATTGCAACCTCAATGGTTTGCTGAACATCTTCAATGCTTAAACCAAAACGAGCAATTGCATCTCTATTTATATTTAAATGGATATAGGGTTTCCCTACAATTCGATCGGCAAAAACCGCCTCCTTTTTAACAGAAGGAACTTCCTTTAATATGTTCTCTAATTGCTGTCCAAAGTCTTCGATAGTTTTAAGGTCCGGTCCAAATACTTTGATTCCCATGGGAGCTCTCATGCCAGTTTGCAACATCACCAATCGAGTCTCAATTGGTTGTAGCTTAGGTGCTGAAGTAACTCCAGGTATTTTTGTTACTTTAATAATTTCATCCCAAATATCATCAGGAGATTGAATTTCAGCTCTCCAATTTCGATAATAACTACCATCTTCATCTACTATTAAGTAATCTACAATTGAACCAAGGTTAATGTTAGGTATCTCTTGCGTCTTAAATTGGAAATCAGAGGTTAGACGGAATGTGTCTTTATCATTCGCAACCCAATTCTTATTCTTATCCAATTTCCAACTTGCTATATTCAGCAGAAAATTTCCATCCCCATCTACTTTAAAACGCTGGCGATGTCCTTTTTCATTTACTTCATATTCTGGTTTGTAATTGATAATGTTTTCATACATGGAGATAGGCGCAGGGTCAAGCGCAGACTCAACTCTTCCCATCTTCCCCACAGCTAAATCCACTTCAGGAATATTGGCTAACAACATATCCAATTGTTGAATCACTTGTTTGTTCTGTTGCACTCCAGCGTGAGGCATTGATGTGGGCATCAATAAAAAACTACCCTCATCTAGAGAGGGCATAAATTCTTTGCCAATTCCCGGAAAAGTCTCTTCTGCAGCCATCCAAGTTGATGATTCTCTAATTTTCCAACCGACCTTTTCTGAGGAAGTAGCTACAATTCCAAAAACTCGATTGAAACCCAACCACGCCATTGCAGCAAATAAAATAATGACTATTGGAATGCTAAGGAATTTCTTTTTATTGGCTAAACACCAATCTAAAATATTGACGTAATTTCTTTCTAATAAAACAAAAAGACCAAGAATAAGCGCAAGTAGAAGGGTAACAAAGGCGAAATTACTAGCTAAAGATTTGCTTGCTCCCAAAGGCATCCAATAATCAGCAAGAATCCAGGTCACAGAAAATAGGGCTATAATTACTGCAGCATTATCAATGAACCAATTTTTGTATGTGCCATATTCTTTCAAAAACCAAATTGCACCAAAAGCCAGAAGCGTAAAACCTCCCCAAGGTGAAACGAAGATTGCAATGAATAAGCCTCCAACAATCAACAAAGTATTAAAGATGATTCCTTTTTTATTTTTATTGATTTTAATTCCAAAAAACCAGTGAGCAAATGATGGTAGAATAAATAATGCAACAATTAAGGCCGCTAGTAAGGCAAAAGTTTTGGTAAAAGCCAAAGGGCGGAAAAGTTTTCCTTCAGCGGCTTGCATGGTAAATACAGGAACGAAACTAACAATAGTTGTAGCCACTGCTGTAACAATTGCAGAACTTACTTCTGCAGAACCTTTGTATATGGTGTCAATCAGCTTTTGTGTTTTGGGCGCTTCCTTTATATGTTGAATTATATTTTCAGAAAGGACAATCCCGAGATCGACCATCGTTCCAATTGCAATAGCAATTCCTGAAAGTGCCACAATATTTGCATCTACATGAAAGTATCGCATAGCAATAAAAACCATCAATACTGAAATAGGCAATAAACTTGAAATGAGAATTGATGCCCTTAAATTGAGCACCATTACAATAACGACTAATATGGTAATCAATATCTCTAAAGAAAGGGCTTCTTCTAACGTTCCAATGGTTTCATTGATTAGTTGTGTTCTATCGTAGAAAGGAACGATGGTTAATTGACTGACTACACCATTTGCTAATGTTTTTTTCGGTAATCCTGAGGCTATTTCGTTCGCTTTTTCCTTTACATTATTTATAACTGCTAAAGGATTTGAGCCATATCTTGCAACCACAACTCCACCAACTACTTCAGCTCCGTCTTTATCCAATAAACCTCTACGGCTGGCAGGACCCAAACTCACTACTCCAATGTCTTTTATGGTGATGGGTACATTATCGGAAACAGTAACTACTGCCTTTTCAATGTCTTCGATAGATTTGATGTATCCCAAACCTCGCACTAAATATTCTGCTTGGTTGATTTCGATTGTTTTAGCACCAACATCACGATTAGACATTTTAACTGCATTCATCACTTTGCTGAGTGGAATACCGTAGGTTTGCAGGGCATTTGGATCAACATCTATTTGATATTCCTGAACAAAACCTCCTATGGAAGCCACTTCTGAAACTCCCTCAACAGCACTTAATCCGTATTTAACGTAGAAATCTTGAACGGTTCTGATTTCATGTAAATCCCATCCTCCAGTAGGCTTATTATTGCTATCTCTTCCCTCTAAGGTGTACCAAAATACTTGCCCCAAAGCTGTAGCATCAGGGCCTAAAGCAGGCTGAACATCTTGTGGTAATAGGCCGGAAGGCAAGGAGTTTAGTTTCTCTAAAATTCTTGATCGTGACCAATAAAATTCAGTTTTCTCATCGAAAATGATGTAGATACTCGACACCCCAAAAATGGATGAGCTCCGTATAGATTTTACCCCCGGAATTCCTAGCAAAGCGGTGGTGAGCGGGTAGGTGATTTGGTCTTCAATGTCTTGAGGCGATCTTCCCATCCATTCGGTAAATACGATTTGTTGGTTTTCTCCAATATCTGGAATAGCATCAACTGGCACTGGGTCAGAAGGAAGGAAATTTGTTTTCCAGCCAAATGGTGCAGTTACAATTCCCCAGGCAACAATTAGGAGAATAATTAGAACGGTTACTAGCTTGTTTTCAAGAAAGTACCTAATTAATTTATTAAGCATATCAATAGATTATAATAATGAACAATGATTGTTCTTAGCTTTTGGAAAGCTTCACTTCTCTGCAAAATAGCAAAGTGTCTATTGATTCTATAAACGGAAAATTTGAAAAAGAATTTGAGAATTACCCTTGATTAATGGAGGAGGAGGGATTTGATAATCAGCAACACTTACCTTTTCTAAAGTAAGTAAGCCAGATTCAATCAGTGTATATAACTGTATGAAATCAATTTGATTATTTGAGATGTTGTTTTTCTGATTAAAATTGTCATTTACTTGAATGACTTGTGATTGATCTTTGCAACACGATTGTTTCGAAAATTGGTCGTGGTGTTTGGTAGCTTCACAAGTTGATGATCCCACTGACTCCATTCCACAGCTTAAATTTGCTTTTGCTAATGAAATTGAACTTTCAGATATAAATCCTCCACAAAAATGCACAGATACTGCAAAGCCCACTTGGCTGCTTAACAGTATTAAAGAAAGAAATAGTGCCATTATTTTTTTCATTGCATCAAATTTACTAATTATTGAGTGAATCGATTTTATAGTATTCTGCCAATAATTTATAATATTTTTTCTAAAACTTATCCAAAGTTTCAAACTTTGGATAAGTTAGCATTGCTCTAAATTTCAACCGACCGCAACCTCAAAGAGTTTACAATTACTGAAACCGAACTAAAACTCATAGCTAATGCAGCTATCATAGGAGAAAGTAACAATCCAAATACTGGAAATAAAACACCAGCCGCAACTGGAATTCCCAACGTATTATAAGCCATAGCAAAAAATAAGTTTTGTTTGATATTTTTCATTACCGCATCACTCAAGTTTCGCGCTTTTACAATTCCGTGCAAATCGCCTTTTACCAATGTAATCATGGCACTTTCGATGGCTACGTCAGTTCCAGTTCCCATGGCAATTCCAACATCACTCTTTGCCAAAGCAGGAGCATCGTTAATGCCATCGCCAGCCATGGCGACTACTTTTCCGGCAAGTTGCAACTTTTCGACTTCCTTCAACTTATCTTCGGGCAACATGCCTGCTTGAAAACTTTCTAAGTTTAATTCCTTTGCCACAGCTTGTGCCGTGTCGTGATTGTCACCAGTCATCATAATTACTGCAATTCCTTTTTCTTGCAAAGCTTTAATGGCTTTAGCACTCGTTGCTTTTATTTTGTCGCCTATCACCACAAAACCTGCAACTTCACCGTCAATTGATAAATAGGAAACGGTTTTACCTTGCTTTTGAAAAACCTTGGCTTCACTTTCCATTTCAGTATTTAAGTTGGCATTTGCGTGAAGCATCATTTTGGCATTTCCCAGACTTACTTTTTTATCCTTTACTTTTCCTTCTACACCTTTTCCCGTTACCGCACTAAATTCTTCCGCTTTAAGAATTTCAGCACCCTGTTCTTTACCGTACTTTACCGTTGCTTCAGCTAGTGGGTGCTCACTCATAGCATTCAATGAAACAATGTATTGAAGTACTTCTTTTTCAGAAATTTGGCTTCCAAATGCACCAACTTTTTCAACCGTAGGCTTGCCTTCAGTTATTGTTCCAGTTTTATCTACAATTAGCGTATCCACTTTGTCCATTTTTTCCAAAGCTTCGGCATTTTTTATCAATACTCCATTTTGAGCACCCTTACCAACGCCAACCATAATGGACATTGGAGTAGCTAAACCCAAAGCACAAGGGCAAGCAATAATGAGCACAGCAATGGCATTTACAAATGCATACACATAAACTGGTTCAGGGCCAAAAATAGCCCAAACAATAAAAGTTAAAACAGAAATAAGCACCACAATGGGTACAAAATAACTAGAAACAGTATCGGCTAAATTTTGGATGGGTGCACGGCTGCGACTTGCATCATTCACCATGTGAATAATTTGAGACAATAAAGTGTCTGAGCCCACTTTTTCGGCTTTCATTAAAAATGATTGATTGCCGTTAATCGTTCCGCTATTCACTTTATCGTTTTCACTTTTATTTACTGGAATTGGCTCACCGGTAATCATCGATTCATCCACCGTAGTGCTGCCTTCGGTAATCACACCATCCACCGGGATTTTATCACCAGGCTTCACTCGTAGTATGTCGTTTAGCCCAATCTCATCTATGGAAACTTTTTCTTCCACACCATCTTTCACTCGAATGGCTTTATTGGGAGCTAGTTTCAATAATTCTTTTATGGCAGAATTGGTTTTACTGTGAGCTCTAGCTTCCAGTAGCTGCCCCAATAGTACTAGCGTAAGAATAACAGTTGCTGCCTCAAAATAAACGTGAACTGCTCCCGATTCTGTTTTAAACTGATCGGGGAAAAAATCAGGAAATAACATTCCAAATATACTAAATAACCAGGCTGCACCTGCGCCAATACCAATTAAGGTAAACATATTAAGGTTCCATGTTTTGATGCTTTTGTAGGCACGTTCAAAGAACATCCAAGTCGCATAAAATACCACAGGGATGGAAAGTCCAAATTGAATCCAGTTCCAATACTTCTGCTCCAACAAGGAATAGAGTGGATTATTGTGAATCATTTCACTCATAGCAACCAAGAATATGGGTAAGGTAAACGCAACAGCAATCCAAAACTTTCGCAGCAGTTTTTTGTAGGTTTTTTCTTCAGAGGAAAGGTCCGCTTTTATGGGCACTAAGTCCATTCCACAGATTGGACAAGCTCCTGATTTGTCTTTAACAATTTCAGGATGCATGGGGCAAGTCCATTTCTCTTGATGGATGGAATTGAGGTTTTGCTCTTCTACTAAATCCATTCCGCAAACTGGACAGTCACCAGCTTTGTCGTATGTTTTGTCGCCTTCGCAGTGCATGGGGCAATAGAAGGTTCCATTTCCATTAACTTTCGGTTTGTCTTTTTTCTTTTCAGTAGAGTGGGGCTGTTCACCATGATTGTGAATGCTATAATTGCCACCATCATTTTTTAAAGCTTCTTGAAACTTTTCAATGGGAATATGTACATCCATTTCAATGCTAGCTTCGGCTTTTTCTAAATTTACAGCAGCAGAAGAAACTCCTTCTACATTTGAAAGTATGCTTTCTACATGACTTCTACAACCATTGCAGGTCATTCCGTGTATGCTATATGTGTGTATCATGCTGCTAAGTTCGGTTTAAGAAATTACAAACTACTTATACTATTTTGATAAGAGTTTATAAGATTATATAAGATAGCTTAATTTTTATTATGAAACATCAGCTTTATCTAAGAAGTCTTATATGTTGTCAAGGTGTTGAAAATTATAATGCTCTAATTTTTTAAACTCTGATGGGGTCATTCCTGTCTCTTTTTTAAACTGGGTAGAGAGATAGGCAGAGCTGCTGTATTTCATTTCAAAAGCAATTTCTTCTATTGTTTTTTCATCGTTGAATAGCAGTTTTTTAATTTTTTCTATCTTTTGTTTGGTGATGTATCGTTCAATAGTGTTTTTTTCAATTTCCGAAAACAAACGACTCAAATAATTATATGGGTGTTTTGTTTTTTCTGCTAGATAATCAGAATAGTTAATCTTTAAATCATCTTTATTGTAATGAATTTGCTGAATGATTAAGTTTTTTATCTGTGCGATTAATACAGCATTATCCGATTCAAGTAATTCAAAACCCACTTTGTTTAAAGCCAATTCCAGTTCTCTTTTTTTAGTTGGAGATAGTTCACCGTTCATGCTAACTTTTCCTAATTCTACCGATGAAAATGGAATGTTTAAGTCTTCTAAAATAGTTTGCACCGACATAATACATCGAGGACAAACCATACTTTTTATGTGAATTTGATGTTTCATACTAATCTTTCTTTTTCCATCTATGGTCATTCACAAACTCATGGTCTGTTAAACTAATTAAAAAGGCTCTTAGTTCACTTTTCTCGGCTTCAGTTAGGTTTAAAGGCTTTACTAAATTGCTTTTATTGCGGTGGTTCTCGCCACCATCATTGTAATGTTCTATGACTTCTTCCAAAGTAGTAAAGCGGCCATCGTGCATGTATGGAGCAGTTAAGCTAACATTGCGCAGTGAAGGAACTTTAAAGAGTGATTCGTCAGCAGGATCATTGGTGAAGCGCTGCCGCCCATTGTCTGCATATACTGAATCTAAGCCATTGTTCTCAAAGCTGTAATTGGTGAAATTAAACCCTCCATGACAAGAAGAGCAATTCGTTTTGCTGCTAAAAAATAAATTCATTCCATTTTTTTCTAAACCGTCTAAAGCAGAATGATTACCTTGAAACGAATATTGATCGTACTTACTATTTCCGCTAATTATGGTTCTTTGGAAATTTGCCAAAGCTCTTGTTATTACAAATCCATCTGGCGCTCGATTATATGCTTCCCAACTCATGGCTACATAGCTAGTATCTAATTGTAATTCAGCAGCAATATCCACAATGTTGTGGTTAAACTCATTGTGTTCTTGTATGGGAACTAAAACCTGCATTTCTAGGGATGGTACACTTCCTTCCCTTAATAAATAAGGATGATAACCAACGTTTGCCAATGAAGGTGCATTGCGTACTCCTGGTCGATTAAATGCTCCGGGGCTCAATGCGCGATTGTCAGCAAAGGATAAAGTGGGTTTGTGGCAGCTAGCACAACTAATGCTTTTATCAATGGCTAAAACTTTATCATAAAAAAGTCTTTTGCCTAATTCCCATCGAGCTTTGGTCAATTCATTTCCAGCTGGCATAATCATGTCAGGAAATCCTACTGGGATTTGTAATAGTTCTTCTTCTTGTGATGTAACTGGGATTAAATCTCCATATTTTTCTTTTTTACAAGCAACAAATCCAAAAATCAACAAGATATAGATAAGGCTTTTCACGGCTTAAATGGGTCACTAAATTCAGGGTTTGTTAACATTACTTCATCCGTTAAGGTTTTAAGAAACGCGACTAAATCTCTCTTGTCTTCATTCGATAACAAAAGTCCTCCATTATTTAAAGGATAAACCAAAGTTGGGTCAATGGTAGATGAGTTTTTTAGACCAGTATTGTAATGATCAACCACTTCTTCTAAGGTGTTAAATCTTCCGTCGTGCATGTATGGCTGAGTTACTTCAACATTTCGAAGTGAAGGAACTTTGAACTTACCTTTATCAGAAGCATTGTTTGTAACAGCCATTCTACCATTGTCTTGCATTTCTGCATCGCTGTCTAGCGCATTGTTTAGGTATTTATCATTTTCAAAGTTTCTACCAGAGTGGCAATGCTGACAGTCGGCTCCAGATAGATTTGGAAAACTGGGATTGTATTCAGCAATAAACAAATAAAGACCTCTTTCCTCATTGCTATCTAGCGTTGCTGTACCTCTTAAATAGCGATCGTATTTACTTTCAACAGAAACTATGGTATTCATAAACTGTTCCATGGCTAATGCCATTTTCGCTGGATTAATTTCAGATGAACCAAAAGCCCTCATAAATTGATCTTTATACATTGGGTCAGCATTGAGTTTAGCAACGACGTTCTCAAGACTTTCATCCATTTCTAAAGAATCTTGTATCGGTTTTAATGATTGATCTCTTAGTAAATGAGCTCTTCCATCCCAAAAGAATTCATTTGTATTCCAAGCCATGTTGAAAACTGCCATTGCTTGACGATTTCCTGTTTTTCCTCGAACTCCTATAGACAATAAACTAGTGTCTGAAAATGCGTGTTCTTGTCGGTGGCAGCTGGCACAAGACATACTTCCATCTTTAGATAAGCGCTTTTCGTAAAACAACATACGTCCTAATTTGACCCCTTGTACAGTTAGTTGGTTGTCAAGCGCAATTTGAGGTTGCTCAAAATCTCCCACGTTTAAGTGATATGCAGTACCGTCGTATTGTACACCGTTTACATTTGTTTCAGCTTCTTCATCTTTATTACATGCCTGAAAAGCTACGCAAGCCAAAACAAACAATGCTGAAATTTTTATTTTTTTATAGTTCATAATAGTTGAATTTAGTGAATGATTACTTTCTCGCTCGAAACTAAAACGCTATTATTATAAATGTTTAGAAAAAAGATGCCTTTATCTTTGATTATTAACTGCTTGTTGTTTGCCGTTAATTCACCTTGTTGAATTTCTTTTCCAACAAGATCAAGAATGGTATATGTCATGTCTTCATTTACCTTATTTAAAAGGATGTTGATTTCTCCATTGCTTGGATTTGGATAAATTGCCATTGAAGTTAATTTATCATTTTCGTGAATTCCTATAGTTGAAAGTGAGAAAACACCTGTTTGGAAATTTGAAAGTAAGGTTGCAGCTTCTCCAGTTTCTCCATGATTTAGCAAATTGCTATTAACGGTAATTCCTGCCAATGCTTGAGTATAATCTGCATTCAGTTCTACGATTAAAATACCATTTTGTAATGAGCCTGTGGTTGAGATATTTTGAGTGAAATAATTTCGATTGCCTAAAGCATGAATTTGAAACATTTCATTCAGGCTAGCTCCAGTATTTCCTTCTAAAGCTACAAAGCGATAACCAGCAGACCAACCCCAATGCATAGAAGGTGACTTTGGTCCTAGTGGATGAGTTGCTGGATATAAATTTGGGTCTTCATTATTTTTTGGACTTTCAACTCCAATGCCAAAAGATATACTTTCTAAGTTAGTAATGTTATAAGAGCCTAAATTTACGCTTGTTGGGGAAGATGCGTCAACCAAAATATACGAATCTGGAACGCTTGTAACAGTTCCGCCATCATGTATAAGCTTGATTTCAGAAATGTAGTATTCAAGCCGAGTAACAGTAAATGAATTATCAAGATTATTTGTTGTAGCTTGGTTAAAAGCAAAAGCTGAAGTCCCAAGTTTGTGATTGATTTTGAATGTAACATGCTGTTGTGAAAACAAAGAAGTTGATATAAGAATACAGCAAGTGATAAAAAATGAATATAAATTTTTCATAATTTTTAATTTAATGAGTTAGAAGAATATATAGATGCCAAATGTTTTACCTATTGAATTTTAGGTAAATATAATGAAAGTCTAAAGTAAAAAAGATTGATTGAGAATGGGTATCTCATAATCAATCAGAGGGGGAGAGTAGATTTCTAATTGAATTAATGGTCTGTTGCTAGAGAAAATAAGTTTGATTGGAAAACTCAATTTTGCAACTAGAACATCTATTTTTTTAACTACTAAAGTTTTTATATTCTTAGAAAAATGATAGTCCTCACCATCAATGAGTAAACTAGAATCAGCACAACAGGGCATAACATCTAGTTCACAATTGCTCTCTAAAGCCATTGAGCAAGACTCTGCTTTTCCAAAAAGCACTAAGTCGATTAACTGAGAACCACAGTAATGTGCACTTAAGCTATAGTTAATTGAGCTAATCAGAACAAGTAAAGACAACAAAAAGGCAATAAGCTTATTCATATTATCAAAGATAATGCTTTTAATCAATTCTCAAAAAATACAAAGAATTTTTAAATGAGCATTAATTAACAATTTTGACTTTCAATACTTACTTTAAACGAATGTTTAGGTTGAATGGGGCTTTGGAATGCTGTTGTATCGAATTTACCTCGAATAAAAACTGCGCACATGGTATTTGAAACATGGTAGAGGTTGCCCTTAAACTTAGTAGGAATCCCATCTAGAATTCCCGCAAACACTTCTGGTCTTATCTTTTCTGGGGAATATGCATAGTCATGCCATACAACGATAGAGTTTTCGTGAATTAAATGTTCAAACACTTTTTTAGTGTCGTTTTTAACATAGTCATAATGGTGATTACCATCAATGAAAATTAAATCAAACTTTTTATTAATCGCCTCAAAATCATAATGTAATGAGTTGCCATGCAAATGCCTTATGTTTTTCTTGCCTTTTGAAAAGAAACCATGCAAATCGGCATAGCTTTCACTTAAGCCAAGTGCTAAAATTTCTTCTTTTGGCAAGTTTAGTGTATAACATTCTTCTGCGGTTTCGGATACATTTACAACACTTTCACCTCTCCAAGTACCAATCTCAAAATAGCTACATTTCTCAAATCGTCTGCTTAAAATTTTTAAAAGGGCAATGTCTGTTGGCAGGGAACCCCCATCTAAAAAAGCAAAGGAATGAAGGGTTTCATCAAAGCCATTGTTTAAGCTATTGATGTTTAAGACAGCCAATTCACTTTGATTTTTGTGATTTTTAGCAATGTATTTGCGCCAAATGGAATCGTCATTTAGCACATGGTTTAACAGCCATGGATTTTTGAGCAAGGCTAATATCCCCTTAATTGTTTTTACAATCTTTTTCATTTGATGTGATAGTTGCTATAACTCATTTTGTTCTCGTTCTAAGTATTTAAAATGCTTTAATTTTCGATTTAGAAATAGGTAAAACAAGGCTGTAAGATAATTAATGTTTTTAAACAAAAAATCCCCACTTAAAAAGTGAGGATTTTTTTGTGACTTGTCTGGGGTTCGAACCCAGGACCCCATCCTTAAAAGGGATGTGCTCTGCCAGCTGAGCTAACAAGTCGTCCGTAAAATTCGGACTGCAAATATAGAAGAACTCCTGACAATGACAAGGCAATTTTTTTACTTTTTTTCTATTTTTTTTCGAGGGTAAATAAGTTATTGAAAACCAATTTATTTTATGATTTTAGAGCGTTCAAATTTGGCATTTCTATCAAACAAATACCGGTAAGTAACCAATGTTCTCAATCTTTTTGCACCTAAATTTTCGATAACATGAAGCATCTTGGGATTAAAATCTCCAATCCAAGTGATCACTACATCTTCATATTTGTTTTTTCGATTGACGATTGTTTTGCATTCATCGAAAATGGCTCCCTCTAATCCCTTGCCCTGAAAGTCTGGGTCAATTCCGAAAGCCAAACCAAAAAATGTGGTGCATGTTCCTTTCCATTTATGATACACAAATTTCAATTTTCCCCACCAATTCAGATTCCCTTTTACATATTTAAAGATTTGATTGATTTCTGGCAATGCAATAAAGAATCCTACTGGACGTCCATCGTGATAGGCAAATAATATCAAATCTTCATCGAGTATGGGTTTTATGGTTTTCAAAATAGTCATGGCTTGTCTTTGCTCCATGCCTGCAAATCCTTCGTGTTTTACCCAAGCTCGATTATAAACTGTTCTAAAATCCTCAGCGTATTTTTCTAAGTTGTTCTTTTTAATGGTTTCAAAAGAAAATCGTTTGTCTTTTCTAATTCTTTCCGATTTTTCTTTTAATAAAGGAATCAACTCGTCAGTGGTGCTACGATGATAAATGTATTGTTCGTAGAAAATTTTGAAACCATAATTTTCAAAAAAAGGAACGTAATATTCCGGATTGTAATTTTGATTGTAATAAGGAGGATATTTAAAATTTTGAGTTATTAGCCCCCAAAATTTATCTTTTTCACCAAAGTTAATTGGGCCATCCATACCTTGCATTCCTTTGTCTGCAAGCCATTTTTTAGCAAAATCAAATAATTCAAAAGCAGCTTTTTCATTGTTTATACATTCAAAAAAACCAATGCCACCCATGGGAGTGTTCGTTTTTTTATTGGCCTTTGTGTTGATAAAAGCTGCTATTCGGCCAATAATTTTTCCATCTTTTTCTAAAATCCAACGAATGGCCTCACCATGCCTGAAGTATTTATTTTTATTAGGATTAAAAACCTTTTCAACATCTTGTTTTAAATGAGGCACCCAATGCGGATCATTCTTATAAATGTCAAATGGTAATTGATGAAATTGCTCTATCCTTTTTTGACTATCAACTGCTACAATTGGCATGCTTCTATTAATTTTGGAAATCTAATACACAAAACTAACAATTACCCTTTATCTTTGACATGAGTTTTATAAATGAAAAATAAGGTTATCGTCATTACAGGTGCTTCATCCGGAATCGGAAAAGCAACCGCACTTCAGTTTGCTAAAGAAGGGTCTAAAATAATTATAGCTGCCCGCACTTTAGATAAGTTGGATGAAACTAAGCAAGAGATTATCAATCTTGGAGCTGAGGTATTTTCAATTAAAGCAGATGTAGCTATTGAAGAAGATTGCAAGCGATTAATTGATCAAACAATTGTTCACTTCGGAAAAATTGATGTTTTAATTAACAATGCCGGTATATCAATGCGTGCATTATTTAATGAAACTGATTTGTCGGTTATTAAGAATGTGATGGATGTAAATTTTTGGGGTACAGTTTATTGTACTAAATACGCCTTGCCATCTATACTTGAAAATAAAGGTTCTGTTGTTGGAGTTTCTTCCATTGCAGGCTTTGTTGGTCTGCCAGCTAGAACAGGTTATTCTGCTTCTAAATTTGCCATGCACGGATTTTTAAATGCTTTGAGAAATGAAAACTTGGAGAATGATTTACATGTGTTGATTGCCTGTCCTGGATTTACTGCATCTAATATTCGGAATACGGCTCTAAAAGCCGATGGAAGTAAGCAAGGTGAATCACCAAGGGAAGAAGAAAAAATGATGAGTGCCAATGAGGTTTCTGAGCATATTTATTCAGCAGTAGTTCATCGTAAAGAACAAATAGTGCTGAGCAGCGAAGGAAAATTAGCTCATTTACTAAGCAAGTTTATGCCAAAAACTATAAACAAAGCTATATTTTACAAATTAAAAAAAGAACCCAATTCACCAATAAAGTAAATGAGAAAAGCAATTTTTTTGATGGGCTTTATGGGAAGTGGTAAAACCACAATAGGAAAGAAATTAGCCCGAAAAATCAAGTTCGATTTTTTTGATTTAGATGAAGTTATAGAATTATCTCAACAAAAAACTATTGCTCAATTATTTGAAGAGATAGGAGAGGAACGGTTTAGAGAAATTGAACGCGAAGCCTTAATAGATATAGGTAAGAATCAAAATTGTGTCATTTCATTAGGAGGAGGCACACCTTGTTTTTACAATAACATGGATCTTATAAAAGAACTTGGAACTAGTGTATATTTAAAATTAGATATGCCAATCTTAGTTGGACGATTGAGAAATACCAAGGGGAATAGACCTTTGCTTGCGAAATTAAATCACAAAGGAATTTCAAAATTTGTACGAGAAAAATTAATAGAAAGAGAGCCTTATTACAGTCAAGCAGATTTTATTTTAAGAAGCAATCACCCTAAAGTTGGCCCAATAATGGACATGCTTAACTTAGCGTAACAGTATAATTGTTTGGTTTCTCGAATGAAACTTCAATGTGTTCTTTTAGTGTTGTTGCTAAAGACATTCCTACATAGTTTGCATTTACTGGGTATCTTTTGTGGCTTCTATTGACCAAAACAGCAATTGATAAACTTTTTAATGGTGCGTTTAAAAAAGCTTGTAAACCATACATCATAGTTTTACCAGAGTTTAAGACATCATCCACCACAACAATCGATTTATTTTTAATTTCTTCGCCTTGCATTTTTACTTCAGCTTTCGATTTAATTGGATTCTTTTTGTCAATGGTCAATTCTTTTAGAATGACCTTAATGTTTGAAATTGTTTCTAAGCGTTCTTTCAAAATCGAGGCAAATACAAATCCATTTTTAGCAATGCCAGCCATTATTATCTCATCTTGATTGTAATTGTCTTCATAGATTTGATAAGCAATACGATTGATTTTCTGATCTATTTTATGATGGTCAAGAATGAGTGTGCTATTTTGCATTGAATTATTTTTTATCAAAAATAGAGATTAATTTATTTTTTTTTAGCCAATAGAAATAGCTCAGTATCTTTTCTTGGTTTTATGGAGTTGTAAGCTTGGTCAAAATGCACATAGTCAAAATATTCATCAAAATATTCGCGATATTCTGTTTTGCATCCACCGAAAGGAGGTTGGTCAGTATTTAATTCAATAGACCAAAATAAACCCATTAATTTTCCATTTGGCTTTAAGAGTTGATACACTTTTTTGGCATAAGCAGCCCTTAATTCAAGGCTAATAGCACAAAAGAAAGTTTGTTCAACAATTAAATCATAAGCGCCTTCATGAGAGAAAAAATCTCCTTCGATAAGATGAGATTTTGGAAAACTCGGGTTTCTTTTTGCAAAAGCTATTAATGGGCTAGGTGCAATGTCCAAAATAAACACATTGGTAAAGCCTTGTTGATGCAGGTATTCCGCCTCGTGAGCATTACCAGCACCTGGAATTAAAATTTTTAAATCTTTGTTTTTTATTTGGTCAAAATATTCTTTTAATGGTGTACTTGGATAACCAATATCCCAACCAGTATTATTTTGCTGATAGCGTTCTTCCCAGTTTATCATTTTTTATCTTTTAATGCTTCAATATCACTTACACAGGATTTTAAAATTTTTAACATCAAATCTCTAAATAGTGCTTTGTTTTTGTGATTAGCTAAAATTTTTTCGTCATTGACTACCTTGGTTAAAAATAGCTTTATTTTATCGAGAACAGCTAAGTATAATTTAAGTTTAGGGCGTTTTTCAAGAAATGCTGAATTATTTAGCACTTCTAAAGGCACCATGTCTTCGTCGGTTCGGTTAAAAGCCATCATGTAAATTCCAAAAGAAAGTTTAACAATCCCGTCCGGAATTAGGTTTGGATTTCCTATAGCATAACCTTTGCAAATGTTTTGTAATAATGCAGCTGCCTCAACTTCGTCGTCCTTTAAAAAGTCCGAATTCTTATTTGAAAAAAACTTAAAAAATCCCATTTATATTTCTTCTAATTTTAAGACTGCTACTCTAGGCTGTTATAATTCTTATCATTTTACTTTCTTTTCAATAAAACCACATTTTCCACATGATGTGTTTGTGGAAACATATCAACTGGTTGCACTTTCATAACTTTGTACTTCGCATCTAAAAAGTGAATGTCTCTAGCTTGAGTTCCAGGATTACAGCTGACATAAACGATTCTATCTGCTTCTAACTTTAAAAGCATTTGTATGACATCTTCATGCATTCCTGCTCTTGGTGGATCAGTAATGATGACATCTGGTTTTCCATTTTTAGCAATAAAATCATCATTCAATACATCTTTCATATCACCAGCATAAAAACTCGTGTTTTCAATTTCATTGATTGCGGCATTTACTTTGGCGTCTATAATGGCATCTTCTACATATTCTACACCAACCACATGTTTTGCTTGCGAAGCTACATAATTGGCAATAGTTCCAGTTCCTGTATATAAATCATAAACCAATTCATCTTTTTGTATTTGAGCAAACTCAGCTGCAATGCGATACAATTCTGCTGCTTGTTTTGAATTGGTTTGATAAAACGATTTTGGCCCTATTTTAAATTTTAATAATTTTTGGCCATCGAAAGATTTCATTTCCTCAAAAATATGGTCACGATCATTAAAAGCGATAATTTCTTGATCAGCAATGGTATCGTTACGCTTTTCGTTGATGACATACATTAAGGATGTTACTTCGGGAAATTGTTTTTGAAAAGCCTCGAGAATCTTAATTCTTGCTTCTTGATCTTCTTTGGCAAAAACAAAAATGACCATGATTTCTCCATTGCTCGACGTTCGGATAATAATATTTCGCATCAAGCCATTTTGCTCACGTAAATCGAAAAATGGAAACTTATGTGCAATACAAAAATTGTAAATCCAATTTCGAATAGCATTAGAAGGATCAGCTTGTAGCCAACATTTAGTAATGTTCAAAACCTTGTCAAACATACCTGGAACATGAAATCCTAAGGCGTTTCGCTCGCCAAATTCAACATCAGAATTAATTTGTTCTAATGTCAACCATTCTTTGTTAGAGAAGGTGTATTCCATTTTATTGCGATAAAATTGAGTCTCAGTCGATGGAAAAATTCGATTGATCTCTGGTAATTCCACTTTAGCCATTCTGGTTAAGCAATCAATCACAGTACGGTGTTTGTTGTCCAACTGGTCTTGATACGAAATAAACTGCCATTTGCAACCTCCACATACGCCGAAATGTTCGCAAAACGGAGTAACTCGTTTTTCTGAGTATTTATGGAATTTAGTCACTCGACCTTCCATAAATTTTTTACGCTTTCTAAAAACTTGCACATCAACGATGTCACCAGGTACAGTGCCAGCAATAAAAATGACTTTTTCGTCAATTTTTGCCAATGACTTTCCTTCAGCAGCTGTGTCTAAAATTTCAACTTGCTCATAAAATGGTTTTCTGCTTTTTCTTCCCATTATACAAAGGTATCTAAGTTTTTAGGATGTTTAGATTTGGTTTTTATACTTTTTGTAGGATATTCTCAATGAAGAGTTTGACCCATTTAGGCCGTTTTCAAATTGGTTTGTTTTTATAGTATTGTTTGATGTGAACGAGTTACTTTGGAGGATGGAGTTGTGATTCAAAGGGTATCTCGACTTCCACCGCTACGAAGGATTTGTAATCCCGCGATGTTATTGTACTCAACGCTTTCAATGTATTTAATTATAGTTTCAAAGATTGAAAATTATAATTAATTCGATACAATTATATTGCCGCAGGGTTGCAAACGACTGCGGAATTCATGATATTTTAAGGCTCTTCGGAGCTCAAGGACATCCCTCGATGAAAAGGCGTTTTTTTATTAAAGACCTTGAAGGTTTTCAAAACCTTCAAGGTCTAGTTGTTTTTTTCCGATGCCTTAGGATTAGTGTCGTTTCGCTTTTCCGTTCATTACCATTTGATACAAATTATGCAGTGGTATTATTCACTGAGAGCGCATGAACGTTCAACCCTTAGAGCCTTTCAAAGGCTAAAGAGAGAAGTCTATTAATTCAATCTTCGCTATAATATTTAGGGCGATTAAAAATCGAATTAATCGCTCATGCCTCTTCTATTTATGAATTATTGGAATCGCACAATTTTAGATAACTTTGCCAAGCGAAAAAAATATTGAATAGCATTAAAAAGAAGCATTATGGTAGAACAGAAAACAGCTACAGAAGAAATCATAGCATTAGAAGAGAAATATGGAGCTCATAATTATCATCCACTTCCTGTGGTTTTGAGTAAAGGAGAAGGAGTCTATGTTTGGGATGTCGAAGGTAAAAAATATTTTGACTTTTTGTCAGCTTATTCTGCTGTTAATCAAGGCCATTGTCACCCAAAAATTATTGGAGCAATGGTAGAGCAAGCTAAAACATTGACTTTAACATCGCGTGCATTTTATAATGATGTGTTAGGAGAATATGAGAAATACGTTTGTGAGTTTTTTGGATTCGACAAAGTATTACCCATGAATACTGGAGCAGAAGCTGTTGAGACGGCTATAAAACTATGTAGAAAATGGGCTTATGAGAAGAAAGGAATAGCTGAAGATCAAGCAAAAATTATAGTATGCGATGGTAACTTCCACGGAAGAACAACCACCATTGTCTCTTTTTCTAACGATCAAGTTGCTAGAAAGAATTTTGGTCCATTTACCTCTGGTTTTATTAACATTCCTTACAATGATATAGATGCTTTAGAAGAAGCATTAAAACAAGACAATATTGCGGGTATGTTGGTAGAGCCTATTCAAGGTGAAGCTGGAGTTTACGTTCCCGACGAAGGCTATTTGAAAGCTGCCGATAAATTGTGCAAAGCAAACGGTGTGCTTTTTATTGCCGATGAAGTTCAAACAGGTGTTGCAAGAACTGGCCGTTTATTGGCTGTTGATCATGAAAATGTAAAACCTGATATATTAATTTTAGGTAAAGCATTATCAGGTGGAGCATATCCTGTTTCTGCAGTTTTGGCAAACGATGAAGTGATGATGGTGATAAAGCCAGGTCAACATGGTTCTACTTTTGGTGGAAATCCTATTGCTGCTAAAGTGGCAATTGCTGCTTTAGAAGTAGTTAAAGAAGAAAAATTAGCTGAAAAATCTGAATATTTAGGTCAACTTTTTAGAAGTGAAATGCAAAAACTAGTTGATTCTAACGACTTGATTAGCAAAGTAAGGGGTAAGGGATTATTGAATGCAGTAGTAATTAACGACACAGAAGACAGTTCTACAGCTTGGGACATTTGCTTAAAGTTAAGAGACAATGGTTTGCTAGCAAAACCGACTCATGGAAATATTATTCGTTTCGCACCTCCATTGGTCATGACTGAAAAAGAATTGATGGAATGTGTAGTGATTATTAAGAAAACCATCGAAGAGTTTAAAAAGTAATTTATAAAAATGAATAGATGCCCGTTTGGTGAAAACTGAACGGGCTTTTTTATGCTTCTGTGCTTTGTTCTTCTTCCAATAACTGCTTTTGAAAGGTTTCAAAATAAGACCCTTGCAGTTCTATTAAATCATTGTGCTTTCCTTGTTCTATAATTTCACCGTCTTCCAAAACCAAAATATGATCAGCATGTTTAATGGATGAAATACGATGGCTGATAATAATGGCTGTTTTATTCAGTAATATTTTTTTCAGGTTATTTAAGATTATTTCTTCTGTCTCTGTATCAACAGCTGATAAGCAATCGTCAAAAATTAAAATATTGGGTTTATTGATTATGGCTCTTGCTATAGAAATACGCTGTTTTTGTCCTCCTGAAAGCGTAATTCCTCTTTCGCCAAGCTCTGTATCAAATTTCTTTGGAAAAGATTCTATGTTAGAATATATGGCAGCATCTTTAGCAGCTTGTTCTATTGCCGTTTGCTCAACTTTACCTGATTTACTTCCAAAGGAAATGTTATTTTTAATGGAATCAGAGAATAAAAAAACTTCTTGAGGAACATAGCCGATTTGACTCCTTAAGCTATTTAAATTAAGTGTTTTAATTGCTTTGTTGTCAATAAGTATGTCGCCTTCTGTTGTGTCAAACAAACGACAGATTAAATCGGCAATGGTCGATTTTCCTGAGCCTGTTTTTCCGATAATAGCTAAGGTTTGTCCAGGCTTTACTTCAAACGAAACATTGTTTAAAGCTAAGGTTCCAGATTCTGGATATTTAAAGCTGACATTTTCAAATCGAATATGTCCGTTTACAACGGATTCTTGATTGTTATCGTTTTGAATTTCAGGTATCGTTTCTAGAAAATGATTAATCCTTTTTTGTGAAGCAGCAGCTCGTTGAATAATAGAAGTTACCCAACCCAAAGCAGTTACAGGCCAGGTTAGCATGTTGACATAAATAATAAACTCTGCCACATTTCCAGTTGTTATTTCACCGTTTATGGTTTTAATACCGCCAATATAAATGGTCAAAATAGTACTTAAACCAATTAGCATCATCATAATGGGAGAGAAGTAAGCTTCTAACTTAACTAAATCCAAGTTTTTGTCCATATAGGTTTCAGCTTCAGCTTTCAATGTTTTGTTCATGTATTTCTCTTTCACAAAAGATTTAATGATTCGAATACCCGAAAAACTTTCTTGAGAAAAAGTAGAAAGAAATGACAGTTGCTCTTGAACACGCTCACTTTTCTTATTGATTTTATTGCTTACGTAATAAATCAGAACGGATAGAATAGGCAAAGGCGCTAAGGCATATAAAGTCAATTCTACATCGATGCTCAACATCACTGATATAACCATTACAAAAAGGGCTATTAAATTGATGGTGTACATAATTCCAGGCCCAAGGTACATACGAACACGGCTGACATCTTCGCTTATGCGATTCATAATATCACCGGTATTATTTTGCTTGTAAAAAGACATGCTCAATTCCTGATAATGATTATAAATTTCATTTTTTAAATCAAATTCGATTAAACGAGACATAATGATAATGGTTTGACGCATAAAAAAAGTAAAGATGCCTTTAATTAAAGCCATGGCTAAAACCAAAATAGAAAAGAAAATAAGTAGTTGACTCAAAGACATATCTGTAGTAAATGAGTTGATAAAACTCATAGAAGTAGAAGAATTTCCTTGAATAATTTGCTCCGTATTATTCAGTGCAGCTAATTCATCAGATTGAGCAACAGCATCAAAAGCTTCTCTAATTATTTGAGCTGGATAAATTCCGAAAACATTAGATACTACAACGAATATAGTCCCAAGAATTAACCTAAATTTATATTTCCATAAGTATTTGTTAAGGTATTTCAGGGATTTCATTTAGCTCTTTTTCTTCTTTTAAAACTTAATATTTATAGATACTTTTGCACTCCAATTTAAGAGCATTTTTAATGCTTTGCAAAAATAGGATAAAAGATACTTGTAATAACTCTAAATAATAAGAATGGAATCGGTAATCGATGTAAAAGAAATGACTGTAGATAACAATCCTGTCATTGAAAAAATGGCGATTAATGACCACGAACAAGTGGTGTTTTGCCAAGATCAAGCAACTGGTCTAAAAGCTATCATTGCTATTCACAATACGACATTAGGGCCAGCTTTGGGTGGAACTAGAATGTGGATGTATAACAATGAATTAGAAGCTTTAAATGATGTGTTGAGGTTGTCGAGAGGGATGACCTTTAAAGCATCTATAACTGGCTTAAATCTAGGTGGTGGTAAAGCTGTTATCATTGGAGATTCTTATACACAAAAATCTGAAGCACTTTTTAGAAGATTTGGAAAATTTGTTGAAAGTTTAAGTGGTAAATACATTACTGCTGAGGATGTTGGAATTAGCCCACAAGACATGGAGTATGTTAAAATGGAAACAAATCATGTTTCTGGCTTACCAGTTTCTTTAGGAGGTAGTGGAGATCCTTCTCCAGTTACTGCATATGGTGTGTATATGGGAATGAAGGCTGCTGCTAAAGAAATGTTTGGTAGTGATAGCTTAGGGGGCAAAAAAGTGACTGTTCAAGGCGTAGGTCACGTTGGAGAAACTTTAGTAAAGCATTTATCAAAAGAAGGTGCAATCATTACGCTTGCTGATATTAACGTAGATCGTGCGAATGTTGTTGCTAAAAACTACGGAGCTAATGTTGTTGATGGAAATTCAGTTTATGATGTTGACATGGACATTTATGCTCCATGTGCTTTAGGTTCTACACTAAATGATGAGACCATTTCCAAATTAAATTGTTCCATAATTGCTGGTGCAGCTAATAATCAATTAAAAGATGAAGTAGTTCACGGTAAAATGCTGAAAGATAAAGGTATATTGTATGCTCCTGACTTTTTAATAAATGCGGGTGGTTTAGTAAATGTATATCGTGAAGTAGAGCACTTTTCGCAAGAAAGAGCAATGGAAATAACAGAAAATATTTACAATACAACTTTGGCTATTTTTAAAACGGCAAATGAAGAGAATATAACAACTCATCAAGCTGCTTTAGAAGTTGCTAAACGTAGAATAGAATCAGTTGGACGCTTAAAAATGTCTTTATAAAAGATGCTAAATAGACGATTACTTCGAGTAAAAGTAATGCAAGCCTTATATGGTCATTTCCAATCTGGAAGCGACGATATGGTTAAAAACGAAAAAAGTTTAATACTAAGCCTGAATCGGGTTTATGATTTATACTTATACTTTCTTATTTTACCAATTGAACTAGCTGATATTGCTGAAGTTCAGTTTGAAGAAGCAAGGAATAAAGCGTTGCCAAGTTCTGAAGACATGAATCCAAACAGACGTTTTGTGGATAATTATGTTATTGCTTCTTTAAGGCAAAATGCTGCTTTACAACGCTTGATTCAAGATCGTAAAATAGCTTGGTCTATTGAAGAAGACCGTGACACCTTGAAGAAAATTTGGAAACAAATTAAATCAAGTGACTTATATCTTGAATATCTCGAAGCTGAAGATAAACCTTCGACTCATCGTAAGTTTATTGAAAACATGATGAATAAGTTTTGTTTAGATAACGATGACATTTATTCTTCTTTTCAAGAACGTAGCATATACTGGGATTATGATGATTGCGATTATGCTATGCACATGGCAATTCGATATTTTGGTAAAATAAAATCGCTAAGTTCTTTTAAATCACTTCCTGGAATGTGGAAAGATGAAGAAGAGGATGAACGATTTGTAAAAAATCTATTTCGTAGAACCATAACTTACGAAGCTGAAAACAGTAAATTAATAGAATCTAAAACAAAAAATTGGGATGTTGACCGAATAGCCTCTTTAGATATATTATTTATGAAAATGGCAATCACAGAGTTTCAACATTTCTCATCTATTCCTGTTAAAGTAACATTAAATGAATACATAGAAATAGCAAAATTATTTAGTTCTCCTAGAAGTAAAATGTTTATTAATGGAGTTTTAGATAAGTTGTTAATTGAATTTAGGAATGAAAATAAATTAAAAAAATCCGGAAGAGGATTAATGCAATAATTTAATATTTTAAACAATGAGAAAAGTAATCTTATTTGCAAGTGGATTGTTAATTTTAACTGCCGTTGCTTGCAATCAGTCAGCTAAGGAAAGTTCAGCTGAAGAAATTACAACAGATATCATAAACAATCCTGCCTCTGCTTCGGATGATGCAGTGGACACTGAAAACTTACCTGCTTTTGATTTTGAAGAAGAAGTTATGGATTTTGGCGAAATAGCCCAAGGTGAAAAAGTGAAAAGAGTTTTCCGCTTTATGAATTCTGGAAAGTCAGATTTAATTATTTCTGATGCAAAAGGAAGTTGCGGATGTACTGTGCCAGTTTGGCCTAAAAACCCCATTGCACCAGGAGAAAAAGGAGAAATTGAAGTTGTTTTTGATAGCAATGGTAAACAAGGAAGACAACATAAAACAATTACATTAGTAGCGAATACAATTCCAAATACAAAAGTAATAGCAATTAAAGGAGATATTAAAACCCCAGAAAACTCAACAAATGCAAAGTAATTTATTAAACATATTATTAATGTCTCCTGCTCAAGGTAGTGGAGGTGTTATGGATTATTTACCCCTAATTCTAATTGTAGTGGTGTTTTATTTTTTTATGATAAGACCACAACTCAAAAAACAAAAAGAACAAAAGAAGTTTAGAGAGAATTTAGCAAAAGGAGATAAAGTAATAACTATAGGTGGAATTCACGGAAAAATCACTGAAGTGAAAGACGATTCTACGCTAATCGAAATTGCTCCAAATGTTATTGTTAAAGTAGAAAAGTCTGCAATCTCAGCAGATTTTACCAGCAATAATATTAGCCAAGAGAAAAAATAAATAATTCTTAAATTCACGAAAAAATAATTTTCGTGTTTGAATCATTTAAGAAGCTATTTTTAGAGTCAAAAGAAGGGAAGATAAAGCTGAATCAAAAGGCTATTATCTTCTTTTTTTGTTTATTACTGTCCACGTTCTTTTGGTTTCTATCATCGCTTTCAAAGAATTATACTACGGATTTAAGTTTTCCTGTAAAATATACTGGATATTCTGAGAACTTTATTTTAATTGAAGCCCCTTCATCAACCATTACCGGACGTGTATTTGGAAGTGGTTATGAATTATTGGGTGAACAATTTTCATTAAATCGTTCTTCAATTGAAATAGACCTAAATTCTGCTAGACCTGGAAAAAGTAGAAACACCTATTATATTGAAACAAAGCGACAAAGAGATAAATTAATAGAAAAGTTAGACAAAGACATTCAGCTACAATTCTTGAGGCCAGATACTTTGTATTTTAAAACTCAAGCTCGTACATCAAAAATAGTTCATGTAATTCCCAAGCTGAATTATGAATTTGAGGCAGGCTTTCAGCTTAGAGGAGATCTAATCGTAAACCCTAAAAAAATTAAGGTTTCTGGACCAAAGTCATACATTGATACTTTAAAGCAGGTATATACTGAAATAAAACATGTAAAAGATTTAAAAGATTCCACTCAGGTTAATCTCAAACTAATAAAGGATCAGACTATTAATGGACTTCAATTTGAAAAAGAGCAGGTAGATATATTAATTCCAGTTGAAAAATACACTGAAAAGGAAATATCTTTGGATATAAATGTAAATGCAAGTTCCCACCTAATGTTAAGGGTTTTTCCAGCTAAAGTTAATGTTAAAGTGTTGGTTCCAATGAGTTTATATGAAAATTTAGATGAAACTTTATTGATGGCAAGTGTAAAGTATGTAGAATCAAGGGATAAAGGTGCAGAGAAGCTCCAAGTTAATTTAAAAGGCATTCCCAAGTATGCAAAATTAATACGAATTGAACCAGAACGGGTTGAATATATAATTAGAAAGTAATATGTTGAAAATTGGTATCACAGGAGGAATAGGAAGTGGAAAAACGACTGTTTGTAATCTATTTAGAAACTTAGGTGTTCCTATTTTTTCCTCAGATGACGTGGGGCGAAAAATCTTAAATGAAGATCTTTCCTTAAAAAAGGAAATCATAAATGCATTTGGCCGAGATATGTATTGCAATGATGGCACTATTGATAGAGCTCGATTAGCGAAATTTATTTTTAATGATCCAAGGGCATTAGAGCAGGTTTCTTCATGGGTTCACCCTCGAGTTCAAAGAGAGTTTGACAAATGGTGCTTAAATTTTGAATCAAGACCTTATGTTATGAAAGAAGCAGCCATTTTATTTGAATCTGGACATTATCACGATTTAGATAAAATAATAACTGTTTTTGCCCCTAAAGAAACTCGGATAAGCCGAGTAATGAAAAGAGATAATGTAATCATTGAAGACGTTATGAAACGTATGCGTTTTCAATTCACCGATGAAGAAAGAAACAAGATGGCTGATTTCATTATCATGAATGAAGATTTAAATGAATTGTTGCCACAAGTGATGGAGTTGCATGAGATTTTTATTAACGAAACAAAACATGTTTAAAATATTAAATGCCAATCAGGTTAAGGAAGCAGATGGTTTTACCATAGAATCTGAACCTATTTCATCTTTTGATTTAATGGAGCGTGCTGCTACTAAGGCTTATAAGCGAATTATAAAAATCACTTCATCGTTTAAAAAACCTACTTATGCTGTTTTTTGTGGGGCAGGCAATAATGGAGGAGACGGGCTAGTCATTGCTAGAAAACTACTTGCTGATAAGAAGAAAGTTTGTGTTTTTACATTTAAGTTAGGGAATACTCCTTCAGCCGATTATTTAAGCAATTTAGATTTGTATAAAGGAGATATCGTAGAGTTATCTGAAGAAAATCAAGTAATTGAATTAAATCAAAATACGATAATCATTGATGCAATTTTTGGAAATGGTTTGTCAAGACCAATTGAAGGTTACATTAAAAATGTGATTAATCAGATTAATGCTGCTAGAAAATACTGCATCGCCATTGATATTCCCTCTGGGCTTTTTGTGGAGGATAATTCTACAAATGAATATACCGCAGTAATTAAAGCAAATTATACGCTCAGTTTTGAATTTCCAAAACTATCATTCCTTTTACCTGAAAATGAGCAATATGTAGGCGATTGGGAAATTGTTCCCATTGGTTTGAGTAAGGATTTTATTCAGCAAGTTGAATGCAAGAATTATTTAATTACTAGGCATGATGTTCAATTGATAAAAAAACACAGAGCGCATTTTTCGCATAAAGGAAGTTTTGGACATGCCTTATTATTGGCTGGGTGCACAGGAAAAATTGGAGCAGCCGTTTTAGCTGCTAAAGCGGCTATGCGTTCTGGATTAGGCTTATTGACTGTTCAGATTCCAAAATCAGCCAATGATATTTTACAAATAAGTATTCCTGAAGCTATGGTTTTGTTAGATGAGTCTGATGATTTTTTGAGTTCAACAATGCCTCAATATAATTATTCTGCGATAGGAATAGGTCCTGGGATAGGCATGCAAGAGGAGACGCAAAACTTATTGAAGCACATTATTCAAGAAGTTAAAACTCCAATGGTGATTGATGCAGATGCTTTAAATATCTTAGCCCAAAATAAAACATGGCTTGCTTTTCTACCTAAAGGAAGCATTTTAACACCACATCCGGGAGAATTTAAACGATTAGCAGGGGAATGGAGTTCGGACTTTGAGCGTTTGAATTTACAAATAGAGTTTGCTAACAAATATCAGATCTATCTTGTTTTGAAAGGCAATTTTACTTCCATTGCAACTCCAGACGGGCGTGTATTTTTTAATCCTACAGGCAATTCAGGAATGGCTACTGCTGGAAGTGGAGATACTTTAACAGGAATAATTACAGGGCTATTGGCTCAGCAATATGGAGCTGAACAGGCTGCAATACTCGGTGTATATTTACATGGTTTGTCGGGAGATATGGCAGCCAAAAAGAAAGGGAAAGAGTCATTAATTGCTTCTGATTTAATTCAGTATTTGCCAAAAGCATTTAAAAAACTAGTTACTTAATCGAGTAATTCTCCAATTCCTTGTCGAATTATTTCTGGATACCCTTCACTTAAATCAACAACTGTTGAAGCTTCGTTATTTCCAAAACCACCATCAATTACGATGTCAACTAAGTTTTCATACTTTTCGTGAATCAACTCTGGATCAGTGGTATATTCTATGACATCATCTTCATCATGAATAGAAGTAGATATAATTGGGCTGCCTAATAATTTGACTATTTCCCTACAAATATTGTTGTCTGGAACTCTAATCCCCAAGGTCTTTTTATTATTTTTAAAGAGCTTAGCAATTGTTTTATTAGCAGGTAAAATAAATGTAAATGGACCAGGGAGGTTTCTTTTAAGTAGTTTAAAAATACTGCTATCAAATTGTTGAGTGTATTCAGAAATATGACTTAAATCGTAAAAAACAAAGGAAAAATCAGCTTTTTCGGCCTTAATTCCCTTTATTCTTGCCACTTTATCAATAGCCGCTTTATTATGAATATCGCAACCTAAAGCGTAAACTGTATCGGTTGGATATATTACCAATCCACCTTTGTTAAGGCAATCTACTACTTGTTTTAAAATAGCAGGATTCGGATTTTCATTATAAAGCTTTACTAACACTTATTTGTTTTTTGCATGATCAGCTAAAAATTGAGCTAATCCAATATCAGTTAATGGGTGTTTAATTAGCGCAGTAATTGCACTTAATGGCCCTGTCATTACATCAGCTCCAATTTTTGCACAATTTATAATATGCATAGGATGGCGAATAGAGGCCGCTAAAATTTCGGTATCGAAAAGGTAATTGTCAAAAATAATTCTGATTTCTTCTATAAGATTTAAACCATCAGTAGAAACGTCATCAAGTCTTCCTAAGAATGGAGAAATATAGGTGGCTCCAGCTTTTGCAGCCAACAGTGCTTGACCAGCACTAAAGATTAATGTGCAATTGGTTCTAATGCCTTTTGATGAAAAATATCGAATTGCTTTAATACCATCTTTAATCATCGGCACTTTTACAACGATTTGTTCATGCAAGGCAGCTAAAGCCAAGCCTTCTTTTATAATTCCGTCATAGTCAGTAGAGATAACTTCAGCGCTAACATCACCGTCAACGATGTTGCAAATATC
Source organism: Bacteroidota bacterium (assembly GCA_013112545.1). Lineage (GTDB taxonomy): Bacteria > Bacteroidota > Bacteroidia > Flavobacteriales_E > Vicingaceae > BCD18. Next base: position 209,287 of record JABFGJ010000003.1, read on the forward strand.
AATGTAATGTTGTTTTACATTTTTTGCTCCTTTAATTCCTTCTTTGGCCATTAAAGAGGGGTTCGTAGTTACACCATCTAATATTCCAAGGTCTTGGGCTTCTTTAATTTGTTCTAGGTTTGCAGTGTCTATGAAGAATTTCATTGTTGTCTTTTTAGTTTCAGCAAAAGTAAGTAGCAAAGCTAGTTTACGCAAAAAAAGAAATGAACAATATCTTTTAAAAAAAGGCATAAAAAATGGGTAAGCTACTTGTATCGCACCGCTACGACCACCTACCCTTGCTACCTTCCGGTCCTGGGGGATTCAGCAGGAGCTGGTCGTACAAGACTTACCCGCCGCAAAAGTACGTAAAGACTATTCATAGAGCAAGTATTTTATTTTTAATTTTTACATGGCTTTAGACCTTTAGAATTAATATATTTGTTTGATATCAATTTTTAAAAAATATGGAAAATAATACACCAACAACTTCTAAGTCTGCAATGAATTTTGGAGCTATGCTTGGCTTAGTTTTAATGATTTTTTCATTAATTATTTATGTGACAGAAATGTATGGTTCTCAATGGATAAATTGGATTTCTACCATTATTTTGATCGCTGGAATCGTAATTGGAATAAAAAAGAGAAGAGACAATGAATTGGGTGGTCATATTTCTTATGGCAGTGCTTTAGGTTATGGAACTCTTATCGCTTTATTTGCATCCATCATTACTTCTGTTGGCTCATTTCTCTATTTATCTTATGTAGATGATGGATTTATTCAGTTTACTTTGAATACTCAAGAAACTCAATTATATGAAAATGGATTAGCTGACGAACAAATTGAAATGGCAATGAGCATGACCAAAAAGTTTATGACTCCAGGTTGGATAGCCTTCATGGCTGTGCTTATAACTGTTATTACAGGTTTTATAGTGTCCCTAATTGCTTCTGCATTTTTGAAAAAAGAAGCTTCAACTTTTGACGAAATTTAAACGCTCTTTTGAAGAATATATCTATAGTAATACCGCTTTTTAACGAAGCAGAATCACTTCCAGAATTACATCAGTGGATTGTGAACGTGATGCATGCAAATGAGTTTAGCTATGAAATTGTTTTTGTAGATGACGGCTCTACGGATAATTCTTGGCAAATTGTAGAAGAGTTAAAAGCAAAGGATTCGAATGTTAAAGGAATTAAATTTAGGAGAAATTATGGCAAATCTGCTGGATTAAATACTGGCTTTGCTGCCGCCGAAGGAACAGTTGTTTTTACCATGGATGCTGATTTGCAAGACAGCCCCGAAGAATTACCGGCTTTGTATAAAATGATTACAGAAGAAGGCTATGATTTGGTATCAGGTTGGAAGAAAAAACGCTATGATCCTATATCTAAGACTGTTCCAACAAAATTATTTAATTGGGCAACACGTAAAATGACCGGTATTTATTTAAACGATTTTAATTGTGGTTTAAAAGCATATAAATACGATGTTGTTAAAAATATTGAAGTGTATGGAGAAATGCACCGATATATTCCAGCCATTGCAAAATGGGCAGGTTTCACAAAAATAGGAGAGAAGGTTGTACAGCATCAAGAGCGAAAATATGGGGTTACTAAGTTTGGATTAGAGCGATTTATCAATGGTTTTTTAGATTTACTATCCATTACTTTTGTTGGCAAATTTGGTAAAAAACCCATGCACCTTTTTGGTTTGTTTGGAACACTAGTCTTTATTATTGGCTTTCTTATGGCAGCATTTATTGGTGCTGAGAAATTGTATTTCCTAAGCCGTGGAATCAGTGCTAGATTGGTAACCGATACCCCTCATTTTTATATCGGATTAGTTTCTATGATTATTGGTGTTCAGTTGTTTTTAGCGGGTTTTTTAGCAGAAATGATTGCTCGAAATTCTCCTAATCGAAACAATTATAAAATTGAAAAGGAGATTTAGGGCTAAGATCTTGAATTAGCTAATTCTTTACTTAAACTACTTTTGAGTTTCTTCAACAAAATCTAAACTCACCGAGTTGATACAATAACGTAAGCCAGTGGGAGCAGGACCATCTTCAAAAACATGCCCTAAATGAGATCCGCATTTTTGACACTCAATCTCTACTCGATCCCAACCGTATTTACTGTCTTTTTTGTCAACGATGCTTTTGTCATTCAATACATCGTAAAAACTTGGCCAACCAGTACCTGATTTAAATTTTGTTTCCGATGCAAATAAAGGGTTTTTACAAGCGTTACAAACAAATGTGCCCTTCTTATTCCATGTTACATATTTTCCAGTGAAAGGTTTCTCTGTTCCTTCCTCTCTTAAAACATTGTACTCTAAATCATTTAATTGTGCTCTCCATTCGGCTTCTGTTTTTACCACTTCAAACTTCAAGTTGCTGTCTAAATTCTTAACCTTATTCTGGGCACAGGAGTTCATAAAAAAAGATAAATTTAATATGACTATTAAGAAGGTATATTTCATGATAAATAGTATTTTGGAATGTTAAAAATAAATCTTTCAGTTAAAGAAAACATAAAGTGTTTATAATGCATTTATATTTTGTAAATGTGATATTAAAACGAAAAACAAGCATAATAGTTTATGATTAATAAGCAAATAGGTCAAATGAAGCAGGCAATTGAATTTATATCCAAACGGGTGAAAAGCTCGGAGCAACAAATTGCCAACACGGTAAAGCTTATTGAGGAGGGTGCAACTATTCCCTTTATCGCTCGATACAGAAAAGAAACTACTGGTAATTTAGATGAAGTTGAGATTGCTGAGATTTTAAAATTGAATTCTCTTTTTCAAGATATAGAAAAACGAAAAGAGAGTATTTTGAAAACGATAACAGAGCAAGGGAAACTAACTAAAGAACTTGAAACTAGTATAGTTACTTGTTTTGATTTAACACAGCTGGAAGATATTTACTTGCCCTATAAACCCAGAAAAGAAACCAAAGCAGACCAAGCTAGAAAGTTGGGTTTAGAACCTTTAGCAAAATTAATCATGTCGCAAAACAGCGTTGATTTTCAAGCAATGGTTCAACGTTTTGTAAACGATAAGGTTGAGACTGAAGAGCTAGCATTGGAAGGAGCAAGGCACATTATATCTGAGTGGATGAACGAAAGGCAATCATTAAGGGATTTGTTGCGAAGGATGATGGAGCGAAAATCAAAAGTGAGCACCAAGTTAGTGAAAGGAAAAGAAGAAGAAGCTGAAAAGTTTAAAGATTATTTTAGTTGGGAAGAGGACTTATATCGAATTCCAGCCCACCGATTTTTAGCAATCTCTCGCGCAGAAAAACTGGGTTTCATCAGGTTTAAGCTAGAATTGTCAAAAAGCGAAGTGGAGAAAACAATTGCTCAGTTTTTTATCAAAGGAAATAACCCACAAATCAATAATCAGATTGAACTAGCAGCAAAAGATGCATGGAAAAGATTACTGCATCCAGCTTTAGAAAATGAGTTTAAAAAAATACACAAAGAGAAAGCTGACGAAGTGTCTATTCGAGTTTTTGGAGAAAACTTAAGGCAACTGTTATTAGCCGCCCCTTTGGGAGAAAAACGAATTATGGCCATTGATCCAGGGTTTAGAACTGGCTGTAAATTGGTTTGTTTGGATGAAACTGGTGCTCTGTTATACAATGAAACCATTTATCCGCATCCGCCAAAAAATGAATTGAAACAAGCCATGAAAAAGGTTTCGACGCTGGCAAGTGCTTATAAAATAGATGCCATTGCCATTGGAGATGGAACAGCCGGAAGAGAAACAGATCAATTTATCCAACGCATTATTTTTGATCGAAAGATTCACTCATACATGGTTAATGAAAGCGGCGCATCAATTTATTCTGCATCTAAAATTGCCAGAGATGAATTTCCCGATTATGATATTACCGTTAGGGGTGCAGTTTCTATAGGTAGGCGGTTGATGGATCCACTTGCAGAGTTGGTTAAAATAGACCCTAAATCCATTGGTGTTGGACAGTATCAGCATGATGTTGATCAAAATCTATTGAAAGAATCATTGGATCGGGTAGTAGAAAGCGCAGTAAATCAAGTGGGAGTCAATTTAAATACGGCAAGTCAACATTTATTGCAACATATTTCAGGGCTTGGTCCAAAACTAGCTGAACGAATTATAGCGTATAGAGATGAGCATGGAGCCTTTAAATCTAGAGCAGAACTTAAAAAAGTGAAAGGTTTAGGAGCAATGGCTTTTCAGCAATCATCAGGGTTTTTACGAATTTTTAAAGATGATTTTAGTTTAGATGAAACTGGAATTCACCCAGAGATGTATGCTTTAATTAAGCAAGTATTAAAAACGAATAAGATTGAATTAGCTAAGCTTAAAGCGTCTAGGGCTCAAGTAGAATCCATTGATTTTGATAAATATATTTGTGAGGAATTTGGTAGCATCAGTTTAAACGATGCCAAGCAAGAATTGCTAAATGCAGGCATAGATAAACGTAAAAAACGCAAACAATTTGAATTTGACCCTTATATCCGAACCATGGAAGACTTAAAAGCAGGAATGCTTGTGTCGGGTTTGGTCTCTAACATTACCAATTTTGGTGCTTTTGTAAACATTGGTATCAAACAAGATGGACTAATTCACTTATCGAATATGGCAAATGAATTTGTGAAAGACCCAAATGAATTTGTACATTTAGGCAAAGAAGTTCGAGTGAAAGTTTTAGAAATTGACACGAAAAGAAACCGAATTCAACTGTCATTAAAAGATGTTTAAAACACAATAAATGCTAAAAAAGATATTATTTATTTTTTGTGCTTCTTTTATAGTCATTGCTTTAAAAGCTCAGGCTAATGAGCAAGATATGAAAGAATACTACCCAGGCTTTTCTTTTGTAAAAGGAATTTATATGTCTTTTGATGAATTTAAAAACAACAATCCTACTTATAAAATTGAATTTCAGAAACGGGGCGAAAACATATACATATATGATGATTCGTTGAAAAAAGATGTTGCTGTTAACCCAAACAAAGTGTGGGGCTATTCCGATGGATCGAATATCTATATCTCTCAAGAAGAAGCTTTTTGGAAATTGATTACAATTGGCAAACTAAATCAATTTACGGCCATTGTTATTACTCGGTTTTCTACGGTAGATGCATTTGGTTTTCCTATTGATCGCTACTCAAAAATGTTAAGTCAGTTGTTTTTTGATTTTCAAGATGGGGAAGTAAAACGCCTTGAAAAATCTAACCTTAAACCATATCTCGAAGCAGAACCTCTATTGTACAATAAAATAAAAAAGAAATTAAAAAATGACGCAGGATTGGTTTTAGCTATAAAATCCATTAATCAATTATATCCCATTTATTTTCCGACTCATGAATAAACTTATAGTTATTGCCTCACTCATGTTGTTTCCTTTTTTTGGATTAACACAAAGCAGGGATTTTTTAGCTACTGAACAAATAAAATTAGCCATGTCTATGCAAGAACAACAATGGAACATGGGAAACATTCCAGGATTTATGGCTAGCTATTGGAAATCAGATTCATTGCTTTTTGTTGGAAAGAGTGGACCCAATTACGGATGGACTAAAACCTTGACAAATTACCTTAAATCTTATCCCGATACACAAGCCATGGGTAAATTAACTTTCAACAATATTAAAATTGAAGTTTTAAGCAATGAAAGTGCTTTTGTTGTGGGAGAATGGCATTTAAAAAGAGAAATTGATGATTTAGGAGGGTATTATACTTTACTTTGGAAAAAGATTGACGGTATGTGGAAAATTGTAGCGGATCACTCTTCTTCAAAATAGTTAATAAATAGAAAAAATTAACATTCGAAAACTTATATTTGCAAACGATTCATGAAAAATAACAGGCTAATACTTAATCAAACACAGATTGACTTAACCATTCAACGCCTCTGTTATCAATTAATAGAAAATCACGATTTTTTTCAAAACTCCGTAATACTAGGTTTACAACCAAGAGGTGTTTTTGTAGCTGAACGAATAGTAGCTCAATTAAAAACTATTTTTCCTGAAATTAATATTCCATACGGAACTTTAGACGCTACTTTTTTTAGAGATGATTTTAGAAGACGGAGTAACCCGCTTATTCCGAACAAGACAAAAATCGAGTTCATCATTGAAAACAAAAAAGTTATATTAATAGATGATGTGCTTTATACCGGACGTACGATTCGAGCAGGCTTAGATGCCATGTTGGCTTATGGTCGTCCCGATTTGGTTGAATTATTGGTTTTAATAGATCGAAGATACAGCCGACACTTGCCCATAGAGCCCAATTATGTTGGCGTTACAGTTGACTCGGTGACTAGCGAAAGGGTGGAGGTGAACTGGGAAAATGCCGAAGGTAAAAATCAAGTTATTTTAAAAGCTAACACAAAAATTTAATGGAAAGTTTATCTACAAAACATTTATTAGGGATTAAACAACTAAATCCGAACGACATTAACCTAATTTTTGAAACTGCAGATAATTTTAAAGAAGTTATAAATCGACCGATTAAAAAAGTTCCTTCACTAAGAGACATTACCATTGCCAATTTATTTTTTGAAAACTCAACCCGAACGAAACTTTCTTTCGAATTAGCTGAAAAGCGGCTTTCTGCAGATGTGATTAATTTTTCTGCTTCTGCTTCTTCAGTCACAAAAGGGGAAACTTTAATTGATACCGTCAATAATATATTAGCCATGAAAGTTGACATGGTTGTTATGCGACATCCCAACCCAGGTGCGGGTATCTTTCTTTCAAAACACATCAATGCAAACATCATCAATGCAGGAGATGGTGCTCATGAGCACCCAACACAAGCTTTGTTAGATGCCTATAGTATTCGAGAAAAACTAGGAGGTGTAAACGGCAAAAACATTCTAATTGTTGGAGATATTTTACACTCGAGAGTGGCATTATCTAATATATATTGCTTACAAAAATTAGGTGCTAAAGTAAAAGTTTGCGGACCGCCAACTTTAATTCCAAAATACATTAAATCTTTGGGTGTTGACGTTAGTTATAAACTAGATGAAGCTCTTGCTTGGTGTGACATTGCTATGATGTTGAGAATACAATTGGAGCGACAAAATGGCGGAGAGTTTGACGTGAAATATTTCCCCACTTTACGAGAATATTCGAACATGTATGGCTTAAACATGCAGCGTTTAAATAAGCTAAAAAAGAACATTGTTATCATGCACCCTGGTCCAATTAATCGGGGTGTAGAAATTTCTTCAGAAGTTGCAGATTCTTCTAATTCAATCATTCTCAATCAAGTTGAAAATGGGGTGGCCATCCGAATGGCAGTTTTATACTTATTAGCTTCTACACCTAGTTTTTCTAATTAATTTTCTACATTTGAAAAAATCAATCTCATGAATCAAGAATCGTTTAAAATAGAGCAACAAGAAAAATTTACCCTGATTACAATTAAGGAAGATAAGTTTACTGCTAAATTTTCTCCAGACTTAAAGGCGGAGTTGGTCATTTTAAATAGCATAGGAACAAAATACATCATTATTGATTTGGCATTAAGTTCTTATTGCGATTCGTCGGGTTTGAGTGCTATTTTAGTAGCTAATCGAATTTGCAAAGACAATGACGGCTTATTGGTTATTTGTAACTTAAAACCTGCTGTCGCAAAATTGATTGATATTTCCCAATTAAATTCAGTGCTAAACATAACACCAACGTTAAATGAGGCCATCGATTTTATTTTCATGGATGAGTTGGAAAAAAGCTTGGGCGATTTAGATGAAAATCTAAATTAATGTCATTTAAAGTACTCATACTAGGCAACGGATCAGCATTGCCAACTATTTCATCGAATCAGAGCTCTCAAGTTGTAGAAGTAGGAAACTCGCTTTTTTTAATTGATTGTGGCGAAGGCACTCAAATTGAATTAAGGCGAAATAAAGTTAAGATTCAGAACCTCGATCACATCTTTATTTCTCATTTACATGGCGATCACTTTTTTGGTTTGGTTGGATTGATGTCAACCATGCACCTGCTCGGTAGAAAAAACGAATTGCACATTCACGGACCAAAAGGACTGGATGAAATAATCCAAATTCAATTTAGAAATGCTGGAAGCCATTTGTCGTATAACATGATATTTCATGAAGTTTATGAAGCAGGGCAATTGTTGTATGAAAACAAAGAGGTTAAAATTACTACCATTCCACTTATGCATCGAATACCTTGCTTTGGGTTTTTAATTCAAGAAAAAATAAAACTTAGAAAAATTAAAGTGGAAGCTTTGGCAAGGTATAAAATTCCTATTCACGCTAGAAAAAGTATAACTGAAGGGAGCGATTACACGAATGAAGAAGGCCAGGTCATTCCAAATCAATTAATGACCATAGACCCAGAGCAACCCAAATCTTATGCTTATTGCTCTGACACTGCATACGCGGAAAGAATTATAGAATTTATTGAAGGAGTTGATTTATTATACCATGAATCAACTTTTTTGGAAAGCGAAAGAGCGAGGGCTAAAAAAACATTTCATTCAACTGCTGCAGATGCTGCTCGTATTGCGAAACAAGCACATGTGGGCAAACTTATCCTCGGTCATTTTTCTAATCGATACAAAGATAAAACAGCTTTTTTGGCTGAAGCAAAACCTATTTTCAGTTTAACTGAAATTGCCGAAGAAGGGAAGGAGTATTTAGTTTAATTGCTTTTCAATAAAAAGTGAAACTTCTTTTAGTTGATTAGCTTGAAACCAGTTAATCTCAGCATCTTTTTTAAACCAAGTCATCTGACGTTTAGCATAATCTAATTAAAACTTGATATTTTGATTTTGAGACTGCCTTTTAGCAAAAGGTAAGTAAATCTGATGAATTGCCTTAGAGAAACCGGAAAGCTTCGAAGGTTGACCTAGAAGATCATCCGGCTGAACTTAGGTAATTCGAATATTTACTTTCTTTTTGATAAAGGCTGAGCTTTTTGTTACTTTTTGCTCACCAAAAAGTATGAGAAATCTCAATTAGGCATCAGAATTAAGTTTTGCCGAAAAGCAAAGAAAACATTTAACTAAGTTGCTTTTCAATAAAAAGAGAAACTTCTTTTAGTTGATTAGCTTGAAACCAGTTAATCTCAGCATCTTTTTTAAACCAAGTCATCTGACGTTTAGCATACCTTCTACTATTTACTTTTATTTTTTCAATGGCGAATTCTAAAGAAGTATTTCCATCAAAACAATCGAATAGCTCTTTATAACCTACCGTTTTTAAGGCGTTTTTTTCACGATACTTTATCACAGACTTAGCTTCATCTTCTAATCCTGTATGCATCATCAAATCAACTCGTTTGTTAATACGATCATACAGTTTTTTTCGATCCATTCCCAAGCCAACTTTTAGAATATTAAAAGGGCGCTTTTTCTTTTCCCCTTTTCGGATTTCAGTGTATGTTTTGCCTGTCATTAAACAAACTTCAATGGCTCGCATTAGTCGCTTACTGTTGTTTATATCAACTTCTTGATAAAAAAGGGGGTCTAATTCCAACAGTTGCTTTTGCAATGATACTATGCCTTCTTGCTCAAATCTCTCATTTAATGCTTCTCTAATTTTAGGGTCGGCTGTTGGCACCTCAGAGTCAAAACCTTGGCAAACAGCATTGATGTACATGCCAGAGCCTCCACACAATATCGCAATTGGATTTTTTTGGAAATAGCCTTTTAGAAAATCCAAGACCTCAAATTCATAATCACTGGCATTGTATTCCTCTACAATGGACTTGTTGTCAATAAAATGGTGTTTTACTTCGCTTAATTCTTGTGCATTTGGCTTAGCCGTACCAATGCTTAGTTCTTGAAAAAACTGCCGAGAATCAGCTGAAACAATATCGCATGATAAACTTTTGGCCAAGTCAATTGCAAAGGCTGTTTTGCCAACAGCGGTTGGCCCACAAATTACAATGAGTGTTGGAGATTGCAAGGTTATAGGTATTCTTCGTAATCGTCAATGGAGTCAAAATTATCGGAACCAAACAAATCGTCCTCGTCATCTTCTTCAAATTCATCTCCTAAGATGGCATTCATTAAAATGTTTTCAGCGTCTATACCACTTATATCTTTATCATGTTCATTGGGTATTTTCCCAAATCGCTTTGTAAGTAAAGGCGTTTTCTTGGCAGATTTTTCAGGATTTATTTCGATGCACTCTATAAAAAACTTCCACTCATTGAGGTAATCATAAAGGTACATGAGCTGATTTCCCACATTTTCAAAAAACTGAAAACACAAGATGTCTTTCATAAGCAATCCATCGTAATTCGGGTCTATAGCAACAAAGGGAAATTCGTTCAAGATGTCCCAGTCTTCATTTACCTCATAAAATGAGGCCATTTGCTCGCCACTAAATTGATAAGCTTGAAGAATAGCAAAATGCAAATCTTCTAAATTGTCGTTTTCTGAAATAACAAAGTCACAATAGCTTGGCTTATCAAGCTCTAACAATACTTTGATTTTTACTTGTTTCATCTTTTAATTTTCTTTTGCGCTTAAGCCCAATTTATTTCCCTCTGCGATTAAATACTGAAATGCCTCTTCTTTATTATTCTGAATTTCACCCTCTAAAATTGCTTCTTTTATTTTGTTCTTCAAAATTCCTACTTCTTTAGATGGATTTAAATTAAATGTTTCCATGATTTCTTCACCAGAAACTGGTGGTTGCCAATTTCTAAGATGGTCTTTTTCTTCTACTTCTTTTAGTTTTTCTTCTACCAATTTAAAGTTGTCTAAATAGCGTTTTTGCTTCTTAGAATTTTTAGTTGTAATATCGGCAGAACAAAGTTTCATTAGGTCTTCTATGTCGTCACCGGCTTCAAACAATAACCTTCTAATGGCAGAATCAGTAACTACTTCTTTTACTAAGGCAATTGGTCTCAAATGCAGACGAACCAATTTTTGAACATACTTCATTTTATGATCAAGAGGAAGTTTTAGGCGCTTGAAAATTTCTGGCACCATGCGAGCTCCTTTATCTTCATGTCCATGAAAAGTCCACCCTTGTTTTAAGTCAAATCGCTTGGTTGCAGGTTTAGCTATATCGTGCAAAATAGCTGCCCACCTTAACCACAAATCATTTGTATTTTCCGAGAGGTTATCCAAAACTTGTAAGGTATGATAAAAATTGTCTTTATGGCCCTTTCCATTGATATACTCCACACCATATAAATCGGTCATTTCTGGGAAAATGTATTTCAATAGGCCAGTGTCAAATAGAATGTTAAACCCAATAGACGGCTTTTCAGATAGTATGATTTTATTCAGCTCATCTATAATTCTTTCTTTAGAAACTATCTCAATTCGGTGACTTTCCTTTTTAATGGCTGCTAAAGAATTTTCTTCAATCTCAAATTTCAATTGACTTGCAAAACGTATGGCTCGCATCATCCTCAGCGGGTCATCAGAATAAGTAATAGAAGGTTCTAAAGGAGTTCTGAGGATTTGATTATTCAAATCATCTATGCCATTAAAAGGGTCAATTAAATTTCCGAAGCTAGCTTCGTTTAAAGAAATTGCCATGGCATTAATCGTAAAGTCTCTACGATTTTGATCGTCGGATAAACTTCCGTTTTCAACGATAGGTTTTCTAGAATTACGACTGTAAGACTCTTTCCTAGCACCAACAAATTCGACTTCCCAATCTTGATAGATTAGCATGGCTGTCCCAAAATTTTTAAAAATGTTAATGGATGATTTGATATTTAATTCTTTAGCTACCGCTTTGGCTAAATCAATTCCGCTGCCAACACAAACAATATCAATGTCTTTGCTTTCTCTTTTTAATAATAAATCGCGCACAAAACCACCAACGACATATGTTTCTACATTAAGTTTTTGAGCTGCATTTGAAATGGCTTTAAAAATGGGATGTTTTAGGTGTTCTTTCAAATCGGGATTTTGTCAAAAGTACAATTAATCAATTTATTTCCGGATAATGGTGACTTCGCCATTGGGTTTAATTTTTAAAATCTTAGAAGGTTTTCCGCTCATCTCGCCAGCAAATTCTTCAGGTATTTGATAAGCTACTTTAGCTTTTATTTCAGCATTGATGTCATTTAAGCGCAGTGGGGTTTTTTCTCCTGAAAAATTTGGAGAAGTAGAAATAATGGGTTTCCTAAATTTAGTCAATAAATCGAAGCAAAACCCTGATTTTATCATTCTAAAAGCAATAGAGCCGTCTTTGTGTATGGCATTTTCTGCCACAAAAAGAGCTCCATCCATAATTAAACTAATGGGTTCATTGCTTAAGTCAATGATATCCCAAGCAACACTTGGCATATCTTTGATGCAATTGTTAATCATGGCATCAGAATTTAAAAGAATGATAAAACTTTTATTCGGATCTCGTTTTTTTAAATCCAATAATTTTTGAACTGCTACTTTGTTTGTTGCATCACAACTTAAACCCCAAATAGTATCGGTAGGGCAAAGTATAATTGAACCATTTTTTAAATGCTCAACAGCTTGGTCAATCACTTCTTTTTTATTCATTTTGCAAAAGTAAGCAAGCAAAATAAGTGCAGCCTATTTTTTTGTGAAATCTTCGTAATTTTTGACCGTGAATACAAGTCGTATTGTTTTTTTAGTCTTATTCTTTTTTACTGTTCATTTACTTGTTGCTCAAAAGGTAAATGATTCGACATACACCACTAGAACTGTTGTTTTTGAAGGAGACACCATTCCTTATTTTGCTTTTGAACCCATTCCGATTTTTACGCCAAAAGTTTTTAAAAACAAACGGGAAGAAAGAAAATATGGAAGGTTAAAACGATATGTGGTTAAAGTTTATCCTTATGCAGAAGTAGCGGGAGAAATGCTGCGCTATTTTGACGATACTTTAAAAACAATAAAATCAGAAGCAAGACGCAAAAAATACCTAAAAAAAGTAGAGGAGGAGCTCAAGCAAGAATTTACAGGAGAATTAAAAAAGCTGACAATTTTACAAGGAATAATCTTGGTTAAATTAATCGATCGTGAAACTGGAAATACTTCTTATGATTTAATCAAACAATTGCGAGGGTCATTTTCTGCATTTTTATGGCAGTCCTTAGCCCGCTTGTTTGGTTCTAACCTAAAACTTGAATACGACCCAACAGGCGAAGATCGACTGATTGAAGAAATCGTTCAAAAAATTGAATTAGGCTTAATTCCTTATGAGAAGAGAGAGCGGAAGAAGAAGTGAGAGGTGAGAAGAAAAATTTTAATGTTTGGAAATTCATTTAGTTTTAAAACTTAGTTAATCTTTTATACAAGGCTCATTATTTTTTAAGAATGGCTTAACTTGGTCACTTTATTTAGAAACCCTATGGCCTTATTGGAAGAACTTAAAAACCGAAGCAACAATCAATGTGAATTGTGTGCTGCTACTGAAAACTTAAAAAGTTATTTAGTGGCTCCAAAAACTGACGAAACGATAGACAATACAGCATTTTTATGTGAAACCTGCATTTCACAGATAGATGAAAGCAGCCCAGTTAATGTAAGTCATTGGCGATGCTTAAATGAAAGCATGTGGAATGAAAACCCTGCCGTTCAGGTATTAGCCTGGCGTATGTTAAACAGATTGAAAGGAGAATCATGGCCAATCGATTTGTTGGACATGATGTATCTGGAAGATGAAACTTTAAAGTGGGCTAGAGCAACTGGAGAAGACCTTGACGAAAGCGAAAAGATTATACATAAAGACAGTAATGGAGTGATTTTAAATGCAGGAGATACCGTAGTTTTAATCAAAGATTTGAATGTAAAAGGAGGAGGTTTTACAGCCAAAAGAGGAACTGCTGTACGAAACATCACCTTAGTACATGACAATGCTGAGCATATAGAAGGAAGAGTAAACGGACAACACATTGTGATTTTAACACAATACACTAAAAAGAGTTAAATGAGCGATCAATTGAGTGTTCGAGAAATGCAATTATACGACATCCATTATGTGGTTGATTATTGGTTAAATGCTGACCAAACCTATCTTGTAGGAATGGGTGTTGACTTAAATAAAATGCCCGAAAGAGAAGATTTAGTAGCCTATTTGACCGAACAAATATCTTTGCCATATCTCAACAAATCGAGTTATGCTTTGATTTGGGAATTAAACCAAATTCCTGTAGGGCATTGCAATGTGGACAAAATAGATTATGGAAATTCAGCTGCTTTGCATTTGCACTTTTGGAACATTGAAAACAGAAGGATGCGACAAGGAACTCCATTCTTAAAATTAAGCCTGCCTTATTTTTTTAAAAACTTAAAATTAAAATCCATATACAGCGAACCCTTTTTTCAGAATGTTGCGCCACATTCTGTTTTGGCTCAGGCTGGGTTTGAATGCGAGCAAGAATACATAACTACACCAGGCAGTTTAAACTTCGAACAAAAAGTAAAACGCTGGGTGATTGAATCTGAGAAAAATAGGGTGAATTTGGCTTACTAATTACCACTTGGGAATAAATTATCTTTATTTAAGTGTTTGTTAATTACTTGAATATGAGTTAGTATTGGGTGAGTCAAAAAAAACAATATTTTTTCAAAGCATAGATATCAAAGTCTTAAAAATAATTATATTTGCACTCCTCTTTTGAGGAAAAATGGTGGATGTAGCTCAGTTGGTTAGAGCGCTGGTTTGTGGTGCCGGAAGTCGTGGGTTCGAGTCCCATCTTCCACCCCAGAAAGGATTATCAGAAATGGTAATCCTTTTTTTGTTGCTGATATTTTTAGAAACGAATTGGATGGGACGAGAAGTTTATGCCGAGCAAAGTCGAGGTAAGTCCCATCTTCCACCCCAGAAAGGATTATCAGAAATGGTAATCCTTTTTTTGTTGCTGATATTTTTAGAAACGAATTGGATGGGACGAGAAGTTTATAAGTGATTCGCAGGGTTGTACCATTCTCGCCGCTAGGTGGAAACCAATGTGGAGGGTGGATTATAAATAAATAGATTATTGGATTGCATTTTTCTACTGCTAGAAGGAAATCTAGTCTATAAATTAATATGAAATGTGCCACAGGGTTGCAAACCACTGCGGAGCGGAGACTCAATTCTGCTTCAATTTCCCATACTTCTTTTTGTTCATTTGTAACACATAGGTAAATAAGCCGGCCATCTAAATCATAAAACTTTAAATTTTACAATCACTTAGGTTAAGTTGAATTAATATAGAATCGGTATTAAGATTTGAAACCATTATTCTGAAATTATCTTCTTTTAAAAATTTAATATTTAAATCATGAAATGTAAATTCTTGATTATTAGTTTCAAGCTCACAAGAAAAGTATAGAGGAGTAAGCGATATAATAATTACAAATAGTAAGGCTCTCATAATCTTTTTTTAATGGTCACAAATGTTAAAGCCCCAAAAATAGAAATTCCTGCAATCAATAACCCGTATTGTAATATTCCAACTAATGCATAAAATTTAAACCCTGTCGATGTGCTATGGTTGTCTACCTTTTTTAATGTCTCCTTCAATTCAGCTGATCCATCCAAATAAAGAAAGCCAAAAATCATCAAGGCACTTAAAAGATAAAGTGCAACAATTAAAATTATCCGATAAGAGGATTCAGAAAGGTCATACTTCATTTTGTTCTATTATGATTCAATTACACACAACAACCAAACAAACGCACCATCACGTTTATTCCAATTTTACATTGACCAAATTAATGAAATCAGCCTTATCGTTAGCGTTAATAAGTTTTAGCAAGGGTATTTATTCAGCTCTTTTAATTTGCAAGATAATATTGTGACACTGCTCAGAACACCATACCTTAATTTATTTTCAATCCTCAATTTCATTAACAAGCAAAGCTTAGATTTAATTTTAATTTCTTCCGTAGCTTTGAAAGCTATTATAAACGATGTCAAATAACATACATTTTATCGATAAGGACTGGTCAGTGCTGAATAAGCTTGTCGCTGAAAACAACTATTCTAAACTCATAGTTTTAGTGGATTCCAATACGCTTCAACATTGTTTGCCGCTATTCAATCCTGTCTTAGAACGAGAATTTCAAGTCATTGAAGTAGAAGCAGGAGAAGCGAGTAAAGACCTAGAAATTTGTGCACACATTTGGCAAGAATTCAGCGAAGAAGCTGCTGACCGACATGCCTTGTTAATCAACCTTGGAGGTGGTGTAGTTAGTGATTTAGGTGGTTTTATTGCTTCCATTTATAAAAGAGGAATTTCATTCATTCACATTCCTACAAGTTTGTTGGCCATGGTCGATGCATCGATTGGCGGTAAATGTGGGATTGACTTTTTGGGCTTCAAAAACCAGTTAGGTAGTTTTAGTCAAGCAAAGGCCATCTTAATTCATCCTCCTTTTTTAGCAACTTTAGCAAATGATGAAATGTTGAGCGGCATGGCTGAAATGCTGAAACACGGTCTAATAGCCGACAAAAAACATTGGCAAAGCCTAGTGGATTTAGATCATATAGATTTATTGAATCATTCTGAAATTATAAAAGCATCCATTAACATAAAAAGCATAATAGTAGAAGCTGACCCTTTTGAAAAAGGGGAGCGTAAAAAATTAAATTTCGGCCACACGATTGGACATGCTATTGAAAGCTATTTTATGGCAAAAGATAAAGCAATTAAGCATGGCTTTGCTATTGCAGCAGGCATCATGTGCGAATCATTTCTTTCGTTTAAATTGGGTTTGCTGCAGCAAAATGAGTTTGAAGAAATCAATAAGGTGTTGCGAGCTAAGTACCAACAATTGGTTTTTTCTAAAGCAGAATTCTCTTCAATTTTAATATACATGCAACAAGACAAAAAGAATGCGAAAGGTAAAAACCAATTTACTTTACTGCATGGTATTGGAAATGCGGTTATTAATCAGCAAGTTGATGAAGATTTGATTGTTGAATCCCTGGTTTATTATTGTGATAGTGAATATTAAATTTGAATCATGATGATACAATTGCCAAGTTCTAAAAGTATTTCGAACCGCTTGTTAATCATGCAGGCTTTGGCTGAATCAAAATTTGAGATAGAAAACCTTTCTACTGCCGACGATACAACGATTTTGCATGCTGCTTTAAAGTCTAAAAGCCAAGTGTTAGACTTGGGAATGGCGGGAACTGCTTTTCGATTTTTAACGGCTTATTGCTCCATTCAAAATGAAACCAGAGTTTTAACGGGTCATCAGCGCATGAAAGAAAGGCCAATTGCACCACTAGTATTAGCCTTAAAAGAACTGGGTTGTGAAATTAATTATCTTGAAAAAGAAGGATTTCCGCCACTAGAAATAAGAGGAACTAAACTGCTGCATAAACAAATAAGTTTAGAAGCTAGCATAAGCAGCCAATTTGTTTCGGCCTTGTTGATGATAGCTCCATACTGTCAGGGTGGCTTAGAAATCACCATGCAAGGCGAGTTGGTGTCTGAGCCTTATATCACTATGACTTTAAATTTGATGTCGCAATTATCAATTTCTACAATAAGGAAAAACAATGGAATTAAAGTGTTCGAAGGGGCTTATCAACGTTCTAAACCAATGCGTGTGGAAGCAGATTGGTCTTCAGCTGCATTTTTCTATCAATACTTTGCCTGTTCAAATTTAAAAACACTGCAGATTGCAGGTTTGCAAGTAAACTCCATACAAGGAGATAGTAAGTTGAGTTCAATATTCGAATTATTAGGCCTTAGAACCAGTCAAACAGAATGGGGGGTGAGTTTGAGTAAGGTGGAATGCAATACGAAAGCAATAACATTTGACCTGATTGAAACACCAGACTTAGTTCCCTCGGTGGCTATTGCAGCTGCTTTACTAAAGGAAACTTGTATTATTAGTGGTGTTAAAACCCTGAGAATAAAAGAATCGAATCGGGTGTTGGCCTTAAAAAATGAATTGGCAAAAATTAACATCGAAGTTTTGGACTTGGATGAAAATAGAATTCAATTAACCAAGCTAGGAACTTTGCCCAATAGTGTCTATTTCAAGACCTATAACGACCATCGAATGGCGATGTCTTTAGCTATGTTAAAAGCAAGAATTCCTGAAATAGAGCTCGAACAAAAAGAAGTTGTTTCTAAAAGCTTTCCCAATTTTTGGGAGGAACTAGAAAATTGTTTGAAGGCCGATAAAGTGAATTAGATTATTGGAATCTTTTTTTAATACGCTTACGCTTTTTAATGGAAGCTATCTTGGTTCTTATTTGCAAAACAATTACAACCAAATAAAATAAGACAATAAACAGCCAAATAAAGTAAAGGGTTTTGTAATTTATTGTGCCGTAGCCATCTGAAATTAAATAACTTAATATACCATTAAAGAAATTAAGTAATATGTAAACAACGCTTCTTTTTCGAGTAGAGCTTTGATAAGCTACTAAATTTAGCAATCCGTTAAAGATAACTACAGAACCAAAAAAGTAGTCGTGCCTAATAAAAAATTCAAATGAAAACCCGATAAATAAGACGGTATTAAACAAAAATACATTTGAAAAAAACTGATAATTACTTCTCATAAATTTAGAACTTGAGTCTTAATTGTGCTTTTATTTCACTTTTTAAATTTCCGTTAATTTGATCTTTTCCACTTCCAATGACGAATCTATCTGCATAGTAAGTTTGTGAGTACCTTAACCATAAATCAACTCCTCTTCTAATGTGATACTTTGCAACAGCATAGAACCTTGAACCTCTTCCACTGAATGCAGGAATTGAAAAAGCATATAAAACATCGTTCTCATAAGCATAGATTCGACTATTGTATGAGTCGGTTTCAAATATAGCATATCTTATTGAAAAAGAGACAGGGAAACTCAGTTGTTTGTAGTTTAGGTCTTGGTAGATTAAAAATCCATGTTCGTCGCTATTATTTCCAAGTTTATACTTAGAAAACTCAACTCGGCTTTTTATATGTATGCTTTTTGTGACTTTATAAGAAAAGTGAAATCGATAATTTCTCAATGTTTCGGTCACTAATTCATTCAAACCAACAGTTTCCTCATCGGTATTTCTACCCCTTGTCCGTTGACGATATCTGAAATAGGTTTCTAGTTTTTTGGAAGGTTTATAATTGACCTCTAGCAAATACCTATTTCCTTGGGTTGGCGCATCAGTTTGGAAACGTAGCCAGCCAAAACTAAAGCGATCTGCAAAAGCTGAAATATTAAAGTGTTTGTGTGGAGTTGCGTTGATGCCCATAAATGTTCCGTCTTCATTAGAGTTGGTAGAGCTTTCGCCAATGGCATTGCTTTGTATGGGTTTAAAATCTTTTTCAAATCTACGGTGCTGAACGGCTAAAGACAATTTGGGGTCTAATACAACAAGAACGCCGTTAGTAAAAGCTGTTCCTCCGTCTTCACTTTTAGAAAACTCACCAAAAAAGTTGACGTTTTTAAACAAGTAGTTATAGTCTATTCCAAAATTGCTGTTGTCGTTGTCGAGTGCGCTAAACTGATTATAAACCCTTGATTGTGGCCTAAATGAGCCATCTATTTTATTGTTGACAGCAGTTGCACCCAAAAATAGATTTCTATGCTTGAATTGCAAATGTGCGCCAGTATTTATATTTCTTATAACATTTTTATCTTCTAACTCTCCAGGAGTACGGTGAAATCCATCTTCTGAAAGTGAAGAAATAATGACTTCATTGCTTAAAGAGTCTATACCAACTATGTTAGCATCAACTTTATGGTCGGAATGAAAAATCGTTAAATCTATTTTCTTAAAATTTAAAGTAACACCAGCTCCTCTTAAAAATAAATCTTCTTGAACTGAAGTATAGGGTCTTAAACCAGGTGCATTTCGTTTTAAAGTGAAAATATTAGGAGAGCGTCCAAAGGCCAAACCAGACCAAAATGTTAATCCTTGCCCAAATTGGGCTTGAAAGTCTCCAATGGCCAATTGTTTTATAGTTCCAAAGCCTTGAACAAATAAGTGCGCTGAATAAAAATCAAAGCCATTTTTTTGACTTCCTTGAAAAAACTCTTCCCCAGCATCTTTTTCTCCTGTGAATCCGAAACTAACATTATTAGCATAGCTAAATCGGTAGCGGGTAAATAGCTTATCGGGGCTTCCTAAATAACGAGCATTGGGGTTATCTTCCAATTCACTTGGACTAATAGAGCTAAAACCTTCTTGCTCTTCCAATATGCGAGTGTAACGCATAAACAGGCTGGAAGAACCTTCAGAAAGTATATTTTTTATGCTAATGCTTGGCTGATCTAAACTGCCAGAAACTTTTACAAATGGTGCGATAAGTTGAATAAACTCTAAGTCAAAACCATCGATGGATTGTAGTTCTTCAAATCGAATTAAATTTCCGTGTTTCTCTATATGTATTAAGAGGTTATTGATTTGAATGTCAGAAAATACACCTATGTCAATTAAATCTTCTCTTGAAGCTCTGTTTAAATTAATTGGGTTTTCAAAAAAGTATTCAAGTTGCTCAAATAAACTCGTATAATCGTTTTCGCCACCTTCATTTGCATCCAATAAAAAATCTACTCGTTGTTCTATTATCCTGTTCTTTTCATCCTCGTTTACACCTTGTGCCATGAGCAAAAAAGGAGAGAATAAACCTAAAAGAATAAAAACGTAGTGGTTTAGATTCATTTCTTGCCTTGCTTAGAATTAGGAGTATAGGATAAGGATATTTGAGGAGTAAATCCTAAAGTAGAATGGAATCCTGAGGCTATATCAATATCAAAGTCTTTTAGCTTTACGCCAAACCCAAAAGTAGAAGTGGAGGGATTTGTTCCGTATCCGGCTCTTAAATAAAAATAGTCAGTAGCTAAATATTCTAAAGCGAGTATGGCATTGTAATCAAAGTCAATGTCTTTTTGAATTTCTGACATCAAGATGACCTTTTCTGAAAACTCATAAGAAACAGCAAGTTTAAGGATGGTTGGGATTCTTTCGTTTTGGTATTCTGCTAGTTTAACTCGATTTGGGTTGATGATAATAGCCGCTACCTTAACTTGATCTGAAACTTCTGCTAATAAACCTAGGTTTCCGCTAAAAGCCGATTTAGAACCATAACCTTCACCAATTTGAGTGTTTAAATAGTTGAGTTGAATACCAAGTGAGAAATGATCACTCAAACGTTGACCGTATGAAAGACCAATTTTGTTTTCATTGTATAAACTATAGCCAAATTGTCCTACACTAAGCCCAAAAGCACCCATTTTGGAAGGATAGGCTAGAACCATGGATTTATATCCAAACTCTTTAATAATAAAATGATTAGAGTAAGAAATTCCTGCGCCAAAGTGTTTTACAAAGCCGAGTCCAGCCGGATTGTTTTCGGCTGACCAAAAATCGGTGAACAAGGTTGAAGTATTGGCTAAGCCAGCAGATCTTGCACCAACGGAATTGTCTCCTTTTCCTGCAAAAGCATTGATAACAAATAGATTAAACAATATAATAAAACCAAGTCGCATTTTGAAAGTTTAGAATCCGAATGTACCAATCTTTTTTTTCAAAATCGAAAAATGAAAACATTAAGGCGATAAAGTAGAATCAAATGCTGCAATATGATATATTTGTCCTATGCGCTTATTGTCTCAGTTTGTTCTTTGGATTACCGGCTGGAAAATTGTTGGTGAAGCTCCTAAAGAAAAGAAATTCATAATGATTGCTGCTCCCCATACAAGTAATTGGGATTTGTTATATGCTAGAGCTGCTTTTTATATTTTACGAATCCGATTAAAATATACCATCAAAAAAGAGTTGTTTTTCTTTCCATTGGGCATTTTGTTGAAAGGAATTGGTGGAATTCCTATTGATAGAAAAGCCAAAGGCAAAATGGTTGATAAAATGGTTGCACTTTATGATGAGTATGATAGCCTTACCATAATGATAACGCCAGAAGGTACTCGCAGTTATTCGCCAAGATGGAAAAAGGGTTTTTATTACATCGCCAATGAGGCAAAAATCCCGATTTCTTTAGGTTTTTTAGATTATAAGAAGAAGCATGCGGGCATAGGACCTTTAATTTATCCTACAGGTAATTACGAAGAAGATTTAGAAAAAATACTTACATTTTATCGTGGAGTTACTCCCAAGTACCCTGAACAAGGGGTGTTGTAATGTCAAGTACTTTGCTTTTACTTCACTGCCATTTTAAAACCAACTCCATGAATGTTGATGATTTGAATGTTAGGATCGTCTTTTAAGTATTTTCGAATTCTTGAGATAAAAACATCCATGCTTCTTCCATTAAAATAATCGTTGTTTCCCCATATTTTTCGAAGCGCATCTTCTCGATTCATCACTTGATTGACATTGATAGCTAATTGCTTCAAAACGTCTGCTTCTCGCTTTGTTAATTTTTGAGTTTCGCCATCTTTAGTTAAGTATTGATTGATGTAATCAAATTCATATAAGCCTATTGTAAAATCATTTAAATCGTCAGGTTGTGAAACATTGGCACGGCTTAAGATTTTTTCTACCCGAATTTTAAGTTCTTCAAATGCAAAAGGCTTGGTGATATAATCTTCTCCTAATTTTAATCCCCTCAATTTATCTTCAATCATTGCTTTTGCTGTTACAAACAAAAATGGCAGCTCTGGTTTTGTTTCAATAATCTCTTCAGCAATTTCAAAACCGCTAATATGCGGAAGCATTACATCTAATATCGCAATATGATATTCATTGTTTAAGATTAATTTTAAGCCTTCTTGACCTGTTTTTGCCCAATCCACTTCGTAGTTGTGCGCTCTAAGGCTGTCTTGAATTACAAAACCTAAATTCTGGTCATCTTCAACTAATACTATTCTCTTTTTATTTTGCATTTTTATAAGATGGGAAGTAAATTCTAAAAGTAGAACCTGATTTTAATTGACTTTTTAACTGGATTTTTCCATGGTGTTGTTTTACCATGCGATGCACATAGTTTAATCCAATTCCAAAACCTTTAACATCATGACGATCGCCAGTTGGAACTCGATAAAACTTTTCAAAAACATGTTTTTGTTCTTCTCTACTCATCCCAATTCCGTTGTCTCTTACCCTGATGTAAATTCCATTTTTATGATTTTCGGTGCTGATTTCTATAATGGGATTGCCTTGTGCATATTTGATGGCATTGTCAATTAAGTTAAAAAGGATGTTGGTGAGGTGTGTGCTGTCTCCTTTAATAAAAGGATTGCTTGCACTTAAGCTTTTTTCTATTTTTCCTTCATTGGCATCTAAAATAATTTCAAAACCAGTAACAGTTTTTTCAATGATTTCGTGAATGTTTACTTTTTCTTTCTCAAGTTCAACTTTCTTTTTATCCAGAGTTGCCATTTGCAATACCTTGTCAACTTGGTTTTTTAATCGTTCGGCTTCTTCTCTTATGATATTAGCATACGATTTTAGTCTTTCAGGATCTTTGGAAATGTTTGGATTAGAAAGCACTTCAGTTGAAAGCGAAATAGTGGAAATTGGTGTTTTTAATTCATGAGTCATGTTGTTGATGAAATCAGTTCTAATTTCTGATAATTTCTTTTGTTGTAAAATTACCCAAATGGTGTAGCCAAAAAAGATAACTACCAACAATAGGAATATGGTAGAAACTATCCAAATGCCCAATTCATCTATGATGTAAAAATCTTTATCGGGAAAATAAACCCCAAAATAATGTGAAACTTTAGTCCAGCTATTTCCTTTTGTTGCTTTTATTACGGTGTTTTTAGCTTCGGACTCTAAGCCCACAAAATTTCCAAAAACGATAGAGTCGTTAAAACAATCGTAGAGTATGTATTCGAAATCATAATCTAAGTTTTTGTTTTTGAATTCATTAATTAATAAATTTTCTAAAACATAAGGGTGTAATGTATCGTTAGTAAAAGCGAGGTAATAGTTTGAAGTAATTTGTTTGACAGGTTCATAAATTGCGGCGCTGTCATTATTCATTTTTTGAACTTCATGTACGACATTTGTCAAAGCAACATGAACGCGTTCGTTAAATTGTTTTTCTTGAAGATTAAACGCTTTATTTACCCAAAAAAGTTGAAAACTAAATATCCCAACTACTGTAAATAGTGCTAAGAATATTATAATACGTATCGTTTTTCTGTTCATAGAGGCTACTAAAATAAGTTGTTTTACAGTTTAAGTGAAAATGTTAACGATACATTAACAAAAGTTTATGAAGATTAAATTTCCGCAATTTCGAAGATACAGTAATGAACTGAGTTATTTTAAAATTTGGAGCGAAAAAAAATTTGACGAATACAAAATAACTGGAAAAAAACTAGAGAAGTATGAATTTGAAGCTAAAATATTACCTGATAGGAATTATATACATGACATGCTTTATCAATATGAACCATATTGGGACTTAATTAATGAAGAAGAATTCAATGCATTTATAGCAAAACACAATTGAATTAAGTATTTGGAATTAGGATTGAAAGAACTATTTTTGACAGCTTAACAAAACAATATCATGAAATTATACAGAAACACCTTGTTTGGCTTAGTTGCTTTTGGATTTGTTGCCTGTGGCACTCCAGAAAAAAAGCCAGAAATTACCGTAGAGGAAGAAGTGGTTGAAACACCAGATTTTACCTATACTGCAGATCAGTTTGCCGATTTAAAATTGATTCGATATCAAGTTCCAGGATTTGAAGAATTGGATGCCAATAAGAAAGAGCTCTTGTATTATTTATACGAAGCCGCTTTGTCTGGTAGAGATATGATGTACGATCAGAATTATCAACATAATTTACAAATCAGAAAAACCTTAGAAGCTGTGGTGTCAAATGGTGGAGAAGGAAAGGATTTTGAAAAACTTGAAGAATATTTAAAAAGAGTGTGGTTTTCCAATGGAATTCACCATCATTATTCAAATCAAAAGTTTGAACCTGAGTTTACTAAAGAATATTTTGCAAATGCTGTTGCTGCTATAGCAGAAGAAGCCTTACCTATAAAAGAAGGACAAACGAAAGAGGACTTAATAGCCAATTTATCGGAAGTAATTTTTAACCCTGCTATTGCTCCTAAGAAAGTGAGTTTAGATCCAAATACAGACATGGTGCAAGCATCAGCTGTAAACTTTTATGGAGAGGGCTTGACTCAAAAAGAAGTGGAAGCATATTATGCTGGTTTAAAGAAAGTAGAAGGCAACCAGCCAGAGTATGGCTTAAATACGAGGTTGGTAAAAGAAAACGGCAAAGTGCTTGCGAAAACCTATAAAGTTGGTGGTTTATACACCGAAGCTATTGAGAAAATTGTTTTTTGGTTAGAGAAAGCCATACCATTAGCCGAAAATGCCGAACAAAAATTGACCTTAGAGCGATTGGTGACTTATTATAAAACTGGAAATGTGACTGATTGGGATTTATACAACATTGCTTGGGTAAATGACACCAATTCTAGAACTGATGTCGTAAATGGATTTATAGAAGTATATAACGACCCTTTGGGTTATAAAGGATCATTTGAGTCTGTTGTTTCATTCAAAGATATGGAAGCAACCAAACGCATTGAAGCAGTTAGTAAAGAAGCTCAATGGTTTGAAGACAATTCTTCAATCATGGCGGAGCATAAAAAGAAAAATGTAAAAGGCATTACAGGTAAAGTAATTACGGTAGTGGTAGAGTCAGGAGATGCATCTCCATCAACACCTATTGGAATTAATTTGCCCAATAACAATTGGATAAGAGCAGAGCATGGCTCTAAAAGTGTAAGCTTAGGAAATATTGTACATGCGTATGGAATGTCATCTAAAGAAGGGAAAAGCTCTTTAACTGAATTTGCCTATTCTCAAGAAGAAATAGACCGTTCGAAAAAATATGGAGAAATAGCAGATTTATTGCATACCGATTTACATGAAGTAATCGGACATGCTTCAGGAATTATCAATGAAGGCATTGGAACACCCAAAGAAACATTAAAAAGCTATGCTTCTACACTAGAAGAAGGGAGAGCTGATTTAGTAGCATTGTACTTTTTGTATGATCAAAAATTGGTTGATATGGGCTTAATTGAGTCTTTGGATGCAGGAAAAACCGCTTATGATGATTACATTAAAAATGGCTTGATGCTACAATTAAAACGATTAAAAGTAGGTGATGAGATAGAAGAAGCTCACATGAGAAATCGTCAATTAGTTGCTAAATGGGCCTATGAAAAAGGGAAAGCAGAAAATGTAATTGAAAAAATTACGAAAGAGGGAAAAACCTATTTTGTTATTCAAGACTACGACAAATTGAGAACTTTATTTGGTGACTTATTAAGGGAATTACAGCGAATTAAATCTGAAGGAGATTATGAGGCTGGAAAATCATTGGTAGAGACTTATGCTGTTAAAGTTGACCCTGTATTGCATCAAGAAGTTTTAGACCGATACAGTGAGTTGCACATTGCACCTTATGGCGGTTTTATTAATCCTAAATTGGTTCCAGTGATGGAGGGCGAAAAAATTGTAGATGTTAAAATTGAATACCCAGAATCATTTAAAGAGCAAATGATGTATTATGGTAAAAACTATTCATTTTTACCTGTAAAGTAAAAAAGCTTAAAAATTTAAAAGCCTCCATTTAATTCAATTGGAGGCTTTTTTATGGATTAAACTGAAATAACTTAAAACAACACAGACATTAAATCCTCTTGGGTCATTTTATGAAAATAGGACTCTATTTCAAACTTACTCAGCGTTTCTTTTATTGATTCAGCATCGTGTTTGGTTCCAATCAATGCATTTTCTATGTCTTTAATGTCTTTGGTTCCAAAAAAATCACCATAAATTTTAACTGCAGTTATGAAACCTTTTTTTACATTTAAATTCATCTCTATGGTTCCACCATTGGTTCTAATGCCTTGCTGAAAATCATAAGTAGGAGAGTTGCCATAATTCCATTCCCAGGTGGCGTATTTTTCATCTCGAATCTGTTGAATCGCTTTCAGGTCTTCTGCAGTAAATTCATACAATTTGGCATCATCAAATTTGCTTAAAACGTGATCCATGATCCTTTTTGTAAAGTCATCAAGCGACATGGGTTTTTTCAGGTGGTTTGCCACATTGGTTACACGTTTAGGAATCGATTTTACAGCGCGGTCTTTATACTTTAAAGGATTAATTTTCAAGGCGCCGCTTACATCTTTCATTTCAGATGAATACAAAATAGTGCCATGATGAAGCACTTTATTTTTAAAAACATGCTCAGCATTTCCAGAGAATTTTTTTCCCTCTATGGTTAAGTCATTTCTCCCTTCGAATTTAGCATCAACTCCTAAGTTTTGCAACACTTCAATAATTGGCAATGTATATCGTTCAAAATCGACCATTTCAGTGTTTTCGCCAGTTCTGGTAAAAGAAAAATTGAGATTTCCCAAATCGTGATAAACCGCGCCGCCACCAGATAGCCTTCTGACGACTTTTATGCCTTTTTCTTTAACATAATCCACATTGATTTCAGCTAAAGTGTTTTGGTGTTTTCCAACTATTATGGCATTGTCATTTCTCCAAAGCATAAAGCAATCTTCTTTGATATGTTTGAAGATGTATTCGTCGGTTGCTATATTAAAATAAGGGTCTGTTGACTGATGTAAAATGCAAAGCATAATTTTTTTTTGCAAAACTAATTATTAAGTCATGCTTAAAGTAGCTTATTCAGGATATAAATTGAAGCTTATTGCTGTAATTCTTTCCAAGAATCTCGAAAAAAGGTTTTTAATATTTCAATTTGTTCAGCTCCTAATTTTTCTCCAGATTTACTAGCCACATAAGCCGTGCTCATGGCCAATAGAGCAATAGGAAATCCCCAAACCATCAGTGAGGACTGGCCAAGTGTCGATTTGGACAAACCATAAATTGAAGCAAATACGCCAAGTATTCCTATGGCAAAATAAATAAAAACAAACATGGTCCAGACGTTAGGTTTTGGACCAATTAAACCTCTTACGGTGCTTTTACTTGGATCTTCTTCGTTTACTTCGATTTCGAAACTTACCCGAGGCGACCAAAAATGAGCGATGTGTTGAGGTACATCTAAGGTGAAGTAATTGCCGACAACAGAGGTAGGAAACTTATGGTCTTTGGATTTAAATTTCTTTTTTAAATGTGCTACAAGTGCTATCGTTTCGTAGGGGACAGTAAATTTAAATCGAGGTCGAATGTGTAATTGTTCAAAGTCAAAGTGTTCCATGGCTTCAAATATATAGACAAATTTGAATTTGACTAATTAAAGCTTTCAAGATTTTTTTCAAAGGACGAGCTTTTTTTGCTTCATTTATTTGCGGCAAAAAATGAAGAAAGACTAATGATACCCATAAACTTATACTTAAAACGAATTTTAACACTTATGGCTTATCGTAAAATTGAAATGGAAATGGTTGTTTAAGTCAATTTGAATAGGAGAATAGTGCAAAATCTAGAATTAGATATTTCTAACGGGTAATAACCACACTTCCTTTCAGCGTTTCTCTGAAATCATTATGTAATTCAATTTCAACCTGATAAAAATAGACCCCCTCACTTAATTTATTACTTGATAAATCTCGACCTGACCAAGGCACATTTTTGTTATCGAAAACAACTTCACCCCATCGATTATTTATTACTATCGAATAGTTTTTTATATCATCGCCTATAGGGAAAAACAAATCATTTATGCCATCGTTATTCGGACTAAAAATATTGGGAACGAAATATTCTGTTGGCTCTATGATTATGAAAACAGTTTGACTAAATAAACAGCCTTCGCTGCTCGTTAAGCTTAAGCTGACCGTATAGTTGCCAGCTTTTTTATATACATGCTCCACCGTATCGCCAAGTGCAATCTCCCCATCTCCAAAATTCCAAATGGGGTTAAACCCATTTAATGTTAAGTTTTTGAATATTAAAGTGTCTTTAGAAATAGTTCTGGTTTTCGAGCTATGAATTATTGGACTGATTTCGGGGAAATACTCGATTAATATGCTGTCTCTAATTGTATCACACTGGTTCAAATATTCTAGCCAATACCAGCCATTTTTAGCGTAAATGGTAGTTGTTGTTTCTCCTGTTGACCATTTAATTTGAGCAGAATTACTCTGCAATTCTAGGGTTTCGCCAAAACATAGACTAGTGTCATTTCCTAAATTTGGAGCTGATATTTTTGGAATAAAATCAACTCTAATACTATCTCTTACAGCTCCGCAATTGGTTTGTGTTTCAAGCCAATAAAGCCCAGGAACTGAAACCACGATGGATGGTGTAGTTTGTCCTGTTGACCATAAATAATTTGGTAACACTTTTGAAATACCTAATGCAGTGGCTCCTCCATGGCAAATGGTTTTATCAGGGCCTAAGTCTAATCCAATGTCAGGATAGTAATTGATTTTGATGGTGTCGGATGAGCTATTGCAAAAGCCACTTGCTTCAAGCCAATACGTGCCAGCAGTAAATACGTTTAATACTTTATTTTGAGAACCATCTGACCATAAAAATTGATCGTAAGGAGAATTAATATCACCTAAAGTCAAACCTTGCTTGGGACATAAAATAGTGTCTTTTCCTAGATTAATCGCAGGGTGAACTGTTTCGAAAAACACTTGAATACTATCTTTATGCGTATGGCATTTATTGGAATGTTCTACCCAATATACACCAGGGTTTTTTACACTTATCGTTTGGCTGGTTTCTCCTGTGGACCATAAATAACTAAGGGATGGACTTAAGTTAGCTCCTAACACGATAGAGTCTTTGCAGGAAGTAGTGTCAGGTCCAAGGTTAAATAATATGCCAGGCGTATAAGAAACCTGTATGCTGTCTCTAAGTGTATCGCAGGCAGAAACGACTTGCAACCAATAGGTTCCTTGTTGATTTACGCCAATGGTTTTATTTGTTGAACCAGTTGACCATAAATACGCATCAAAATCTGAATTGATATTTCCCAAAATAATGGACTGGCCAATGCACAAACTGGTATCCTTACCGAGTTTATAATTTCCTCTTGCTTTGGTGTAAGAACATGAAGGAAAACTCGTTGCCAAGGCAATTTGTTGAATGTTTATATTGATAGTTGAAGAACTTAGATCCGTGTTGTTGATATCGCTAACAGGATTGTCTCCAATAATTTGAAGAAAATAGGGGTCAGTTGGGCTGCCGGAAAGGGGATCGCTACAGGTAGAAACAGATAAAGTATCATCTAGTTTTCCACTAGTTAATTGTTGTACAACGCCACGATAATCTGCTCCAGTAAAGTAAATCTCAGCTTTCTTGTTTTCTGCTAAATCTGATGCAGAAATACCATCTAATTGAGGGCTTTGAAATTGGCTTCGCCTCAAGATATTTCCATTTTTATAGTCCAACTCTAAAAATGAAACACGGTTGTTGCTAAAATGATTACTTCCCACAAACAAGACATTTCCGCTTTTTCTGGTAATTCCGCTATGAGGGAAAAAAGTAAAAAAGTTATTGGTAAACCATTTTAAATTTCCATCGTGTTTGATAGAAAATGCAGCTCCACGGTCAATTCCTCCAATATAATATCGCATAAAAACAAAACCAGTATCTGTTTCAATGGGAGTAAGTAAGCTGCCTAGATTATTAAAGTTTTTTGCCCATACAATGGCACCTAAACTATCTACTTTAAAAATGGTATTTGATGTTTTGGCTAATGCGCCATTGTCTTTAGTAGCAATCATTCTGCCCCAAGAAAAAGAATTGAAATTGTAGTTTTTAGTCCATTTGATATTGCCATTAGCATTTAATCGAATGATAGAAATTTGTTGATTGTTGGGAGGTGAAGCCGTATAATGATACAAACCATATAACAAATAATCGCCATTAGCAGCAACGGCGCTAGAGTAGATTAAAGTGTTATAGTTAAGCGTAGAACTGATTAGTTTAGAAAAAATGAGGTTTCCATTGGTATTTAGTTTTACAAGATAGGGTCGAGGAGAAGCTGAAATTTGATCGTAAATACCAGAGATTAAAATGTGTTGATTTGAATCTATATTTAAGCCAACTAAGTTGATGTTGAAGTTGTTGTCAAAAATTTCTACAGACCAAACTTCTTCACCACAAGGATTGTATTTTCTAACAAACACTTTATTTAAACTCGAGGTAGAATTGCTAAAACCAGCAATCACATAATGGCCGTCTTGCAGCATTTCAATTTGAGTTTCTTGATTTTGAAAGGCAATGGCTTGATAAGACTTAATAAATAAATCTTGTGAAAAGGCAGTACTTGCTAAAAAGATAAGCAGCGAAGTTATGAGGTTTTTCATACCAAACAAAGACGTATAAATTATGAATATAGCTGCTTTTATTTTTTTAGACAAAATACATAAATCTCATTTTTATTTTTGATTAGTTTATATTCCCGCTCCACATGGTTTTCCACCTAGCGGCGAGGCAGGTGCAAACCATCAATTCGCAATACTATGCAAAAACCATTCAATATGCACATTCAATAGATTTCACTAATTTTGTCTATATAAAATAGAAATAAACGTACTGGTGCGTTTATTCAATTGTTGGCAGCAAGGCTAACGGACGACTGTACTAAAATCAACGTACAGACAAAAACGAGCCGTTGGACTTGTTGCCGTAAATCGGGCAACAATGGCGGAAACGGCACAGAACAAAAATTTACAAGAAGCAAAGAAAAATAAGAAAGACGAGTTTTACACGCAACTTTCGGACATAGAACGAGAGTTGAAGTATTACAAGCATCACTTCAAAGACAAAGTTGTTTACTGCAACTGCGATGACCCGCGAGTAAGCAATTTCTTTCACTACTTTTCCTACAACTTTGAAAAACTTGGGCTTAAAAAACTCATCACGACTTGCTACAAAAACCAAAGTATGGACTTGTTTAGTCAAAACGACAGCGAACAAGCTATTTACTTGGAATACACAGGCGACAAAAACGGGAACTTCGTTCCCGACCCAAACGAAATCGGAATAAAACACTTAAAAAGTGATGGTGATTTTCGTAGCAAAGAAAGTATCAGCTTGCTGACGCAAGCTGATATTGTCGTTACTAATCCACCATTTTCTTTATTCCGTGAATATGTTGCCCAACTTATTGAACACGACAAAAAGTTTGTAATTGTCGGACATCAAAACGCAATTACTTACAAAGAAATTTTTCCGTTAATTAAAGAAAACAAACTTTGGTTGGGATACGGATTTAAAGGTGGTGCAGGGCATTTTATCAACGAACACTATGAAGATTACGCAACGGCAACCGACCGAAAAGAAGGAATGATACGAGTTTCGGGAGTTCATTGGTTTACAAATCTTGACTTAAACAAACGACACGAAGATTTAATTCTTTACAAAACATACAACAAAAAGGAATATCCGAAATATGATAATTACGATGCAATTGAAGTTTCTAAAACAAAGGATATTCCTATGGACTACGCAGGTGTAATGGGCGTTCCCATTACATTTATGGACAAATACAATCCTGACCAATTTGAAATAATTGGAGCAACTGAAAGCGAAGGGAAAGGATTTTCTAATGGACTTTGGGACGGAAAAAGCAAAGTTGCACAACCTTTAATAAATCAAAATCGGGTTTACAAAAGAATTTTTATCAAGCACAAGAAATTATGAAAATAGAACTGAAAGAAATTTCTATCCGTGAATTAACAAACGGCTATCAAGACAACGAAGAAAAAGGAGTTGTTGGTTTTGGCGGTAAGTTGGACATTCGTCCGCCTTACCAACGAGAATTTATTTACAAAGACAAACAGCGTGAAGCAGTAATAAACACAGTAACAAAAGACTTTCCGCTAAACGTAATGTATTGGGCTGTCCGTGAGGACGGAAATTTTGAAGTTATTGACGGACAACAGCGAACAATCTCAATCAGCCAATTTGTTGAGGGCGATTTTGCTTACAACAACCGCTATTTTCACAACCTGCAACAAGATGAAAAAGAACAGATTTTAAACTATAAACTTATGGTTTATTTGTGTTCGGGAACGGACAGCGAAAAATTGGAATGGTTCAAAACAATCAACATTGCAGGCGAAAAATTAACCGAACAGGAATTGCGAAACGCAGTTTATTCAGGAAGTTGGGTAAGCGATGCAAAACGTTATTTTTCTAAAAACGGCTGTGCGGCTTACAGTTTGGGAGGCGACTACTTAAACGGTTCGCCAATCCGACAAGACTTTTTGGAAACCACAATCAAATGGATAAGCAATGACGACATTGAAAATTATATGGCGACACATCAACACGACCCAATCGCAAATGAGTTGTGGTTGTATTTTCAAAACGTCATAAATTGGGTAAAAGTTGTTTTTCCGAAATACAGAAAAGAAATGAAAGGCGTTGCTTGGGGCGTTCTTTACAACGAATTTCACAAACAAAGTTTTGACTCTAAAAAGTTGGAAAAACAAATTGCCGAACTTATGCAAGACGAAGACGTAACTAACAAAAAAGGAATTTACGAATACGTTTTGACAGGCAAAGAACGCTATTTAAACATTCGTGCTTTTACGGACAACCAAAAACGTGAAGCATACGAACGACAAAAAGGAATTTGCCCTGTTTGCACCGAACACTACGAAATTGTAGAAATGGAAGGCGACCATATCACGCCTTGGCATTTAGGCGGAAAAACTTCTGCTGACAACTGCCAAATGCTCTGCAAAGACGACAATAGAAGAAAATCGGGAAAATAAGAATTAGGCAATTGGTAATTGAAAATTCGGATTTACCTTTAAAATTTCTAACAAATTCAATCCATCAGTTGCTACATAATTTTTTATTGTCTGCAATTCTCTAAAAGCATCACGATGACATCTTCTAAATTTTTCCTTATAACAAAAAGGACAGATTGCCCTTCTGTCGGGGTTGTAATCTTTTATTATCAAGTCAAACATCTTAATAAGTTCAGCAGGATTTTTTGCTTTCAACTTGCTTTGATAAAATTCAAGTCGTCCCTTAATGCCGTGCGAGTATTCGCCATACAGATAATATCCTTCTCTAATTCTGTACGTTTGATTGGCAAAGTAGGGAATAGCGTATTGCTTTATATAATCGGCAACTTTCAATCCGTTTTTGCAGATAATTTTTTCGCTCATTGGCACATCTACACAACAAGAAAAATCATTTTCATAAACGTGCCAATCAGCATTTTTAGGAAAAGCATTGTTTGTTTCGTACAGTCTTGGAAAAGCATAAGGATAGCTTTCGCTACCCTTAATTTCCACTTGAAAAGTTTCCCATACTTTACCTGTTCCGTCAATAATATCCAACGAACCTTTTAAAAATCGCTCTTCGTTTTCTTCAACAATACTCAATTTGTCAAATACTTCGGGAACAAGCAAAATATCTTCTTCAAACTGCACATTCTTCATTATTCTGCATACGGTTTTGTTGTTGCAGGAATAATTGCCCCAAGTCCTGCAGAAGCATTTGAAGTTTCGTCTTTATCTTCGCCCAATGGAAACCTATCGCTTAAATGTTTTCGCCAAAGTTCGGTTGCTTTTTTGATATTCTTTTCCTGCAATGCTTTGGTAGCATCATCTATAAAATTGGCAAGACAATTCATAAAGTAATCCTTATGACCGTAATTAGCCAACAAGTTTTCGCCCTTTGGTGTTGTCGGACGATTGCACTCAAACGATATTTTGAGTTTTCGTTGAACTTCAAGAAGAGTTTCTTTCAGAGCAATATCATCACGGTCTTTACGATAAACAGCATTTTCAGCAAAAAGTATCGTAATGATTAAACCACTTGGCATTGGTTTACTGTCATTTTCAAATTCCCGTTTATCAGCCCAACCTTTCCCATAACGCACTAACTTTCTTAGCTGAGGCTCTTTTTTTACCTTTTCATCAAACCAATCCATAAATGCTTTTGGGTCGCTATCAATCCAACCTTTCCCCTTATGGGCGAGTTCGGGCGTATCTCCTTTTTTGTAGTAGATAGGTTGGTCTATGTTATGACCGTCAGCAAACAAAGTTCTGATACAAGTATTTTTATCAATCGGGTCTTTATCCGTATGACCTTTAACGGCTTCGTAAATCCAATTATGATAAGTAGTCGGGGTTGGTCTGTCCTTTTGTTCTTTGTCGCCAACAAAGTAAATCCCATCATCTACATCATAATAAAGAACCGTTTTTTCTTCATCGCCTACTTTTATTTTCCGTGGTATGGGGTTAATGATTGTGTCCATAGACATTGAACCTTGTCCACTAAACTTTGGTTTTGTTTCATTAGGTTTATTATCTTTAAACCATTTCCTAACCTTATTTCGTAATTCTTTACGAGAACCTTTTAGGCTTTTTCTACGAGCATCGGTCAGTCTTATTTTGCCGTTGTACTCTTCAAAATGTGTATTACAATTTGCCATAGTGTTATTTTTTTTATTTTTCGTGGTAGAGTGTTTTATTTGTGAATGTTAAGTCTATTTTACCCTTAGTTTGATATGGTAAGCGTTCGGTATAATACTTACCAACTAAGTGTTTGCCATTTCCATTATTAATTAATTTCAAAACTTCTGTTCCGTAATGTGGACAAAATCCCAATTCAAAATTCCCTTCGTTTAAATAGTTGTAAATAAGAGAGTATGTGCCGTCCTTTTCTTTTACAATGCTTGCTTCTATGCTTGTAGATTTTGACGACATAGTGCCGTCTTGTTTTTTAGTCCAAGAATTTATTACAATATCAGACCCATTTTGAACGATGACTTTTATGTGTTCCAGCTTATCAGAAACAATTTCACATTTATCATTTCTAAACTCATACAATAATGTGCCCTCGTATCGTCCTGAAAAATCAGGAATAGAATACATCCAAGAGAATGGTTTAATATTCCACAAATAGCTATTTATCAAGCTAAACAATGTACCTATTAAAGCAAAAACAGATATTGATATTCCCCAATGACTATTTATGTATTTATTTGCCGTCATTAAAGAAACCCCTAAAACAACACAGATAAAGATAAAAGCACTTGGTTTTAAGTAGCGTAAGTTGAATTTTTCCATTTATTCATTATATGTTATTAGCCCAACAAACAAGGTTAATAGCCCTAATCCAAGCCCGACACCAACTTGATTGCTGTAACTTTTTCTGTGCTGTACAGTATTTGCATAATGCTCACAATTAAAATTGAGTAAGTTGTAAGGCTTGCCAATTAGTTGCATTGCAAGTTGTACAGCAGAGTTTCGCTGATATTGACTTCCTGTAAATCGTTCAACTCTTGTTATTTCGTAACCACCTCTAAAAAGGTAGGCTTCGTTTACAACTTGTACACCTCTGCCAATAGCGTTTTCAATGTATATTCGGTTTCCGTTATTATCTTTACCAAGATAAATAGCGTGGTGCTGTACCATATTTAAACCACTTTTAGGTATTACTAATCGGTCAGCAGGTTGTAACGTTTCTAAGTAAAATTTTCCTTCCATAATTTATCCTTTAATGTTTCGTGGGTCATTTCCAAAACTGTCCTTTTCCCTGATTTTTCCTTCTTTGTTATGAATTACTAATTCCGATTGCTGATTTTTGGCAATCTCTCTTGCTATATCAATAGCCTGTTTTTGCGTAGGTACAATTTTTGTGTTCTTCTCATTGCCTGCACCTTTTACCGCCCAATCTTTTCCGTGCGGTACTACGTGTTGATTTTTTTTCATCGTTTTACATTATTTAAGTTATGGTTGCACCTATTTGCTTCCAAATGCAAAGGCACAAAAATTATTCCACTCCGTTACAAAAATAATAAAATACAGCATATCTGTCAATCAAATATGTCAACTGTCAGGTTTTGTAAAAAAATCGGTAAAAATGTCATTAAAATAGTGTCTTGTCAGTATGTAATAATGTCATAGTTAACAAATGAGAGTTAAAAAATGGTATTATTATTGCTTATTTGTAAACTAAAAGTATTACCTTTGCACTATAATTTAAACATACATAAGAAATGAAAGAGGTATTCGCAGAACGTTTTAAGTCAGCCCGTTTAATGAAAGGCTTTTCATTACAGGATTTGGCTGACGCCTTGGAAAACCAATTATCTCGTCAAGCATTACATCGTTACGAGAAAGGGGAGGTTATTCCTGATGCCGAAAAAATAAACTTATTAAGTAGGGCTTTAAATGTAAATCCCGATTACTTTTTTAGAAGTACCAAAGTGGAGTTGGGCGAAGTAGAATTTCGTAAATTGAGTAAAATGCCACAAAAAGAGGCTACTGTTATTAAAGAAATCACTAAGGAAAAATTATCAAGATATTTAGAGTTAGAAGAAATCTTGGGCTTACCTAATGAGTTTGAAGATTACTTAAAAGATTTTGAAATTGTTACCGAGTACGAACAAGTAAACAGAGCAGCAGAACTTTTAAGAGAGAAATGGAGCTTGGGTAGTGGTCCTATTTTCAATATCGTTGAACTTTTGGAAGATAAAAACATTAAAGTTGTTGATTTAAGAGTTAATGATGATTTTGACGGATTGCAAACTCGTGTAAACGGTACTATTCCTGTTGTTGCCTATAATGCCAACAAGATAAATAAGCCTGATAGAATTCGTTTTACCCTTTTGCACGAATTAGCTCACTTGCTTTTGAAATTTGGTAATATAACTGAAAGACAAAAAGAAACTTTGTGTCATCAGTTTGCAGGGGCAATGTTGTTGCCCGAAAAAACTCTTAAAGCAGAGTTAGGCGAACACAGAAATAAACTTTCCATAAATGAGTTGGGAAATATCAAAAAACAATACGGTATCTCTATGCAAGCAGTTGTGATGAGAGCAAAAGACTGTGGTATTATCAACGAACACTATACTAAACAATTCTTTTTCATAATTAGGCAGATGAATTGGAAAGTAGATGAACCTGTTGAATATAACGGAGCAGAAGAATCAAATCGTTTTGAACAACTTTTATTCCGTGCGTTAGTTGAAGACCAAATTTCAATGTCAAAGGCAGCTTCATTGAACAACCAAACTTTGGCTGATTTCAGAAAGGAACATCAAATGGCGTTTTAATTTCAACCCCCAATGTTAAGTGATGAAAGTAAAAATTGCCATTACAGATGCTAACATCTTTATTGATTTGTACGATTTAGGATTGACAAAATCTTTTTTCAACCTTGAACTTGAAATACACACTACTTCCGCAGTTATATTTGAGTTGTATTCTGAACAACAAGAAATTCTTCAAGCCTATCAGTCTGTTGGTAGGCTTACTATTCACAACTTAAAGGAACAAGACTTCATTGAAATATACAATGAAAATTATCCCAAATCTTTATCCGAAGCCGATAAATCTGTTTTACACGTTGCCAACAAAATCAATGCTTGTGTATTGAGTAGTGATAAAACACTTCGGAATTGTGCCAAAAACAAAGAAATTGAGTATCACGGTATGATTTGGATTTTTGACAAATTCGTTGAAACGGTAACTTTAACCCCGAAAGAAGCAAAGACAAAATTGAACCAACTTGTAGCTTCTAATTTTCTTTTTCGGAACAATCAAAAATTGGTTGAAGAAATTGAAAAACGATTGAAAATTTGGAAATAGCTATCAACAATTTAGACAATATACGGACACAGAAAAGCCCAGCTGCCAACAGCGGTTTTGCGTCAGGCGGGCGGACGTACTTCGATTGACAGTTTTTCGTAAATTTGAAGTTTCGGCTTCGTAAGGAAGTTTAGTGCTAAAAAGCCCGCCCGAACGCAAAGCCGCGGCACGTTGTGCTTAATACAAAAAACACTCTCGTTATTTGAAACTTTATGAGGGAATTTTTTAACTTTGTACTCTAATTAAATTTTATGTCTATTACATCTGTAATATCATATTCGGATATTGTAAAATAGATAGCTTTTTTTCTTTGGCTATCACCATTCTTTACTTCAGGTAGCAATCTGAAGCATTTCTACTTATTTACATTTTACAAAAATCACGTTTTGTGAATGCTATTGTATTTCAACAAACTTAAAAATACTGTAGTGTTTACAATATCTTAAAACACAAAGAATATGAAATTAGAAGATTTCGGATATAACAAAAAAATAGAAAAACTAAAAATTCAACATAATCTTTTAGACTTTAAAATCGGAAGAGTTATTTCAGAACATAAGGAAAGATATATAGTTAAAACTGAAAAAGGAGAATTTGATACAGAGATTATTGGAAACTTACGATATACTGCAAATACTCGCGAAGATTTTCCTGCTGTAGGAGATTGGGTTGCAATTTCTGAATATGATGATAATAAAGCTCTCATACACTTTGTTTTTCCGAGAAAAACAATCATTAAAAGACAAGCAATTGGCAAAAAAGGAGAACAACAAGTCATTGCAACTAATATTGATTTTGCTTTTATAGTACAAGCAATCGACAGGGATTTTAATATCAATCGAGTGGAAAGGTATCTAACAATTTGCAATGCATCCAATGTAAAATCGATTATCATTCTAAACAAAATTGACTTGATAAATGATACTACTTTAACCGATTTAATATCCAAAGTTCAAGAAAGAGTGAAGCAAGTACCGATAATTGCTATTAGTAATAAATCCAAAAAAGGGATTGAAAGATTAAAAGAGCATTTAGTAAAGGGCAAAACTTACTGTTTATTGGGCTCGTCAGGAGTAGGAAAATCAAGCCTTCTGAATAATCTTTCAGAGATACAGCTGATGAAAACGAATACAATTAGCGCAAGTACGAATAAAGGACGACACGTTACAAGCCACCGAGAATTAATAGTTCTTGAAAATGGTGGGGTTATAATTGACAATCCCGGAATAAGAGAAGTAGGTATCGCAGATTCAGTTGGAGGATTGGAAAAAACTTTTGAAAAAATAGTTGAGCTTTCCGAAAACTGTAAGTTTAAAGACTGTACCCATACAATAGAAATTGGTTGTGCTGTTATCTCAGCAGTTGAAAGTGAAAAAGTAGATAAATTGTTCTATGAAAATTACCTGAAAATGAAACGGGAAAAAGAACATTT
Organism: Bacteroidota bacterium; assembly: GCA_013112545.1. GTDB lineage: Bacteria > Bacteroidota > Bacteroidia > Flavobacteriales_E > Vicingaceae > BCD18. Next base: position 249,134 of record JABFGJ010000003.1, read on the forward strand.
TGAATCAACTGTGGCTGAAAAACGCCAAAAGGATAAAAATTTTGGAAAAATGGTTAAGCAATTTAAGAACTTAAAGAAATCAAATAAGTACTAAGCCCAATAACTAAGTATTCGTTTTGCCGATAGGCCAAAAATGAATACTGTGCCTGACCGCCGGCAGGAGGTTTGACGAAGTAAATACCTAGGGGGAAAACGATTTTCTAGATGAATAATTTGAGAGAATTATAATGAAAAATTAATAACATTTAATTTGGATACATTTAATTTTTTATAAAAACAATAAATGAGCAACAAAGACAATCATATCAGTTACGTTGAATTTAAGGCTAAAGACCTTGAGCGAATTAAAGTGTTTTATTCAAAATCGTTTGGATGGTCATTTACAGATTACGGACCCACTTATGTCGCTTTTTCTGATAGTGGAATAGAGGGAGGTTTTGAAAAATGTGACGATGAAATCAACAATGGAGCTTTAGTGGTTTTATACCACAAGAACCTCGATTTAATAAAAAATAGAATCATCAAGTTTCAAGGCAAAATTTCAATAGACATTTTCACTTTTCCCGGTGGCCGCAGATTTCACTTCATTGATCCTGCGGGAAATGAATTAGCTGTTTGGTCGGATCAGTAAGACCGCTTTTTTTAAATGAAATAAAATAAACAATCATCTAATATCTTCTTAAAAATAAAAATCCAGCTAAAAGGTGAGCTAAGTCATATTTTTTGCTAAAAACCAGTTGTATTTTCGTTACGAGCTTTTTGATTTCATAGCAATCTTTTAAAGGCTAATTGTACTTTAAAACTTTTTAATTATGCGTTTATCCATTTTACTTGTCGTAATTCTAGCGCTAAATAGTTGCATTACGGGAGAAAAAACAGAGGTTGTTGTTGAAAAGGGAGACACTGTGCGTGGCGAACTGAGTTTGGATTCTAAAATATTTCTAGGAAATAGATTATTTTCAGAAAAAACCTGCATTACTTGTCACGATATTGACAAAAATAAAATTGGCCCATCAGTTATCGATATTATGAATATCTACAAAGATAAAAATGGTAGTATAGTATCCTTTCTAAAAGGGAAATCTGAACCCATAGTAGATACAACCGCCAGTAATGTTGCTATAATGCAAGACAATATTGATGGTTTCTTAAAAGAAATCTCCGACGAAGAATTAGATGCTATCGCTACATACATGATGCATGTGACTGAATTGAAAAAGTTATAATTCATCATTTTATTATTAAAACTGAGCGAACGATTTTTCTCTGAATATCGCGATTAAAAATTCTCTATTCGCCTTTTATTTACATTTGAAAATGGGGTATGACATATGTCATGTTCTCTATTTAAAACCAATCTTACTTTCGCAATTAGAATTTTTCAGAACACTTATCTACATTAACTAAATGATAACATTAGGATTGAAATATAACATCCAATTATTATTTTTAACGAAAAATTAAAATTGCTAGAAAATAACCTATGAAACAAACAGATTACTCAAAAATATATCGATTAATGCATTGGCTAATAGCTATTTCATTCATGCTCTTGTTAATTACTATTTTTTTGCGCTTAACTTGGTTAAATAAGTATAATGTAGCGGCCATTATCCAAGATTATCTGAATGGAACTGATCAGGCTTTGACCCAAGATCAACTGATAATACTAGCAAAAAAAATAAGGAAACCCATGTGGGATTGGCACATCTACTTAGGTTATGTGTTGACTGGTTTACTTAGTCTTCGTTTTATGCTTCCATTGTTTGGAAAAATGAAATTTCAGAACCCATTTAGTAAGGGGTTAACATTTAAAGAAAAATTCCAAAAATGGACATATCTAATTTTTTATTTATGCGTGCTTATCTCATTAGTTACTGGGCTCATAATTGAATTCGGTTCTAAAGACTTAAAAAAGCCAATGGAAGAAATTCATGAGTTGGGCATTTATTACTTAATTGGCTTCATTGTAATCCATTTTGCAGGAGTATTTCTAGCAGAGTTTTCCGATCAAAAAGGAATTATTTCGAGAATAGTAAGTGGTTCAAAAAAAGATATTAATAAGTAGCATCCAAAACAATGATAAGCGATTGAGGCAACAGAAAATTTTGGATTTAATAAAGAAAATAGTAAAAGATGATAGTAAGTGATTTTAGTGATACTTGTAAGTTATACGATGGCTTCCACATATGGGAAATTGAAAGTTTAGATGCCTTTTTTAGAGGCAGTGATATTTTAGCAACCATCTTCCATGATTTTTATCATATTCCTTTTGAAGAGTTAAACGAAAAAAGAAATGAAATTGCTGATAGCGATTTTGATATTATGATTAACCTGTTAACCCTTGTCAATGATAAATCCTTCTTTTTATTTACCCTTCACGATGAAAATCATTTGGAACTTGTCGGTATGCAGAAAAGGAAAATAATGAATTTCGGTATGGACATCGAAAGAATTAGGAAAGATCGTGTTTATGCAATGATTATGGACAAAGCGAAATAATTCTGTTTATAATAGCTAATTCTTATTGTTTAGTTATTTTTTAGAATTATCCAGTAAACTTCTAGTTTTGATGTCTTTGGGTTTATGTTTACTTTTTGCTTAAAGGCAGCTCCAAATTCATTAAATCAAGTTTTATAAAAAATATTATTATATAGTGTTAACCTTGAATAACATATATCATAAACTATTCTTGTGAAATATCAAAAATAAAAGTTACATCATATAACATTGATTATTTTTAATCTTTAATTCTCTTTTTGGGTTTACTTTTACTTTCTCAATTTTTTGTATGAATATCCCAGAAAGTAATGTTCCTCGAATTGTAATAATTGGTGGCGGATTTGGAGGATTACGATTAGCCAAGAGTCTTAAAAACAAGCGTTTTCAGGTTGTGATGTTAGATCGAAACAACTATCACACTTTTCAACCATTGTTATATCAAGTTGCTACTGCTGGTTTAGAACCAGATTCCATAGCTTATCCAATTCGCAAAATTTTTACTGAGCAGCAAAATTTCTTATTTAGAATGGCTAAAGTTGAGCGAATTGACACAGAAAAAAAGTTAATTCACAGCGATATTGGCTCAATTGATTATGATTACTTAATCATCGCATCTGGAAGTAGCACCAATTATTTTGGGATGAAGGATGTGGAAAAAAATGCGATGCCCATGAAACGAGTTACTGAGGCATTGGATTTAAGAAGTTTAATACTTCAAAACTTCGAAAAAGCTCTTTTAGTTAATTCGAAAGCTGAGCAAGAAGCCCTTATGAGTTTTGCCATAGTAGGAGCAGGGCCTACTGGAGTTGAATTAGCAGGAGCATTAGCCGAACTGAAACGCAATGTTTTAGCGGCTGATTATCCAGATTTAGACATTCGAAGAATGGGAATTCACCTGATTGAAATGGCCGATGAAGTGCTGCCACCCATGTCTGCTGTTTCTTCTAAAAAAGCTTTTGAGTACTTAGAAAAACTAGGTGTTACCTTGTGGCTAGGTCAATCTGTTCAATCGTACGACGGCGAGACTATCATATTTAAAAAAGCGAAACCTTTGCCTTCAAGAACTTTAATTTGGGCAGCTGGTGTGAAAGGGAATTTGATTGAAGGCATTTCCCAAGAATATGTAGTGAAGGGGAGATATGGAGTTGATGAATTCAACCAAATTAAAGGCTTAAAAGGTGTTTATGCTATTGGGGATGTTGCTTATTTAGAAACGAAAAACTTTCCTCAAGGATTGCCTATGTTGGCTCAAGTTGCCATACAACAAGGCTTGCAATTAGGTAAAAATCTAATTGCTAAAGAAAGTGGAAAAGCATTGAAACCATTCGAGTATAATGACAAGGGAACCATGGCAACTGTCGGAAGAAACAAAGCCGTTGTGGATTTAAAAAACATTAAGTTTCAAGGCTTATTTGCTTGGTTTGTTTGGATGTTTATTCATTTAATTTCTCTTGTTGGTTTCAGAAATAAAATGATCACTTTTTTCAATTGGGTTTACAGCTATTTTAATTTCGATAAAGGCGTACGCTTAATTATTCGAAAGTATCAGCGATAAATTATTGCTTTAAAACTATTCCTAGATTAAAGCCATAACCCTTGCCTGTATTTCTTCCTGCAAGCGTTGAAGAAGCACCTACAACAAATCCGAGTTTTTCTTTTATTGGCCTATAATATGTTGCTCCAACTTTATGAAAGTCGCTGCCTAATTCTTTAAAGGTTGATGGTCTTGGATTTCCCAAATAATCGAGTCCACCGCCAGATTGTTGAAAATCATACCAAACATCGAAATAATCTTTTGCACTTGCTTTTCCAATTTTTAATGTTGAAGCAATGGAGTTTGGAGTGGGCTTAGATTTTGATTGCAGTCCAAATTGTAGGGTGCCAAACCAACCGTTGTTTTTAAAATAATGGATAATAGGTCTTGCATCTATTTGGCTGTTTTGTTGGCCAATGGCGTTTATACCTTCTGTTTGGTAATCAGAAAGGGGAGCAGCATAACCAACAGCCATGCTGAACGATAATTTTCCATTTCCTAATTCTTGCTCTAAAAGTTTGTATTTTAAATAAATAGCCCCATCTTGTAAGTCGCCATTCCCATTTATACTAACAAATGGTGCTGATAAATTGATGTCCAGCTTTTCTCCTATACCATAAGCTGCAAAAACATTTACATTTGAAATGGTTCTTGCAAGTTTAACCAAACGCTCTCCGGCATAAAACTGATCGTTGATTTCCATACCACCACCTAGTACCAAATCTAAATTTCCTTTTCCTTTATAAAAACCATCAACTCTACCTTGAGCCATAATGCTAGAGCTAGTTATTAGAAATACGATTAGAAAGTAGTTTTTAGTCAGGGTTTTCATGTGAACTTTTTTAATAAAAATAGAAAACGATTAAAAAAAATTGTTTATCGGATTTATTTACCAAGGGTTTTCCATTGATTTTGCATCAAAGCATTTGTTTGTATCGGCAAAGAGGCTTCCTTTTTGTCTTTTTAATTTTAAGGGGTCTTTTTTGGCAAATAATTTAGAAAGCGTTGCAATTGGAAAAAGAAAAACATAAAAAACGATGCTCAATAATATATTTGGGACAATATAACTGAGTAACCATGCTAGTTTCATCCATAACCATTCCACTTTTTGGCTTAGTTGTTTAGATACAATTCCAATAATTCCAATGCCAATTGAAAGCATCAAAGCCCATTCAAATGGATTGTTTAAACTTTTTAATCCATAGACATACAAAATAAGAAAGCCTATCGAAATGGTCAGCATTGTCTGCGATGGATTCGATTTAAATTCCTTCATCTTAAAACAAGGTATAAATAAATGGTGCAACAGAGCTACCCCCGCCAAACACAATTAAAAGGCCTAAAATTAAAAGAATAAGTATGATTGGTGCTAGCCAAAACTTTTTTCGTTCTTTCATAAACAGCCATAAATCTCTTAAAAATTCCATGCTTTAAAATTAATCTAATTTAAATTGTTGCATCCACTTCTCTTTATTCTCCCAATCTGGCTGTGCTTCTTTTTTAAATACAAAATCATTGATGACTAACAAGTCCATTTCTGTACTCATAAAACAACGATAGGCATCATAAGGGCTGCAAACAATTGGTTCTCCTCGCACATTGAAACTTGTATTTATCAATAAGCTATCGCCTGTTAATGCTTTAAAATCTTCAATCAGCTGATAAAACCTAGGATTAGTTTCTCGATGAACGGTTTGTACTCTAGCCGAAAAATCGAGATGAGTGATGGATTGCACCTTGCTTCGTTCTTGATACAGACGAGTCATGAGATCCATTTCGAAGTAATTTTCAGGCAATTCGCAACGCCTTTTTTCTAAAATAGGAGCCACAAACAGCATGTAAGGAGAAGCCTGTTGCATATGAAAATACATATCGCAATCATCAGCCAATACTGCAGGAGCAAAGGGTCTAAAGCTTTCTCGATACTTTATTTTTAGGTTTAATTTCTTTTGCATTTCAGGATTTCGGGCATCAGCTAAGATGCTTCTATTTCCCAATGCTCTTGGACCAAACTCCATTCTGCCTTGAAACCAACCAACCACCTGTGCATTGGCAATTTCTTTAGCAATTCTTGCACTTAAATTGCTGAAATCAGATACTTTTTCAAAAACAGCCTTGGTTTTTTTACACATGCTGTAAATCTCTTTTTCAGAATAGTCAGGGCCTAAATAACTGCCTTGCATACTATCGTAAAAGGAAGTGGAAACTCGGTCTTCTTCAAAATAAGTATGCGAAGCTGCAAGTGCAGCTCCCAAGGCTCCACCGGCATCTCCAGAAGCTGATTGAACGTAGATGTTTTTAAAAATATTGGCTTCTAATAATTTCCCATTGGCAACACAATTTAAAGCCACACCACCCGCCATACAAAGTGAATCTAAGCCAGTTATTCGTTTGGCTTCTTTAGCCATAAGGATCACAATCTCTTCAGTAACATGCTGAATGGCAAATGCTAAATTGCCATGCGATTGCAAAAGTTCAGATTCTGGTAAACGCCTTTTAATGCCTAAAACAGCCTCCCACTTTTTTTCTTTTACCATGCGCAAGCCACTGGCGTAATTATAATAAGCTTGATCTAACCAAACCGAACCATCTGGTTTTATTTCGACTAAATGTGTTTTTATTTGCTCAATAAATTTTTTAGTTTCACTAGCTTCAGGATTACCATAAGGAGCCAAACCCATGAGTTTATATTCACCAGAGTTGACTGTAAACCCCAAATAATAAGTGAATGCACTATACAATAAACCAACAGAATGGGGGAAATTTAATTCCTTCAGAAAAGTTATTTTTTTACCATCTCCAATTCCTATTGAGGCCGTACACCATTCACCAACTCCATCGATGGTTAAGATAGCTGACTTTTCATAAGCAGAAGGGTAGAAGGCGCTTGCAGCATGTGATAGATGATGTTCAGTGAACAATAATTTTAACTGCTTTTTGTCGTATTTCTCAATGTCTTTTAAGCCAGCATAAATCTTCTTTTTAAGAAACATTTTTTCATTAATCCAAACTGGTATGGCTTTTAAGAAAGAAATTAATCCTTTAGGTGAAAAAGCATAATAAGTTTCAATTAAACGCTCAAATTTCAATAGGGGTTTATCGTAAAAAACAACAGCATCTAAATCGTCTATTTTTAAACCTGCTTCTTCTAAACAATAAATGATGGCTTGAGTAGGGAAGTCAGGCGTGTGCTTTTCTCTAGTAAAGCGCTCTTCTTGGGCAGCAGCTATAATTTTACCACCAACAACAAGACTTGCAGCAGAATCATGATAAAAAGCAGATATCCCTAAGATTTTTTTCACAAATACTTGAGCTAATGAAATGCAATGTTAATTAAATCCGAATACAATAAACGCTTATCGCCTTGGAGGACCACCTTTTTTAGGGCTAGACTGAGCAGCGCCATTCCATATTTTTAGCTTATCATCTTTGTCTATTCCGCTAAGAAGTTCAATGTTTATCCCATCTGATAAGCCAGTTTTTACATATCTCTTTTCAAACTCTTGATTGCCAACCTCAAGTTCTACATAAGCTGAGTCGTTGTCAAATTGTAAAAGTGCCTCAGAGATTGCTAAAACATGATCTCTTCGATCCAACACTATATCCGCATTTGCGCTATAACCAGCTCTAATAAACTGGTTTTCTTTCAATTTTACGGCAGCTTTTATTTCGAATTGTATAGCGCCATCTTCTTCAATTCCTTTTGGGGAAATGTATTCTAAAACAGCATCAAAGGTTTCGTTTTCAATTGCTCCAATTCTAAGAATTAAAGCCATGCCTTCTTTAATTTTTCCCACTTCCGACTCATCAACTTTTCCTTCAAAAATCAAATCATTCATATCGGCAACGCTTGCAACTGTCGTCCCAGCATTCATCGTATTGGCTTCAATAACAGAATACCCTTCCTCAACTGGAACGTCTAGCACCATCCCCGAAATGGTGGAACGAATTACACGATTTGTCCCCATTTTATTATTCGATGTTTCCCCTTTTTGAATCAATTCTAAATTATCAGTAGCCGCCTTAAATTCTTCTAATGCCGTTTTATATGCAATTTCAAATGCTTGAAATTCTGCTGGAGCAATCACTTGCTGATCAATTAATTTCTGATTTCTATCTAAATCAATTTTTGCATTGTCTTTTGCTATTTTAGCTTGTCTTAAACGATTTTCTGCATTGTTAAGAGAAACCATATTGGGAATGATTTTTATCAAAGCAATTTTATCATTCTTTTCAATCATCGTTCCTGCTTCCACATATATTTGATCAATTATTCCTGATACTTGTGGCTTAATTTCTATCTCTTTTCGCGGAACTACAGAACCAGTTGCAACTGTTTTTTTAATAATGTCTGTTGTAAACGTACTTGTTGTTTCAAATACTACTGGTTTTTCTTCCGATTTGGAATACAAAAAATAGATAGTCCAAACAAATACAGCGATTAAAATAATTGCAATTAAAATTTTTAAAAACTTTTTCATGTTGTTAATATTGAGATTTATTCAGCTCTTAAAGCGTCTATGGGTTTTATTTTTACAGCTTTTCTTGCGGGAATTAAGCCTGCAAAAATGCCTGATATGATTAATATTGTTAAAGCCGTTAAGGCTACTTTTAAGTCGATGGTAGGATTGGTGAACATGGTGTCGCTGGAAGGATTGTCACCTAGTGCGTTTGAAATCATTTCAGTCACAAAAACCCCGAGCAAAAGGCCAAAGTAACCAGCCATGGAAGTTAGAAACACCGATTCTAATACAATTTGTGAAATAATAGCCCACGGGGTTGCACCAATTGCTCGTCGAATTCCTATTTCTTGAGTTCTCTCTTTTACAATAATGAGCATGATATTACTTACGCCAATAACTCCAGCAATCAATGTTCCTGTGCCAACAACCCAAATTAGCATGGCTATACCACCAAATAAACCATTCATCTGTTCATAGGCTTTTTGCGCATTGAAAGAGCCAAACGCGCGATCATCATCGGGAGCCACTTTATGTCTTCGCTTTAATACATTGGTAATTTTAACTTCTACTTCAGAAGCGCTTGATGTTGGCTTAGCTGTCAATGCTAACCAACCGACAATGTTTCCATAATTAAAAGCCTTTTGAAAAGTGGTAAATGGTATAAAAAGTGTTTGAGAATCACGCTCCCCTTGATTGCCTCGTTTTTTAGTTTTCCAAACGCCTACAACTTTAAAATAAACCCCATTAATTTTTACATTTTTATTGATAGGGTCTTCATTTCCAAACAAAACATCCCTCACATTGGTTCCTATCACCACAACTTTTCGTTTGTCATCTATGTCGTTTTTATTGATAAATCGACCTTGCAACATGTCCATTGGTGTAACGTGATAAATGTCTGGGTAATCGCCCATCACACTGAAGTTTCCTGATTTACTGTTAAAACTCACATTGTTTCCACCCTGATAACCTCGTAATTGATTTCTAGGTGCTAAATATTCAATTTCTGGAACTTCAGCCCTTAAAATAGGAATGTCCTCGTTTTGCATCCTGAAATAACGGCCTTTTGGAAATCCAGCATAGGGAATGCTTGTACTTTGTGTCCAAATAAAAATGCTGTTAGTAGCAGAACCCCCAAAGTTTTTGATAACTCCATTTTCTAAGCCCTTGCCAGAAGCAAGCATAATAATCAACATAAAAATTCCCCAAAACACACCAAATGCAGTTAGTGCTGTTCTTAGTTTGTTCTTTTTTAGAGAACTAAATATTTCTTGCCATTTATCTGAATCAAACATATTATTCGTCTCTTAAAGCTTCTATGGGTCTAATGGATGCAGCCTTTCTTGCTGGTATTAATCCAGCCAAAGTTCCTGCAACAATTAAAATAATGGTCGCTGTAATTGCGACTTGAAAATCAACTTCTGGGTTCATAAAAAACTCAGAAGGCGGCATAAATTTATTTGCTAATTCTACTATTCCAACCCCCAAAACCATTCCGATATAACCCGAAAAAGAAGTAATCAAAATGGACTCCATCATCACCAGACTTACAATTGACCATGGTGTAGCACCCAAAGCTTTTCGAATGCCAATTTCCTTGGTTCTTTCCTTTACTACAATCATCATGATGTTGCTAATGCCTACTATTCCAGCTATAATGGTCATGATTCCGATAAGCCATATAAAAGCGTCGATTCCCATAAATAAGTTTTGAAATTGAAGGAAACTTTCCACATTATTCCAAAAGCGGATAGCTCGTTCATCGTCTGGCGAAAAGTTGTGGATTTCAGCCATTTTTCTTCGTACTTGTTCTTCCATCAGGTAACTGTCTTCTACACTAGAACCTTCTGGTATGTTGAACATAAACATGTTCACTCGATCTGCGCCATTAAAAACCATTTGTGCAGTTGAAATCGGTAGATAAAGTATTTCCAATTCATTTTCACCGCCTTCGTCCTCAAAAACACCAACCACTTTAAAAGGAACACCATTTATTTTAATGTACTCACCAATTGGGTCTTTTCCATTTTTAAATAATGCATCGCGAACTAAAGTGCCAATAGAAGCTACTTTTCGCTTTTCTTTTTGGTCAATATCATTTAAAAAACGACCTTTTATCGTTACTGTTTTTTCGATGTATTGATGATCAGGGTGTACTGTTCTAATTTGAAAATTAGAGGTTTCATCTTGATAACTGACTGTTGAACTCCCCAAATAATAACGGCCGCTGCTTTCTTCTGCACCTTCTAGTTTGTTATTTACCCAATCGTAATCAGCATTTGTAAAACGTATAAAACGACCAGGTTGTAAACCTTTATAGGGTTCGCTAGTTTGTCCGCTAAACACCCAAATGCTATTGGTGGCTGTGTCTTTAAATTGGTCTTTTACACCATTTTGCAAACCTGTGCCAGATCCCAATAAAACAATAAGCATAAAAATTCCCCAAGCCACACTAAAACCAGTAAGGAAAGTCCTTAGCTTGTTTTTGCTAATGGTGTGAAAAATCTCTTGCCATTTATCGCGGTCAAACATTTGCTTTCTCGTTTTCGATAATTAATCCATCTTTTAAGCGAATAACTCGGTCGGTCATTTCGGCAATGTCATTTTCGTGGGTAACGATGATAACTGTTATACCTTCTTTGTTTATTTCACGAAGTAAATTCATCACTTCATACGAGGTGGTCGTGTCTAAAGCACCTGTCGGCTCATCGGCCAACAATACTTTAGGTTGAGAGATTAATGCTCTAGCAATGGCAACTCGTTGTTTTTGCCCACCAGACAACTCATTTGGCAGATGATGTGCCCATTCTTTTAGGCCAACTTTTTCCAGGTATTGAAGCGCTAGTTCATTTCTTTCTTTTCTTCTTACTTTTTTGTAATAGAGTGGAAGGGCTACATTTTCGACCGCATTTTTAAAAGAAATTAAATTAAAGGATTGAAATACAAAACCTAAAAAACGGTTGCGGTATTGCGCTGCCTTTGTTTCACTGAGGTTTTTTATTTCATTTCCATCTAAAAAATAAGAGCCTTCATCATAATTATCTAGCATACCCAAAATGTTTAATAAGGTCGATTTTCCAGAACCTGAAGAACCCATTATGGAAACCATTTCTCCTTCAGAAATGTCCACATCTATGCCTTTTAATACGTGAAGTTTGTTTTTACCCATCTGGTAAAACTTGTGGATGTTTTGAAGCTTAATCATAGTTTCGTCCAAATTAATTGAAAATCCAACAATTGAAAATCCTTTATTATAAGCGGTAAATAGAATGGATATTTGCGTTATTCTTTAATTCGAATACGCGCACTAATCGGATGATGGTCTGAAAGTTTTTCTGGATGAGTTTGATATGAAATAGATTCAAACTGGGAGTCATAGAATATATAATCGATACGATAAGAGGGGAATTCACCAATGTATGTTCTTCCCAATCCACTACCAGACTCCACAAAAGCATCTTTTAAATCTCCTAAAATAGTATGATATGCATAAGAAGAAGGCGTATCATTAAAATCTCCACAGAGTATAACCGGATAAGGCGAATTGGCAATGCTTTTTTGGATGGAATCGGCTTGAAAACTTCTGCGAACAAAACCATAACGTATTTTTTCTATCATCATCAATTCATTGTCAAAATTATCTGAATACTCATTGTGATTAATTTTCTGCATGGCCTTATAATCGTGCTTATCCAACTTAATTGATGCTAGATGCGCATTGTAAACTCGTATCGTTTGATCTCCTTTTTGAATGTCCGTATAGATACAAATGTTGTCATCTTTTAAAGCAAATGGAACTATGCCTTTGCCAACAATGGGGTATTTACTAAAAGTAATAATTCCCCAATGATTAACTTCTCGAAGGGTTGTAGTGTATTCAACGTGATAGTTGTTGGCTTTCAAAAATTGAGTTAAAGTGTCTAATGTTTTGAAATCATAGTTGTTGACAATGGTGTCTGCTTGATAAAATTCTTGCAAACACAAGACATCTGGTTGTTCTTGATGTATTAAATCAAAGATTTTATTTCTGGTTGTTTTTTCGTTTGACCACATGTATAAGTCAAATACGCGAACATTAAATGACAAGACTTTTATTTCATCGTCAAAAACCTCGGTAGAATTAGAATTGAATTGTATGTAGTTAGGTATTGTGGAATACGAAAACACAAGTGCCGAGAGCGACAACAATAAATATACTTTTGAACGAACTAACCAATACACTAAAAAAATAACATTGGCTATAAATAAATAAGGGAAAGCTAAACCTAAGAATGCTATTGGCGAAAAGCTAGAAGGGTTGACAAAAGGCGCAGCATAAGAACCAAATAAAAGTAAGGCAACAACAAGGTTGAAAATAAAGAGCAATTTAGAAAGGAAGGTGATTTTTTTCAATTTGTGATGAATTAATCAGTAATGAATTCCCTTATTTTGATTCCAATTTTAATGAATGGCCCATTTTGTTCTTTTTAGTTTTTAAATAAAATTCATTGTGTTCATTTGATTTAATTTCTAATGGAACATTATCAACGATTTCAAGGCCATAACCTATAAGTCCAGTGCGTTTTTTCGGGTTGTTAGACATTAGCCTCATTTTTACAACACCTAAATCTCTTAAAATTTGTGCACCAATGCCATAATCTCTGTCATCCATATTAAAACCCAATTTAATATTGGCTTCTACGGTATCAAATCCTTCTTCTTGAAGTTTATAGGCTTTAAGTTTGTTTAACAATCCGATTCCTCTTCCTTCTTGGTTCATATACACGATTACACCTTTTCCTTCCTTCTCAATTAAGCGCATTGCTTCTTGCAATTGAGGACCACAATCGCAGCGGCATGAACCAAAAATATCGCCTGTTATGCACGAAGAATGAACACGTACCAAAACTTCTTCATCTTCTTTCCATTCTCCTTTTACCAAGGCTAGATGTTCTTGGCCATTGGTTTTTTGTGTGTAATGCACTAATTCAAAATCGCCATATTCTGTCGGCAATTTTACGGTGACTTCTTTTTGGATTAAAGATTCATGCTTTATGCGATAAGCAATTAAGTCTTTGATACTGACTAATTTTAAATTGAATTTTTTGGCAATAACTTTCAATTCCGGAAGACGAGCCATCGTTCCATCCTCGTTCATTATTTCAACTATAACACCTGCGGGTTGCATACCAGCTAGTCTAGCAAAGTCTATTGCGGCCTCTGTGTGTCCAGCCCTTCTTAAAACACCACCTTTCTTAGCCCTTAACGGGAAAATATGACCTGGTTTTCCCAAATCTTCAGGTTTGGTTTCTGGATTAACCAAGGCGAGAACTGTTTTTGCTCGATCGCTTGCCGAAATACCTGTGCTAGTGCCATGCCCTATTAAGTCTATAGAAACAGTAAATGGGGTTTCATAAGCTGCAGTATTGCTCTGAACCATTAAGTTTAGACCTAATTCATCACAACGATTTTCAACCAATGGTGCACAAATTAATCCCCTGCCATGAGTAGCCATGAAATTGATAACCTGTGTGTTCACCTTTTCAGCAGCAATTAAAAAATCTCCTTCATTCTCGCGATCTTCATCATCAACCACAATTATGATTTCACCATTTTTTATTGCTTCTATTGCGTCTTCAATTTTATCTAACTCCATCTTCTTTTATTGAGCTGCAAAGTTAATTATTATAGCACCTGAACTCATTTAGTTTTGAAAATATTTCATTTCGGCAACTAGAATTATGATTTGTTTTAGTGTAAATTCGCCTATCATGGGAAAAATTGTTGCAATTGATTATGGCGCTAAAAGAACTGGAATTGCTGAAACGGATTCTTTACAATTGATTGCTTCGGGCTTAACGACTGTTTCTACCTATGATTTAAAAGAATTTATGCTCGACTATTTGAGCAAAGAAGAAGTGGATTGTTTGGTTGTTGGAGAACCAAAAGACTTAAAAAACCAAAACTCTGAAATCGAAAAGAGCATAGTACCCTTTATCAACTTTATCAAAAAAAGATTTAAAGATTTAGAAATTGTCAGAGTTGACGAGCGATTTACATCTAAAATGGCATTTCAAAGCATGATAGATGGGGGATTAAAGAAAAAACAAAGACAAGATAAAGGAATGATTGATAAAGTGAGTGCTACAATTATTTTGCAAACTTATTTAGAATCTAAAAGTCATTTGTAACTAAACCTTATAACTATCCGTTTTTTTAGCAATGCAAGAGGATATACTAAAATGTGAAAACTGTAATACAAGCCTAGAAGCGGAATTTGTGTATTGCCCAAAATGTGGTCAAGAACGATTTTTTGAACGCAACTTAACGGGTTTGTTGTCACATTTTATGAGCGATTATTTTACCTTCGATTCTAAGATCATTAGAAGTGTAAAACCGCTAATAAGCAAACCGGGTTTTCTGACTAATGAGTATTTAAAAGGAAAACGGATGCTATACATTTCTCCTTTGAGAATGTTTATCTTTTTGAGTATCATATTCTTTTTAGTATTGAGTTTCTTCAATAGCAGTCAAATTCAATATGCCGATTTACAGCCTGTTGACAATCAGTTTTGGAATCAATTTTTTGAACAGTGGCTACCAAAGCTATTCTTTGTTTTGTTGCCCATTTTCGCCTTAATTGTTGCCATGTTTTTTAGCAAGAAAAAGATGGGAATGATTTCTCATTTTTTGTTTGCGCTTCATTTTCATTCATCTATTTTCTTAGTAGGTATCATTTATAGCTTTTTAAGTTGGATTTTCGCTGGGTTTCAACATCAGTTAATCAATGTGATTTTACTCAATCTTTCGTTTTTATACCTCTTATTTAATTTGTGGAAAGCGTTGAGGACTGTTTATGCCGAATCCAAATTAAAAACCACTTGGAAGTTCATATTTATAGTCGTTTTATATTCCATTATATTGGTAGTATCTTGTTTGATATTGCTATTTCTGTTATCGATTAATCATTAAGTTTGTTTTCTCAAAATATGAAGATGAAAATAGGCGTTATTTTAGAAGGTAAGAACCCACCTGATAAACGAGTTCCATTTACACCTAAGCAGTGTCAATTTATACAAGAAACTTATCCAAACATAGACTTGGTAGTTCAAAAAAGCCCAATTCGCGCTTTTAGTGATGCTGAATATGAAAGTGCGGGTATAAAAATGGTGGAAGATTTAAAAGATCGAGATGTTATTTTTGGAGTTAAGGAAGTAAATATTAATGACTTATTAGAGCATAAAATGTATTTCTTTTTTTCTCACACGATAAAAGAACAACCTTACAATCGAAAATTATTAGCCGCTTTAGTTGAGAAAAACATACAGATGGTTGATTATGAATGTTTGACAAGAAGGAGTGGTGGACGATTGGTTGGTTTTGGTCGTTATGCCGGAATTGTAGGTTGTTACAATGCTTTTTTAACTTATGGAAAAAGAACCCAGGCTTATGAATTAAAACCCGCTCATTTATGTGAAGACCGAGAAGAAATGGAAGGGCAGTTGCCTAAAATTAAATTGCCGAAAAACTATAAAATCGCATTGACCGGCCTAGGGAGAGTTGCTAAAGGAGCAATAGAAATATTAAGTAAAATGGGAATTCAAAAGGTAAGTTCGAATTCATTTTTAAATAAAGAATTTGATTATCCTGTATATACACAGCTCTCAGTAGAACATTATTTCAAGAAAAAGAATGATGAAGATTTTACAAGAAGAGAAGTATTTAATCATCCTGAACTTTTTAAGTCTGACTTTTTTAAATATGCAGCTGTTTCTGATATGTACATCCCTTGTCATTATTGGGATTCCGATGGTCCTTTTATTTTCACAAAAGAGGAAATGAAAAGGCCTGAATTTAAAATAAGAACCATAGCCGACATTAGTTGTGATATTGATGGCCCAATTCCATCTACGATACGACCTTCAACGATTGCTGAGCCCATTTACCATTATCACATTGATTCAGGTGTAGAAACATCTGAAATAAGTGATCGAACAATAAGCGTAATGGCAGTTGATAATTTACCATGCGAATTATCTAAAGATGCTTCTGAAGATTTTGGAAACGAGTTACTTGAGAAGGTAATTCCCGTTTTAATCGGCAAAGATCCCACTCAGATAATTCAAAGAGCATCCATAACCAAAAACGGAGATTTAACTCCCGATTACGACTATTTAAGAGATTATTTGGAAGGGAAGTAAGAATTCGTTTTTCTCACTTTTTATGTTACAATTGAATTGTTGATTTGTAGTATATTCTATAGCAACAATCAAGGAATACTACACCCACACTTTATTTTGACCTCAAATCAGAGCTTACTTTGATTGCTAAATTCATGTATCTAACTCATTGAATTAGATGTGAGTTTGGAATAATTAAAAAATAGGTTAAATTTAGTTTTTGAATTTTGACCAAATGAATTGCCGAACACATTCAAATAATTCAGTTTAAGCAAGTTTTTGGAAAAGAAAAAGGCGACTTGCGCCGCCTTAAATGTTTTCACAACGGCGCAGATCAAAACAGTAGCAATGAAGATGCTGTGATAAATTACAATTTGAAAGCGATTCACATCAAGACTTTGATTGTTTTTCTAGGTTGTTGAGCTGTGCTATCCGCCAAATATTAAATCGTTAACAGTATGTAATTTAGGGTGAGAATATTATTGGTTTCGTGAATTTGGTTTTTATGGCGGATGAAAGCGATTCACATCAAGACTTTGATTGTTTTTCTAGGTTGTTGAGCTGTGCTATCCGCCAAACATCAAATCGTTAACAGTATGTAATTTAGGAAGATAGTATTATTGGTTTTGTGAAGTTGGTTTTTATGGCGGATGAAAGCGATTCACAACACACAGGTGTATGATTCTGTTTTTATGGCAGCTGTGCTATCCGCCAAATATTAAATCGTTATCAGTATGTAATTTAGGAGGAGAGTATTATTGGTTTTGTGAAGTTGGATTTTATGGCGGATGGAAGCGATTCACAACACACAGGTGTATGATTCTGTTTTTATGGCAGCTGTGCTATCCGCCAAACATCAAATCGTTATCAGTATGTAATTTAGGAAGAGAGTATTATTGGTTTTGTGAAGTTGGTTTTTATGGCGGATGAAAGCGATTCACAACTAAAACTTCACCAATGCACAAAACTGCACCGCTGTGCTATCCGCCAAACATCAAATCGTTATCAGTATGTAATTTAGGAAGAGAGTATTATTGGTTTTGTGAAGTTGGTTTTTATGGCGGATGAAAGCGATTCAAAACCAAAACTTCACCAATTCATAAAACTGCATTGCTGTGCTATCCGCCAAATATTAAATCGTTAACAGTATGTAATTTAGGAAGAGAGTATTATTGGTTTTGTGAATTTGGTTTTTATGGCGGATGAAAGCGATTCAAAACCAAAACTTCACCAATTCATAAAACTGCATTGCTGTGCTATCCGCCAAATATCAAATCGTTAACAGTATGTAATTTAGGAAGAGAGTATTGTTGGTTTTGTGAAGTTGGTTTTTATGGCGGATGAAAGCGATTCACATCAAGACTTTGATTGTTTTTCTAGGTTGTTGAGCTGTGCTATCCGCCAAATATCAAATCGTTAACAGTATGTAATTTAGGAAGAGAGTATTGTTGGTTTTGTGAATTTGGTTTTTATGGCGGATGAAAGCGATTCACAACTTGTGGGGAGAGAATAGTAGCTTGTTTGATGGCTGTGCTATCCGCCAAATATCAAATCGTTATCAGTATGCAGTATTTCAAAAACCAGAAGGAATCCTCGACATAATTTTGTCAACTTAAACTTCTAGTTTCTTCAAACTATTGCAGGTTGCAATTGGATCTTTTGATTTAAACACAAAACTACCTGCTACTAAAACATCTGCACCTGAATCTATTAATTGTTTGGCATTTGCAGAGCTAACTCCGCCATCAATTTCAATTAGGGTAGAGGCTGCTTTAGATTCGATTAAGGCTTTTAATTCTCTTACTTTATCGTACGTATTTTCTATAAACGACTGGCCTCCAAAACCTGGGTTTACTGACATTAAGCAAACTAAATCTATGTCTTGTATGATGTCCTTTAATAAAGATACAGCTGTGTGTGGGTTTAAGGCAACACCTGCTTTCATGCCAGCTGCTTTAATGGCTTGTATGGTTCTGTGCAAATGATTGCACGCTTCGTAGTGAACGGTCAAAATATCTGCTCCAACATCCTTAAAATCTTGAATGTATCGATCGGGGTCAACAATCATTAAATGAACATCAAATGGCTTTTGTGCATGTGGTTTTAAGGCCTTAATCACTGGCATTCCAAACGAAATGTTTGGAACAAAAACACCATCCATTACATCGATATGATACCAATCAGCTTGACTATTATTAATAATATCGCAAGCAGAACGTAAATTTGAAAAATCTGCAGCTAAAATTGAAGGAGCAATAAGGTGAGCCATACTTTTTTTACAAAGGTAAAATTTTCAATAGCAATAAAAGCAACTTAGCCGAGGTATGTTTTTAAGATTCTACATTTAGAGCTAAACTTTAATCTCCTTACCGCTTTTTCTTTAATTTGTCTAACTCGCTCACGGGTTAATTCAAAGTGATCTCCAATTTCTTCTAAACTAAACGTTCGTTTACCGCCTAAACCAAAAAACATGCGCAATACTTCGGCCTCCCTAGCCGGCAAACTTTTTAAAGTGTATTCTACTTCTTTGCTCAACGATTCATTAATCAATTCTTTATCAGGGTCTGGCAAATCCTCATTGCTCAGTAACTCATACATGTTGCTACTATCTTCATCATTAGAAATCGGAGCATCCATGGATATGTGTCGCTTGTTATTTTTTAAGGAAGAATTAACTTCTAATATCGAAATATCCATCAAATCAGCGATTTCATGATCCTGAGGTTCACGTTCAAATTTTTGCTCTAATTCGTTAAAGGTCTTCCGAACTTTATTGATGGTTCCGATTTTATTTAATGGCAATCTTACAATTCTAGATTGTTCTGCTAAGGCTTGAAGTATGGACTGTCTGATCCACCAAACGGCATAAGAAATAAACTTAAAACCTCTGGTTTCATCAAAACGTTGAGCCGCTTTTATTAAACCTAAGTTACCTTCATTTATCAAGTCGGGTAGCGTCAGTCCTTGGTTTTGATATTGTTTTGAAACAGAAACAACAAATCGAAGATTAGCTTTTGTGAGTTTTTCTAAAGCACGAGTATCTCCTTCTCTAATTTTTCGTGCTAAATCAACTTCTTCTTCTGCTGTAATTAAATCAACTCTACCTATTTCTTGTAGGTAGCGATCTAATGAAACGGTTTGGCGGTTGGTAATGCTTTTACTAATTTTTAGTTGTCTCATTCCCTTAACTGCATTTAATGGTTAGTAGTATATTATAAAACTTTGGTAGATAAGTCCTTATAAAAATAGGCAGAAAAAGGGCTGATTCGTCAGCTTTTGTGAAGCATTTTTTTATTTAGAATGAGTATAAATAAAAAAGCCTCTAGTTTAACTGAATAGATACAGCAACTAGAGGCTTTTCGCTTAGTTTTTTAATTTAATCTTGCTTCTCGGGCTTAGGTAATAAAGCCTTTCTAGACAATTTAAACTTTTTGGTTTTAGGATCTATTGCGACTAATTTAACCTCAATCAATTCACCTTCTTTTAGAACTTCTTCTACTTTTTCTACACGCTTATGGTCTATTTCTGAAATGTGCAACAAGCCATCTTGGCCTGGAAGTATTTCTACAAAGGCTCCAAAAGCAACAATTGATTTTACTTTTCCTTTATAAGTTTCACCTACTTCTGGAACAGCAGTTATAGCTTTTATTCTAGCAACAGCAGCATCAGAACCTTCTTGATTAGTCGATACTATATCAATAACTCCCATGTTATCTACTTCTTCAAGTACTATCGTTGTGCCAGTTTCTTCTTGAATTGCTTGAATAATTTTTCCACCAGGTCCAATTACGGCACCAATCATGTCTTTAGGAATAGTTAATTGGATAATTCTTGGCGCATTTGATTTGTATTCAGCAGCTGGTTGAGAAATGGTTTTATTCATTTCTCCCAAAATGTGAAGTCTTCCTTCTTTGGCTTGATTTAATGCCTCATGCAACACTTCAAAAGATAATCCATCAATTTTTATATCCATCTGACATGCTGTAATACCATCTTTAGTTCCAGTAACTTTAAAATCCATGTCACCTAAGTGGTCTTCATCTCCTAAAATATCAGATAAAACAACATAGTTTCCATTTTCGCCGCTAATTAAACCCATAGCAATTCCAGAAACAGCCTTTTTCAATTTCACACCTGCATCCATTAAGGCTAATGAACCACCGCAAACTGAAGCCATGGATGAAGAACCATTTGATTCTAAAATATCAGATACAACTCTGATGGTGTAAGGATTTTCTGTTCCTGTTGGAATCATAGGCTTTAAAGCCCTCATGGCTAAATTACCATGTCCAATTTCTCTTCTACCTGGACCTCTATTCGGTCTAGCTTCTCCTGTAGAAAATGAAGGGAAATTATAATGTAAGATAAACTTCTCTGATTCTGTAATTAATGCACGATCAACTCGTTGCTCGTCCATTTTACTTCCCAAAGTAACAGAAACTAAAGATTGAGTTTCTCCTCTTGTAAATATAGCAGAACCATGAGAACCAGGTAAATAATCAATTTCTGACCAAATATCTCTGATTTGGTTCATCTTACGACCATCTAATCTGATTTTTTCAGTAAGCATACAATTTCTTACTGCTTCTTTTTGAACTTTACTAAAATATTGTTTTAGCAAAAACCCATTTGATTTAGCATAGTCTTCGTCTAAAGTAGCAATGAAATCATTTTTCACTGCATTAAATTCTGCGCTTCTTTGGTGTTTGTCATTCATGCCTTTTTTGGCAATGGCATAACATCTATCGTAAGAAAATGCCTGAATATTTTTTAATAAAGTTTCATCGCTCTTCTCGTGATTGTATGGTCTTTTTGTAGCAGCTTTTTCTACTTTTGCAGCTAATTCATTTTGTGCTGCACATTGCTTTTGGATAGACTCATGAGCGACTTTTATTCCTTCTAGCATTTCTGCTTCAGATACTTCAAGCATTTCACCTTCTACCATTACAACGCTATTCATTGTACCTGCTACCATTAAATCAATGTCAGCAGTTGGTAATTCATTTAAATTAGGATTGATTTTCCATTCTCCATTTATTCGAGCAACTCTTACTTCCGAAGTAGCTTCTTTAAAAGGAATATCAGAAACCATGATAGCTGCAGAAGCCGCTAAACATGCTAAAGAATCTGTAGCTACATTGTCCTCACCTGAAATTAATGAAATCGTTACGATAGTACTTGCGTGAAAATCATCAGGAAATAAAGGTCTTAAGGCTCTATCTACTAATCTAGAGATTAAAACTTCACCATCAGATGGTCTATTTTCTCTTTTTAAGAAACCTCCAGGAAATCTCCCAATTGCTGAGAATTTTTCTCGATAATCTACCATTAAAGGCAAAAAATCTACATCTTCACCAGCTTCTTGCTCTGCTACTACTGTAGCCAATAGCATGGTGTTTCCCATTTTTAAGACGATTGAACCGTCTGCTTGTTTTGCTAGCTTACCTGTTTCTAAGCTAATCTCCCTGCCATCAGGAAGTGTCATTGTCTGTGTTATTGCTTTCATCGACATATCTATATTAATAATCTGTTTTTTTTATAAAAGAAAAGGGGGACTGTTTTCAAATGTCCCCCTTCTATTGAAATTGTATTAAAGCTTTCTAAGTTGTGAATGTAGATTATTTTCTAATTCCTAACTCTTTAATAAGCTCTCTGTACTTTGTAATGTCTTTACCTTTTAAATAGTCTAGTAATTTTCTTCTTTTACCAACTAATCTAACAAGAGATCTTTCAGTGTTAAAATCTTTGTGATTTGACTTTAAATGTCCAGTCAAATGGTTAATTCTTTCTGTAAATAGAGCAACTTGTCCTTCTGTAGAACCAGTATTGTTTTTATCTGCTCCAAATTTTTCAAAAATTGCTTGTTTCTTTTCAGTTGTAAGCGTCATGTTTTTCTTTAATATTTTGAGGGTGCAAATGTAAAAAAATATTATTGATTATTATCATTATTTTTTAACATTCTTAATACTTGTGAAATTTTAGTTTTTAGATTCTTTCTTTCAACTATAAAATCTAAGAATCCGTGTTCTAATAGAAATTCAGAACGCTGGAATCCTTCAGGTAAATCCTTTCCGATTGTTTCTTTCACAACTCGTGGTCCGGCAAAACCAATTAATGCATTTGGTTCAGCAAAATTTAAATCACCAAGCATGGCAAATGAAGCGGTAACACCACCTGTGGTCGGGTCGGTAAGAAATGATAAATAAGGAATTTTTGCTTCTGCTAATAAGGCTAGTTTAGCAGATGTTTTAGCCATTTGCATCAACGAAAAAGCGGCTTCCATCATTCTAGCTCCACCAGATTTTGAAATAATCATTAAAGGCATTTCGTTTTTGATGCAATAATCAATAGCTCTAGCAATTTTTTCTCCAACTACCGATCCCATAGAGCCCCCGATGAAATTAAAATCCATGGCTGCTACCATCAGTTTTTGACCATCAACTGTACCATGAGCAGTTTTTACTGCATCTTTAAGTTTAGTTTTAGTCTCGGTGGCTTTTATTCGATCTTTGTATTTTTTAGTGTCCTTAAAATTTAAAGGATCTGCAGAACTTATGTTCTTGTTAATTTCAGAATACTTCCCATCGTCAAATAAAATTTTGAAATAAGCATCAGAGCCAATGCGTTCATGATGACCGCAGTCTGCACAAACACTCAAATTTAATTTATGATCGTCTTGAGGTACAACTGTATTGCACTGGGGACACTTATACCAAAGACCTTCAGGAGTTTCCTTTTTTTCTTTAGTTGGAGTAAGTATTCCGTGTTTTATTCTTTTAAACCAACCCATAATAATGGTGTTTTATTGATTAACTAATGTTAATTTCTTTTGCAAGATAAACATCTTGAATGGCATTCAATAGGTTTATTCCTTCATTTATTGGTTTTTGAAAAGCTTTTCTTCCTGAAATCAATCCATGACCACCTGCTCGTTTGTTAATGACAGCTGTTGTTACTGCATCTGCCAAGTCGCTTTCTCCTTCGGAAGCACCACCTGAGTTTATTAATCCATTTCGACCCATGTAGCAGTTTGCCACTTGATATCTACACAAATCAATTGGATGATCAGTTGTCAATTCAGAATACACTTTTGGATGAGTTTTACCAAAACCAATGGCATTAAATCCACCATTGTTAGTGGCCAGTTTTTGTTTGATAATATCTGCTTGTATCGTAACACCTAAATGATTCGCTTGCGCAGTAATATCTGTTGCAGTATGGTAATCAATACCATTTTTCTTGAAATCGTTGTTTCTTAAATAGCACCATAATATAGTAGCCATTCCCAATTCATGTGCTCTTTCAAATGCTTCAGCTATTTCAACTATTTGTCGGTTACTGTCTTCAGAACCAAAATAGATAGTAGCCCCAACTGCAGTTGCTCCAAGATTCCATGCTTCATCAACAGAGCCAAAAGAAATTTGAGAATATGTATTAGGATATGTTAATAATTCATTGTGATTTAATTTCACAATGAATGGTATTTTATGAGCGTATTTTCTTGAGCAAGAAGCTAAAACTCCAAATGTAGATGCTACTGCATTACATCCGCCTTCAATGGCTAATTTAATAATGTTTTCAGGGTCGAAATAAATCGGGTTTGGAGCAAAAGAAGCACCAGCTGAATGCTCAATTCCTTGATCTACTGGTAAAATAGAAACATAACCTGTGTTAGCTAATCTACCATTACCATAAATTGCAGCCAAACTTCTCAATACTTGAGGATTTCTGTTTGTGTCTTTAAATACTCGATCTATAAAATCTGCACCTGGCAAATGAAGCATCTCTTTGGAGATGGTTTTACACTGGTGATTTAGTAATGAATCGCTTGCTGTACCTAGTAATTCTTCAATGTTGTTAATTGACATAAATTCTTGCTTAGAAAAATGAGGCACAAAGCTAATAAAATTGAATCAATTGAAAATGAAAAATAAAAATTTGATTAAATAAACATTCAATTCTAATAAAATTGTATTCAAACAAATTGGAATTAAATCCCAAATGATTTATTGCTATTTTATAAAAAACAAAGCATGGCTACCAGCTACTGAACCAATAATGGTAATAAAACTGATTGTCAGTAAAATGATATGTGCTTTGTGCATGAATGAGAATGTTTTTGCGGGATTTTTTTCGGCATAAGTTCTAAAGATTTTATGCAAAAAATAAGGTTCAAAAACAAATAAGATTAAGGTAAAAATAATCCAAACGAATGTCATGGCATGTAACCACCAATATTGCAATTCAAAATAGCGATGCCACCCGTCAATCACATATAGCATATAAAAACCCGATAAGCCAGTCAACAATGTTGTAATCTTAGCCTGAAATGCAAATCGGCCTTCAATTTTTTCAAAAGTATCAATTTGCTCTTCTTTGCTTTTTAGCTTTTTTATAGCAGGGATTAAAACAGTAGTTACCATAGAAACTCCTCCAATCCACATGACGACTGCAAGCACATGTATGACTCTCGCAATGGTGTAATCTTCCATGCCGCAAATTTCTTACTTTGAAGTGAATAATTAGGATTATAAAGAATTGATTTTAAAAAAAAATTATAAAAACAATATTTCAATTACTTTAGCGTATTGTATGTGCAAAACAAACATGAAACATTTTTTAAGTCTATTTATACTCTCTTTTGCTTTTAACAGCCTTATAGCTCAATTGGGAGGGAACAATACCTATCAATTTTTACAATTAAACTCTTCTGCTCGAATTGCTTCTCTAGGTGGAAATCAAATTGCAGTAAAGGACAACGACCCTTTTTTAGCCGCAGATAATCCTAGTTTGTTGAATTATGAAATGTCTAACAAAGTGGCATTTACTTATTTAAATTACTTGGCCGATATTTCTTCAGGTTATGTTTCTTACACAAAGCATTATGATAGTTTAGGCACTTTTAATTTAGGTCTTAAATATCTTGATTATGGAACTTTTGATGAGACCGACGAAGGTGGAAATGATATTGGAACTTTTACAGCAGGGGAGTATGCCTTTATAATAGGTTATGGAAGAGATTTAGATTCTAATTTTTCTGTTGGAGCAAATCTTAAAACAATTTATTCATCTTTATACGATTATACTTCATTAGGATTGGCGATGGATTTAGGTTTAACCTATTATAATCCAAAACGATTAATCACCCTTGCTTTGGTAGGTAAAAATATTGGGAAACAAATTAAATCTTATACCGAAGAGAATAAAGAATCATTGCCTTATGAAGTGCAATTGGGCTTTTCAAAACGTTTGGCTAAAGTGCCATTAAGACTTTCTGTTATTGCACAACAATTACAACAATGGGACTTAACTTACACTAATCCTGCTCAAGAATTGCAAGAAAAAAGTTTGTTAAACGACGACTCTGATGGAAGTACCAAAAAAAATAAGGATGGCTTTTTAGAAAATTTAGGTCGCCATTTGATTTTTAATGCTGAGTTTTTAATTACTGAAAACTTCAATGTCCGCTTAGGATACAATTATCTAAGAAGAACAGAATTACGCATTGATGAAAAATTAGGAACGGTTGGAATCTCTTGGGGTTTTGGAATGAGGGTTTCTAAGTTCCATTTATCTTATGCGCGCTCGGCTTATCATCAGGCAGGAGCCACAAATACTTTTTCAGTTAGCACCAGACTTTCCGATTTTATCAAGTAGTTTTGTGTTCATGCAGCCCATAATTATTGCCATAGATGGATATTCATCGTGCGGAAAGAGCACTTTAGCAAAAGCTTTAGCGAAAAGATTAGGCTACTCTTATATGGATACAGGAGCCATGTATCGCGCAGTAACTTTGTTTGCTATTCAACATCAAATAGATGTGCATGAATTAAGTGATGCTGAAATCGATGAAATGGTTGATCAAATACAAATCACTTTTTCCTATAACAGAGATAAAGAGATTTCTGAAACATATTTAAATGGAGAGAATGTTGAAGCATTAATTCGTGGAAAAGAAGTTTCTGAAATGGTGAGCTTGGTTAGTCAGCAATCGGCGATACGAAGAAGAATGATAGATCTACAACGCAGAGCAGGTAAAAATAAAGGGATAGTTTTAGATGGGCGAGATATTGGCACCGTTGTGTTTCCCGATGCAGAATTAAAGTTATTTATGACTGCAAAAGCGAATATTAGAGCTGAACGCAGGTATCAAGAATTAAAAGCAAAAGGTCAGGAATTAGATTTTGAAGAAATATTGAAAAATATTGAAGAACGCGATTTTAACGACACTAATAGAAAAGAGCACCCATTGAGAAAAGCGGAAGACGCCATAGTGCTTGATAATTCAACTATGAACCAAGAAGAGCAATTGGATTGGGTAATGAATTTATTTTACAATAAAATAAACGGCGATTTAAAGTCTTGATAACTAAGCAAAATCAAACAGCAATTAATAGTTGATAATTTTCTTTATTTAATTAAAAATAAGATATTTAAAATTCTAAAAAACAATACATTTGCAGCTGAAAATCGATAGCTACAGGGTATCGGTTTTTTTTAGTTTAAAAAATAAAATTAAAATGATTAAAACAAAGAGCGAAGCATTATTAGCCAGACGAAGAAAAGTTGTTGCTAATGGCGTAGGAGTTTTTAATACAGCTACTGTTAGTAAAGCGCATGGTGCTATTATTACTGATGTTGATGGCAATGAATTGATAGATTTTGCAGGAGGTATAGGAGTGGTAAACGCAGGTCACACCCCACAAGCGGTAGTTGATGCTATAATCGAACAAACAAAAAAATACATACACACGAGTTTTAATGTTGTGACCTACGAACCTTATGTAGAATTATGTGAGAGCTTAGTTGAAATTTTTCCTCATGGAGATGAAACTAAAGTTATGCTAGTTTCTACAGGTGCAGAAGCTGTTGAAAATGCTATAAAAATAGCTAGACAAGCCACTGGAAGACAAGGAGTAATCTGTTTTACAGGTGCATTTCATGGTAGAACCATGATGGCTATGTCTTTAACTTCTAAAGTAGATTATAAAATAGGTTGCGGTCCGTTTGCACCTGAAGTTTATCGACTAGAATACCCAGATTTTTATAAAAATGGTCAGGGAATGTCATCAGATGAATTTTCTGATAAACAAATTATTTACCTGAAAGAATGTTTCAGAAAGATAGTTGCCCCACAAGAAGTGGCTGCCATTATCTTAGAATTAGTTCAAGGAGAAGGCGGATTCAAGGTAGTACCAGCTAAGTATCTAAGAGAATTAAGAAAACTTTGTGATGAATATGGAATTATGTTGATTTTTGATGAAGTTCAATCAGGTTTTGGAAGAACGGGAGCTTGGGCTGCATACAATCATTTTAATGTAACACCAGATTTGTCAACTTGGGCTAAATCAATGGGCTCTGGTATGCCTATTTCTTGTGTAATTGGTAAAGCTAAAGTTATGGATGCTGCTGCTCCTGGAACTATTGGAGGTACTTATATTGGAAATCCGGTATCTTGTGCTGCTGCAATTGCAACGATTAAATACATGAAGGAAATTGATTTAAATGCCAAAGGAATTCATGTAGGAAGTGTTATACGAAATCGTTTCGGTAAGTTAAAAGCTAAACACAGTTGCATTGGAGATGTAAGAGGTTTAGGAGCAATGATGGCTATGGAATTTGTTAAAAACAATGACCCTTATCAACCAGATGGGGAAATTTGTCAAAAGCTGATTGCATCATGTGCCAACCGAGGTTTAGTGATTATCAGTGCGGGAGTTCATAAGAACGTAATTCGTGTTTTATGTCCTTTGGTTATTTCAGATGAACTTTTAAACAAAGGATTAGATATCATAGAGGAAGAATTAGAAAAACTTTTAGCCTAGCTAAAAGTTTTCTTTTTTGAGCTAAAGATTTTATAAAAAAACAATACTTTAACATATAAATTTAAAAAATAAAGGTGAAACCATTTTCAATCGGAGGCATCCAAATGCACGTATCAGCAGCCCATAATAATATTCCACTCATGAAGCACAAAATAGAAGTGATGTGCTCCGTATATCCCTGGGTTCAAATGATCGTATTGAGTGAGTTAGCTGCACATGGTCCACTTACATACTTTGCTCAGGAATTCCCGAATGAAGATGAAAAAGTTTTTCAAGAATTAGCCAAAAAGTTTAATATCTGGTTGATTCCTGGAAGTATGTTTCAGAAAAAAGCAGATGGAAAAATTTACAATACATCTACGGTAATTAATCCACAAGGCGAAATAGTAGGTCGTTACGATAAAATGTTTCCATTTTACCCGTATGAGACAGGCGTAGAAGGGGGAAATGAATTTTTAATTTTTGATGTTCCTAATATTGGAAGATTTGGAATAACCATTTGTTATGATATGTGGTTTCCAGAAACCTCAAGAACTTTAGCAGTTAATGGCTGCGAGGTTATCATTCACCCTACTTTAACTGGAACAATTGATAGAGATATCGAATTGTCTCTAGTTCAAGCAACTGCAGCTACAAATCAATGTTATATTTTTGATATAAATGGCTTAGGCGACGGAGGAACTGGTCGATCTATTGTTTGTGGACCAGACGGACGGGTTTTATATCAGGCGAGCACCGGACCAGAATTAATTCCAATCGAATTGGATATGGAACGAGTGAAAAAAAGCCGAGAAGATGGATTATTGAGGCTAGGTCAACCTTTAAAAAGTTTTAGGGACCGCAAAGTGAAGTTTGATATTTACGAACCAACTAGGACATTTCCGGCATTAGAAGAACTTGGAAGTCTTTCAAAACCAACAAGAATGAAACAGATTGAACAGGCCATGAAAGAACCAATTATTGACCCGCAAGGAAAATCTGACCTTGAAGGTTTTTTTTAAAGTTTTTCTGTATATTGATGGCAAATTAATTTATGGATCTATTACCAAAGAAACAGTTTAAAGCTAAAAACTATTTCAATATTGCGCAGTTTAGAAGTGACACTTGGAACAACCTTAAATTGGTCTCTTGTCATTTTGATCACAAAAATTTTGAAAAGCTTAAAGAAGAGGAATTTAGGGCTAAGATTTTCGATTCTTTTAAAACTTTAAACATCATTGAGAGGTATTTTGCCTATCCGGGATTAGCCTTTGTAAAACGAATTGAAGACATGTATCAACACGGAGAATATGGGAATTTTACCCATACTGTTTCCGAGGTTGTTCGATCTTTGGTAAGCCAATCTTATCGTACAAATAGAAAAGCAACAGAAACTGAAGAGAGCAGAAGAAAAATGCTCAAAGAAGATGATTCAAATAAGCCTAAAAATCAAAATTATTTTGAAGTTTTATTTGTAGATGATTTACACGATGAAGACCAAGAGATATTATTAGATAAATTTAAAGCGATTAAGAATTCGAAAGAGCAATTTACTTACGATGTAATCTTGCTTTCTAATCTAGAGGATGCCTTAATTGCTTTGTTATTTAACTCTAACATTCAAGCTTGTGTGATTCGTTCGGGAATAGAGTATAATTCTACGAATGACTTATCCGAAATTTCATCTTTTATTGGTGGGCTTCAAGCCATTAAAATAAAAGAAAAAACCAAAATGGATTTGGGTCATAGTTTGGGTGAAGTCATTAAGTCACTCCGTCCTGAATTAGATTTATTTTATATCGCCGATATGGCGGTTTCGCAATTAGATCACAAAACTCTAGATTGTTTTAATCGCATTTTTTACAGAACAGAAGATATACAAGAAATTCATTTGAGTATTCTACATTCTATTAAAGAGCGTTATAACACGCCTTTCTTTTCGGCTTTAATGGATTATAGCAAAAAGCCAACAGGTGTTTTTCACGCTATGCCAATCTCTAGGGGTAACTCAATTTTCAGATCACAATGGTTGCAAGATTTTGGAGAATTTTATGGTAGAAATATCTTTTTGGCAGAAACATCAGCCACTACAGGCGGTTTAGATTCATTATTACAACCTACTGGCCCCTTAAAGAAAGCTCAAGAATTAGCTTCACAAGCTTATGGGTCTAAACAAACCTTTTTTGTTACCAATGGAACTTCTACAGCAAATAAGATCGTATTACAAGCTTTAGTAGAACCGGATGATTTGGTATTAATTGATCGTGATTGCCATAAATCGCATCATTATGGATTAGTATTATCTGGTGCTATGCCAGTTTATTTAGACTCTTATCCAGTACCTGAGTTTTCAATGTATGGAGCAGTTCCTTTAAGCGAAATTAAAAAGAAGTTAGAAGCATTAAAGAAGGCAGGAAGATTAGACAAAGTAAAAATGCTTTTGTTGACCAATTGCACTTTTGATGGTATTGTTTACAATGTCATTAAGGTAATGAGCGAGATACTTAAAATTAAACCAGATTTAATCTTTTTATGGGATGAAGCATGGTTTGCATTTGCAGGATTTACTCCCATTTACAAGCAAAGAACGGCGATGTATGCTGCTAGATTTTTAGCAAAAAAATACAAAAGCAATTCTTACCGCAAAAAGTACAACGAGAATTTAAAGTCGGAGAATCCCAAATTAATGGTTGATCCTGATTTGGTTAAAATTAGAGTTTATGCAACTCAATCAACTCATAAAACACTTTCTTCTCTTCGTCAAGGTTCTATGATTCACATCTACGATGAATCTTTTAAAAGAAAGGCAGAAGATTCATTTCACGAAGCATACAAAACTCATACATCAACATCGCCAAACTATCAAATACTTGCTTCATTGGACGCCGGTAGAAGACAGGTGCAATTTGAAGGTTATGAAATGGTAGAGAAAGCCATTGAAATGGCTATGGTATTGCGGTTAAAGATCGTTACTAACCCTCAACTTAGAAAGTATTTCGAAGTATTATCTGTAAAAAACAACATCCCTGCAGAATATAGAAAATCGGGCATTACAGAATATTACAACCAAAGTACAGGATGGGTAAGAATGGAGGAAGCATGGCACAAAGATGAATTTGTATTGGATCCTACAAAAATTAACTTGTTTATTGGAAAAACCGGCGTAGATGGAGATACTTTTAAGAATAAATTCTTAATGGATCAGTTTGGAATTCAAATAAATAAAACATCTAGGAATACTGTGCTATTCATGACGAATATAGGAACTACAAGAAGCTCTGTTGCATATTTAGTTAGTGTTTTATTAAAAATCGCTGACCAATTAGATGAGCAAAAAGCTGCAATGAGTACTGCCGAACTAAAAATAATGGAAAGGAATGTACATTCTTTAACAAAAGAAACTCCTCCATTACCTGATTTTAGTCGTTTTCACAGTACATTTCAAGCAGTGCCAAATGTTCCAGGAGGTAGAATTCGAGAGGCTTACTTTATGGCTTATGATGAAACTAAATATGAATACATCAGAAGGGGAGAGTGCAAAGCTGCAATGGAAAGTGGTAGAGAAATCGTATCTGCTTCCTTTGTTATACCTTATCCTCCAGGATTTCCAATACTTGTTCCAGGACAGGTTTTGAGTAAAGATATCTTAGAATTTTTCATCAAATTAGATGTTACCGAAATACACGGTTACAGAGATGAATTAGGGATTAGAGTATTTACTGAAGAGGCAATGGCAGAACGCAAAAAACAATTAATTAAGAACTAATTTAAAAAATCACACAATGGCAACAAAAACTCCTAAGAAAAAGAAACAAGAAGTGTTAAAAGGTATCCCTGAAATAAGAAGATTCTTTTTTAGGAATGAAAAACCGGTCTATTTTATTAGTGCTACAAACTTTAATTTATTAGGTGCTGATGAATGGGTTCGCAACTTTAAATTTATCTGCTATATCGAGTGTTTCGATGGTTTGCATCCAAATGTTTTTGCACCAAAAGAAGAGTTGCCACATGAAGAATTTACTAGTATCGAAGATATAAATAACTACTTGTTAGAACATAAAGAAGTTGTTGAATACATCAAAAAAAGAAGCAAAGGTGGCAAAGGTGGAAAGGCTATGTTTTTAATGTTTGATGAAAGAACAGAAGAGCTTGCCAAAAAGAACAATTTGGAAGTTTGTTTTCCACCAGCCAAATTGCGTTCCTTTATGGATAACAAGGTTAACACCAATCGAATTGCTGAAAAAGCTGGAGTTGCCTGTGTTCCTTATGTGTTAACTAAAGTAAACAACTATAGCCATTTATGTGAAGTATCGCGTGAATTAGGAAATGACTTAGTTATACAATTGCCTTACGGAGATTCAGGACATACTACCTTTTTTGTTAAAAATGAAGAAGAATATAAAAAACACGCTGAAGAAATAGAAGGCGAAAAGGAAGTAAAAGTAATGAAGCGAATTAATTGCAGAGGTGCTGCAATTGAAGCCTGCGTTACTCAGCATGGAACCATAGTGGCGCCATTAATGACCGAACTGGTTGGATTTAAGGAATTAACTCCATATAAAGGGGGCTGGTGTGGAAATGAACTTTATGCCAATGCATTTACAAGAACCATTCGTCAAAAAGCTAGAAAATACACGAGACTTTTTGGTGACCAGCTTAAAAAAGAAGGCTATAAAGGTTATTTTGAATTAGACTTTCTTATTGACCAAGATAACAATGAGGTTTATTTAGGTGAGTTAAACCCTAGAATTACTGGAGCTAGTTCAATTACTAATCATGCAGTATTTGCTTTAGCGGATATGCCATTGTTTTTATTCCATTTATTAGAGTGGATGGATCAGCCATATAAAATAAGTGTTAATGCAATTAATGCTCGTTGGGCTAGACCAGAAAATATTGATGATTGGTGTCAATTAGTAATCAAATACACGAAAGATGATGTGCTGAAAGTAACCGAGGCACCTAAGTCTGGTATATGGAGAATGGAAGAAGACGGAAAAATTTATTTTGACCGAATGGATACTCACCGTAGAGCCATTGATAATGAAAATGAAGCATTTTTCTTAAGAATTACCAGAGTTGGCGACTATGTTTATGAAGGTGCAGACATTGGTATTCTTGTTTTACGAGGAAGATTAATGACTGATGATTTTCAATTAAAAGACAGAGCTAAAAACTGGATCAAAGCATTAAAAGATGTGTATGTTGGAGTTCCTCCAACCAATGACTTAACTGCTCAAAAAGAAGCTGAGATTGGCGGATTTAAAATGATGTAGAATTAAAATCAAATTGATTAAAACTTTGATTTTATAATTAATTGAGCACATATTTATGCTGATTTCACTTAAGTGTGTTGAAATAGAAAAAGTAGGAGATAAGTGGCGAAAGCTATTTGAGAAGTCGTGGCCTTATTACAAAAAATGGTACCTCTCTCAAGGCTATACCGCTAGGCCTGGCTATTTAACTTGTTTAGAGCAAATTGAAGAACACATGCCAGAACTGCTCCCTATTTATGAACAAGTATGTAAATCAGCTGGAGGAGGAGACTTAGCTTCACGTTTTTTAAGTTTATACAATCCACCACCATTTATGAGTGGTTGCACTCAGATTGCGTGGAATAAATCACCTTTTTCTTTAATTCGAAATTATGATTATAACCCCAAGTGGTTTGAAGGTGTTATGATGAAAACCAATTGGCTAAAACCCATTATTGGAATTTCAGATTGTAACTGGGGTTTGCTAGACGGCATGAATGAAGACGGTTTAGCAATTTCATTAACTTTTGGAGGCCGTAAAATTAGCGGGGAGGGATTTGGAATTCCCTTGGTGATGCGATATGTTTTAGAAACATGTAAAGATGTTCCTGAAGCAGTAAGCACCTTGTTGAGATTGCCAGTACACATGTCGTATAATGTGACGATATTGGACAAATCGGGAAAATACAAAACCATTTATTTAACTCCAGACAAAGGCCCACGCATAGATATAGAGCAGGTAGCTACAAACCATCAAGGAGATATAGAATGGCTAGAATATGCAGAAATGACAGCTACAAGAGAGCGAAAAGCATATTTAGACGCTATGGTAAAAGATCCTGATCAAACTAGGGATCATATTTCTGCTAAATTTCTTCAAACACCCTTGTATAATAAAGACTTCGATAAATCATTTTGTACTTTATATAGTACCCAATACGACTTAGAAGAGTTAAGTGCGACTGTATTTTGGCCAAACAAAAGTATTGTACAAAAATTTGACGATTATAAAGAATGCAGGGAAATTATCAACATCAATAGACCTGGAATAGGGGAGTTTATTAGTTGATTCTTACTGTTTTATATTGTCAAAATTGGTTTAAATAAGCCCCTTCTTCCACCTCAGGGTAAATCTCATTGTATTTCAAAACCTTATTCATGGCAATTCTTCGATTGATATGAATACGACTTATGTTAGAAGGTTTAGAGATACCAGAAGCAGCCATTAAATCGATGAAACTTTTCACTGTTTCTTCATGATAATTAGCAACACGTTTGGATTTATCTTTAACTACCAATCCTTTCATTAAGTATTTATCTTGTGTGGCAACTCCTACTGGGCAAGTATTGGTGTTGCATTGCAATGCTTGAATACAACCTATAGCCATCATCATGGCTCTAGCACTACTTACCATATCGGCACCTATAGACAACATTCTTACAATATCAAAACCACTAAAAACTTTACCTGAGGCAATTACTTTTATGTCTTTCTTTAAGTTGTATCCTCGCAAAGTATCAACAACAAAAGCTAATCCATCTCTTAATGGCATTCCTAAAGAATCTGAAAATTCTGTTGGAGCTGCACCAGTTCCGCCCTCGCCACCATCTACGGCAATGAAATCTGGGATAATACCGGTGGAAATTATTGCTTCACAAATATTATTGAATTCCTGTTTCTTGCCAATGCACAGTTTAAATCCAACAGGTTTTCCACCTGACAAATCTCTTAATTGTTGAACAAAATGTAATAGTTCTTCTGGATTGTTAAATGCCGAATGACCTGGAGGTGAATGTACGTCTGTATGAGCAGGTATGTGACGAATAGCTGCAATCTCTTCCGTATTTTTTGATGCTGGTAAAATTCCACCATGCCCTGGTTTAGCACCTTGAGAGATTTTTATTTCTATCATTTTGACATTGTCGATACTAGCATGCTTTTGAAATAAATCTGGACAGAAACTTCCATCATCTTTTCTACAGCCAAAATATCCTGTGCCTATTTGCCAAATTAAATCACCGCCTGGTTCTATGTGATATGGGCTTATTCCACCTTCACCTGTGTTGTGAGCAAAATTTCCCATTTTAGCTCCGGCATTCATAGCCAAAACAGCATTTTTACTCAATGCCCCAAAACTCATGGCTGAAATGTTGAGTATGCTAGATGAATATGGTTGTTTACAAGTCTTTTCACCAACTAAAATACGAGGATGATGCTCAATATCTTTGTTGTTTAAAGCGTAAATAGAATGATCTAGCCATTCATAACCATCTTGATATACATTTAGTTGGGTTCCAAAAGGAGTCGTATCAATTTCTTTTTTTGCTCGTTGGTATATTAACGAACGTGAAAGCCTGTTGATAGGTCTTCCTTCAGTATCTGTTTCAACAAAATACTGCATGATTTCAGGTCTTATCTTCTCAAGAATAAACCTGAAGTTTCCTATTACCGGGAAATTTCTTCGAATAGTGTGCCTAGTTTGAACGATATCAACTATACCAACAACAATTAAGGGTAACACTATGATTAAAAGCCAAATAAAGTTGTGATGTAAATAAGATAAAGCTAAAATGATACTTACTACAATGATAGCAGCAAAAGCGAACGTACGTCTTGTATTCATACTAAGTGGGATATGTTGTTGATTATCTAAACTTGTATTAAACTATAATAAAAGGGCTAAATTACCCCAAAATAAGGAATACTATCAAATATACTTCGACTATTAATTTTCATCTAAATCAAAATTTAAATCCATCTAAGTTTCTTCTGTCTTTTTTAGTTGGCCTTCCTCTTAATCCTTCAAACCTATTTTTTCGATTCATTTCTTGAATGTGCTGAAGCATTTCTAAATCAATATCTGATGTTGTTTCTATAATAAGTTCTGGAAGTAGTTTTGCAGCAACCCTCGATTTTGGTATGCCTAACACTTTATAGCTTCTCCAAATTGGATTGATTTTTATAGATACTTCATCACCAACTTTGACAATTTTAGACCCTTTGGCAAATTCACCATTGAGTTTCACTTTCTCTGAAGCACATTCTTTACCGGCAATACTTCTAGTTTTATAAAGTCGTATAGCCCAAATAAATTTATCAATCCTCATGATTCAAATGTAATTATTAGCTAGGATTTACTCAGCCAAAAAATGTTTTAGTACTTTCAAATTATAAAAATTTATAAATGATGTAACTTTTTTAGAAGTTAGGGTACATACTTATAGAACACTTAAC
This sequence comes from Bacteroidota bacterium, assembly GCA_013112545.1. Lineage (GTDB taxonomy): Bacteria > Bacteroidota > Bacteroidia > Flavobacteriales_E > Vicingaceae > BCD18. The sequence continues at coordinate 286,086 of JABFGJ010000003.1, forward strand.
AAAAACAATTGGAAAAAAATCAAAGTACATTTTTAGCACTCTACAATCCAGTACATGAATCATTCGCGAGATTCTGTCATGCTCGAGCTTATGGATTAATAAATGCTGAAGATTTAATGTCTGAAACCATTACTTGTGCTTTGGAGAATTTCCATGGATTAAAAAATGAAAAAGCTTTTCTTAGTTTTTTATTTTCAATAGCTAGCAACATTGTCAATAAGATGAATAGAAGACTAAAGTTTAAGGCCGATTATGATGAAGTGAAATTCCTTGAAATAAAAGATCAGGGAATTGATATTGAAACTCGTATGGATATAGAGCTGCTCTATCAAGCTTTAAATATTTTGCCTGTTAAACAAAAGGAAGCGCTTATATTATTTGAGATTAGTGGATTTTCTATTCAAGAAATTGCTGAAATTCAAAAGGCTGGTGTTTCTTCGGTTAAGCAACGCTTAAAAAGAGGAAGAGCCAAGTTGGCTGAAATTTTCAATTCAGAGGCTTTGAAAAAAGAATCCATTGAAACAAAATCTAACGTCTTATTTACGGTGTTTTTATAATTATTTAAAAATGAAAAAAACTACAGCACATTATTTTGATTCTGCAAAAAGACTGCCTTTGGCAATGTCTTTAGCACAAGTTCAAGCATTAGTTGCAAAAGTAGGTGTACCCACAAATCCACCTAAATCAGGGTGGAATTTTAAAAACTTTATTATCATGACAAGTTCAATCATTGCATTAAGTACAGCATTGCTATTAAGCAATGTTAACTCAACAGAGTACAATTATCAGAGTCGCAACTCGGCTTTGAAATTATCAAGTGAAAAATCGAGACATGTTCTTTTAGATTCTACTGAAAAGATAGCTGCCGAGCAGAATTCAATTCAAGATATTGATGGAGATTCGCACCAAATTCAAGTGAAAAAAATAGACGAAAACTGCAATCAAGAACCAGATGATTCTGGAGTTGAAATATTTCATTCTAAGCTTAAATTGATGAATAAAAAGAGCTTAGGGACTAAAGAAGCAGTTGATGTAAAAGCTGAACCACTTGCTTTAGTTGAAATAAATCAAGAGGAATTTGATTTGTTTAACTCAGGTATAGAGCCCTTTGAATTGTTTGATGAACCTAAAGACATAGAGGAATTAGTTTCTATGGATACGAGTAAAATCGTTGGTTCAACTAAAACAATTAATAAGCAAATTCAGGCAAAAGACATCAAGTGGTTTTTGATAAATCACTCTAAAGGTGATATAGAAATAAAGAACTCTAGTAATGGTATGATTGAACTTGAAGCCAAAGTTGCTATTGAAGCAAAAAACAAAGAAGATGAGGAAAAAGGATTAGCCGATTTTGATTTAAACTTGGTTAGCAAAGGGAATAAGGTTGAAATTGAAAACTCATGGAATGAGGATTTGGGTTCTTGTTTTTGTAGTAGCGATTCCAAAAAGAATAAAATTAAAACGAGCAATGGTGATAAAATACAAATCAAAAAAATGGAGATTAATTATGTCCTTAAAATCCCTGTTGATATTGGGTTAGATTTAAATTTGAAATATGGCGACATCACGTTGCCTGACCGAAAAGCAGATCTAAAAATTGCGCTATTTAAAGGAAACCTCACCGCTGCAAATACTTCAGGTACTTTTGAATTGAATGGGAAGTATGGAAAAATGAACATGGGGAACGCCACAAAAGGGAATATTAGTTTATTTAAATCAAGTTTAAAATTGAAAGAAATTCCAGAACTTGAAATAAAAGCAAACTATTCAGATTTAATGATTCTACAGACAGAGAATTTAGACTTAACGGCTTTTAAAACAGATGTAGAAATTCAGATAATAACTAAGAATTTAAAGTCAAATTTCAGATATGGAGATTTAAGTATAGAAGGGCAAACAGAGTTTGTTGAACTAGTAGCCTTTAAATCGAATGTAAAAACCGGAGATATTCAGCAAATGAATTTTGACGCATCTTATTCTAGTTTAGAAGCAGGAAGTATTTTGAATCTGAATTTGATTAAAGCTTTTCAATCAAAAATAAACATCAACGAAGTGGGGGATATGAATGGTAAGAGCAATTATACTCCAATTCAAATTAAGCGGTTGAATAAGAATTTAGAGTTGACAACATTTAAAGGAAGCATTGACATAAACGAAGTGCAATCGGGGTTTAAAAACATTCATTTAAATGCCAAATACACCAATGTTGACCTGAATTTTAGTCCAAGTTCTAAATATCAACTCGAGACTAAATCAACTTATACGGCATTAAATATGCCTGCTCAGGTGCAGAATCTATCGATAAATTCCAACGGTAACAATCATTTTAATCATTATAAAGGGGACGTTAATGCTGATGATTCAGGCAATAATTCTCAAGTGTATATAGAAAGCTTTCAAGGAAAACTGGATTTGAGGTAATTCAAAATAATTCTCAATAGTGATAAAGAAATCTTGCTTTATCACTATTGGTTTCTTAAAAAGTGCAATAAGCTCCTTTAAATGTGTCAATTATTTTATGAATGGCAATATTCCAGCCCTTATAGTAATTTTTTTGGTTTACTTCCAACTCTATACCTATGTAATTCTGCTGAAATTGCTTTCTAAGGGCAGTGGTAAAACCATCGGCTTTACCTAAATAAGGGTAATTCATTCTGCTTTTGAATTGATTATGAAAATCCAATTTTTCTTTCCACAGTTTGCAAAATGCTTGTTCATTTTTTTGTCTAGAGTCGTATAAAAGTCCAATGTCGCAATTTCTTTCAGTACCTTGAAAAATAGGAGTAAAGCTATGTACAGAAAGATGGATGACAGTATGATTCACGATCCAATCAGCGATAAATCTTTCAACTCTTTGTCGATAGGGAATATAGATTTTATCGATTAGCTCATTTTTTTCAACAAGTGATAAGTTCTTAGTATATTCAGAGAATAAATTAGGATGGGTCAGCGATCGGTTTAATTCTATTAATAAACGAGATTCCTCGTTAAAAATAGAAAAATCAGGATTTGCATGTTTCACGAACTGATCAAAAAGCACTTTAGCTCCAATATCTATTCCTCGATGACTGTTTAAGACATCAAGGTTTGCTTGAAACAGATGTTGATAAGCAGTTGGAATTTTATTTCCTGCATGCTCGCAAGTAATTAAAAGTTTTGATTTCATGGCATTACTCAAATGCCTTATTTTGACTCAAACAATCTCCCAATTTTCGATACACTCGCAGGATGTTTTCTTTGCTATAATCTTGGTTTACAGCTTTTAAAATTCGAGTAGCCAAGCTACCTTTTTCTAAAATAAAGTCCATTTCGAGCGATTTATTTGTCGTTGCATATTGCATTTCTTTCCAAAAATCTTTGGCTGAACATATAGTCTGCTCAATTCCAAACATTTTCAAATATGCTACATTATCGATGATGCTGTCTTCAGCATTTTTAATAGTATCGTTAAAAATCGCAAATAAGTCATTTTCATTCCACTTCATTTGCTCGGCTAAAGTGCAGGTTTTTTCATCGATTAAAAATTGTATTAGCTTAGAGACAAGTTGCATGATAGCCAAATCCATTTTTGGCGATTCTTGAATATCAACGATTCTTATTTCAATTGCATTTCTATCAAATCGAGCGATAGCGCCCCTGGAATTTAAGAAGTATTTGCCTAAAATTCCATCTTTATCATAGGGTCTAATAGCCTGTTTAATCGGCTGAAAAATAAGCTCTTCGTAAGCATTTTGACTAAAAGCACGCTCGGGAATTACTTTACCAGCAATTTGCGGGATTTTAGATTGATTTAATTTATAAAACTCTAAACGTTGGTTTTTAATTCCTTCGTGTTTTAATTCAAAAATGGGTGTACTTGCGCTTAATGCAGGTATTAGAGGCAACACTAATCTAATGGCAGCATGCAGTTTTTTAAATTCCTCATCGTTTGCAAAAGGCAAATTAATGTGAGTGCTTTGCAAATTTGACCAACCATGGCCTTTACAATCAAAAATTCGATTGTATAATTCATAAACTTCGTTGTATTCATGAGGCCAAATAATTGTCTCTTTTAAAGGATTCATAAAAGGATGAGCTCCTGTTGGCAATAACATGGCATTGTGTTTTTCAAGGCGCTTGTTGGCCAGTGCTACGTTTTCGCTAAACTTTTCAGCTAAACCTTCAAGCTTTTTTGCAGGGCCATTGGTTTTAATTTCAATAACATGCAAAACCAGCTCATTCGACCAAGCTATGTCGCCATTTTCAAAATCTGCCACCACATCTCCGGCCATTTCTTCTAAAAGCAAGTCGGCTATAGGCCGAATGGCTAAGGTATCGCGGTCAACAATCATGTACTCTAACTCAATGCCATAAGCTTCAAAAAGTGCTAGTGGTTTCTTTACATTTTCGCTCATATTCCTTTAGATTTATCTAGTCTTTTCTTAAACTCAAGCATGATGATGTTGTATAACTCTTCGTTCAGTAAACGATCTTCATAACCAGAATCGATGCTTGGGTTATCATTAACTTCAATAATATAAACATGTTCTCCTTTTTGTTTAATGTCCACACCATAAAGACCATCTCCAATTAAATTAGCAGCCTTTAAGGAAGTTTGTAAAACGATTTCAGGTACTTCATTTAAAGCTACAGTTTCTATTCCACCGTAGTTTTCTTCTTGGTCACTGGACCAATCGTAGATTTGCCAATGTCCTGCAGCCATTAAATACCTGCAAGCATAAATGACTTGCTGGTTTAATATTCCAATTCTCCAATCAAAATCGGTAAATAGAAATTCTTGTCCAAGCAATAAATCTGAATCTTGAAACAACTGATTAAGGTGAGCATCTAATTCTTGCTGGTTATTTGCTTTTACAACACCAAGAGAGAATGCACTATCTGGCTTTTTTAAAACGCAGGGAAATTTTAAGGTTTCAGCGATTTCGTTTCTATTTTCTCGATGAATGATCATCGTTTTTGGCGTAGGGATTTTATTTCGACTTAAAAGTTCGGCTAAATAAACTTTATTGGTGCAACGCAGTATGGAAGTTGGGTCATCCATTACTATTAATCCCTCAGCTTCTGCTAATCTGGAAAATCGATAAGTATGATGGTTTACAGCCGTAGTTTCTCGAATAAATAATGCATCAAACTCTGGAATCCTATTGTAATCTTCTTTGGTAATTAATTCGACATAAAAGCCAATTTTTTCAGCAGCTGCTATCATTTTATGAAGTGCAGTTTCATTAGAAGGTGGATCACTCGCTTTGGGATCGTGAAGTATGGCTAAATCGTAAGTGGTTTTAAGTGTTTTATTCGTGTCAAACCTTTTTTTGCTAAAATATTGTTGTGCAAAATCTTCGATATAAGGTAAGTGGTCATCGTTGATATCGGTAACACTAATGGGATTTATGCGTTTTAAGTGCCATTTTTTATTGAATCTAAATTCAGCGCGTAAAAGTGGAGCCTGAAAAAGATTGTATAAGCCTTTAGCTAGTTTGGCGTGTTTCTTAGATATATTCTGACCAAAATAAATACTTAAAGTAAATGATTCTGATTTTATTTTAGCCAAACTTGCTTGAATGATGGCATCTAACTCTTCTGAAATGGATTTGATAAGTGTTAGAGTCCTAAAGTCAACCATTGTGGTTACGCTTGGAATAACTTTATGTCCACGAGCTTCAGCTAATAAAGAAACATAATAACCAGTACTTTGGTATTTATAATTTCGGCATAGATTAAAAATTCTTACGTTTTTCAGTTCAGAAAATTTATGTTTTGTCAAATAAGATTTTGCGTCAATTACTTCTACTGAATCTATTTCAAAATTCCAATCATTGGGATTGTTTACAATAATAATCTTTCGCATTTTATTTGGGTTTTATGATTAATAAATTTGCGTCATAGGTCATGATACCCAATAAAATAGAGTTGAGTAAACGACCAGTTTTTACACTGTAATAATTGGTTCCTGAAACTGGATTTTCTTTATATGGATCGGCGACCAATACTTTACCTTTATTAGAATCAAAACCAGATAAAATAACAAAATGACCTGTCGGCTCTCCTTTGGTGTCGCTATAATACATCATATTATTTTCATCAACCGCTTCTCTTTGACAATTGTATAAATAAGTAGCACTTAAACCTGTTAAAACAGGTGTATTCTCTTTAAATAAACGTTCTATTAGTTTTCGACTTAAATCTTTAAACTTCAATTCGCCACCCATTTCTAAAAATTTAATATAGGCTTTGGAGGCCCTTATAAACTTTAAAGATCGTTTTATTTTTAATTGCTCTTTTAATTTATTTATAATCACTTCATTGTCTTTTACAGGAAACCAGCTAGGGTCAAATATTTCGAGATTATAAGTGTAAATACTAGCCTTGTAATTTCGCTTTAGGGCATTTATTGCGAGCATCACTGCAAGGGTTCCACCATTGTCTAAGGTGTGTACTTGGCGAATAACTTCTTTTAAGTCAATAGGGTCATTATAAAAATTATAAACAGCTTGCAAACAAGTTGGGCCGCAGGTACTATCGTTAGGTTGTGATAGAATTTTTAGGTTTTTCATTTCTTAAAAAATGAATAATAAAGTAGCATACATATTCAATTTATTTAGGTATAAATAAAGTTCAAGATTACATCAAATTTTAATTCAAAAATAAAATCAAAACTCAAATTGCATTAAAAAATGAATCTTTTATTTTTCACAGTCTATAATCTTTAAAGGCCTTATAAAATTCTGTAATTTCGCCAAAACTCCCTAAAACTCAAAAATTATCCATGGCAAGATCTAGTCAGACATTCAGCAAATCAGAAAAGGAAAAGAAAAAGCGTAAAAAGAAAGAAGAAAAAGCATTAAAAAGAGAGGAGAGAAGGTCAAACTCGGTTGATGGTAGCTTAGAAAATATGATTGCTTATGTTGATGAGAATGGGATGATTGTAGATACTCCACCAGATTTAACGAAAAAGAAAAAGGTTAAAGCTGAAGACATTCAATTGGGAGTTCCTGTAAAAGAAGAAGAAGATCCAATCCATGAAGGTAAAGTGAGTTTTTTCAACTCTGAAAAAGGTTATGGTTTTATTAAAGACTTAGTAAATCAAGAAAGTTATTTTGTCCACGTGAATGGTTTAAAAGAACCAATTGACGAAGGTGATAAAGTAAAATTTGAGATTATTCGCGGAGAAAAAGGGATGAATGCTATCAATGTTGAGAAAATCAAATAGCACATTTCCTGACTGCTAAGTCTGTTTTTTTTTAATAGACTCAAATAAGTTCAAAAATAGATTCCATTGGCTTTCTTACTTTTTTAGAATTTTGAGCCAAATCTTCTGCATGCCTATAACCAACGGCAAGCAAAGCACAAGCATTTAGTCCTTTTTCATTTAGTTTTAACAATTGATTATACGCTTCTGGTTCAAAGCCTTCAATTGGCGTACAATCGATACGCAATTCAGCACAAGCTGTTATTGCATTAGCTAAAGCAATATAGGTTTGTTTTGCAGTCCAATGAAACATCTCTTCTTTAGATTTTTCTTTCAACTTTCCCTTAATAAAATCTCCATAGCCCTTTATTTTATCTGTTGGGATATTATTTATTTCAGACTTTAATTGCATTAAATCATCTACATCTTGATTTGTAAGCTCAACGATATTGCAAAAGACAAATAAATGTGAAGCATCAGTAATTTGTGATTGATTCCATGACAAGGGTTTGAGCAGTTCTTTTAAAGAATGACTCTTTATTTCCAAAACCTTAAAAGGCTGCAAGCCATAAGAAGAGGCAGCTAGTTGAACTGCCTCTTTTATGGAATTGATTTCTAGTTCTGATACTTTTTTTGAAGCATCAAACTTTTTAGTGGCGTATCGCCATTTTAGATTTTCTATTAATTGCATGTTTCTGCTTAAGACTGTTTTGTAAATTGTACGTCAATTACCAATTTTACTTTGTCAGAGACAACGATACTGCCGGCCTCAGTTACTGCATTCCAAGATAAATTAAAATCTTTTCTGCTCACTTCTCCTTTGATTTCGAAACCTGCTTTTGTTTGACCATAAGGATCTAGCGCAATACCATTAAAATCAACATCCAAGGTAACTATTTTACTTACGTCTCTAATGGTTAATTCGCCTACAAGTTGCTCACCATCAAATGATTTTGAAACAAATTTTAGTTCTGGATATTTTTCAGCATTGAAAAAATCATCTGATTTTAAATGGTTGTCTCTATCCTTATTTTTAGTGTTAATAGAAGCAGTTTTTGCACTAAACGATATGTTTGCATTGTTGAAATCGTCACCATCAGTTTCAACTGAAGCTTGAAAATCATCGAAATGTCCAGTTACTGTTGATATCATCATGTGCTTTACTTTAAAAGCGATTTCTGAATGTGTGTTGTCAATTGACCATTTTGTGTTCTTGTTCATCTTTTTTGTTTTAAATGATTAATACTATTTATTTAATTTTTATAGACTCATAGGGACTTCCATAAGAAGTATTCGTGCATTTTCTGTCGCTTTTACATTGAAAGAGTCAGTGTTCCAAATGCCCATGCCATCTCTTTTAGACAGTTTTTCTTGGTTTATTTCTACTTCACCATCAAGGACAAATGCATAAACACCATTTCCTTCTTTTTTAACTTTATATTCATCTAGGTGTCCTTTTGTAAAGTTTCCTATATGAAACCAAGCATCTTGATTTATCCAAACACCTTGATCTTCTTTATTGGGAGAAAGCACTTGATAAAACTCATTTGTTTTTGCAATATCTCTTATAGAAATTTGATCATAACGTGGTGTTACATTTTTAACTTTTGGAAATACCCAAATCTGTAGAAATTTCACCTTTTTATCTTTGTTTTTGTTGTATTCAGAATGTGTAATTCCTGTACCTGCACTCAATACTTGAACATCTCCCTCCTTAATCACTGCTACATTTCCCATACTGTCTTTATGTTCTAAATCCCCTTCCAATGGGATAGAAATAATTTCCATATTGTCGTGTGGATGCGTCCCAAATCCCATTCCAGCTTCAACAATATCGTCATTTAAAACTCGTAATACTCCAAAGTTCATCCGTTCTGGATTATAATAATTTGCGAAGCTAAATGTGTGCTGAGAATTTAACCATCCGTGATTTGCATTTCCTCTTGATTCTGCTTTGTGAATTATTGTTTTCATAATGTATCTATTTTTATTTGTTAAGTCTATTTGTTCTGCTGGCAGGTGATTAAAACCTACTTGTTGCATCAATGTATTGTAAGTAGATTTATTGGAACTGCTGCTTGTTGCTTTTAAGATTTGCGGTGCTAAAGCACCAGCTAGTCCTGTTAAAAGTGCATTTTTTATAAATTTCTTACGATCCATATCTTTTGTTTTAAAAGTATAGGGCAAAGATGAGTGTTTATAAAAGCCTGTGGAATATGAAAAGAGGGGCAAAACTTATGAAAACCCGATATTTAGGATCTAAACTCGTTTTTCTTAAATTCTGAAGGAGATAATTGTGTGTTCTTTTTGAAAAAAGCACTAAAATTAGCAGGTTCGTTAAAGCCTAGCTCGTAGGCAATTTCTTTGTTCGATAATTCTGTAAAATAAAGCAGTCTTTTAGCTTCCGTAATAATTCTAGCTTGTATATATTCTTTCGCCGTTTTACCTATTCTTGCTTTAAAAGTTCGGTTTAGATGGTCAGGGCTTATGAAAAGTTCATTAGCATAAAATGTAGCAGAATGTTCTTTTTTGTAATTGTTATTTACAGCATTTTTAAATGAACGAATTAGGTTGTCTCCAGTTGTGTCAACATCTAACTCTATGGGGTTTATTGAACAAATGTTGTTGCATTCGATAAGTAAAAGTTTTAAAAAAGAACCGATGGACAAACTCTTCATGTTTGCATCACTGTTGAAAAGCATAAAAATATGTTGTGCAAAATCTTCTATTTTATCAAATTGAGCTTTATTAGGCAGCAATGGTGGGCTCTGTCCATAATTGTGAAAGAGGTTTAAACTTTCTATAAATGAAATTGGAATATAGTTTTCAATTAAAAATTGATTTGAAAAAGTCATTGCATAACCGAATGATTTTTCAGACTCTATAACTTGATGAACTTGCCCTGGAGCAACGAAAAATATTTGGCGATTTGATAATTTATAAGTGTTAAAGTCAATTTTATGTTGGCCAACTGCTTTTTTAATAACCAACACTGTATAAAAGTTATGTCTGTGTGGCTCATCAATTTCACCGTTTCGTTTGGTGTAAATATCTTCCATTTTAGATATTCCAAAACTTACATTCTCTTTTTCAGAATTTACATTTTGATATGTTTTTACAGTAGTCATATTTTAACTCATACAAATATTGTGATTGTTTTGTTTGAAATACCTTACAAAATTCAAAACCTGTTAAAAAAATTACATCCAATAAACTTAGGTTAATTAAGGTAATAAACAATCTTGTGCAGGGATAATAAAATGCCTAAAAGTTTAAAAATATCGAATCGTATAATTTAATGTTAGCGACACAATAGGTATATGCAAATCCATCTGCTATTTCGATTAGGTAATTTGTATTTTAAATTAGAGCTCAACCAAATCATTTTTCAATAATTTCGCCGACCAATAAAATAGCTTATGATTTCAATTGATGGTTTAGCGGTCGAATTTAATGGAGAAACCTTGTTTAAAGATGTTTCTTTTGTGGTAAACGAAAATGACAAGGTTGCCTTAATGGGCAAAAATGGGGCTGGCAAGTCAACCTTAATGAAAATTATTGCTGGTGAACAAAAAGCGACAAAAGGCAAAGTCGGTTGCCCCAAAGACGCGGTAATTGCTTATTTGCCTCAACATTTGCTTACAGAGGACGATTGCACCGTATTTGAAGAGGCTGCTAAAGCATTTAAACAAATATTAGAAATGAAAACTGCTATTGATAATATCAATAAACAGTTAGAAAGTAGAACAGATTATGAATCTGAGGCTTACATGAGTTTAATTGAACAAGTAAGTGATTTAGGAGAAAAGTTTTACGCCATTGAAGAAGTGAATTATGATGCGGAAGTAGAAAAAGCTTTAAAAGGTTTGGGCTTTAAGCGAGAAGATTTCCACAGGCAAACCAAAGAGTTTAGCGGTGGCTGGAGAATGCGAATTGAATTAGCTAAAATTTTATTGCAAAAACCAGATTTGATTTTATTGGATGAACCAACAAATCACATTGATATTGATTCGGTTATTTGGCTTGAGCAATTTTTAATACATCGGGCGAAAGCAGTCATCGTTATTTCGCACGATAGAGCATTTATAGACAATGTAACTAATAGAACCATAGAAGTTACCATGGGTCGTATTTATGATTACAAAGCAAATTACAGTCATTATTTACAATTGCGAGAAGATCGTAGAATGCACCAACTAAAAGCTTATGCCGAACAGCAAAAGATTATCGCCGATAATCAAGCATTTATAGATCGTTTTAAAGGAACCTATTCTAAAACAAATCAGGTAAGCTCTAGGGAGCGTATGCTAGAGAAACTTGAAATAATCGAAATTGACGAAGTTGACACATCGGCTTTGCGACTTAAATTTCCACCAGCTCCAAGATCTGGCGATTATCCAGTTACTGTTAAAGAATTAAGTAAAAGTTATGACAATCATGTCGTATTTAAAGACGCGAGCTTTTCTATTTCAAGAGGGGAGAAGGTCGCCTTTGTTGGTCGGAATGGGGAAGGTAAATCGACAATGATAAAAGCCATATTGGGAGAAATAGATGTAGAAGGAAAATGTGTACTTGGACACAATGTTAAAGTGGGGTATTTTGCTCAAAATCAAGCTTCTTTATTAGACTCGAGTTTAACAATTTTTCAAACCATTGATGATGTTGCCAAAGGAGATATTAGAACGCAAATAAAGAATATTTTAGGTGGCTTTATGTTTAAAGGCGATGATATTGATAAAAAAGTGAGCGTATTGTCAGGAGGAGAGAAAACCAGGTTGGCGATGGTGAAATTGCTATTAGAACCAGTGAATCTATTGATTTTGGATGAGCCAACCAATCACTTAGACTTAAAATCAAAAGATGTTTTAAAAGAAGCTTTAAAGTCTTTTGATGGCACATTGATTTTGGTCTCTCACGATCGTGATTTTTTACAAGGTTTATCTCAAAAAGTATTTGAATTTAAAGACAAACGAGTGATAGAACATTTTGAAAGCATAGACGCATTTTTGGAGCGCAATAGATTAAATAGTTTGAAGGAGATTGATCTGAATTAAGTTTAATTCAACAAAAAAAGGGGCGAAATTTTCGCCCCTTTTTTATTTGCATTTATGCAATGTTGGTATAAACCGCTTGTGCATCATCATCATCTTCTATTTTATCAATCAGCTTTTCAATGTCAACCATTTGCTCATCTGAAAACTCGATTGGTGTAGTCGGAAAACGCTGTAAATTAGCTTTAGTGATTTCTATTTTTTGATCTTCAAGTGCATGATAGAGGGTGCCAAAATCAGTATAATTAGCATAGGCATAGGCTGTGTTTCCATCTACTTCTATTTCCTCTAAACCACTTTCTATCAATTCTAATTCTAATTCTTCTATGTCCATTTCAGCAGGTATTTCAAATTCAAATACTGCTTTGCGATTAAACATATATTCTAATGAGCCCGAAGGCACCATAGAACCACCAGATTTATTAAAATATGATTTGATATTGGCTACCGTTCTTGTGGTGTTGTCTGTAGCACATTCTACAAAAACTAGCACCCCGTGAGGCCCTTTCCCTTCGTGGTTTACTTCTACATAATTCTCAACATCTTTAGCATCTGCTCTTTTTATGGCTTTATCGATATTGTCTTTGGGCATGTTTTCGCCCTTTGCATTTTGTATAGCGGTTCTTAATGCAGCATTCATTGTTGGGTCCATACCACCTTCTTTAGCTGCCAAGGTTATTGCTTTTGCCAACTTTGGAAAAACTTTAGACATCTTATCCCATCGCTTTTCTTTAGCAGCTCTTCTATATTCAAATGCTCTTCCCATAATGTTAAATTTTAGCTTGCAAATTAAATAAAAGGGATTTGAACATTGCTTCTGTGTTTAAATAATTTTTATCCCTTTTTGTAATTATAGAACTAGGTTTTTAGTAAAAATTTTACTTCCAAATTGTTTTAAATTGTTCACATACAATCAGCATATCTTCACTTGGTTCCTCACCAAAAGGTTCCATTTCTCTAGTGTAATATTCCCAATGTGTTTTTTTCCAATCAGCTAGGGTTTTATCTCCTTCACCTTCTATCATTGCATAATTTTCATCTACTTGGTTAAATGGAATTTGTTCCACCTTAGTAGTTTCTACTATTGCTTTTGCAATTCCATACCAATCAGTAATGACATAGATATTACCAACTTCAGGCAACGATTCCTCATGTTTATCAAACCACCACAATGAAGTTGAAGTTGCTTGTTTTATACCTTCTTGCACCAATTTAGCACAAAGTTTTGCTTCTTTTTCTTGATCGCAAAAATAGAATGAGTCTGTAAAATCTTTGTTTAAATAATTCTCGTTCTCTTGTTGAAATGCTTCCCACATCTTGTAAACCGATTCGTGAAATTCAGGTTTTATGGTTTCAAGGTATAAATGCTCAACTTTTCTACGAGCCCATTCTGTTTTTCTAAGAAAACGCAAACTCGATTTTATTGTTGGCCTATTTTTAAAGCAATTCAGATTGGTGTGTTCTGCCATTTCTTCCCAACCAATTGTCTCAACTAAATACTCTAGTATTTGAAGTAGTTTAACACCATGTAGTGGATTATTCAATTGCTCTTCTGTTGCTTTTCTTTTTTCCAAAACTCTATTGCTTTTTTAAAGCGTCAAAGTTATACAATTGAGAAATCAAATTGGGCATTTAATAAAGTCATGCTTTAGGCCTAATTCCGCTATTAAAAAAAAATAAAACACTTAACATTTAATTAACATTTTTTATATTGTGCTGCTTTACAACAAGACTTACTTTTGACCCCAAATGAGTAAAGGCTTTTTAAAATATTTTTTGTTTTTATCACTCCTGCTACTTGGGCATTTGAATCAACTCAATAGCTCGATTAACCTGCAACAGGAATTACAATCTAATTATTTAAAAGAAGCAAATGGAACATTTAATGAAACTCAGGTTGTAAACATTTATATCGCTAAAGCGAGTTTAATTCCAACTTCTTCTAATCATAGTGATAAACAAGACTATGCTGAAATAACCTTGAATGAAACTGAAGAAATTTCTAGAAGGTTCATTTCAAAGAAAAATCAACTCATAGATTTAACATTTCTCAACTATCTTTTCTCGACTCACTTTAACTTGACCTTTTTAAGTCTTCAAGCGACTTATTCAACTTATTTCGATTTCCTATTCGAAATCACAACTCCACGGTTTATTATTTTTCAGGTTTTTAGACTTTGATACTATTTAGGCAATAGTTCGCAATAACTGTTGCTTTTCTTTTTAGGCATCTATGCCTTTTAAAACTTTTTAATTTATTAAAGATTAAAAGGTTTATTCCCAACATTTTAACAAAATAATAAACTCAAGAATTAATCTTGACTATCTCATTTTTTATGAAAAAATTATTTATGCTACTAGGTGTTACTATATTTTTAACACTTTCTAGTTGTCAATCTAATCATGATGAGCACCATGAAGAAGAAGCTCAATTTAAAGTAACAAGTCCATTAAAAATGGACACCTCTATTACCAAGGATTATGTTTGCCAAATACATTCAATTAGCCACATTGAAGTACGATCTCAAGAAAGGGGGTATTTGCAAAAATTTTATGTAGATGAAGGTCAGTATGTTAAACATGGCCAAGCCTTGTTTGAGATTATGCCCAATTTATATGCAGCAGAGTTTCACAAAGCAGAAGCAGAAGCTAAATTAATAGAAATCGAATATTTAAATACCAAAGCTTTAGCAGATAGTAACATCGTTTCAATGAATGAATTAGCAATGGCTAAAGCAAGATTTGATAAAGCAAAAGCTGAAGTTGAACTTGCTAAGTTACACTTGGGGTTTACCTTAATAAAAGCTCCATTTGATGGCATTGTTGGCCGATTTGAAGCTCGTTTAGGTAGTTTATTAGATGAGGGTGAATTAATTACTAGCTTATCAGATAACAGTGAGATGTGGGTATATTTTAATGTACCTGAAGCGGAATATTTAGAATATAAAAGTTTAGCGAATATGGACAGTTTAACACTAGTTAAATTGCAAATGGCCAATAAAAAATTATTCCCCTTTACTGGAAAAATTGATGTAATTGAAGCAGATTTTAACAATGAAACAGGAAACATTCCTTTTCGGGCAACTTTTCCAAATCCTGATAAATTGTTACGACATGGTGGTACGGGAAGCATTATTATGACAATTCCACTTAAAGAAGCATTGCTAATTCCTCAAAAAGCAACTTTTGAAGTATTAGATAAAAAGTTTGTTTTTGTTGTTGATAAAGAAAATGTTGTACACACCAGAGAAATTAAGATAGGAGCCGAAATGCCTCATTTATTCGCTGTTTCTAAAGGTTTGAAAGAAGGCGATAAAATTCTTTTAGAAGGTTTGCGAAAAGTTAGAAACAATGAAGAAATAGATGTTGAATATGAAAAACCTGAAGATGTTATAACTCATTTAGAGCTTTATGCTGAATAAAAATCTTTAACAAAAAACAGAAATCATGTTTAGAAATATCATAAAACGGCCAGTTTTTGCCATCGTAATTTCGATTGTTATCGTTTTTATAGGCTTATTGGCTATCAGACAATTACCAACATCACAGTTTCCTGAAATTGCTCCTACTACCGTAAATGTTTTTATTGCTTATCCAGGTGCAAGTGCAGATGTATTAGTCAAGTCAACCTTAACGACATTAGAAAACTCCATCAATGGAGTACAGGATATGCGTTATATGACTACCGATGCAACAAGTGCAGGTGAAGCAACTTTAAGTATCATCTTCGAACCAGGAACAGATCCAAATCAAGCGGTTATTCGTGTAAAAACGAGGGTTGACCAAGTGATGCCTCTTTTGCCAGATTTGGTTCAGCGTGAAGGGGTTATAATAACTCCAATGCGACCAAGTATGTTGATGAAAATCAATTTGTATAGCAAAGACAAAAACACAGATGAGAAGTTCTTATACAACTATGCTTACACGAAAATGATTCCAGAGATTCAGCGAATTAAAGGTATAGCAAGGGCTCAAATTTTGGGGAGTAGAAAATTTGCTATGCGGGTTTGGCTAAATCCTGAGCGAATGAGAGCGTATAGCATTTCGGTTGAAGAGGTTATGGAAGCTTTGGCCGAACAAAGTATAGTTGGAAGACCAGGGCGTTTAGGACGAAGTTCAGGGATTCAAGCCCAATCGCTTGAATACGTGTTGACTTATAAAGGAAGATATAACAAAGCAGAAGAGTATGAAGACATTATTGTTAGAGCAAACTCTGAAGGGGAAAGCATACATCTAAGAGATATAGCAGAAGTTAAATTGGGTAGCGAATTCTTTGATATATATTCCAATTTAGATGGGAATCCTTCAACAGCCATTGTCTTAAAGCAAACTTATGGCAGTAACGCTAGTGAAGTGATAGATAATGTTAAAAAGACTTTGGAAGAAATGAAAATGGATTTCCCGGAGGGCATGGATTATAAATACAGCTATGATGTTTCTAAGTTTCTTGATGCATCTATAGAGCAAGTAATTCATACGCTTCGTGATGCATTTCTTTTGGTTGCTTTAGTTGTGTTTTTATTCTTAGGCGATTGGCGTTCAACCTTAATTCCCATTTTAGCTGTTCCAGTTTCATTAATCGGTGCTTTTTTTGTAATTCAGTTATTTGGATTTTCCATCAATTTAATTACACTTTTTGCATTGGTGTTAGCCATTGGAATTGTGGTAGATGATGCCATTGTTGTAGTTGAAGCTGTGCATGCTAAAATGGAAGAAAAAAACATGTCTCCATATAATGCAGTTCGGGAAGTAATGAGTGAAATTTCTGGAGCAATTATCGCCATTACATTGGTGATGGTTTCTGTATTTGTTCCTATAGCTTTTATGAGTGGTCCTGTTGGAACTTTTTATCGTCAATTTTCGATTACGATGGCAAGTTCTATCATTATTTCTGCACTTATTGCTTTAACATTAACACCAGTACTTTGCGCAATGATTTTGAAAAATAATCATGGAAAAGAGCGTAAAAAAACGCCTATAAATCGATTTATGGACTGGTTTAATCGCGGGTTTGAGAAATTGACTGGAAGCTATATCGGCTTATTGAATAAAATTGTAAATCGAAAAGTCATCACTTTTGGTATTCTAATCGTTTTTGGTTTTGGAATAGCTGGAGTTAACAAAATCTTATCTGCCGGCTTTGTTCCAGGTGAAGATCAGGGAACTATTTACGCAATTATACAAACCCCTCCAGGATCAACTTTAGAAAGCACGAATCAAGTAGCAGAGCAATTACAAAAGATTTGTGAAGAATTGCCAAGTGTTGAATCAGTGGCATCATTTGCAGGTTATGAAATTATGACCGAAGGTAGGGGCTCAAATGCCGGAACCTGTTTGATTAACCTAAAACCGTGGTCGGAGAGAACGCAGACGGTGAAAGAGGTGATGGAAGAACTTGAAGAAAAATCGAAAAATATAGGAGCGATTATTGAGTATTTTGAACCGCCAGCAGTACCTGGTTTTGGTTCATCTGGTGGGTTTTCGCTAAGAATGTTAGATAAAACAGCAAGTACTGATTATCAGGAATTCGACCAGATAAATAAAGACTTTATGGAGGCTTTAAAAGAGCGAAAAGAACTTGCTGGTTTGTTTACTTTTTTTGCAGCTAATTATCCTCAATATGAATTGGAAATCGACAACAAAGCAGCCATGCAAAAGGGAGTTTCTATTGGGAAAGCCATGGAAAACCTAAATATATTAATAGGAAGTACTTATGAACAAGGCTTTATTAAGTTTGGTCGATTTTTCAAGGTTTATGTACAATCGGCACCAGAATTTAGAAGACTACCTTCTGATATATTAAAGTTATTTGTTAAAAATGAAGAGGGTGAAATGGTTCCTTATTCAGCTTTTATGACGCTTAAAAAAACGCAAGGGCCTAATGAAATTACTCGATTCAATATGTACAATTCTGCTTCTATACGAGGGCTTCCTGCTAAAGGCTATACTTCTGCAGATGCTATTCAAGCCATTCGGGAGGTGGCAAAAGAAAAATTGCCTAGAGGTTATGATATCGCATGGGAAGGACTTTCGTACGATGAATCTCAGCGTGGCAATGAAGCCTTATATATCTTTTTAATTGTATTGTTTTTTGTCTATTTAGTACTTGCGGCACAATATGAGAGTTTTGTGTTGCCGATGGCAGTTATTTTATCATTACCAGTTGGTGTTTTTGGATCATTCTTAATCTTAAAGTTGATGGGCTTAGCAAACGATGTTTATGCTCAGGTAGGTTTAATTATGCTAGTAGGTTTACTTGGTAAAAATGCTGTTCTTATTGTTGAGTTTGCGGTACAAAAAAGACAACAAGGAATGTCTGTTTTTGATGCAGCAATTGAAGGTGCTCGAGTACGTTTTAGACCAATTTTGATGACTTCATTTGCTTTTATTGCAGGACTTATTCCATTAGTATTAGCAACTGGAGCTGGTGCAATTGGAAATAGAACCA
This sequence comes from Bacteroidota bacterium, assembly GCA_013112545.1. Taxonomy (GTDB): domain Bacteria; phylum Bacteroidota; class Bacteroidia; order Flavobacteriales_E; family Vicingaceae; genus BCD18. The sequence goes on from JABFGJ010000003.1 coordinate 304,774, forward strand.
TTGGTGGTTCAGCATTAGGAGGAATGTTATTTGGAACTGTTTTAGGAGTTGTTGTTGTTCCTGGCTTGTATTTTATTTTTGGAACAATTGCTGAGAAACGTAAATTAATAAAAGATCAAGATGAAAGTTCGCTAAGTGAAGCTTATGTTACTTCTAGCAATGAGTCAGCAACAACCCTAAGAAAAGCTAAAATTTTAATAAAGCTATTAAAAAGAAAATTGGGTAAATGATAATTCTAAAGTTAAAAGAGATGTTTAAAAACAATATATATAATACGGTTTTGCTTTGCAGTTTTGCACTATTTGCTACAGCATGTAGTACTCCTGTATTGGTACAGCAAAATAAGGGGCAAACAATACCAGATACTTTTCATAATTCAAGCGACTCAAACACGGTAGCAAGTTTAAAATGGAATTCCTATTTTAATGACCCCAACCTGCTTGTATTAATAGATTCTGCTTTGCATAATAATCAAGAGTTCAACATTACGATGCTTGAAATCCAAATTGCAAAGAATGAAGTGCGAGCCAAAAAAGGGGAATATCTTCCATCAATTGGTTTAAAAGCAAGCGCGGGAGTTGAAAAAACGGCGAGATACACTCCTTTTGGTGCAAATGAAGCAACTACCGAAATTGAACCGGGTAGAGAAATGCCAGAGCCAGTACCTGATTTTATGATTGGAGCAGTAGCTTCTTGGGAAGTTGATATTTGGCATAGATTGAGAAATGCTAAAAAATCTGCAGTTATGGAATATTTGGCTAGTGTTGAAGGAAAAAACTTCATGCAAACCAACTTAGTCGCAGAAATAGCAAGTTCTTATTATGAACTGTTGGCTCAAGACAATCAATTGGCGATTGTAAAGCAAAACATAGCTATCCAAAAAAATGCACTTAATATAGTTGAACAACAGAAGAATGCAGCTATCGTAACGGAATTAGCGGTGCAAAAATTTCAAGCTGAAGTGTTGAAAAACAGGAGCAGACAGTTTTACATTGAACAGCAAATTATAGAACTAGAAAATAAAATCAATTTTCTAGTGGGTCGTTTTCCGCAAACGATAAAAAGAAGTTCTATTCCATTATTGGATTTGCCAATTGATAGTATTTCTGTTGGAATACCTTCTCAAATGCTAGCCAACAGACCTGATATTAAACAAGCTGAATTGGAATTAGAAGCTGCGAAATTAGATGTAAAAGTTGCTAGGGCTCGGTTTTATCCAAGCTTAGGAATCTCATCAAGTATTGGACTTCAGGCATTTGATCCTAGTTATTTAGCTAAAACCCCTGAATCATTACTCTATTCTTTGGCTGGAGATTTAATTTCTCCATTGGTGAATCGAAATGCCATCAAAGCTGCATATAGTAGTGCTAATGTCAAACAAATTCAAGCTTTGTATGAGTATGAAAAAACGGTATTGAGTGCATACTTAGAAGTGGTTAACAACCTGTCTAAAATCAAAAATTTAAATAAAAGTTTTGATTTAAAGAATCAAGAGGTTCAAACCTTAAATAAATCAATTCGTGTTTCAACAGATTTGTTTAAATCGGCTAGAGCTGATTATATGGAAGTATTAATGACCCAAAGAGATGCGCTAGAATCTACTGTTGAATTGATTGAGACCAAAATGCAACAAATGAACACTAGAGTTATGATGTATAAAGCTCTTGGAGGAGGTTGGAATTAAATATAAAGATGTTTTATGTTGGGGAAGCCCATGCTATTTATTTATAGTGTGGGTTTCTTTTTTGGAAAATCTGTAAATTTATAATTGATGCAACCATTTAGGATTTAATACATCTTACACTTAAATATTATATGAAGAAATTACTATATACTTTAATTGCGTTAACACTCGTTCAAGTGAGTGTTGCTCAAAACACTAAGAAACGAGTATTATTTATTGGGAACAGCTATACCAACGCAAACAATTTACCTCAATTAATTGCAAGTGTTGCTTCTTCTAACGGGGACACTTTATTTTACGATAGCAATACTCCAGGTGGTTATACATTTGAACTCCATTCGCGAAACTCGACAACCCTTAATAAAATTGCTCAAGCTAATTGGGATTTTGTGGTCTTACAAGAGCAAAGTCAATTGCCATCTTTTCCTAATAGTCAGGTGCAAACTTCGGTTTTTCCTTTTGCTAAAAAATTAGATAGTTCAATCAATGTGGCTAATTCCTGCACCGAAACTATGTTTTACATGACCTGGGGAAGAAAAAATGGAGATGCTAACAATTGCCCATTTTTCACACCTTTGTGTACCTATGAGGGAATGGATAGTATGCTGTATTTAAGGTATAGTCAAATGGCGAACATGAATGCCGCTGTTTTATCACCAGTTGGAGCGCTTTGGAGGTACATTCGAAACAACCACCCAGCTATTAATTTATATAGTGCCGATGAAAGCCATCCTTCATTAGCTGGTTCTTATGCTGCTGCTTGCAGTTTTTATGCTGCTATTTTTAGAAAAAGCCCTATGAACATTAGTTTTAATTCAACTTTAAATAGCGCTGATGCCGCACTTATAAAAGCAGCTGCAAAAGCCGTTGTTTACGACAGTTTAATGAAATGGAATATTGGTCGTTTCGATAATAAAGCAAGCTTTTCGAGCAATCAAAATCAGAGCCAAGTCAGTTTTCAAGCAAACAGTCCTTTTATGCCCAACCACGCTTGGGATTTTGGTGATGGAACAACTGACATAGTTGAAAACCCATCGCACAATTATACTAGTAATGGAACTTATACCGTTACACACACTGTAGTGAATTGCGGTCAAACCTTTGTTGATACCAAATCAATTACAGTTATTTCTATAGGACTAGAAGAAAAAAATAGAGAACAGCAATTCAAGTTTTATCCAAATCCAGTTCAAGACCAATTAAAGGTTGAATTTTCTGAAGAAGCAGTAAATCGAGTTAAAATCTACACGATTAATGGCCAAGTAAAGTTAAATAACACTTATGGTAAAGGTTTGCAAACAATAAATTTAACCGATTTTGATTCAGGCATCTATTTTATAGAATTTCAAACAGAGTCAGGACATTTAATTCGGAAGAAATTGATAAAAGTAGGGAAGGACTAACCCTATAAAATCAAGAAACTAAAGTTTTTCTTTAAGCGAATAAAAAAGACCTCAATCTTGCTTTTCAACAAGTCTGAGGTCTTTTACATTATTCAAGGATGTTGATTCACAATTAAACCAACAATTAGCAGCAACCACTAGCTGGAGCGCAAGTATTTTCGCTAGAAATATCAGACAGTTTTACTTTTGGTTTCTCAGGGTTGATTCCTTTTTTCTCAGCATAAACTGTGATGCTGAAAATACCTGTAGTTCCTTTATTGAAAGTTATCACTTCCTCCGGAGAGAGGTATTTGCTGAGGATGTCATCTGGAATTGTAATCGGTTTTTCTTTTTGAACTTGAATGTTCTGGAAACCCTCATCAATTAAAAATTGCAGGTATTCAGATTTTTGAATAGCTCCTGCCACACAGCCTGCATACATTTCAGCATCTTCTTTTAATGCTTCTGGAAGCTTGCCAACAAGCACGATATCAGAAATACTAAAATGCCCATTGGGTTTTAAAACCCTGTGAATTTCTTGGATCACCTTTTGTTTATTTGGGACAAGGTTTAAAACACAATTACTGACAATTACATCGGCAACATCATTGCCAACTGGCATATCATCAATATCACCTGCTCTGAACTCAACATTATTAAAACCTAATTTTTCAGCATTTGCACGAGCTTTCTCAATCATAATGGGTGTAAAATCTATGCCGATAACTTTTCCTTCGGCGCCAGTTTCATGTCGAGCCACAAAACAATCATTTCCTGCTCCCGATCCTAAATCAATTACAGTGTCTCCTTTTTTGATTTTAGCAAACTGCGTTGGCAATCCACAACCCAAACCCAAGTCAGCATCTTCTATATAACCTCCTGTTTCAGAATAATCATCCATCATGATGTTGTATATTTTGTTAGATGGGGTAGTTGCTCCACAACAAGAAGCTGCATTTTCTGCTTTTCCTTGTTTGGCAATTTTAGCATATCGCTCTTTTACTATGTCTTTTAATTCTTGTTCTTTATTCATCTTTTTGTGATTTTATTATTTATTCTTTTTGATTAGCAACAATTTTTTTCTTTAGAAACATCTTGATTTAAAAACTGGAACATTACTTCTTTCATTTTAGTCCAATTTTCGAGGTCTATGCAGTAACACACACTAGTTCCTTCTATGTTTCCTTTAATTAAACCCATGTTTTTTAATTCTTTAAGATGCTGAGAAATTGTAGGCTGAGCTAAGCCAATTTCGTTTACTAAGTCCCTGCAAACACAGGTGTTTATTCTAAATAAATGCTGTAAAATAGCTACCCTTGCAGGATGCCCTATAACTTTCGCGATTAATGAAATGTCGTTTTGTAAGTCGGAAAACATCTCCGTTTTGGTTAATCCCATATTGATATCATTTATTCATTGCAATATTACGATTAATTTAATGTGATTTATAAAATTGAATTAATTTTTTAAGCCATAAATTGAATTTCAAATTGTAATTTTCGACCATAAACATTTATGATATGCAAACATTTTCAATAGCCATACATGGTGGAGCAGGAACTTTAGTAAAAGGAATGATGACTCAGGACTTAGAAACGGCTTATAAAAACGCGTTAAAATTAGCCTTAGATCAAGGGTATAAAGTTTTAGACCAAGGTGGTTCCGCTCTTGATGCTGTTGAAGCTTCGGTTAAAGAACTTGAAAATTCTCATTTGTTTAATGCGGGTAAGGGAAGTGTGTTTTCGGCAAATGAAACACATGAAATGGATGCGAGTATCATGGATGGTAAGAACCTTAAAGCTGGTGCTATATCTTTAATAAGTGGCATAAAAAACCCCGTTAGTTTAGCTCGTGATGTGATGGAAAAAAGTGAGCATGTGTTTTTAGCTGGCGAAGGTGCTATGCAATTTGCCAAAGAGCTAGGTTACAAATTTGAAGAGGCCTCTTATTTTTATGATGATTTGCGCCATCAACAATGGTTAGACATCAAAGACAGCAATCATTTTCAATTAGACCATTCGGCAAAAAAAGATTCAAAATTTGGAACAGTTGGCGCAGTTGCTTGTGATAAAGATGGAAACATTGCTGCTGCAACATCTACTGGAGGAATGACGAATAAAAAATGGGGACGAGTAGGAGATAGTCCAATGATAGGAGCTGGAAATTATGCCAATAATAAAACATGCGCCATAAGTTGTACAGGAAGTGGAGAATATTTTATTCGAGGGGTTGTGGCCTATGATGTGGCTTGTTTAATAGAACATAAAAACATGTCATTAGCTGAAGCTTCAAGTGAAGTGATACACAAAAGAATTTTAGAACTTGGAGGAGATGGAGGTTTGATTGCAATTGATTCTCAAGGGAATATAGCCATGCCTTTTAATACGGAAGGAATGTATCGCGCTAAAAAATCTTCGAATGGAATGGAGGAAATTTCTATTTATAGTTAAAAGGCTCTTCAAGGGGCAATACCTTTACCTTTTTCTTTTTAATGTTAAATCGATCTCCATTTGCAAGAATGTGGGCTCTCAAATGTGTTAATGACATCGGAGTTCCTTGCTTTAGTATCTTTTCGTTGTTATGCTTTAGCTTTCTGCCATCAAAAATAATGACCATGCCAGAACCAATTACTTCGGCTAAATTATCCTTAATAACTAAGCCAGTATCTTCTGCCAAACCAATGCCTATAATATGAGGAAACTTCGCCACTGCTTCAGCTAATCGTCCAAACCGCCCCCGTTGAATAAAATGGGTGTCGATGGTTAAGTGCTCTATTAAACCTAGGCCTTTATTCATAAATACAGCACCTTTAAAAAAGGATTCTTTTGCACTTCCTCCAGAAATCATTTCACTAGCCATGGCCATAGCTCCAGCACTAGTTCCAGCAATAACAAAATTTTCTTCGTTTTGATAGCGGTTCTTTAAAATCTCGTGAATTTTTGTGCCACCAATTCGCTTTACTATTTTAGATTGATCACCGCCTGAAAACATGACACAATTAGCCTTTGATATTTGCTCAATGGCGTGTGCTGTTTCAGCGTCTTTTTTGGAGCGAATGTCTAAAACAATTACATTTTTACATCCAAGGGTGTCAAATGCATAGAGGTAATTCTCTCCAACCTCAACAGGGATAGAAGATGCAGAGGGGATAACTACTATGTTTGCTTCAATTCCGCCTGACTCCTTAACAACTCGGTGAAGAATTCCTTGGCCTATAAAATCCAGTTTATGCCTATCATTTTCTTCTATTCCCTTGTCTTCATTTCCACCAATTGGTATAAGTGTTCCCTTCTTAAAATTCATGTAATTGTGTTAACTCTTAATGAGCGGCAAAAATAAACCATTTTTTTTGCTGAATATGTATATATTTATAATCTTTCACCATAACAAAAAATAGCTCAAATGAACATTAGAAGTATAAACGCAATGAGAGGGCCAAATTATTGGTCTGTAAGACGTCATAAATTAATTGTGATGGTTCTTGATTTGGAAGAAATGGAAGATTTTCCTTCAAACAAAATTGAAGGATTCTCGGAACGCTTAAAAGAAATGTTTCCAAGCATGTATTCTCATCGTTGTTCAGAAGGTAGCGAAGGAGGCTTTTTTAAGCGAGTTGATGAAGGCACCTGGATGGGGCATATTGTAGAACACATTGCCCTTGAAATTCAAACCTTGGCAGATATGGATACGGGGTTTGGTAGAACGCGTGGATACGGAGAAAAAGGAGTGTATAGTGTTGTGTTTTCTTATATAGAAGAATCGGTCGGTCGATTTGCAGCAAAAAAAGCAGTTGAGATTTGTGAAGCATTAATTAAAGGAGAAGCCTATGACTTGGCTGACGATATTCAGAAAATGAGAGAGCTTCGTGAAAGCGATCGACTAGGACCAAGTACAGGTTCTATTATTGAAGAAGCTGAATCTAGAGGAATTCCCTGGATCAGATTAAATAAATACTCTTTATGTCAATTGGGATATGGAGCAAATCAAAAGCGGATACAAGCCACTGTTACAAGCGAAACAAGCAGCATCGGAGTAGAATTAGCTTGCGACAAAGAAGACACTAAGTATTTGCTAGAACAAGCTGAAGTTGATGTGCCTCGTGGCGATATTATTCGTCGTGAAAGTAGTTTAGAAGAAGCCTGTAACTATGTTGGTTTCCCTTTGGTAATCAAGCCAGTTGACGGCAATCACGGCAGAGGAATTACAGTTGATATACAAAATTATGAGGAAGCTTTAATTGCATTTAGAAATGCAAAAGAAAGCTCGAAAAGTGGTGCTATCATAGTCGAAAAGTTTATAGTGGGCGATGATTATCGCTTGTTGGTTATCAACAATGTATTGGTAGCTGCAGCAAAAAGAACTCCTGCACATGTTATTGGCGATGGAAAATCTAGTGTTCAAGAATTAATCGATGAGGTAAATAAAGATCCTCGTCGTGGTTATGGCCATGAAAAAGTATTGACACAAATTACCATTAACGAGCTGACTAAAAACATCATTAAAGATGCTGGTTATACCTTAGATTCTGTACTTGCTAAAGATGAAATGTTGGTTTTAAAAGACACCGCTAACTTGAGTACAGGCGGCACAGCTGAAGATGTAACAGATATAGTTCACCCAGCTAATAGGTCTATGGCTGAACGAATATCAAAGATTATAGATTTAGATATTTGTGGAATTGACATCATGACAACCGATATATCTAAACCGCTATCTGAAACTCAAGGTGCTGTTTTAGAAGTAAATGCAGGTCCAGGGTTTAGAATGCACTTATCGCCAACCAAAGGTTTACCTAGAAATGTGGCAGGCCATGTAATTGACAAACTTTTTCCAAAAGGAAATACAGGACGTATTCCTATAGTAGCAATTTCTGGAACTAATGGAAAAACCACAACAACAAGATTGATTGCACACATGGCAAAAATGAACGGACATCGAGTTGGATATACAACTAGTGATGGAGTTTATATACAAAATCGTTTGTTGATGACCGGAGATTGTACTGGCCCTGCAAGTGCTGAGTTTGTTTTAAAAGACCCAACTGTAAATTTTGCAGTTTTAGAAAGTGCCAGAGGTGGACTATTGAGAGCAGGTTTAGGATTTAAAAAATGCGATATTGGCATTGTTACCAATGTTGCAGCCGATCATTTAGGTTTATCGGGAATACACACCATTGAACAACTAGCGAAAGTGAAAGGGGTAATTCCTGAAACAGTTTTACCTGACGGTTACGCTATTTTAAATGCCGATGATGATTTAGTGTATAATATGCGCCGCAATGTACAATGCAATGTTGCACTTTTTTCTATGGATGAAAACAACCCTCGAATAAAAGCTTTACAACGTATCGGAGGAATTACAGCTGTTTATGAGAACGGATATGTTACACTTTGTAGAGGAGAATGGAAAATGAGAGTTATGAAAGCAGCAGATATCCCACTCACACACGGTGGAAAAGCAAAGTTTATGATTCAGAATGTACTTCCTGCAATTTTAACGGCGAATATACAGGGAATGAGTATCGAGGACATGAAAGCTGGGTTAGAAACTTTTATTCCTTCTGTAAATCAAACACCAGGTCGCTTAAATTTATTTGAATTTAAAAACTTTACGGTTTTACTTGATTATGCACACAATCCGGCAGGAATGAGAGCATTGCAAAAATTTGTAGCGGAATTAGATGCAACTGTAAAAGTAGGAATGATAGCGGGAATAGGAGATAGGCGCATAGAAGATAATAATGAGATGGGCAGCATAGCCGCTGAAATGTTTGATGAGGTAATTATAAGACAAGACAAGCGTTTGCGTGGCAAAACAGAAGAAGAGTTGATTAATATGTTGAATGATGGAATCAAAATGAAAGATCCAAATAAAAAAACAACGATTATTCCTTCAGAAAAAGAAGCGATTACTTATGCGATTAAGAACGCTGTAAAAGGCTCTTTAATTATATTGTGTAGCGATGTTATACCAGACGCTTTAGACTTGGTTCAAAAATTTAAAGACTTGGAAACTAGAGGAGAATTGGTGTTTGCGGATTGATTTATGTCTTGTCCTATTCTCGGTTGATTCTTTAGTTTCAAAGCTTCATTATAAATTCTGTTAATGAGGTTTTTAGCACAATTTTGGCTTTAAATTCATCTGCTTCAACTATCCGACCATTTTTTGAGTTTGCCATTGATTGGTCTATTCGAGAATTAAACTCTTTTATTGACATAGGTTTAAATTTCTCGTTTTCAGATATTTTGTTTTCTTTCCTCAAGATTTTTTAAAGACGTGAAATAACATCTTCACTTTGAATTTTTAAAAATTCTTGAATAAGTTCCAATTTTCTCGTTTGCAAATCCATTTTTTAGCTTTTTATCTAAGAAAATAAATTATCAATTTATTCATTGTGTGTGCCTTGTATGGTAAATATAAAAAAGTACTTATAAAGAACAAACTCAGACTTATCATTAGCTATTGGGATTAGTCATTGTATTTAAATTGGAATGTAGGTTAGTAAATGTGCCGCAGGCATAGACTTGTCCGCCGCTAGGAGGAAACCAATGCGGAGCATTTATTAATGAATATCCTAGTGAGCTAGGGAGCGGTTCTCTTTTTCTTTTTCCTTGATAAAAAAGAAACTAAAAATCAAGACAAAAAAATGCTCGAACCGCTTTTTTGTCTAGCCGCCCCGACCTGTTTAATGATTGGACTGCATGATTTTTGAGTTTGCAGTTTCTATAATTGTTGGCTTAACGGTTTTATTCTTGAATTGTTGAAGTTTTATTTGGGAGGAATAGCCGCAGGGTTGCAAACCCATGAGGAGCGGGAAATAATAGATAAACAGACCAAATTCGGCGAGCTTCTCATATTACTATTAATGGATGAAATTTGATAGAACTTCTATAGCAACAGACTAGAACTGAATTAATGCGGCCTTTAAAATGGCTTAAATAAGATCATTTTTATCAAGATTTGGACTTGTGCAACGGTTACAAATTTTGCCATTAGTACATTTTTTAATCTACAAAGGTTTCTTTTATTACTTCTTTGCATTTTTCAATTTCCGATTTTGTCAGATTTTCAAAAACTCGGATGATTCTGGTTTTATCAACTGTTCGAATTTGGTCGATTGCAATCATACCTTTTTTTCCGTTGTGTTTTATGGCAACTCTGGTCGGATATTTTTTCAGGTTCGTTGTCATTGGTGCAAGCACGATTGTGTTCAAATATTTATTCATTTCATTTGGCGAAATGATTGCACAAGGTCTTGTCTTTTTTATTTCATTCCCGATTGTCGGGTCAAGATTTACAAGAACGATTGAGTATTGCTTTAAATCCATTCCTCAAGGTTTTCATCGTCGAACACATCGTTCATAAGTAACTTGTCGTCTCCATTTTTACTCATTTTCTTAAATTCCTTATCCCAATTTTTTCTTGGTGAATCAATTGGTTTAAGAATTATCTGTCCTTTTTCAAAGATGAGTTCAACCTTGTCTCTTATATTATATTTTTCCAAAATGGTCTTGCTTAAACGAAGTCCTTTTGAATTTCCGATTTTGATTATTGATATTTCCATAATTATTAAATGTTATTACAAAGTAAATACATTTTATTGAAATGTCAAAATTTGTTCTGTATGAATGCCAACACCCGAATAAAGCGATTAGAAACCACTGCGGAGCATTTATTAATGAATATCCTAGGGAGCTAGTTATCAGTTTTGTTTTAGTCAATCTTAAATTTCAATTGAAATATTGACCTTTCCACCAAGACCTTTTTCAACAATATCAAACAATGTTTTTAAAGTCAAGTTGCTACCATTATTCTCAATTCTTGATATATAAGTTCGCTTTTTATCTACGATTGCAGCTAATTGCTCTTGAGTCATTTCCTTTTTTTCTCGAGCTTGCCTAAGCTGTAGTCCAATTTTAAAAGATTCAAAGTCTCTATCAAGATTATCTCGTCTTTCAGTTCCTTTTGATCCGTAGATATCATCTTTTATTTTAGTCCAAGTCTTTGTTTCCATAATTATTTCTTTTCGGTGTAATATTCCTTCATTAGCTTTTCAGCTTTTGAAATTTCTTTTTTCGGAGTTTTTTGAGTCTTTTTTGTAAAGCCATTCAGTAGAATTACAAGTTTGCCTTTGTCAAAGAAGCAAAATACTCTCCAAATGTTTGAGCCTAACTTTATTCTCGCCTCATAAAGTCCGTCAGTTCCTTTTATTGATTTTAAATAAGTTGTTGGAACCTGCTCATAAGTTTCAATTATCTCTATAATCTTAAATACTTTATCTTGAACTTTTCGAGTCTGTGCTTTAAGAAATTTTTCAAAGTGACCTTTGTAAGAGATTACTTGTCTGACTTTATTATCCAATACGACAAAGGTAACTTAAAAGTTACAAATAATTTTAAATTTAGTTGGAAATTTTCCGGTTAATTACATTAATCACAACACCCGAACAAAGCGAAAGCTACGTTTATTCCCCTTTTGTCCAAATGTTTAATTTTAATTCCAAATATAAGGTATCTTGCGGGCTTTTAAGGCCTAAGCGTTAATTTGTAGCAGCAGGGCTATCAATTTTGTTATTTACCTTGCCACCCTAATTAATGCTTCACTCACTTAAACATTTCATGAGGTTAAAAAGCTTATAAGTCAATCATGAATTCCTTAAATTAATTTTAGTTGCCTTTTGCAAGAAAAGGTTGTTTGGAATGATAATCTTTTCATCTGTCTCCGATTTTAGAATTACATAGAATAGCCCAATATCAGATACTTTTCCTTTAATGTCAAATTCCTTATCAAGGATGGTTATGGTTTCACCCAATTTAGCTGGATGGCTAATAAAGATAATTAAGGCGGAAGAGATGTTTGAAAGGATAGACCATTGAGCAAACAAGGCTATACCAACTATCGTTAAAACAGAAGCAATAAAGGTAAAAACCATCGATTGTTCTACACCCCAAATGGCAATTAAAGCGGTTAGCAGCGCCATAAATATGGCTAAATTGATCAGCTTGATTATTGGCTTTATTCTGTATTTAGAATAGCTGTATTTATTTTGAATTTTGGCTACAATCTTACCAACGGCAACTCGTATAATAAAGAATGCAACAAGGGTAATTACAGTTTTGATCAGGTTAATTTCCATAGCTTATTAAACAAAATAGTTATACATAAGTTCTCATTTTACTTAAAACTTTACATGCATAATGCAAACATCGTCAATCTGTTCTAATTCTCCTTTCCACGCTTCAAATCGCTCAGATAATTCGCTTTTTATACTGTTTGAATCTTTGTCGTTTAATTCTAATAAGTAATTTTTAAAACTAGCGTATTTCAGCTTTTTGCCCTTAGGTCCACCAAATTGATCGGCATATCCATCAGAAAATAGGTATATCGAATCTCCTGCTTTAAGCTCAAATTCGTGAGTTGTAAAAGGTTCTCGTTTAAAAAACTTGCCAATGGGTTGCTTGTCTCCCTTGGTTTCTATTAGCTCTCCATTTCGAATTAAATAGAGCGGATTGTTTGCACCTGCAAACTGTAGCTTCGATTTTTTATCCCAAACACATAGCGTAATGTCCATTCCATCGCTCACGCTAGTGGCATTTTTGTTTAAGGTATTTTCTATCAATTCGGTTAGTTTATCCAAAATCTCAGCAGGTTCTCTAAGTTTAAATTCATTGATGCATCGATTTAAAGAATTGTTTCCCAATACACTCACCATCGCTCCCGGAACTCCGTGCCCTGTGCAATCGGCAACAGCAAAAAATAGGTTGTCATCCATCTCCTCAACCCAATAAAAATCACCAGAAACAATGTCTTTGGGTTTGTATATCACAAAGCTATCTTTAAACAATTGCTTCATCGATTTTTCAGAAGGTAATATGGCGTCTTGCAAGCGCTTAGCATAGTTTATGCTGTTTATAATCTCGTGGTTTTGCGAACTTAATATGTCGTTTTTCTCAACGATTTCTTGGGTTCTTTCAGCAACTAATTTTTCTAATCTTTCAGTTTGCTCATTTTTTAATTTGTTTACTTCTTCCAAAGCCTCAAATGCCTTTTGTTGAGCTTCAATTTTTTCTACTTGAGTTTGTCTATATCGGCTTGCCATAGCAATCGACAAAAAGGTTACTTCTATTGCAGAACCAACTTTGAGCGCATTGGCTGCCAAAAATTCATTGTTAATGATGTTGACATTGCTTAAAATAAAGAATATGGCGCCTAAACAGAGAAATATAAATGCCATAACTATGGGGAATTCTGTTTTTTGACCGCTTTTTGCTCTTAGCACTATGCCATACAAAAAGTAGAATACTACAATAAAAGAAAGTCCATTTAAAAAAGGAAAATTAATCGCATAGGGAGTTCCTGAACTAAAACTCAAGGCTAAACCTAAAATAGTAAGTCCTATAAAAATTGAATAGATTTTGTTGTAGGTTCTATGTTCATCAGCAAATTCTAAGAATTTGCGAACATAAAGCAACATGGATAAAAGCGAAATAGCAGCTAAGATTAAAATGGCATGGTTGCCCAACCAAGGTAATTGCGGCCATAAATATTGATAGGCCAATCCATCTAAAGACAATTGGAAAAGGCCTAAAAAGAATACATACGTTACAAAATAGACGTATAATCTTTGCCTTAATGCGATACCAAAAAAGGTAAAAAACACAATCACCAATAGAAATAATCCATAATACAATCCTAGAAAAAAGTTTTCGATGGTAGTGAATTGAGTAAATGCTTCGATTTGCCATAGCTTAACAGGCAATTTCAAAATTTCTCCATCACTTGTGGCTTGTACCACGAGTTTGTATTTAGAATTTGCTTGAAATTCAACTGGAAAAACAAAATTCTTATGCTTTAAAGGCCTTTGGTTAAATTGAAAATCATCACCAGTTTTAAATTCTTGAACTGGTTTATTGAATTCATCCAATACTATTAAATTGACTTTATTGGTCAATGGTCGGGCAACTTCTATATAATATTTTACGGCAGTTAAACTAGAATTTTGAACTGGAATTTTCATCCAATAAGTAGAGGAAGTAAAATCGATGTAGGGAATGTCATTGTGGACTTCTTTGATATGACTGGCCTCATACTTCTCATTTATTATATCATTCAAGCTATAAGCCCCATCTTTGTCTTCAACTAAAATTGATTTTTTGGCTAAATGCATGGACTCTTGTATGGAACCTATTTCAATAAATTCTTGAGAATAACTTGTAGCATGCAGGATAACAAGCAACAAGAGAGTCAATGTAGATTTTGTTTTTAATAAATTCATAGAAAATAAATATACAGCATTAAAAGAAAATAAAGCTTGTCTTATATGAGTTAGATTTAAAGTGCATCATTTTTTACTAAACTAAATTGAACTAGATTTGTTTAAAACAAGTAAAACTATACGTTATTGATCGGATTTAGATTTAGTGAATTTATAGAAAAGGATAATAAGGAATCAGTATTTGATCGCTTATTAAAAATTTTCTTAGAGTTAATGACTCACACTTCGGGTGACTTTGAGGAAAGTTTTCAGTGGCTTAAAGAGCTAGACGATGAATATGGTCTTACAAACCCAGATTATACCTTAGAGGATTTTAGAAGAGACTTAGAAGAAAAAAAGTACACCAAAACCAACTCTCAAGGCAATTCAAAATTGACTGATAAATCAGAGCAATTGATTCGCAAAAAGGCATTAGAACAAATTTTTGGAAAACTAAAAAAAGGGAATACTGGAACGCATCAAACCAATAAAATTGGAAGAGGAGTGGAGCAAAGCGCCGATTTTAGACCTTTTCAGTTTGGCGACTCCATGGAGCAGATTAATTTTACAGAGTCTTTTAAAAATGCACAGATAAATCACGGAATCGATCAGTTCAGAATAACTGAAAATGATTTAGAAGTCAATGAAAGTATGCACTTTGCTCAAATGTCAACCGTTTTGATGATTGATATTTCTCATTCCATGATTTTGTATGGCGAAGACCGAATAACGCCAGCCAAAAAAGTAGCCATGGCTTTGGCTGAATTAATTACCAAGAAGTATAAAAAAGATAGTCTAGATATTGTTGTTTTTGGAAACGATGCCTGGGAAGTAAAAATTAAAGATTTGCCTTATTTGTCTGTTGGGCCATACCACACCAATACTGTTGCAGGGCTAGAATTGGCCATGGATATATTGCGTAGAAGGAGAAATAGCAACAAACAAATTTTTATGATTACAGATGGCAAACCAACCTGCATCATCGAAAATGGAAAACACTATCAAAACTCATGGGGACATGATCCAAAAATTATAAACAAAACCATCAATTTGGCAATACAGTGTCGGAAATTAAACATACCAATCACTACATTTATGATTGCTCAAGACCCTTATTTACAAAAGTTTGTAGAGGAGTTTACCGAAGCGAATAAGGGCAAAGCATTCTACTCCGATTTACAAGGCTTGGGAGATTTTATATTTACAGATTACGAAAAGAACAAACGAAAAAGATATTAATGGATATTCAGAAAATTAAAACTTTAGGAGATTTAAAAAAGGCGAAATACGTTTCTAAGTCAATCAAGGATGAATTGCGTGATAATTTAATTTCTAAATTAAAAGCAGGAGAGACTGTATTTAAAGGAATTTACGGCTATGTAGATACGGTAATTCCAAACTTAGAAAGGGCGATTTTATCAAGACACAGCATTAATTTATTGGGATTAAGAGGGCAAGCCAAAACGAAAATTGCCAGATTAATGACCCAATTACTCGATGAATATATCCCAATAATCAAAGGCTCCGAAGTACACGATGATCCATTTACTCCAATTTCTCATTTTGGCAAAACTGAATTAGCCGAAAAAGGGGATAAGTTGGAAATTTCCTGGGTGAACAGAGCAGAGCGCTATGTAGAAAAATTGGCAACTCCAGATGTATCTATCGCCGATTTAATAGGCGATGTAGATCCAATAAAGGCGGCCAACCTTAAATTAAACTATTCTGACGAAAGGGTGATACATTTTGGGATGATACCCAGAGCCAATCGCTGCATTTTTGTTATCAATGAATTACCTGATTTACAAGCGCGAATTCAGGTGGCTTTGTTTAATATTTTGCAAGAAGGAGACATTCAAATTCGGGGTTTCCAATTGAGATTTCCCTTGGATATACAATTTGTATTTACCGCAAACCCTGAAGATTATACCAATAGAGGCTCAATTATTACTCCATTAAAAGACAGGATTCAAAGTCAGATCATGACCCATTATCCTAAAACAATAGAATTGGCCAAAGAGATTACTAATAAAGAGTCTAAACTTGCTGAAATTCAAACACAGCAAATCTTAATTCCTGAATTACTGAAAGATATCTTAGAACAAATTTCTTTTGAAGCTAGAACTAGCGAATACATCGACGAAAAGTCAGGCGTTTCTGCAAGACTATCTATTTCGGCCTATGAAATGCTACACAGCGCCGCAGAAAGAAGAATGTTATTGAATGGTGAAAAAAAGACGATTGCTAGAATTAGCGATTTGGTAAATGTAATTCCTGCCATAATCGGGAAAATAGAAATGGTTTATGAAGGCGAGCAAGAAGGGGCTGTGAATGTAAGTTATGCTTTGATTCGAGCGGCTATTCGAGCAGAGGCGACCAAGTATTTTCCTGAATTAAAAGATTTAAAGAAAAGTAAAAACATAAACTCAGAAGCTTATCAGGAATTGATGGCTTGGTTTTCAGTGAATCAGCTAAATTTATTAAACGATTTGCCGGAGAAGGAGTATCAAAAATCATTGTCAAAAGTGGCCTCATTAGAAAAAATAATACGATCGAGATTTCCAACACTTCCAACAAATGCACAATTTTTAATGATGGAATTTTTACTTCATGCCATGGCCGAATATTCCTATTTGAATAAAGATTATTTGGAGAGAAGTTTTCAGTTTGGAGATTTGTTTTCTGCCATGTTTAAACCTGAAACAGAAAATTAAGGATGAAAAAGTATTTGATAATATGTTTAAGTGTTTGTTATTCAGTGGTGTCTTGTGCTAATTCAAATGAAGAAAATAAAACAAAAAAGACTCAACAAACAGTGGAATTACAAAACCCGAATTTAAAAGCCGCCTATTTTGCTAGTGGCTGCTTTTGGTGCGTTGAGGCTGTTTTTCAAAGTGTAAAAGGGGTAAAAGATGCTGTTTCAGGTTATGCCGGAGGAGAATCAAAAAACCCAACTTATGAGCAAGTAAGTTCAGGTAATTCAAAACATGCCGAAGCGGTAAAAGTAATATACGACCCACTGCAAATAGACTATGAAACCTTGTTGAAAGTTTTTTTTGGTTCTCATGATCCCACAACGCTTCACAGGCAAGGCCCTGACCGTGGTCCACAATATCGTTCCATTGCATTTTACCAAACAGATGCCGAGAAAAAAATGATAGAAAATTACATTTCAACTTTAGAAAAAAACAAAAGCTTTTCGGCGCCTATAGTTACTGAAATTAAAAAGTTTGATGTGTTTTGGGAAGCAGAAGAATATCACCAAGAATATGAATCACTTCATCCTGAAAACCCTTATGTACAAAGCGTTTCAATTCCTCGATTAAATCGATTTAAAGCGAAATTCCCGGAATTACAAAAAGAAAACCACTAGATTTTAGCCAATTCTTTTAACATGGCTTTTCCTCTAGCTTGAATTCCCATTTTATCTGATCGTTCCATTTGATCTTCAATTATAGGTATTAATTCATGTTTCAATTCTGTATAGCGTTTGCAAATGTTTACACAAACTTTCATGCTAAAAGCTTTTACAGCAATGGCTTCTTTGGGGTCTAAAATAAATTTAAGGCAATTGTCAAATAAGCCTGACTCTAAGTATTCGGGGATAGGCAAAAATTGTAAAATCCTAATCGTATTACGCTTTAAAGCAACATGTAATTGAGGCTCGTTTAATTGATTGATGAGCCGATCTAAGTGCTTGTGAATCAAATGTGGCCTTCTGTCAAAGCAAGCTGATAACACCATGGCAGAGCGCTGATTTACTCGATATTCATTTGTAAAAAAACAATGCATGAATTCGTCAAAACGCTCTTGACTGTTTCCAATATAATCCACAAGAATTAAGCTGTTGGCTTTTGAGTGTTCTTTTAGCAGCTGCTCTCTATAATTCATTTCTATTTCTTCAACTGATTCGCTTTGTTTATCCAAACAGCAGCTTGTTCTTTATTTCCCATATTTTGATAGGTGATTCCAATAAATTGATAATAACTTGCTTCGTTTGGATTTAATGCAATGGCTTTTTTGAAATAGCTTATGGCTGAATTAAAATCCCCAAGAGTTCCTAAAGTAGAAGCATAGTTGGCAAGTGCATCTACAAAGTTGGGATTGTATCTGATGGCCTGCTCATAAGCATATTTAGCATCTTGGAAGCGCTGAATTTGGAAGTATAAAGAACCCAAATTTGACCATGTTGTGGCATTGCTAGGGTTATATTTAGTTGATTGTTGATAGTCGTATATAGCAGCTTCATAGTTTTTTAGCCTATAATGTGCCAAACCTCTTTGACCCCAAGCATCTGAATATTTTGGCAAAATCTGAATTGCTTTAGTAAAAGAGACTACCGCATCTTGCAATAGTTTTGTTTTTTCAGGTCCATCATTCAATAATAAGGCCTTTTCTTTCATTAATCCTAAACCGTAATAATACTGACAACGTGCGCTATTGCTGCAATTTTCAACATCGGTAGCATACAAGGTGTAATTGTCTTTCCAGGCTTTGTTTCGATCAATAGTTTTAAAAGAATAAACAGATGCGATGGCTACGCAAATCAATAGGGCTTTGTTTTTAAAACTGAAAACCTCATTGTTGTTTTTAAAAGCCTGTTGAATTAAATAAGCCAAAACAATGCAATAACCAAGGGAGGGAATAAAAAGCAAACGCTCGCCAAAAGAAGTTCCAATTTTAAATACGATGTTGGAATAAAGCCCCATGTTAACTAAGAAGAAAGCAATACCAAAGGCCATGATTTTGTTTCTTTTCCAAAAATAAAACATGAGGTAAATGATGGCAGCATAGCAGATTAAACTCAGCAAAACATAAATGTTGGCAAAACTTGAAAAAGAAATTTGATTCAATGAATAATCGTTCATTAAGGGATGAGGGAAGAGAAGTTTCCATAAATAAAACCCCATTATTTTAATTGCTGTTGCTAATTCCACTATTTTATTAGGTGCAGCCATTAACATATTGTCTATTTGCGCTATGTTTTTATCGCCGCTTAGAGATCCAAGCACTTGTATTCTCATAAATAAAAAGGCGAGGAAAGAAGCTAAAAACCAAGCAGATTTTTTAAAAGCTTCAAAGGGCTTAAATCCTTTAAAAAGGATTAGAGTAATTGGAATGATTACTAGAAAAGCAATGGTGCTTTCTTTGGCTAGAAAGCCTAGAAATAAAAGCATAACGCTTGAAGCTAATTGTATTTTCTTTTTGGATTCAAGCCATTTGTAAAAGAGGAGCGAGGCTGCAATAAAAAATAGGAAAGCTAAAATATCATCAAGGCTTTTGATGTTTGCAACTACTTCGGTGTGAATGGGATGTGCTGCAAACAATATACAAGTTAAAAAAGGAAGAATTTCTTGTTGAAATAAATGGCTTAAATAGAGAAATAAAACGCTAATTAATAGACTGTAAAGCAAAACATTGATGAAATGTGCAAAACTAGGACTATCGGGTGCGATTTGCCATTGGATGGCAAAAACACTCAGCGTTAAAGGGCGATAAAGATTGGCTTGTTTGTAGCCATAACCTTCTCGATAATGAGTTTTAAAAATTTCTGGGATTCCTGAAATTCCTTTTTTTACGATTCTATTTTCTTTAATTACAGAAAAGTCATCCAAGACATAATTATGCTGTATAGTATTGAAATAGAGGCTGAAACTTAAAATAAATAAGACAAAAAAGCGAGTTCTAGACTGTTTTGTTTGAATCATAAAACAAGTTTAAGAAAATAGTAAGTTATTAATACTCTAATTGGTCAGGATTATTCAACATTCCATATTTTCCAACTGGCTTCAGCTTGCATTTTCAACATGTTTAAGCCATTGCAAATTAAAGCTCCACGACTTTTGGCTTCAAAAAGCAATTTGCTTTGTAATGGATTATAAACCAAATCAAATACAAGGTGTTTTTCAGAAATTCCTTTTAAAGGTACAGGAGGAATCTCTTCAATATTGGGATGTGTACCCAATGGAGTACAATTGATAATTAGGGGGAAACTAGCTATAACCTGTTCATCTAAATCGTTATAGTTAATAATTTCTCCTTGAGTAGCCTGACTCCTAGAGCAGTAGAAATATCGTATATCCAATTGCTTTAAAGCTATTGCAATCGCTTTTGCAGCACCACCAGTTCCAAGTATCAAAGCTCGGCTATGTTCTTTAGCTAAAAAGGGACGAATTGATTTTTTAAACCCAATGATATCAGTATTGTAGCCAATGCGCTCCTTACCTTGAATTAAAATGGTATTTACAGCGCCAATTAGAGCGGCCTCTTCGTCAATTTTTGTCAAATAGGGTAGTATGGCTTCTTTATAAGGAACGGTTACATTTAAGCCTCTTAAATTGGGTAATTCAAAGAGTTTTTGAATCTCATCAATCTCTTTAAGCTCATATAATTCGTATGAACAGTCAGAAATTGACTCTTTTTGAAATTTATCGCTAAAATATTTTTTTGAAAACGAATGTGACAGTGATTTGCCAATTAAGCCGAATTGTTTCAAGGCTTTATTTTTTTAATTTAATTGCTGCTTGCTCTAAAACAAATATTAAAGCAAACCCAGCTAACATCAACAATACAGCATACATCACCTGAGGTTCTCCATGTTCGAAATTGGCTGGCAATACATTCATTTGCTCTAATGGGATTTCCTCTCCATGTCGGTCAACTGTCCAACTCAAGGTGTTTTTCCAAGGCCATATTTTATTCAATGAGCCAATCATAAACCCCGTTAGCACTGCAATAGTTACATCATGGTATTTTTTAAGCATAAAAGAAAGAAAATGACTAAAACTCAATATTCCGACAATACAACCTGCTCCAAACACAGCAATAACATCCAATTGTATGCCTTCTAATGCCGCAATTATGTATTTGTATTTGCCTAATAACACTAGGATAAACGCTCCAGAAATCCCAGGAAGTATCATGGCACAAATGGCTAACATGCCTGCTAGAAATACAAAAAACAAGGAATCACTTGTTTGTCCGGGACTAACACTTGTAATGTAAAAAATTAAAATAGCGCCAATCAACAATCCCAAAATGGATGATAAATTCCATTTACTAACCACTTTTCCAACATAATAACAAGATATAGTAATCAAGCCAAAAAAGAATGACCACAATAAAATTGGATGAAATTCTAATGCATACTTTATTACTTTAACTAAACTAAGCAAACTAATTGCTATTCCGATAAATAGCGCAGCAAGAAAGTTTGCATTTACATGTTTCCAAGCTCCTTTTAAACCTTCTTTTTTTAAGGTTGGTAAAACGGTACTGAATGATTTTAAGCTATCGATGAATTCTTCGTAAATACCGGTAATAAGTGCAATAGTGCCACCAGAGACTCCTGGCACAATATCAGCTGCACCCATGCCCATTCCTTTTAAAGTAATTAGCGCATAATCTTTAAAAGTACGTTTCATAAATTTTTTTCTGAGTAATTAGTAATTCCGCCGTTTAAGGAATAAATTCTGGTGTTTTCTAAAGTAAGTGCTAAATGATATGCAACTGTTTTTGAGCGTTTTCCACTCGCACAACAAAGGCAGATTTCCGTTTTGTTCTCAAGTTCATCAGTTCTGCTCAATATTTCACCCATTGGTATGTTCACACCACCAATATTAGTATCCTCAAACTCATAACTTTCTCTAACATCAATAAGGTAAATATCTGATGTAGCTTGCTTTACTTTAAAATCTTCTGGGTCTATTTCTATGAAATTCATTATAGATTTGCTTTTTCTATTACTTCAGGTATAAAATCGTGAAAAGTATCACCTCTTAGGCCAATACGCAAGGTTTCTAAAGGAATTACTTCACTTGCACTGATGTTTCCTAGGTTAACATTGTGACCGAATTGCTTGATAAACCAAACTTGCTGAGCTTTAATTGGAGCTTCCCACAAAATATCGTCCATGTTAATTTTGGCGGCAATTTTATTCACTAAAGCGACATGTGCTGTTCCATTGGGTCTATAAATACCAACAGTACCGCTTTCTCTTGCTTCTGCAATTACTTTCCAAGAACCGGCTTCTAATTCAGCTTGCATCATGCTTATCCACTTGTTAGGGCTGATTAAGATTCCTTCTTCCTTTGAACCAACTTCAGACAATACCGTGAAATCTTGATTCAGATCTTTAATGTAATTGCATTTTTTCTCGTGATTTAAAACAATAGAGCCATCTGAAACTTCACAGGTTTGAATGCCATATTTTTCGAGCAGTCTTCGGTAATCGTCGAACATACCGCGAACAATAAAAGCTTCGAACAAGGTGCCTCCTAAATAAACTTTTAAGCCTGCATTGTGATAGATATCTATCTTTCGCTGCAAATCTTTCGTTATGTAAGAAGTTCCAAAACCTAGTTTAACTAAATCGGTGTAGTCTGAGCAGGAGTCAACAAAGTTTTCAGCCTGTCTCCAACTTAGCCCTTTGTCCATCATCATGGTTAAACCAGATGATCTTGGCGAAGTTGTTCTTTCTGGAATGTACGGTAGTTCGAAATTCATTTATAGTGTTTTGTAATACTGAATTAATTCAATTACTTGCTCATTGTATTTTGCTTCCTCATAAGCTTCAAAAAGCTCATCTTTTTCTTCATAATGTTCTTTTAAAGCTACATCCAAATAAAATAAAGCATTAATAAAATCTCCTTTTTTCAGTAGGAAAGCGACAAAGTTATACAATAACTTGCCATTTTTTGGTTGGTTTTTTATTCCAATTAAAAAGTATTCCATAGCTTTTTCAGAATCGTTTAGTTCTTCTGAAATATTGGCTAAATCGATCAGTATAGTTTCGTCTTCTTCAAACAATTCATAGACTTTTAAATAAGCTAAATACGCTTCATCTAAAAAACCTAAATCTGATTGTACATCTCCTAAAAGATAGTAATAGTC
The DNA here is from genome assembly GCA_013112545.1 of Bacteroidota bacterium. Classification (GTDB taxonomy): domain Bacteria; phylum Bacteroidota; class Bacteroidia; order Flavobacteriales_E; family Vicingaceae; genus BCD18. The sequence continues at coordinate 327,986 of JABFGJ010000003.1, forward strand.
AGCATTGTTATCATCTAATTCGATAGCTTTTTTAATGTAAGTTAAGCTCTCTCGATACCTTTCCATTTCAAAATAACAACTTCCTATTCCCATCCATGCATCCGCTAAAAAGTCGTCATATTTTAAGGCTTTTTTAAAATGAAGGATTGCTTTTTCATATCGCTCTAGTTTTTCATAGCATTCGCCAATATAATACAAGCTTAAAGCATCTTCTGGGTCAAGGGCAAGGGTTTCTTTAAAACAGATTAAGGCATTCTCAAAATCATCTTGATTGCTGTAGCAATGAGCTTTATTGAAATAGGCCGAAGAAAAATCTTCTTTGATTGCAATTGCAAAATCATAGCTGCTAATTGCTTTTTCATAAAGCTCTAATTTGCCATACGTGATGCCTAAATTATACCAACCAATGTATGAGTAAGGGTTTAAATCAACGAATTCAGTAAAATAGATTTGACCAATTTCTGTTTGGTCTGAGACATCAAAGCAAAAGCCAATTTCGTATAGAGCTATCTCATTGTCAGGGTTTTCTATTAAAATTTCTTTTAAATAGTAAATGGCCTCATCGTATTTGTTTGCATTTTCTAATTCAAAAGCAAGCTGAAGCATGATGTCTTCTTTTTCATTGCTGTCAGAGTGGTCTAGTGCTTTTTTGTATTGTTCAACGGCTTTTTCCGATTTACGCAATTGACTAAAAATAGTGCCTTTAGTATAGAATAAATCAATGTTGTAAGGCTCTATCGCTTCAGCTTTGTTTAGGTATTTTAAGGCTTCTTGTGGTTTGTGTATGGAAACATATAATTGAGCACAACTAACCAAAAGAGAGGCAGAGTTTGGGTGCATATAAAGTGCATACTCCAATACTTTTAATGCCTTTACAGCATCATTTTTTTCAGAATAGTATTGTACAATGTCTTCAAACTCATCTACATCAAAGAAATAAGATTTGCTTTCTGAAATCATTTTTTCAAATCGATTAACAATCGATTGAGTCGATGAATCTTCAAAGGGAAGTCCTGCTTCGTTTTCCATGGTTAAGGGGTGTGGGTGCCTAACAAAGGTTGAAATAATAATTTTGGGTGCAAAGGTCGGTTAAGTATTATTATCCACAAAGAAATTAACAGCATAAAGTGGTCAATTTTCCTACTTTTGCAACTCAAATTTTTAATATATGACACTAATTAAATCAATATCAGGAATTCGCGGTACTATTGGAGGAAAATCGGGTGACAATCTAAGTCCTGAAGATATTGTAAAATTTACATCTGCTTATGGTTTTTGGCTAAAAAAACACAGTGATAAAAGTAATTTGAAAGTTGTAATTGGAAGAGATGCTAGAATGAGCGGTGAAATGCTTAATAATCTTGTTGTGGGTACTTTGCAAGGTTTAGGTATTGATGTGATAGATTTAGGGCTTTCAACTACACCAACTGTAGAAGTGGCTGTAACTCATGAAAATGCCGATGGTGGTATTATTCTGACAGCAAGTCATAATCCAATAGAGTGGAATGCATTGAAGTTGTTAAACCATAAAGGTGAGTTTATTTCTGGTGATGATGGAAATGAAATTTTAGAAATTGCAGAAGGTTCTTCTATTAGCTATGCTACTGTTAGAAAATTAGGTAAACATTATTTCAACCACGATTATGTTCAAAAGCATATTGATATGATTTTGGCTTTAAAACTAGTAAATGTAGAAGCCATTAAAGCCAAGAATTTTAAAGTGGTAATTGATTGTGTTAATTCCACAGGAGGTATCTTTTTGCCTCCTTTATTGAATGCTTTGGGAGTTAAAGATGTCGTGAAATTGTATTGTGAACCCAATGGCGAATTTCCACACAACCCCGAACCAATTCCTGAAAATTTAACTGAAATTTCTGCAGCCGTAAACAAGCACAATGCCGATTTGGGAATTGTAGTTGATCCCGATGTCGATCGATTGGCATTAGTGTGCGAAGATGGCGAAATGTTTGGCGAAGAATACACTTTAGTTGCTGTTGCCGATTATGTTTTAAAACATACGAAAGGAAATACGGTGAGCAATTTGTCTTCTACTAGAGCATTAAGAGATGTCACTTTAAGTCATGGAGCTGAGTATTTTGCATCAGCAGTAGGAGAGGTGAATGTAGTGGCTAAAATGAAAGAGGTGAATGCCGTAATTGGCGGAGAAGGCAATGGTGGAATCATTTATCCAGAATTGCATTATGGCAGAGATGCTTTAGTTGGAATTGCTTTGTTTTTATCGCATTTAGCAACTTTCAAAGGGGCTACTAAAAAAGCTTGTTCTGAATTAAGAGCTAGCTATAACAATTATTACATTTCAAAAAATAAGATTGAATTAACACCTGATTTGGATGTTGATGCAGTGCTCAAAAAGATTCAAGAAAAATATGCTAAAGAAGAAATTAACACCATAGATGGAGTTAAAATTGATTTTGAAAATGAATGGGTTCATTTGAGGAAGTCAAATACAGAGCCCATCATTCGAATTTATTCTGAGAGCAAGTCTGAATCAACTGCAAAGCATTTGGCTGAAAAAATAATTAGTGATATTAAAGAAATAATAAAAGGATAATGAAGGCAAACATCTATTTTGACAATGCAGCAACAACTCCAATAGACCCAAGGGTCGTAGATGCTATGATACCGATTTTGAGAGAAAATTACGGGAATCCATCTTCCATTCACAAAGAAGGACGAGTTTCTCGCTCAATCATTGAAAGGGCTAGAAAGCAAGTGGCTAGTTATTTTAATGCTAGCCCATCTGAATTCTTTTTTACCTCTGGAGGTACTGAAGCTGACAATATGATTTTGCGTTGCAGTGTCCATGATTTAGGTGTGAAACACATTATTACTTCACCATTAGAACATCATGCTGTTTTGCATACCGCTGAGGAATTAAGAGACATAGATGGAATTCGATTAAGTCTAGTAAAAGTGGATAAAAAAGGCAAGGTTGATTTAGAACATTTAAGGGAATTGCTAGATAGTGGGGATAAGACTTTAGTTAGCTTAATGCACGCTAACAATGAAATTGCTACTCGTCTGCCGCTAAAACAAGTTGGCGAGATGTGTAAAGAGTTTGATGCATTGTTTCATTCTGATACGGTGCAAACGATGGGGCATTATTCCTTTGATTTCAAAGACATCAATATTCATTTTGCAACTTGCTCTGCCCATAAATTCCATGGACCAAAAGGCATCGGATTTTTGTATGTCCAAAATTCAGTTTCACTAAAACCAATGATTACAGGTGGATCGCAAGAAAGAAACATGAGAGCGGGAACAGAAAATATATACGGAATAGTTGGTCTAACTAAAGCGTTAGAATTGGCTTATGAAGACCTAGCGGGACATCAAAAACACATTCAGCAGTTAAAATCATATATGATTCAGCGCTTAAAAGCAGTGATTCCTGATGTTCACTTTAATGGTGATTCAGAATCTGAAGATTCACTATATACGGTATTAAGTGTCTGTTTTCCATCAACCGAAATTGATGAAATGCTATTGTATCATTTAGATATACAAGGAGTTAGTGCATCAGGGGGAAGCGCTTGTTCTTCTGGAAGTAATATAGGTTCACATGTATTGAGTGCAATTGGTGCTTCAGCTGATAGACCATCTGTTCGATTTTCTTTTGGTCGTTTTAATACCAAAGAGGAAATAGATTCCTGCATAGAAGTATTAGAAAAAATATTTGTAAAATCTGCCTGATGATTGTTACAATTTTAGGTAGTGGAACTTCTCAAGGTGTGCCGGTAATTGCTTGTAATTGCTCGGTATGTAGGTCTATAAACCCGAAAGACAATCGCAAAAGGACTTCCATTTTAATTGAACATAAAAATACAACCTTAGTTATAGATACTGGGCCTGACTTTCGACAGCAAATGTTAGATGCTCATGTGAAAGATTTAGATGCTGTTTTATTTACGCATGAACATAAAGATCATGTTGCAGGTTTAGACGACGTAAGGGCTTTTAATTTTAAAGCTGATGGAAAAGAAATGGATGTATATGCTACTCCGCGTGTGCAAACGGCTTTGAAAAGAGAGTTTGAATATGTTTTTTCAGGAGATAAATACCCAGGAATTCCAAAAATTAATTTGCTTGAGATAGGAAAACAAGCTTTCTCGATAAAAGATATAGAAGTATTGCCCATAGAGGTAATGCACTACAAGTTGCCAGTGACAGCATTTAGATTTGGGAACTTTGCCTATGTCACCGATGTAAATTTTATTTCGGAGTCAGAAAAGAAAAAATTATTAGGACTTGATGTATTGATACTTTCTGCTTTGCGAATCCAAAAGCACATTTCTCACTTTAATTTAGATGAAGCGATAACGTTAATTCAAGAATTAGAACCTAAGAGAGCTTATTTAACACACATTAGCCATTTAATGGGTAAACATAATAATGTCGAAGAGCTTTTGCCCTCCGACATTTATTTGTGTTATGATGGATTAAAGATTAAAATCGATTAATCCGCAAAGATAATTTTGGTAGAAGTATTTCCGAATTTTAAGTAATAAGTCCCCATTTTCAAGTCACCTCGAATAATTTGAATTTTATTGTTGTATTTCAATATTTTGCAATTTACTTTTTTCCCTTCGATGGAGAATAGCTGAAAGTCTGATAGTTTTACATCATCTTTTATGTTTTCAATCCAAACAAATTCGTTTGCTGGGTTCGGATAAATTGCAGTGTTCGTTTCATTTTCAGCTTGATTAATACCAACTGATATGGGCTGAATTTCAATACCCATTAAGAAATCTTCGCTATCAGCGTCTCTGTAATTTGACCAAGTTCCAAAAAGCACTTCATAAGTATGTCTAGAAGCAGGATTTGCAATATTTCTACCCAAACTGATACCATCGCCGGCCATTAACCAAAGCAAATAAACACCACCACTTGTAATGGTTACATTGTTTGTAATGCTATGATAGTTGTATGATTGAGTGAAAATATTCGATGGTAAAAAATAAGCAGAATCTAAGAGTGCCCCTTGAGGACTAGTACGACCTCCATCATCGTATAATAAAGAATAAAAGCCTACAGGATTTACTGCATTCGCTGTAATGTAAAAATTAGTTCCCACTACTTTAGCTGGATAATATGGGGGTTCTAAATATGTGGCAACTCCACCGTTTCCACCAGACCATCCAATACCATTTATAGAAGGGACTCCATTATGGTAAGATAAACTGGTAGGAGTAATTGTTGTATCTACAACTACGATTAACATTTTGTTTGTATCGTTAGAACTGATAAAGTCAGAACTTACACCGTTTAAAAAACTTGTAAAGACATATTGTCCGGGATTACTAAAAGTGTAAGAATTTCCAAGAGTTATGGTAGTGTCGGCACCTGTAGCTAAACTACTAATCGACTTTGAACCTAAATTAACAATAGCACCACTTGAATTAGTTATGTGATATGAAACATTAAAACTTGTAGTTATATCTTGATTTCCAGCATTTTTTATGTTGGCTGTTGGAGAGAAACTATGGTTAGTAGCAAATATTTTCCCAGAATTATCCGTGTTGTCAACCCAGTTAACTTCTGCATCTGTAAATGGCTGTATTATAGTTGGGAAACTGAACTTAACAGCCGTTTGGACGATGCCAGCAATGGTATCACCTCTATAGTATTGCAAACCTTCAATACCTGTAGCATTTTCGATTCCACTACTGATATAATTGTTAGTATAAGCAGTCGGTTCGGGTGCTCCAACTTGTTTGAAATGATTAAAAGTGATGGATGAGTCAGCTCGATTAAGAATTACTTGGAAAGTATTGTTTCCACCAAATTGACTGGAGTTATTCACCCAGAATGGAACATCGTTAAAAGAGACACACAGCGTATCACCCGAATCGTATATAAATACTTTCCCGGGGTTATTGGTGCCGCCAAAATTTAAGTCACTCATAAAAGGAGCGATGTAATCATTTGGGCCACCAACAGTTGGAATTATTGGAAATTGAGCATTTGTAGATGCAATATTTACTGGATTGAAAGAAATAAAACCATTGGATCCTATCCAAAATTGAGTAGGATTACTCGAGTAATAAGTGAAACCTGAAATGGGGAAAGGTCCAACGAAATTATCATCACCTAGGCCAAAAACCTGAGTGCCAATAGTAGATATATCGAACCATTGATAAGTTGGCCCATTAGGGTCATTAGAATTTTTAAAAGTATATCCAAAACCATCTGGACCACCAGAACTTGGAAGAGTTTGTGCTATAGTTATTGTTGAAATAAAAGCACTTAGCAGGAAGGTAGTAAGTTTTTTCATAGTAATAGTGTTAAATTGAATGCGTCTAAAAGTAGTAAAATAATTTGGAAATACAGCGTAATATTCCATTCATCTTCTTCAATATCCTTTGATACAAATTGCTTAATAGGAAATATTTAATTGTGTAATTTCGATGCTCATTTAAATTAAAATCTATGAAAAGAAAAATAATGCTCGCTTTGGGTGTAATAAGTTTCTTAGGCTTACAAGCGCAAAAACAAGCGAATAAGATAGAATTTACAGAGTATGACCTTGACAATGGTTTGCATGTAATTCTACATGAAGACCATTCTACGCCAATAGTAGCGGTTTCGGTTTTATATCATGTGGGTTCTAAAAATGAAGATCCAACCAGAACAGGTTTTGCCCATTTTTTTGAGCACTTGCTCTTTGAGGGTTCTGAAAACATTGGAAGAGGAGAGTTTTTTAAAATTGTACAAGGCAATGGTGGTGTTTTAAATGCTAACACTTCATTTGACCGGACTTATTATTTTGAAATTTTACCTTCTAATCAACTAAAACTGGGTTTGTGGTTAGAGTCTGAACGAATGCTACATGCAAAAATTGATAAAGAAGGAGTAGAAACGCAAAGAGGTGTTGTAAAAGAAGAATTGAAACAACGAAATGAAAATACACCTTATGGTTCAATTTTAAATGAAACTTTTGCACATGCTTTTGTAGAGCATCCTTATCGATGGACACCAGGTGGTTCACCAGAATACATTAACAAAGCAGAACTTTCTGAGTTTTTAGATTTTTACAAAACCTTTTATGTACCTAACAATGCTACTTTATCGATAGCAGGTGATATTTCTATTCCAGAGGCTAAAAAAATGATTGAAGCGTACTTTGGTGATATTCCAAAAGGAACAAAAGAAATTCCAAGACCAACAATTGTAGAACCTAAAAAAACAAAAGAAGTTAGAGACACGGTATATGACAATATACAATTACCAGCTGTTGTTATGGGTTACCACATGCCAGCACAAGGTGAGCCTGATTTTTATGCAATGAGCATGTTATCTCAATTATTATCTCAAGGTGAGAGTTCAAGATTTCAAAAAGTTATAAAAGACGAAAAGCAAAAAGCAGTTTTTGTAGGAGCTTTTCCTTTGCCAACTGAAGATCCTGGTTTAGCTTTAATGTTTGGAGTAACCAATATGGGAGTTGATGCAGCTGATTTAGAATCGGCAATGGATGTTGAAATTGATAAGGTTAAAAAAGAGTTAATTTCTGAAGAAGAATTTCAAAAGCTAAAAAATCAGGTAGAGAATGATTTTATAAGTGGAAATGGTCGAATGGCTGGTTTAGCTGAAAATTTAGCAAACTACCATGTTTATTTTGGAGACGCTAATTTGATTAACACTGAAATTGATCGCTATAGAAAAGTGACCAAAGAGGACATTAAGCGAGTAGCTAATCTTTATTTGAATAAAGAGAATAGAGTAGTGCTACACTATTTACCAAAACCACAAGAAAATTAGAATTTAAGAAAACGAAAATAAAATGAAAAAAATATATTTAAGTTTATTCGCTGTTTTAATTGCAGCAGTTTCTTTTGCTCAGGTTGACAGGTCTAAAATGCCTGAGCCTGGTCCAGCACCAAAAATTGATTTGGGAGAAACACAATCTTTCACCTTAGAAAATGGATTAAAAGTGTTTGTGGTTGAAAATCACAAATTACCTCGAGTTGCATTTTCAATGGTCTTGGACATTGATCCCATTAAAGAAGGTGACAAGGCAGGAGCTGCTGACATGGCAGGAGATTTAATTTCAAAAGGCACAAAATCAAAGACAAAAGACCAGATTAATTTTGCGGTTGATTTTATCGGTGCCGATTTTTACACTTCAGCTACCTCTGTATATGGTTCGAGTTTGAAAAAGCATCAGGATAAAATATTAGAAATAATGGCTGATGTTGTTAAAAATTCTGATTTTAAACAAGATGAGTTAGATAAATTAAAAACACAATACATTTCTGGAATTCAATCGCAAAAAGATGACCCAGATGCTATTGCAAATAATGTTAGAAATGTGTTGTTATATGGCAAAGACCATCCTTATGGTGAAATTATGACAGAAGAAACTGTAGCTAATATAACTTTAGACGATGCGAAAAGTTTTTATCAAACATACTTTAAACCTAATGTAGCTTACATGGCTGTGGTTGGTGATATTACTTTGAAAGAAGCAAAACCATTAATCCAAAAGTATTTTGCAGATTGGAAAAAAGGTGAAGTACCTAGTTTTACTTATCCAATGCCTGAGTCTCCAAAAATGACTGAAGTTGCTTTTGTAAATAAACCTGGAGCTGTTCAATCGGTAATTTCTGTATTTAATACCATAGACTTAGAACCAGGTAGTGCAGATGATATTAAAGCGAGTATTACGAATGGCATTCTAGGTGGTGGATTTGTTTCGAAATTAAATTTAAACCTTAGAGAAGCTCACGCATATACTTATGGTGCAAGGTCTTCTATCGATTCGGATGAGTTGGTTGGTAGTTTTGAAGCAACTGCAAAAGTTAGAAATGAAGTGACCGATAGTGCTTTAACTGAAACTTTAAAAGAGTTAATGGCTATGAGAAATGGCGATATTACTCAAGAAGAGTTAGATGCTCAAAAAAATTATAGAACAGGTACCTTTGCTTATAGCTTGGAAAATCCACAAACGAAAGCAAGATTTGCTATCAATACGGAGAAATATAAATTAGCGCCAGATTATTATGCCAATTACTTGAAAAATTTAGCTGCGGTTACTTTAGCTGATGCAAAAGCAATGTCAGCTAAATACATTAACCCGATGCAAGGTTATATTTTGGTTGTAGGAAATAAAGACGAAGTTGCTGAAAAAATAAAAGCTTTTAGTCCAACAGGAACCGTTAAATTTTACGATTCTTTTGGAAATATAGCAGTTGAGACTTTAAAAGCTGCTCCAGCAGACGTTACTGCTGAATCTGTAATTGACGATTATATTAATGCAATTGGTGGGAGAAAAGTTTTAGATAAGATTAGCTCTGTCAAGACTACAATGAGCACTTCGATGCAAGGAATGCCAATACAAATCAATGTGACTATACAAAATCCAAGTATGCTTTTATCAGAAGTAAAGAGTGGAGAAATGGTGTTCCAAAAGCAGGTTTTTAATGGCGAAATTGGTAAGACAACTAGCATGCAGGGCAATAAAGTCATGACAGCTGATGAAGTTGCTAAAATGAAGTATGAAGCTGCAATATTTCCTGAATTAAATTACTCTAAAGAAGGATATACATTAGAATTGAAGGGAATGGATAAGTTAGACGATAAAGATGTATATGTTATCGATGTTACTAATCCTAATGGAGATAAACAAAGAGAGTTTTATTCAGCAGACAGCAAGTTGCTTGTAAAAACGATTATTACTTCAGAAATGCAAGGCACAGTTGTTACAGAAGAGAATTTCTTTAGTGACTACAAAGTAGTCAAAAAAGTAATGATTCCACATAAAATTAATTCAACTTCTGGGCCTCAACAAATGGAAATGAAAGTTGAAAGTGTTGAATTCAACAAGAAGTATGATGCTAGTATGTTTGAACCAAAATAATACTAGACAACATTAAAATGAAAGAAGCCGTCTCATTATAAAAGTGAGGCGGTTTTTTCGTTTTAGTTTTTATTGAGTTGATTATTTACTGTTTTTAGGTTAGCTGTTAAAAAGGATCTTTTTCATGCCCTTTTCTTCTTGATATTATGAGCTAAAGCATGCAATCCGAACTCTATTTCTGCTTTTTCTATTCCTTTTAATGTAAATCGTTTAAAGTTTCGATTACTTTTTATGTGAGCAAACAC
>JABFGJ010000004.1 GCA_013112545.1 Bacteroidota bacterium
AAAAAGCCAATTCTGTTGTTGGTTGTAAGTCTTAAAATTGTGCGCCATAACTCTGATATTCAGCTATTAAATTACACAAAAAGAACTAAATATCAAACTTCTGAACATAAAAAAACCGCCTCAGTTATGAGACGGCTTCTTTTTTATGTATAGGTTTCGATTATTGACCTAGCTCAATCACAGGATTGTTAGCATTTGCTTCTCCACCTGTTCCAGGAGTAACATTAGCTTTTATTCTTAAAACAGTAGTTGAAGGCTCTGTGTTTGCCGTAATGGTCACTGTTTTTGTTTGTTGATTTGCTTGTGTTCCTGGATTATAAACTACACTAATTTCTCCAGTCTCTCCTGGTTGAATCGGGTGTTTAGGATAATCAGGCACTGTACAACCACAACTTCCTTTAGCATCAGAGATAATTAAAGGCTCGTTTCCAGTATTTGTAAACTTAAAAGTTTTTGGATTGTGAGTGTTTTGGTCTATTTTACCAAAATCATACTCCATTTCTTCAAATTGAACAGTTGTTTTTGGACCTGCATTTTCGATTACAGTAGCAGGCTCTATGTCATTCATATTTGAAGGGTTAACAGCGCTGTTATTTACTGCTGTGCTTGTAATAGGAGTTCGTTCATAAGAAACTTCATCGCTATCTCCCAATAAAATAACAGTATTTGAAATAGTTGCAATTGCTATAATTACTAATAATGCATTTTTTAAATTTTCACTCATCTTGTTTTCATTTTAAATTAACAGGCAAATATAATTATTCGTATTCAAGTTTTGCTTTTTCAAAGCGATCACTTTGTATGATATTTATGGCTTCTAAATAAGAATCATTTAATTGATTAATAATTTCGAAATAAGCAGAGGTGTCAAATAGATTTCTGGCTAATAAAGCCATTAATTGTGTGTCTATTAATTTTTTCGACTTTAGATAATCTGCTTCGTTTTTCTCGATTTTATTTTTCTCTGCATATTTGAAAAAATCAGCTAAAAAATCTTCACTCAATTCAAATCCAGCTTTAAAAGATTCAATATTTGGATATAGTTTTTTTAGTTTTTTTCGATTTTTATCAAGATAAGACAAGGTAAACTCATTGTAAATCCCTTTACGGATTAAGTTTCTATTTAAATCAGAATTCAAAGTGGTGTCTATTGGGATAAACACATCTGGCATAATGCCACCACCACCATAAACCACCCGATTTCTGGGAGTGAGAAATTTTAAAGAGTCAGGAAAATTGATGCTGTCTTTTGTAACCAATTCACCATGATCATATCTTCTGCCCATCTCTTTGTAGTAGTTATCTTTTCCTTTGTCATAAGGACGTTGAATTGAACGACCAGTTGGTGTATAATACCTTGCCGTAGTCAGTCGAACTGCAGAACCATCGGGTAAAGCAAATGGTTTTTGCACTAATCCTTTACCAAATGATCTTCGACCAATTATCATTCCTCTATCCCAATCTTGAACAGCACCCGAAACGATTTCACTAGCTGAGGCAGAGCCTTCATCAATTAATATCGCCAATTTTCCTTTTTCAAAAGCACCTCTGGTTGTTGCTTTATATTCTTCTTTGTTTTGTTTTAAACCTTCAGTATAAACAATCATTTTGCCTTGTTCTAAAAATTCATCAGCTAATAAAAAAGCAGTTTGCAGGTAGCCCCCACCATTTCCCCGCAAGTCGAGAATTAAGTTTTTAGCTCCATTTCTTTTTAGCGTATCTAAAGCTTGAGAGAATTCTTCCATAGTTGTTCTTGCAAATCGATTGACTTTAATGTATCCGATTTCAGGTGTGGCCATATATGAAGCATCTATGCTATACAATGGTATTTTATCACGGGTAATTGCAAATGGAATTAATTCCTTTTCTGAGCCTCTTTTAATTTCTACATTAACAACAGTTCCTTTTTTACCTCTTAATAAGCGTGTTACATCGCTATTTTTAATGTTGGTTCCTGCAACATTTTCACCTTCTACTTTTATAATCTTATCGCCAGACTGAATTCCTAACTTTTCTGAAGGACCTCCAGATATTGGTGAAACCACTGTAATTGTATCTTTCAAAATATTAAATTGGATTCCTATTCCTTCGAAATTACCTTCAAGAGGCTCATTCATTTCTTTTAATTCCTTTTCAGGAATATAAACAGAGTGTGGGTCCAAATCTTTTAAAACACCAACAATGGCATCTTCTACCATTTTTTCATTATTGACTTTGTCAACATAAGCATAATTGATAATGGTCATCAAAGCATCAAATTTTACAACACCAGAAGTTTTAGAACTAACTTGATCTTGATTCTGAGCTTGACTAATGCCGATTAAAAGCAGGCTGACAATAATATTGAGTGCGAATTTTTTCATAGTTAAGGGTTTCGAGAAATGTTCATTCAAATTTAATGATAGCTAAACTGAGTCACAGTTAATAAACGTTAACTGGACTTATTATGTTTAGAACGGCAATTATTAGTGATTATGGGGATTATTTTCCTATAATTGGGTCTGATTCTATAGGATTAACTCCAACAGACCTTAATGAAACTCGAGTTCCATTCTTATATGCAACTACAAAAGCACCATTAAATCCTTTTAAAGACATTTTTACTTTATGAGAAGCCGCTGCTGAAAAATTATCGAATGAACCCGACATGTATCTGAAATACCCACCTGATTCTACAACAATTAAATCAGGAATGTTTTTGTAATTCTCTTCTGTTGGCTTATTCTTAAATGCACCTAACTGCACTCTAAATACAACTAAGTCTTTTTCTTCATCAACGGTTGAAGCATTGTTTTCTTCTGAAATAGGAGTACTTGTTTCAACATTCGGAGTCTCAACATCTGGTTGAGTTGTATTACTTGTACTTATTGGTGTTCCTATTTGAGTATAACTACCATCCGTTTGTCTTTTAATAATTACAACATTGTCAAAACCTTGTTTTGAAAGCTCATTCAATCGAATGTTTGCAGCCTGCATATTGTTGAAATTACCTGCGGCATAAGTGGTTGTATTCTTATTGTCAATTTTGGTTAAGTCCTTTAAATTCAAGAATAATCCCATTTTGTCAGGTGTTTCTCCTTTTGGGTATTCTCCTAACTTAATTTTATACGCGGTTTTGTTTTTAGTTTTACCTCTAAAATCTCTTTCGACAACTTCAGCTGTAACAAGCGTAGAGTCTTTATACTTTAAGTAAGATTCAAAAATCATATCATCAGTTACTTCTACACCTTTGTCATTCGTAAACTCAGGATATTTAGAATTGATTTCCTCATCTTTATAATCTGGAATTCCATCGCCATCACTATCTATGGCGCAGCCTAAAGTATCAACTTCAACACCTTTAGGAGTATTTGGACATTTGTCAATTAAATCGATAACCCCATCTTGATCATAATCTTCTGAATTTCCACTGGATAAGTAGTCAACCGCTTCACCTTTTTCATATTTTTTGTATTTATCGGCAGGGGCAACTTTTTGGAAGTTATAGGAAAGGGAAATTCCATTAAACCAAAAATAATCGTTGTTTACATTGCCTTTTTTATTGCCAACAAAATCAGATGAAGTCTCAGGAGTTATACCATCTATATAATCTGTAAAGGTAAAATGCCAAACGCTTTCGAAACGAAAATTGAATTGGTCATTGAGATGCATAGTAAGTCCAGCTCCGACAGGTATTGAAACAGCTCGTTCGGAATAATTTTTACTTGGGTTAAAACCTGCTTCTCTAATGTCAGTTTCGTAAGTATAATCTCTATACATTAATTGAGCAACTTCCTTAGCGTGTGGGGCATCTTCAGCTAATGTTCTGATTGAGCCATCGCTCCAGTAATTGTATTTTTCACCGCCATATCCTTCATTATCTGTTTTTGGATTGAATTCAACAACTTCAACACCGGCAGTTATAAAAGGACTAATTTTTCGCTGCTCGGGGAGCAATGCATCAAAATTATATTCCAAATAGATAGAACCAACTCTCAAATCAGATTTAAAATTAATATTTCGCTCAATAGTTCTTTCTTCTGCTCTAATTTCAGAAATAGTTAAGTTAAATTTTAAATTAAATGAATTGCTAAAAGGTTGAATAAGATAAATATTATACCCTATGTTAGAACCAAATGGAGTTCCGTAATTTCTGTCATTTAAGTCGCCGTAAAAACCGATGGTTCCAACTCCAAGTCCAATTGTTGGTGAAAACGCTTTTTCAGTTTCTTCTTCTTCTTGTGCCACTAGGCGAAGTGAGAAAACGACTAAGAATATGATAAATAAATAGGGCTTCATGTAGTTCATTTATGAAGCCCTAAAGATAATTTTATTTTTTTAATAGAATCTACTTCAACCATTTTTGATTTGAAATCATTAAAGCTTCTTGTACTGTAATTCTTTCGCCTGAATTATAGGCTGTTACAAATGCATCATTAATCTTGTTATCAGCAGCCCATATTTCATTCCTTCTATCCCTGGCTGCTTTATATACATCAAATTTACCCAAAGTGTACTTATACCAACTATCGTGATATTCTATAGTTACTATTTCTTGTATTCCATGATTTTTTATAAAATACTGTTGGTTTACCTCTTTTTTACCTGCTGCTATTTGTACTTTATAAACAACACTTGATTCAGGAGAAGGAATATTAGTGATGTCGCTAATACTTGCTTCTGCTTGCTTCGGTTTGCTTATGACTTCTTCAGTTTTAACCGGTTTAACTTCTTCTTTTTTTGTCTCAACTACTTCAGCTATAGGTTGAGCGATTTTATTTGCTGTTTCTTCAATTGCAGTGTCAGGCTGTTTAGGTTCTTCGGCAATTACATCTTTAGCCTCATCTATAAAATAGTTTTTAAACTCACTTGCTTGCATTTCTAATTGGATGGAATTGTCTTGGTTTAAATAAGAAAACATTCCGTGCAACCTCACTTGATCTAATAAATCAGATTCACTTTTTATACGGTAAGTCAATTCAATGTCGTTTTTTGAAGGAAGAGTCATCCATAAAAATTTAACTACTTGATTTTTAAATGAAAACATACTGTTGTCATTTTCGCCCTCAAAAGCGATAAACCCTTCAGGAAGGTATTCCTCGACTTTACCAAAAGAATCGAAATTGCCTTTATTTATAGATAAACTAATTTGGTATTCTCCATTTTCTAGGTGTTCTACTTTACGGTAAATCTTTATGTTTTCGTCATTTGTAACTAATTCACCTTTTGTCGATTTTTCAGTTTGAACTATTGGGCTATCAGCTTCTACAAGTTCATTAGCATCTGTTTCATTTGCTAAGTCTTCTGCATTGTTTTCTTGTATTGCTTCTGTCTCATTACTCTCTTCTTTTACTTCTGGTTTCTCTTCTGTTTCAACAGCTTCTACAGTTTCGACTGCTGCTATTTGTTTATTTACTGATTCTCCAATTACAATTGATTTTTTAGCGGCTTGTATGTCTTTTCTTTCATTTTCTTCGATGTAAGAAAATTTTCCATCAAGCTCGAAACTTCCACTTAAACTTGGATCAATTGAAATAGTATAAAAAATACTGAAAGTCTCCTCTGTTGGTAATGCCATCCAAATTAGCTTAACATCTTGATTTTTAAACGAGAATGTTGCACCTTTTGCGTCTTTAACTTCTGCAATAAATCCGGCTGGTAATTTTTGTTGCCATTTTGCAAATCCTTCACGGTCTCCTTTATTAATGAGAACTTCTACTGTAAAGCTTTCCCCTTTATTTATTTGATTGGGGAATTTTTGTTCTATCGTAACATCTCCACCAAAGAAAAATTTGAGGGCTATTATAGCAAGGAGATTAACTGAAATAATAAATGCTTTTAACATAGTTTTAAGATTTTCTGAGTAGCGTTTTTATGAAAAATTAGTCGGTCAACAAAGCAAAACCATTTAAGGTGAGAGAAGAAAATGCTGCTAAATAATGTTTTGTTTGCGGGCATATTTTTGCTTTTCATAGTTATTAACAAGTGTTGATAAACTATTTAATCAAAGCTATCTATTCAGATTAAAGGAATAGGGAGGAATGGCTCGAAGTTATTAACGTAATACTGTTAACAGCAAAACAATAAAATAGTACATGAAAAAAGGGAAAGTAACATTTAAAAACTCAATAGCTCATTAAGTATTCAGATTGTTCTATGTAGTTAGAATCAGGAAAATAGATAAATAAGACAGTTCCTTCTTTAGCAATTTCAATCATATTTTGATAATATTCTATAGGAATGGCTGGGCAGCCTTCACTAGTTCCAAGTAAACCGTTTTGAGCAATGTATTCTTTAGTTGCATAATCAGCTCCATGCATTACGATATAGCGTTCTCTAGCATTGGAGTTAAAGCCACGTTCTAAACCTTTTAGTCTTAACGAAAGCCCATTTTTTCCGATATAGGTCTCTTCAGTAAGGTAGAATCCAAGACTGCTTTTGTGAGAGTTTATTTCATTTGAGAAATTAAGTGCATATTCTTTTCCAGAGTTTTCGCCATGAGCTACTAAGGTGTTATATAAGACAGTTTTAGTTTTTAAATCAATCATCCATAATCGTTTCTTATTTGCATGTAACCTAAAATCGATGAGGGTTAAAATGTCTTTTTTATTGCTAAGAAAACCACTGAGTTTTAAATCGATGTATCCTAAATATGCTTTCTCAAAGAGCTCAAAGTCTGGCTTAGAAGCTCCAACTAGTTCTTCATAAATAGAAACTAGTTTTTGATTGCTAGTTACACTTTTGAATGAACTGCTTATTAAAATAAAAAAAAATGCAAAAATTATTTTTGACATGAAATGTATAATAATTGAAAAGGACTTATTCAATTTTGCGCAAAAGTATAAATTTCAAATCAAAAAAAAATCTGCAAATGTCTTGCAGATTTTCATTCAACCATATCATGAATTTTAATGGTCGTGATCTTCACCCATCTTATGTTGGTGATCATGTTGCAACTTTGAATCACGCATTTGCTCATGTTGCATTTTTTGTTGTCTTTCAGGCATTAGTTCTTTTAGTTTGGCATTTTGTTCTTCAGTTAATATTTCTGAAATCCCTTTTTTAAAAGACTCATTTGACTCTTGCCTTTTTTTCATGTTTTCCATTTTTTCTTTTTTCATGGCAGCATCAGATAAAACCCTTTCTTCTTGTTCTTTACTCATATCTTGTTTTCTTTTTTCTATGAGTTGTTTTATCGCTAATTCTTGTTTCTCAGTTAAGTTTAACTCGGATTTAATCTCATTAAATTTCTGAACCATGTGGTCTTTCTTGTTATTTGGCTGAGCCATAACTGTAATTCCTAAAAGGAAAATAAAGGATAGTGTGATTAATTTTTTCATAATTGTTATTTTAAGATTTAAAGACATTTTACAATTCTAATGCCATTTATTTTTTAAGTGATTAATTACGGAATCTACAGCTTTTTCGTTCCATAAAATGCGATAATGCCCAGTGCCTTGTATTTCTTGAAATTGTGCGTTTGGCCAATTTTTAACAATATCTTTCGAGTGTTTAACCGGAGTAATTTGATCATTTAGGTCATGCAAAACTAAATTGTATTTCAATCTAGTTTTTGGAGCAATTTCTTCAAAATTTAGCTCATTTAAACGGTATCCTGTTTTGCTTTGAAGATGTATTTCAAGCTTATTAAATAAAGAGTTTGGAATAGAAATCATAGACTTAAAATCATAAAACACTTTAGCAACCTTATTTACAGGGGCAAACAAATAACTTCCTACTATTTCCAACTGCTGTTCAGCACAAGCTAATAGTATTGTGTTAGCACCTAATGAGTGCCCAATAGCAATTTTAGGTAATCCGTAATGATGAACTAGTTCAACAAATACCTCTTTAAACTTGATTAAGCTAGATATTTTACCTGTGCTTTTACCATGTGCTGGGCCATCAAAAGCGATAACTTTATATCCCATATTTGTAATCGGCTTTACAAAAGCTCCTAAACTACCTGCATTACTTTCCCATCCATGACATAAAAGCACATAATCATTTCCTTCGCCCCATTCATAAACTGCTATTTCATACTCTTTCGTTTTAAATGCCGATTGTTTTGCTTCGTTTAATACCTCTATTTCTTTTTTTCGAAGTACTGTTTTTCTAGGAGTTGAAAACAACTTTTCTAATTTTTTGACAGAATTTTTTGGAAAAATTAAACCAATTGTGTTGTAATAAATTCGAAGATAAAAAAGAATAAAATGGATCAAAATCTAAATTTAGAAATAATTAGGTATGTTATTAATACTGATGGTTAGCGATGTTGCACATTAGTTTTTTCAACTTTAATTAAAATGTTTGCAAGGGAACAATTGCAAATATAACTTGTTAATCCATTAAAGATTTTATTTTTTATTTGAAAACAATACAAACTTTCCAACTAGAATTTGAACAAATTCGACAACAAACAGAACACCTCGTTAGTTTTCTTGAAGTTGAAGATTTTGCATCTCAACCCATTGTTGACGTTAGTCCACCAAAATGGCATTTAGGGCATACAACTTGGTTTTTCGAAAATTTTATTTTAGCTAAATATGTAAAGAACTATAAGTTGTTTGACTCGCGATTTAACTATATTTTCAATAGTTATTATGTGAGCCAAGGAGATAGGTTGGCTAGACATAATAGAGGTACTTTAAACAGGCCGACAACTGCCCAAATTTTTAATTATCGTCAATACGTAAATCAAGGTATAATAAACTATTTAAATTCTAACCAAGTAGAACTTGAGGCATTGAAATTTTTAGAAATAGGTTTAAACCATGAGCAACAACATCAAGAATTATTGATTACTGATATTAAATATATCTTTAGTCAAAATCCACTAAAACCTACCTTTTTTAATGGAAAAAAGTCAATAAGTACTTATCAACAAGTAGATTTATTAACTGTAAAAGAAGGGCTTTACGAAATTGGTCATAACAGCGATGACTTTTGCTTTGACAATGAGTTGGGAAGACACAAAGTTTTTATAAATCAATTTAAATTTCAAAATCGTTTAGTAAGCAATAAAGAGTATTTAGAATTTATAGAAGATCAAGGATATAATCGTGCAGAGCTGTGGTTGTCTGAGGGCTGGGACTGGGTATGCTTAAATAAAATAACTGCTCCAAAGTACTGGTTTGTTGAAGACGACATTTGGAAAAATTACACTGTTTTTGGAGTTCAAGAAATAGACTGGAATGATACCTTGTGCCACATTAGTTTCTACGAAGCTGAAGCTTATGCAAGATGGAAGAATATGCGACTACTAACTGAACAAGAATGGGAGGTTGCAGCCAATTTATTTAGTGAAAAAAGCTCAAAAAATCATTTTCAAGAACTAGGGGTTTTTCATCTAAATAATGCAATAGATATTCAGTTGCTTGGCTCTGCCTGGGAGTGGACAAATAGTGCCTATTTACCATATCCCAACTACAATCAGGCTGATGGCGCATTGGGTGAGTATAATGGAAAATTTATGGTAAATCAAATTGTACTAAGGGGTGGATCATGTGCTACTCCGATGAATCATTTTAGAATAAGTTACCGAAATTTTTTTCACCCCCATTTAAGATGGCAATTCACAGGAATAAGATTAGCCGAAAAGAAATAGGATGACAGATAACAATGCAATAAACAACCAATTTGCTGAAGATTTAAGGAGGGGTTTAAATCAGAAGCCCAAACGTTTGTATTCCAAATATTTTTATGATGAAATTGGAGATAAACTCTTTCAAGACATCATGAACATGGAAGAATATTATTTAACAAAGTCTGAATTTGAGATAATTTCAACTCAAAAAAATGAAATATTAAATGAAATTTATCAACATAAAGAACCATTTCAGTTGATAGAGTTTGAAGCCGGAGATGGCTTGAAAACCAAGGTATTATTAAAATATTTTGAGCAATTGAATGTTGATTTTGAATATGTTCCTATAGATATTTCAGAACATGTATTAAGTCAATTAACTGCAGATTTATCAAAAGAATTACCAAATTTAAAAGTAAATCATCAAGTTGACACATATATAGGAGCACTCGAAAAACTATCAAAAGATAGGAGAAAAGTAATTCTATTTATGGGCAGCAATGTGGGCAATTTTAGCTATAACGAAGCAATTGTTTTTTTAACTAAAATCTCTGAAAAGCTCAACAAGGGAGATCGGTTGATTATGGGAGTTGATTTAAAAAAACACCCTGAAAAAGTACTTGCTGCCTACAACGATAAAAACTGGATTACTCGTGCATTTAATTTGAACTTATTAAATCGAATAAACAAGGAGTTTCATTCTAATTTCGACCTTACTAAGTTTGATCACTATCCAACTTACGACCCTATTTCAGGAGAAACAAAAAGTTATTTAATTAGTCAGACGGCACAAACTGTATTTATAAAAGATTTAAATATGATGGTGGAATTGGAAACAGGAGAGCCTATTTTTATGGAAATTTCAAAAAAGTATAGTTTAAAGGACCTTGAACAATTAGCAAAAGAGACTGGGTTTAAAATAAATAAAAACCTGTTGGATTGTAAACACTATTTTGTAGATACCATTTGGGAAAAAAATTATGAAGGCAATTTGGAATAATCAAGTCATAGCGGCAAGCGATGATATAATAGTGGTAGAGGAGAACCCTTATTTCCCTTTAAGTTCAGTTAATAAACAGTTTTTAATCGAGAGCAATACAGAAACAATTTGCCCTTGGAAAGGAACTGCATCTTATTTTTCAATAAAAATAGGGGACAATATAAATGAAGATGCAGCTTGGTATTATAAAAACCCTAATGAAGCAGCAAAAGAAATAGAAAATAGAATTGCTTTTTGGAAAGGTGTTAGAATTAAATGATTGATTAAATCCATGTATGTACATATATTTGTTTTTTTTAAGTCATGAAAATACAAGAAGAGATTAAGCAATCTGCTTTTAAGAATGAATATCAGAAACTATTAATCAATCAATTATTTACAGGAAAATGGGTAGGGGAGTTGGTCAGTCAGCACTTAAAACCATTTGGCTTGTCAAATCAACAATACAATGTACTGAGAATTCTTAGGGGAAAAGCTGGCAAACCCACAAGTGTCAATGAGATTTCTGATCGTATGATTGATAAAATGTCAAATGTATCTCGATTAATAGACAAATTGAAAGTCAAAAAATTGCTTAGACGCAAAACAAACAGTCAAGATAGACGACAAGTTGACATAGAAATCACTCCTTTGGGTCTGGAAATGTTGGCCGAAATTGACTTAATAGATTTTAAATTATATGAGAATCTTCACAAACTAAGTGTAGAAGAAGCTAAACAGTTAAATGAATTATTAGATAAATTAAGAAGTTAAGATGAATATATCAGAAGGAATTAAAAATAGATGGAGCCCGAGAGCCTTCGATTCAAAGGCAATAGACGAAGAAATTCTAAAAGAAATTTTTATAGCCGCTGGTTCAGCACCAAGTGCATTTAATGAGCAACCATGGCGATACCTTGTTGGCATTAAGGGTGACAAAACCTATGATAAAATTTTTAATTGCTTAGATGAATTTAATCAAAAATGGGCCATTACTGCTCCTGTCTTAGCGATAGGCTTAATTAGTAAATCTTTTTCAAAAAACAATAAAGCCAATCATTATGCTAAGCATGACCTTGGTTCTGCAACAGCCTATTTAACAATGCGTGCTATTGAAGCAAATGTTTATGTACATCAAATGGCTGGGTTTAGCACAAATGAAGTATTGAAGCAATTTGATGTGTCAACTGATTTTGAAGCAATAACAGCTATTGCATTAGGATTTACTGGTGATATAAATAACCTTCCACAAGAATATCAAGCTGGTGAAAAAAAGCGAACCCCTCGTAAAGAAATCAATGAAATTGTATTCTATGAAACATGGAATAAGCCAAAGTTCTAATTTTCAATCCATAGAATAGAATAATCCTATTGAATGCGGATAAATTGCATTTCAAATGACCGAAATGGAAATTAAGGGCTTCTATTTATTTATATTTGTTTTTATAAAATTATTTGGGAATGGAAGTAGTAGAAAATACATTTGAGGTTGAACGAGTAAAAAAATCAAAAGTTACTGAAACAGATTTTGGCAATTTACAATTTGGTAGAGTCTTTTCTGACCATATGTTTATTGCAGAATATGCGGATGGTAAGTGGGGAAAAGCTAAAATCCAACCTTATCAAAATTTATCTATTTCGCCCGCTTCTTGCGTTTTTCATTACGGACAAGCAATTTTCGAAGGTTTAAAAGCATACCGATCTACTAAAGGAGAAATCGTTTTATTTAGACCCGATCAAAATCACCTAAGATTAAATAAGTCTGCACTTAGAATGTGTATGCCTGAAGTGCCCAAACATTTTTTTATTGAAGGATTAAAGCAATTAATTGATATTGATAGAAATTGGATACCCGAAGGTGATGATTTGTCATTATACATTAGACCATTTTTAATAGCAGATGAAGCTTTTTTGGGAGTTAAACCTAGCTCTCGATACAAGTTTATGATTATTACTTCTCCAACTTCAACCTACTATACAGGAGCTGTAAAAGTAAAGGTTGAAAATCATTATAGTAGAGCTTGCCAAGGAGGAATAGGTGCTGCAAAAGCTGCAGCAAATTATGCCGCTTCAATATTTCCTGCTACACAAGCACAAAAGCAAGGATATCACCAATTAATTTGGACAGATGCCAATGAGCATAAATACATAGAAGAATGCGGCACTATGAATATTATGTTTGTTATAAATGGCAACTTAATTACCCCTTCTATAGAACGAGATACTATACTTCCAGGAATAACAAGGGCAAGCATATTGCAACTTGCCAAAAAATGGAATATGAACATTGAAGAAAGAAGAATATCCGTTGATGAGGTATTAGCAGCTATTAAAAACAATAGCTTAGAAGAAGCTTTTGGCGTTGGAACTGCTGCAACAATCGCTCCTTTTTCAAACATTGGAATTGGAGAAAATGATTATGAATTAAGCGATTTCAACACATGGAAATTCTCTAATAAAGCCAAAGATTATTTAGATCAAGTAAAAAGGGGAACTCAGGAAGACGAGTTTAATTGGACAATAAAATTTTGATAATCATTACCTATTGCAATTCTGTTTCTTTAAACAGTAATTTCTGAATTCTAATGCGGTGCTTTCGTTGAAGTAGGATAGGGTATAGGTTGAAAATAACATTAATAATTGTCAAGCTGAATACAAGTAAAACATTTCCTTTCAAACTCATTAAAACTCCATACACTTGAATAAATACGAAAGCTCCCAAGTGTCCAAACTCAGCTTGCTTAGATGAGAACATAAAAGCTTCTAAACCAGACTTTGTGCCATTAAAAAATGATTTCATTTTTGTTTTTGATTTCCAAAAAGTAAGCAGTAAAAATTTTCTAAAAAAGTGAACTCCCAGAAAATAATAAATCTGATCATTTAAGTTTTTATTTTTTACATGGTAATAAGAGTTTGGAAGTAATCTGGAAGTAGGAAATGAAAAACCGACAAATGCGAACATTCCAGTTGCCACAAGATTCATGTAGAAAGCAATAATACCGATATAGTTATCTAATCTCGCACACTTCGTTCCTCGTTATCTAAGTATTCGGCATTTACCAATTCTACGTTTTAAAGTTGGAGATTTATAATTATTTACGGCACTTTAAAACTCAATTGGTATAAATAGACTTACTCCGATTGAAAGACTTTGATCGTTTTCTATAGTTTTTTCAAACAAACTTAGACTCTGGTAGGCTAAAAATAGAGTTAAGGTGAGATGTATTATAGCTTTAAAAACCTTCAAGAAATTTTTTTAGGATAATCATAGGATATACAAGTGCCAGAATTATTACTGACGTATTGCCAACTTTCAATAGGGAATTCAATCCCTACGATGCCACAAGTTGGAATGTTTCCAAAATGCTCGCCTGTTAAATCTTCGGCCAAATAGGTGAACCCTGGATTATGTCCAATTAAAAAAGCAATGTTTTTTGAATCATCAATCTGGTTTATGATGGAGCTTAAAGTTTTGGCACTTGCTTCATAAATTCGAGGCTCTAATTCGATAGAATCGAGGTTAAAGCCTATTTGTGCAGCTAAAGATTGAGCAGTAGTAAAAGCTCTATTCGCAGAACTTGATATGATTATTTGAGGCAAAATACCCGCTTCTTTTAAGCGTTGCCCCATCACTAAAACATCTTTTTTACCTCTTGAATTAAGCGGTCTTTCAAAATCACTTAAGCCGATTTCATCCCAACTTGATTTGGCATGACGAATTAAGTAAAGTGTTTTCAATTGCCAATATTTATATCAAAGCCTTCATTTTTAATCTTATTAGAAAAAATAGGAAGAATAAAACTCTCTAAAAAGCTAGAATTAGATTTAAATACATGGCGAGAAAAGGATTTTAAACTGGCAACTAAAGCCTTAGAATATACTTTACTCATCTTTGGAAGAATCTCGTTTATACAAACAATTCTACTTTCTAAATAGATTTTTTTGTCTTCCCAACTTTCAGGCAGGTTCGACATAACATATTCAAAGTTTTTTTCAAAAACTAAATCTGCCTCTTTATAAAAATTGTGAAGTATAGGTTCTGAGGTATAAGTCCTAAAATGAGCTAGTTTAATTGCCTCAGATTTCTCGTGTTCACTTACATCGCCATCATCTGAAATAGCAGCTAAAATTGCAACAATTGCTGGAGCTCTAAGTAATATATCTCGATCTTCTTGGCTTAATTTTGAAATTTCTGTAGGCATCTTAATTTTTTTATAAATGTAAATAACAAAGATAGATTAAATCGAAATTAAATGCTCATTTTGTAATTTAAATCTTAAATTTTTTATGCACTTTAATCAAAAAGATATAGTTCATGAATTTACCTTTGTCACAAGCAGGAGTAGTGGAAAGGGTGGGCAACATGTAAATAAAACAGAATCAAGGGTTAGCGCATTCTTTAATGTTGTGGAGAGTCAATGTTTAAACGAAACTCAGAAAGAGCGCTTGTTGGCAAAATTGCAGCATCGAATTCATAAAGAAAGCATAATTCAGGTTGATGTTGAGGCTACTCGTAGTCAATTGAAGAATAAAGAGATTGCAATTAAGCGTATGATAGAATTGATAAATGAAAACCTAAAGCAGGCTAAAAAAAGAAAACCTACAAAACCAAACAAAAAAGCAATTCAAAAAAGGTTAAAAGAAAAAAAGCGACAAGCAGAAAAAAAGCAAAATAGAAAAGCACTTTAATGAGGAGGATTACAAACTTTCCAAATAGGATCTTTTTTGGGAGTAGGAGCAGTAATGGAGATAGGCTCTAAACTAACAGGATGAATAAATTCCAATTTTCTGGCATGTAAGTGAATAGATGCATCCTTATTACTTCTATCGAATCCGTATTTTAAATCGCCTTTAATAGGGCAGCCAATTGCTGCCAACTGCGACCTGATTTGATGATGGCGACCCGTTTTTGGTAAGATTTCTAATAAAAAATAATTATCCAACTCTTGTATTATCTGATAGGATAACTCTGCTTTCTTAGAATCTTTTATTTCTTTAACATGAGCTGTTGATTTGTTTTTTTGAGGGTTACGATGCAAATAATGAATTAAAGTATCAGAATTTTTTGGAGGTCTATTTTTCACTACAGCCCAATATGTTTTTTGAATGTCTTTTGTTTCAAAAAGCTTATTCATTCTGGGTAATATTTTGCTTGTTTTACAAAAGACAACTATACCGCTTGTTGGTCTATCTAATCGATGAGGTACTCCTAGGTAAACATCCCCAGGTTTATTGTATTTTTCTTTTAAGAAGTCTTTTGTTAAATCACTAAGAGGCCGATCACCAGTTTTATCTCCTTGCACTAAATCTCCAGATTTTTTATTGATGGCAATTAGATGATTATCTTCATAAATTACTTGAATGTTATTTTTTTTCAACAGGAGTTGTTTTTATGGTGCTTTCTACATTTTTTATAGGTGTAATTTTCTTCGGTTTCTCGTTTAAAACGATGTTTAAATTCATAACACTCACAAAATCATTTTTATCTTTAATTATTATTTTTTTCACTTTATCTTCAAAGTTTTGAGCATTTATAATTTCCAAACTATAAACTCCAGGAGGTAAGATGGCTACGTATTTCCCTGTTTTAGAATTAGATAAGTAGGAGCCAAATAATTCGCCAGTTTCGGGGTTTAAAATCTCAATTACTATTTCTTCAAGAATTAGAGATGAGTCGCTTCTAATTAAATTGCCAGAAACTAAGGCTAATTCTTCTCTTTTGTCTTCAAATACAACGCGATAAATATCTAAATCGCCAAAACTGTCATCCATTCTTGCAGCCACATATGCGTATCTTGAGTTTTCGGCAAAAGAAATGTTATTGTCATCATTTACAGTATTAAGCGGGTATCCTAAATTCGCAGGTTTACTCCATTTACCATCTACTAATATCGATTTATATAAATCCATACCACCCATGCCTGGAAAACCATTAGAACTGAAATATAATTCATTTCCATTGGATCTTATTAAAGGGTATTTTTCATCTTTAGCCGTATTGATTTCATTACCCAAGTTAATTGGCTCAGCCCAATCTCCATTTGGTAGTCTTTTGACCGAGTATATATCAAAGCCACCAAAACCACCATCTCTATTGCTACAGAAAAAAAGTTGGTCACCTTCATTAGTCAAACTTCCTCCAGGTTCACTTGTTTTCTGGTTGACTAAATCGCTGTTTAATTCTTTTGGTGGCATGTATGACCTTCTACCCATTTCACTTACATACAAATCACTATAATTGTCTTCGCTGTCAACATGATATAACATATAGTCACCATTTTCCGAACTACCTGCCGTTTCTTCATTTCCATATGTATTAGGACTTCCGATAGAACGTGAACGGCTATATTTTCCTCTTCTATGCTTAGAAGTATAGATGTCGGCTGTTTTATAACCTCCATAATCAAATAAGTTTCCAACTACACCATCTCTTCGGGTGCTAAACATAATAACTGATTCGTCTGGAGAAACTAATGGCAAATAGTCAGGTGCATCGGAGTTTACATCTTTACCCAAGTTTTCGAAACGAACTGAAATTGGTCTTTTTTTCAGCTGAATTGAATTATTACACTGATTTATCCAGTCATCAATTTCTTTCATTTCTTCTGGGTTAGTTAATGTGTTTTTTACTTTATTAAAAGTAGAAATAGCATTATCAAACTCATAATTTTTGAAGTAAGCAATAGCGAGAATTTTAGAAACTCCATCTGGTTTGTTTGCAGAAGCATCCACTTGTTTTAATAAGTCTAGCCCTCTGCGCTGGTTTATATTAGAATAAGTATAGGCAGTTCCCAATTGAAATTGAAAATCAATGTTGTTGGGTTCTTCTTTTAATAATTCTGAATAAATTCTAACAGCAACTTGGTAGTTTTTTAATTCCATCACTTTAGAAGCATTCAATTTGTTGCTCGGATATTCGTCAATATACTGAGCTTTCGAATACAAACACATACAGAATATACTAAGGATAGAAATTAAAAGCTTTAGACTCATGCGCTAATATTGTTCTTTGCTATTTGGAAAATCCTTAGACTTAACATCTTGTATATAGTTTTCAACAGAATTTTTAATGCTGGTATAAAGATCATTGTATCGCCTTAAAAAACGTGGACTAAATTCCTTATTGATACCCAACATATCATGTAAAACTAAAACTTGTCCGTCAACTCCATTTCCTGCACCAATTCCAATGACAGGAATACTTATTTTTTCAGCAACTAATTTAGCCAATTTTGATGGTATTTTTTCTAAAACAATGGCAAAACATCCCGCTGCTTCTAGTTCAAGTGCATCGTTAATTAGCTTGTTTGCTTCTTCTTCTTCTTTGGCTCTTACCACATAGGTACCAAATTTATAAATTGACTGGGGTGTTAAACCTAAATGCCCCATAACGGGGATACCTGCAGAAAGTATCCGCTTAACTGATTCAATAATTTCACTGCCTCCTTCTAACTTTACTGCATGAGCGCCAGATTCTTTCATGATTCGAATGGAAGAGGTTAAGGCTTCTTTAGAATTTCCCTGATAGGTGCCAAAAGGAAGGTCAACAACAACTAAACAACGTTGAATTGCTCTAACTACAGAAGAAGCATGATAAATCATTTGATCTAAGGTAATGGGTAAAGTTGTTTCATGACCTGCCATCACATTTGAAGCAGAATCTCCAACTAAAATAACATCAATGCCAGAAGCATCTACTATTTGAGCCAAAGAGTAGTCGTATGCAGTTAACATAGATATTTTTTCACCTCTGATTTTCATCTCTTGAAGTACATTGGTTGTTACTCTTTTGATATCAGTTTTTTTACTTGTGGACATATTTCAATTCTATTGTGTCTGAACAAAGCTACAAAATAGAATCAGAATTCTAATTATTACTAATTTTGTAAACATGAAAATTTTCAATTACTTATTTATTGCCGCCCTTATTATTACTTTATTTTCTTGCGATAATGAAGTTGATTTGAATGGAGATTTTGAAGAAACACCCGTGGTTTTTGGCCTGCTTGATCATGGCGCAGACACCCAATTTGTTAGAATAACCAAGACATTTTTGAAAGATGGAGCTAACGCAATTGAATTGGCTTCAGATCCCAATAATTTGTATTATGATAGTTTAGATGTTAGCCTTAGCAATGAAGCTAATGGACAAATAATTCCACTAAAAAAATTAAATGTGGCTAAAAAGCCAGGTGTGTTTACTAGTTTAAACAACCGAGTTTATTATACAAATCAAAATGTTGTTGTTGGCAATAGGTATAAAATTAATATAAAGAGACCCGATGGAGTTAATACTCATTCCTCAACATTGGTTTTAGGAGATGTTAGATTAGATAAACCAGATGTAAGTAGAAACCAGGAAATTAGTTTTGTTAATAATGTATTGAATTTACAAGATTATAGTTTCAAGTTTGAAATTAGTAAAGACATTGCCAAGTTTGAAGCGGTAATGTATTTTTTGTATGGCGAGAAGATTGGAAATGATACCATACCTAGAGAAGTTAAAATTCCTATAGGGTCATTTACCAATGGCAGTTTGACAGCAAATGATGATATTGCATTAACAGTAACCGGACAGCGATTTATTGAAACCATAGCTAATACTGTTGCACCAACAAATACTAAAAAGATAATTCCAACAAATGAATCAATTCGCATAGAAGTTTTTGCCGCAGACGAAACCTTCATTTTTTACCAAGATTTGAACGGACCAATTGATGGAATTGCACAAGTTAGACCAGAATATACCAATATAGAAAATGGAATCGGTTTGTTTGCTAGCCGATCGACAGCAGTGTTTTACGCAAACTTGCAAATCAACACTAAAAGTGAATTAGTAGGAGGTGATTACACCAAAAATCACGGATTCTCTTATTAATTGACCGTCATTTTGACAAGTTGTCATCTGTTTTTTAAGCAAGCGAATCGCCTATAAAACAAGATAACTGACAATTTTACCTATAAAAGTGACTTATTTCAATTGGCACATTCATTGACTAAATGGTTTTCAGAAAATTAATTGAGAACTATATAATCTAAAATAATGAGTAAAATAATTGGAATCGATTTAGGAACAACAAATTCATGTGTTGCCGTAATGGAAGGTAACGAACCAGTTGTAATCCCAAACAGCGAAGGTAAAAGAACAACACCTTCAATTGTTGCCTTTATAGAAGGTGGCGAAAGAAAAGTAGGAGATCCTGCTAAAAGACAAGCAATTACTAATCCTGAGAAAACCATTTCTTCTATTAAAAGATTTATGGGTAACAAATTCAGTGAAGCATCAAGCGAAGCTGCAAGAGTGCCTTATAAAGTAGTTAAAGGAGATAATGACACACCAAGAGTAGAGATTGACGGAAGAATGTATTCTCCTCAAGAAATTTCAGCAATGGTGCTTCAAAAAATGAAAAAAACTGCTGAAGACTATTTAGGAACTACAGTAAATGAAGCAGTTATCACTGTGCCTGCATATTTTAATGATGCACAAAGACAAGCAACAAAAGAAGCTGGAGAAATTGCTGGTTTAAAAGTTAAAAGAATTATCAACGAACCAACAGCTGCTTCTTTGGCATATGGAATGGACAAGAAGTCGCAAGATGTAAACATTGTTGTTTTCGACTGCGGTGGAGGTACTCATGATGTGTCTATTTTAGAGTTAGGTGATGGTGTTTTTGAAGTAAAGTCAACCGATGGTGATACGCACTTAGGTGGTGATGACTTTGATCAAGTAATTATTGATTGGTTAGCTCAAGAGTTTATCAACGATGAAGACATTGACCTAAGAAAAGATCCTATGGCGCTTCAAAGATTAAAAGAAGCTGCTGAAAAAGCAAAAGTAGAATTGTCAAGCTCATCTCAAACTGAAATTAACTTGCCGTATGTTACTGCAACTGCTTCAGGTCCGAAACACTTAGTAAGACCATTAACAAGAGCAAAATTTGAGCAATTGGCTGACTCTTTAATTAAAAGAACAATTGAGCCTTGTAAAACTGCTTTAAAAGCTGCTGGAATGTCTGTAAGTGATATTGATGAAGTTATTTTAGTTGGTGGTTCAACAAGAATACCTGCGATACAAGATGCAGTAAAAGCATTCTTTGGCAAAGAGCCTTCAAAAGGAGTAAATCCAGATGAGGTTGTAGCTTTAGGAGCAGCTATCCAAGGTGGTGTATTAACAGGAGAAGTGAAAGATGTACTTCTTTTAGATGTAACTCCATTATCGCTTGGTATTGAAACAATGGGAGGTGTAATGACCAAATTAATTGAGGCTAACACTACAATTCCTACTAAAAAGTCTGAGACATTCTCAACTGCTTCAGATAATCAACCATCTGTTGAAATTCATGTATTGCAAGGAGAAAGACCTATGGCAAATGGAAATAAAACAATTGGAAGATTTCACTTAGATGGAATACCACCAGCGCAAAGGGGAATACCTCAAATTGAAGTAACGTTTGATATAGATTCTAATGGTATCTTAAATGTTTCGGCTAAAGATAAAGCTACTAACAAAGAGCAAAGCATTAGAATTGAAGCTTCATCTGGATTAAGCGATGAAGAGATTCAAAAAATGAAAAGAGAAGCAGAAGAAAATGCCGATGCTGATAAAAAAATGAAAGAAGAGATTGATAAGCTAAATGCAGCTGATAGTTTAATCTTCCAAACTGAAAAACAGTTAAAAGAATTTGGAGAAAAACTACCTGCTGATAAAAAAGCTCCAATTGAAGAAGCTTTGGCTGAATTAAAGAAAGCACACGAGGCTAAAGATATGGCTGCTCTTGATCCAGCAATGGAAAAATTGAACACCATTTTCCAAGCAGCAGCTCAAGAAATGTATCAGCAAGGTGGCGCACCTGGAGCTGATGCAGGACAAGCTCAAGCGGAAACAAATAATGCTAGTGATGATGAAGTTACTGATGTAGATTTTGAAGAAGTAGAAGAAGAGAAGAAGTAATTCATAGTAGTTTCACAGAAAGTCGCCTTGACAATTGAGTTGAGGCGACTTTTTTATTACAATAAATTAGCTTTAATAATTCAATTCGAAACTTTTAACAATTAATTTTGGCTGAAATGACAGAAAACCCACTTATACTAATAACCAATGACGATGGAATTTCAGCGCCTGGTATTTTAAACTTAGTGAATGTTGCTAAAAAAATAAGCAATCGAATTGTTGTTGTGGCTCCTGATAGCCCCCAATCTGGAATGGGTCATGCCATCACAATGAACTCTATGTTAAGAATAAAACCTTTTGAAATAGAAGGAGTAGAGGCATATAGTTGCAGTGGAACACCTGTTGATTGTGTCAAGATTGCAACCATTAAGGTTCTTAAAAAACGGCCTGACTTAGTTTTATCAGGCATTAATCATGGTTCAAATTCTTCGATTAATGTAATATATTCTGGAACAATGTCTGCCGCTGTTGAAGCTTCTATTGAAGGAATACCTGCTATTGGTTTTTCATTGTGCAATACTAGTATCGATTCTGATTTTGAACCAATTTTAGATTACGTAGAACATATTATTAGACATACCTTAAAAAATCCATTAAAAAAATACACGTGTTTAAACGTTAACTTTCCAGCTGTTGCTAAAGAATTGATAAGTGGTATAAAAGTATGTCGCCAAGCAAATGCTGTGTGGGAAGAAAATTTTGATGAAAGACTTGACCCAGCAGGAAATTCTTATTTTTGGTTGACTGGCAAATTTGTCAATAGAGAACTAAAAGCAACTGATACTGATGAATGGGCTTTAAGTAATAATTTTATTTCAATAGTCCCGATACACTCAGATTTAACAGCTTATGAAAGCTTAGAAACTTTAAAATCCCTTGAAAATGAGCGTTAAAAAAATAGATAAGTTATGGTTCGGCATGATAGTCGGATTTGTATTACCTGCTTTCACTATGCTAATTTTTTATTATTCATCGTATGCTTACCTTACAGTTCCTGATTTTTTGCGAAAAATGGCATTTCAAGCAATTTTAATAAAATTATTGAGTCTATGTGCTGTTGTTAATTTAGGAGGTTTCTTTCTTTTTTATCAAACAAAAAACGATAAAGCTGCAAGAGGTGTGATTTTCTCTACTTTGTTAATAGCATTGTTCGTAATGTTTAAAAAATTGCATGGAGGCACACTTTAACTCATGAAGTATTACATAATTGCAGGTGAGGCATCTGGAGATTTACACGGTTCTAATCTAATAAAAGAGCTGAAGAAAAAAGACCAAGACGCCAACATAAGGTGTTGGGGAGGCGACTTAATGCAAACTGAAGGAGCTACCTTAGTTAAACATTATAGAGACTTGGCATTTATGGGATTTGTTGAGGTGTTGCTAAACCTAAAAACTATTTTAAAAAACATAGCTTTTTGCAAAAAAGATATTTTAGAGTTTAAGCCAGATTCAATTATACTAATTGACTATCCAGGCTTTAATATGCGAATTGCTGAATTTGCAAAACAACAAGGAATACGAGT
The DNA here is from genome assembly GCA_013112545.1 of Bacteroidota bacterium. Classification (GTDB taxonomy): domain Bacteria; phylum Bacteroidota; class Bacteroidia; order Flavobacteriales_E; family Vicingaceae; genus BCD18. The sequence goes on from JABFGJ010000004.1 coordinate 23,019, forward strand.
TCATTATTATATTTCTCCTCAAATATGGGCTTGGAAACAAAATCGAGGTTTTAAACTCAAACGAACCGTTGACAAAATGTTTGTTATTCTTCCATTTGAAAAAGAATTTTATAAGAAATTCGATATGGAGGTTGATTATGTAGGTCATCCTTTGATTGATGCAATTGAAAATCGATTGAAATCAGATTCAGAGAAAGCAGAATTGAGAAGAGAGTTAAACCTGAGTGATAAAAAAATAATTGCACTATTGCCAGGAAGTAGGTTGCAAGAAGTAAGTAAAATGCTCCCAATTATGCTAAAGCAAGCAAAACACTTTCCGGAATACGAGTTTGTATTAGCTGCAGCTCCAAGCTTAGATGATGCTATTTTTGCTGACTATCTTAAAGATTATCAAAACTTTTCTGTAGTCAGAAATCGGACATATGATTTATTGCAATTGTCTTATGCTGCAATGGTTACGTCAGGAACTGCAACTTTAGAAACTGCTTTATTTAAAGTGCCTGAAGTTGTTTGCTATAAGGGTAGTTTTATTTCTTATCACATTGCAAAACGCATCATTAACATCAAATACATTTCGCTTGTAAACCTGATCATGGATCGAGAAGTTGTGAAGGAATTGATACAAGGAGAGATGAACGAGAAGTTATTAAGATTGGAATTGGGAAAACTGTTAAAAGACAGCGAAAAAAGGAATGAAATGTTAGATAATTTTAATCTTTTGAACAATAAGTTAGGTGGAGGTGGCGCATCAGCTAAAACAGCAGAACTTATTATTGAAGATTTGAAAACATGAAAAAAACAATTTTCTTATTGCTGTTTGCTTTTACTATCCAAAGTGCATCTGCTGAATTTATAAACATTGGAGTTCTTGCAAGTAAAAAAGTTTTAAGTATAGACTTTAGTATTAGAGCCGGACAGTATGCAATTTTTACTGAAAATGGAAAGCTTAAAGATTTGAATTCTAAAGATCTAATTCGTGTAGAATATCATCAAGGATTGATTCGAATTAGTGAAGGCCAAAAAGTAATTGGCGACTTTAGAAAAGTAAACTTTATTGGTACTGGTTGGTATAATCACTTTAAAATACAAACAATTAGCCCTGGAGGTATCGAAAGGCGATATGATGATAATTTAAAAATTCTTGTACAACGTTCGAGTTTACTTTTGCTAAATAATATAGATTTAGACAATTATGTTGCAGGTGTGGTAGAAGCAGAAGTCGGTAGAAAACCACCAAAAGAATTTTTTAAATTACAGGCTATTATATGTAGAACTTATGCCTTATCAAATACTCATAAGCATTTAGTTGAGGGATATAATTTATGTGATGAGGTTCATTGTCAAGCTTATCATGGCAAATCTTTTTATTCGGATATAGTAGATGCTGCTATGCAAACAAAAGGGGCTGTAATTGTCGATAGCGACATCCATTTAATTACAGCTGCATTTCACTCTAGTTGTGGTGGCGAAACAGTTAATTCAGAAGATGTGTGGAGTAAATCTTTGTACTATTTACGTTCAGTTAAGGATACCTTTTGTCTAAATAAAAAGAATGCTATTTGGGAAAAGAAAATTGACTCGAACACTTGGAAATCATATTTGACTGCCAAATTACCAGCTGCATCAAATGACTCATTATTATATCATTATAATAATTCCGATAGAAGTGTTTTTTATTATGGAAAGGGCAGCCTTTCTTTTGAAGATATTCGTCATAAATTTCATTTAAGATCTGCTTTTTTCAATGTGCAATTAGACACAGGGAAGGTAGTGTTGAAAGGAAGGGGATATGGACATGGGGTTGGCTTGTGTCAAATAGGGGCAATGGAAATGGCTAATCAAGGCTATTCTTATTCTGAAATACTACATTTTTATTATAGTGGGGTTCATATAATAGATTTGTCGGCACTTGATTTTTTTAAAGAAGATTAATTGCTAATTTAGGGGAAACCTTTCCTCATGTTTTATTGGAGCCAAATACCTTTAGTAAAAATTGTTATTCCTTTTTGTTTAGGAATTATTCTTCACCAATATTTACCCAGCTTTTACTTTCAACAATTAGATTTTTTATTCGTTGCTATTGGTTTTGTTTTTATTCTATATTTTCATACAGATATTTTTCAGAAATATAAATTTCGCTTTCATTTTGGGATAATACTTTTCATTGCTTTTATATTCTTTGGCTTTAAAATTCACGAACATTACAACCAAGATATTCATGTTGTAAAAGAATACGATTCAAAACAAGTAAAATGGCTGGGAAAAATAAATGAAATAGTAAAAAATGATGGGGAGACAGCATTACTTCATACAGATTTTGTTGTAATTGGCGACTCGCTAGCTTTAAAACAAAAAGCACAAGTTTGGGTAAGAAACCCTTATGAAAATATTCAAATAGGCGATTCAATTATTGGGTTTTCTAAATTTTCAAAAATATCAGAACCGCAAATACCAAATCAGTTTAATTACTCAAGCTTTCTCGCAAATCGAAAAGTTTACCTCCAATGTTTTACCGACTCTATTATATTGATATCAAGTCATGAAAACATATTTAGCTATGCTACTTCAATGCGAAATAAAATCATTTTCCTGTATAAGGAAATGGGAATAAAAGATCAAAACCTAGCCGTTTTAATAGCATTAACTCTTGGAGAAAAACAATTTTTAGATTCAGAAACTAAATCCACCTTTGCAGATGCAGGAGCCATGCATATATTGGCTGTTTCAGGATTACATGTTGGCATTGTTTTTTTAATACTTCAAACCTTGCTCTCATTTCTGCAAAAGTTAAAATTCGGAGCAATTATAAAAGCAATAATGTTATTGCTTGGTATCTGGTGTTTTGCTTTGCTAACCGGACTATCACCTTCAGTTCAAAGAGCGGCATGTATGTTTTCTATCTTAGCAATTGGTGGAGCATTAAACCGTTCTACAAACATTATTAATTCCATATCGGCTTCAGCGTTTATAATTTTATTAATCAATCCAAACGCAATTTTTGAAGTTGGTTTCCAATTATCTTATTCAGCAGTAATTGGCATCGTTTTGTTTCATCCTATTTTGCAGCACTTATTTCCTGTTCACAATAAATGGCTCAAAAAAATTACCGCATTGTTATTTGTGTCTTTCGCTGCACAAATAGCAACTTTGCCTTTTACATTGTATTACTTTCATCAGTTTCCAAATTGGTTTTGGCTTATTAATTTAGGAGTTATTCCTATAGCTTTTATTATTGTTGGTTTAAGTGTTTCAACATTACTTGTTTTTATAATATTTTCAAAAACATTTGGATTATCTATACTCTTAAATGGCACTTTATATGCTTTAAATTATCTGGTTGAATTAAGTCAAATACTTCCATTTTCAACAACTTCAGGAATTTGGATAGATATCTTCTCAGCAATTTTAATATTTGCTCTTATTTTCACGCTAACATTGCATTTGTATTTCCCCAGTTCGTTTAAAATCGGGATTGTATTAGCCATTTCTATTGTTTTATCTATAAAAGGAATTAGTTGGAATCAAAATAGAAATAATCAGCAATATTTTGCAGCTTATCCATTTGGCAATAATGTCATTATTGCAAATATTAATGGTCAGAATGCGGAGTTATATTATTTAAAAGATACTTTGACTCCATTTCAAAGCATGCAAGTTGAGAGTCACTTGCTATCAATCGGTGTGAAATCAATTCATAAACAAATAAATACACAGAACAGAAAGAGAGATTATAATGTATTGTCCTTAAACAATAAACTAATTTATTATGGCGATTTGAAATATGTTTTATCTAAAAAACCTTTACCATTTGATGTGTTTTTTATAACATCTAATCAGTCCTACGTTCCGATTTGTGAAATCGGAGAATCCATGAAAAATATATTTTATTTACCATACTTATTATATTATGATGAAAATCAGAACTGTGATTTACCTCCTAATGTTTTAAATAGATTTATGGGATTTACTTACTAATTTAGATTTTAGTGTTTGATTTTGGCTTAGTTATTCTTTATTATTAATAGCAGTGTTTGGTACTTAAAAAATTAGTAGCTGATTATAGGGGTTTTTTCTGTTAAAATAGAAGATAGAAACAATTACTTGAATTAATGGTTATTTTTATGTCCTTAATTGTTTAACATATATATGAATTATACAAAAGCTATTTTTACAAGTATTTTACTTGTTTCAGGGGTTTTATTTGCCCAAAATTCAAATAATCAATATATTCCTATTGAGAAAGTTTCTTTAGTGGAAAGCACAATAATTCCAAATTACATTGAATATGACCATCAAAATGCTCCAGATTTAAATGATTTGGATGATTTATTGTCTCCTTATTTAAAAGGTAAAACTGGCTTAGGATTAAGGCTTTTGAAAACTGAACATGACCAATTGGGTTTGGTTCATTATCGTTATATACAAACCTATTTGAATACAGATATTGAATTTGCTGAACTAATGGTTCATACAAAAAATTCTAAAATTTTATCAATGAATGGTAAAATGATTGCAGAATACCCTACGAATACTACTACAAATTTAACAGAAAGCGCTGCATTAAACGCTGCATTGAATTCCGTTGGAGCTACATCTTATAAGTGGCAAATTCCATCTGAAGAAGCACATTTAAAATTGGAATTAAATGATGAAAATGCAAGTTATTTCCCTCAAGGTGAATTAGTCTATATCAATCCATCTCTAGAATACAACGCTAATGGTTTCAGGTTAGCTTATCGCTTTAATATCTATGCACAGGAACCAATGAGTAGAGCAGAAATATATGTAGATGCTGTAAATGGTGAAATTATTTTTAGAAATGAGCAAATCCATCACACCAATGTAACGGGAACTGCAAATACAGCTTATAGTGGAGTTCGTTCAATCCCTACAGATAGTGTTAATTCTAGTTTATTTAGACTTAGATCTTCAGAAGGTGGAAAAACTATCAATACATACAATCTGAATCTTTCTACTAATTATGGATCAGCCACAGATTTTACAGATACAGATAATATCTGGAACAATGTAAATGCCCAAAAAGATGAATATGCAACCGATGCTCATTGGGGCGCTTCAGAAACCTATGATTATTTCTTAAATGTTCATGGTAGAAACAGCATTAATAATAATGGATTTCCTTTAAATAGTTACATTCACTCAAGTGATCCACAAAGTGGTTCCAGTTCTTATGTTAATGCTTTTTGGGATGGGCAAAGGATGACTTATGGAGACGGAAATAGTTCGTATTCACCCTTAGTAGCTTTAGATATAGCTGGGCATGAAATTTCTCATGGACTTACAACTTTCACTGCAAATTTAGTTTACGCAGCTGAATCAGGTGCTTTAAATGAATCGTTTAGCGATATATTTGGAACTGCAATTGAATTTTTTGCAAGACCGTCTAGAGCAAACTGGTTGATTGGTGAAGATATAGGATCGGCATTTCGCTCAATGTCGAATCCATTGCAATTTGGTGACCCAGATACTAGATTAGGTCCTTCGTGGCAAAATGTAGTTGGCTGTGTACCATCAAGTCAAAACGATCAATGTGGTGTTCATGGAAATAGCGGCGTTCAAAATAAGTGGTTTTATTTATTAACCATGGGAGGAAGTGGAACAAATGGTATTGGTAATGCTTACTCTGTTAGAGGAACTGGTATTGATACTGCATCTGCAGTTGCATTTCGAAATTTAACTGTTTATTTAGGAAGAAATTCGAATTATGACGATGCGCGATTTTTCGCTATCAAATCTGCTGTAGATTTATATGGTGCTTGTACACCTCAAGTTGCTTCTGTAACAAATGCTTGGCATGCTGTAGGTGTTGGATCTCCTTATGTACCAACAACAATAAGCGATTTTTCAGCAATAGATACCGCTGAATGCAAAGCTCCATTTTATGTCAATTTTCTAAATAATAGTACCAATGGTTTAACATATTTCTGGGATTTTGGCGATGGAACTAACAGTACAGCTAGAACACCTACTCATTTATATCAAAATCTTGGTAATTATGATGTTAAATTAAAAGTTGATGGTGGAGCATGTGGTGTAGATTCGCTAGAAAAATTGAATTATATATTAGTAGATACCAATATAGTTTGTGAGGTTTTATTGGCTAATGGAAGTAACGCTACACAAACTACTTGCAGTGGCAAATTATATGATTCAGGTGGTTCAACTGGGGCTTATAACCCTAATGAAACAGGAACGATTACCATCGCACCTGTTGGTGCAGCCAGTGTTAGTTTAAATTTCATCATGTTTGATGTAGAAGCTGGTACAACAGGAACGAACTGTAATTATGATAATTTACAAATTTTTGATGGTAACTCAACTAATGCTTCATTAATTGGAACATATTGTAATAATAACTTACCTTCTACAATAACTTCGACAACAGGTGCAATAACACTTAAATTTACTTCTGACCCTGGTGTAGAGCTTAATGGCTTTGAAATAGATTGGTCTTGTACTTATCCAAGCAGTTCGCCTTCACCTGATTTTATAGTAAATGCATCAAAGAGTTGCTCAGGTGAAATTTCATTTGAAGATAAAACCACAGGTGCGCCAACTTCGTGGAGTTGGGACTTTGGTGATGGAAATTCATCAAACTTGCAAAACCCTGTTCATACCTACAATAACAATGGTACATATACAGTAAAATTAATCTCATCAAATAGTTTTGGCCCTGATAGTGTTTCTAAAAGCGCACTTTTTACAGTAAATAGACCATTGCCTGCAATAAGCCAGAACGATACATTTTGTTTAAATCAAAATATTAGATTAACTGCCAATGGAGTAGGAGATATTAAATGGTATAAATCTCAGAATGGAGGGACAGCTCTATTTAATGGTAATGTGTTTAATACTGCAGCTGTGAATAAAGACACCTCATTTTGGGTAGAAGATTATATAGAAGCTCCTTTACAATCTGTCGGTCCTACTTCCAATGCCATTGGCTCAGGAAATAATTTTACTGGCAATCAGTATTTAATCTTTGATGTATTACAGCCGATTAAATTACAGCGAGTTACTGTTTTTTCTGGTATGGGGCAAACAAGAACAATTGAATTGAGAGATGGAAACGGAAATGTTTTACAATCTAAATATTTGTATGTTTCAAGTGGTATGCAATTTATATTCCTAGATTTCAACATCCAACCAGGAACCAATTATCAATTGGGACTTTCATCAGGAAGTAGTGTGGATTTTTATCGAAATGACGGTGGAGTTACTTTTCCATATACTATTCCAAATATGGTATCTATAAAGTCGAGTAGTGCAAGTTCTAACCCAGGTGGTTATTACTACTACTTTTATGACTGGAAGGTAAAAGCAATTGATTGTAGTAGCCAAAGAATTGAAGTAAAGGCATTTATAGACTCTACATGTAATTCTACAGGAATTGAGCAATTAAGCACCAATTCAGCTGATTTTAGTATTTATCCAAACCCTGCAAAAAACAAGATTACAATTCTAACATCAACAAATTCGACTAATTATACAATAGAAGTGTTTAATAAGGTTGGCGAACTAGTGCTGACAACATATTCAAAAAATACGAATTCAAATCAAATAGATGTAAGCTCACTTTCGAATGGAGTTTATTTTGTGAAAGTAATTTCACAAAATGCCCAAAAAGTCAAATCAGTCGTAGTGTTAAAATAAACTATAATTCATAAAAATGAAAGGATTTATTCTCAGTATTGTAGTCTCTCTATTTGTTTTAAGTGCAAGTGCTCAATCTAGCATTTTGCTTGGTGCAAGTGCAAAAAAAAATGTAGCAGAAGCACATGAATTGAGGATGAGCGCAGGGAATCCTATTCCAACATACATAGAATTTGAAAAAAGCTCTCAAATTAATTTTGAGAGTTGGGAATCCTATTTTAGAACGACATTTCAATTACCTAATTCTTACGGTTTTCAGCTGCTATCAGAACAACACGACGAATTTGGGATGACACATTATAGATTTGTTCAAACCTATAATACAATAATAATAGAGCATGCTCACCTTATTGTTCATGTAAAAAATGGTTTAGTTGTTTCAATAAATGGTCTAGCATATAATAATCCACTAACTTTTGCTAATACTACTATTAGTGAAGTTCAAGGTTTGGAAACTTGTAAAAACTATGTTGGCGCAAAGCAATATAAATGGGAATCAAAGGAAGAAGAATCTTATTTAAAAATAGAACAAAATAATTCGGAAGCAACATATTACCCTACAGGTGACTTCGTTTATGTGGGTAAGGAAGGAAGCACTTTGGCTGAAGATATAACTTTATGCAGGAAGTATAATGTATATGCAATTGAGCCACTTTCACGACATGAGATTTACGTTGATGCAAAATCAAATGAAATTGTTTTTGTTAATGAACAAATTCATCATGCAAATGCCAATGGAGTTGCCAACACAGCATACAGTGGAACTCGTGCAATTATAACAGACAGCACAGAACATGGGTATCGATTAAGAGAAACTACAAGAGGAAACGGGATTTCTACTTTTAACATGCAAAAATCAACTCAACATGGACAAGCCATAGATTTTAAGGATTCTAATAATGTTTGGAGTAACTTTAATGCTAACTTAGATCAATATGCAACAGATGCTCATTGGGGTGCAGAAAAAACTTATGATTATTTTGATACAATTCATGGCAGAAACAGCATAGATGGAAATGGGTTTCGTTTATTAAGTTATGTTCATTATGGCAATAATTATAATAATGCCTTTTGGGATGGTCAGCGTATGACCTATGGAGATGGCAATCAGATGAATACTCCTTTGACTTCATTAGACATTGCAGGCCATGAGATTGCTCATGGATTAACGAATTTCTCTGCAGGGTTAATTTATAGAAAAGAATCTGGAGCATTAAATGAGTCTTTTAGTGATATTTTTGGAGCTTCAATTGAGGAATTTGCAAGGCCAACGAAATTTAACTGGTTATTAGGAGAAGACATTGGAGGAGCTTTTAGAAATATGGCAAATCCTAAGTTATATAGTGATCCAAATACTTATGATGGTCAAAATTGGATTAGTCAAAATTGCACTCCAACAAATGGTAATGATTGGTGTGGTGTACACACAAATAGTGGTGTTCAAAATTTTTGGTTCTATTTATTGACAGACGGAGGAAGTGGAATAAACGATATTGGAGACACATTTTTAGTAAATGGGATAGGCAAGATTGACGCCGCTAAAGTTGCTTTTAGAAACTTAACTGTTTACTTAACACCAACTTCAGATTACCAAGATGCGAGATTCTATGGTATAAAATCTGCGATTGATATCTTTGGTGGTTGTTCTCCTGAGGTTGAATCTGTAACTAACGCCTGGTATGCTGTAGGAGTTGGTGGTGCATATACTCAAGGTGTTAATGCGAGTTTTGTGGCTGTTTATGATACTGTTTTTTGCTCTATTCCAGCTACAGTGCAATTTCATACTAACTCAAACAATGTATCTAATTTTCATTGGCAATTTGGAGATGGTGATACATCAGATTTGCCCTTTCCTGTTCACGTGTATGATTCAATTGGAGTATATACGGTTTCACTTCATGTGGACGGAGGAGTTTGTGGTAAAGATTCTATTTTTAGAACAGCTTACATAAATGTAGATACTGCTAATTTATGTTCTTACTCGATGATTAGAAATAGCCATCAAACTATTAATGAGTGTAGAGGTAGGCTTTATGACAATGGCGGCTTAAACGGCGATTACGAATTAAATTCAAAAGATACAGTTGTAATCTCTTCCTCTTCAGCAGATTTCTTAGTACTTAAATTAAATTCCATTTTCGTAGAATCTGGTTTTAAAGGAAACTGTAATCATGATTATATCGAAGTTTTTGACGGCCCAAGCGTTAAAGATCGTTCACTTGGGCGATTTTGCACTGCTGTACAATTAACAGACTCAATTATATCTTCTGGACCAAACTTAACCCTTGTTTTTTTGTCTGATGAGAAAATTACAAAATCTGGGTTTGTTGCAGAATGGTATTGTTTAAATGCAACTCAGATTCCTGTTGCAGATTTTATAATGAAGTATGATACAACTTTTGATGGTAAAAACGAATTTTATAATAGGACATTGAATGGTGCTAATTCGTGGTTTTGGAATTTTGGCGATGGCAATACAAGTACAGAAAAAAATCCGAGGCATAGCTATTTAAACAATGGAACATACACTGTAAGCTTATTAGCAACAAATGGTATAGGTTCAGCTACTAAATCAAGCCAAGTACTTGTTGCTCGACCTAATGCTCCACAAGTATTAGGAGATACCAACTGCATAAACGGGCGTGTTAAATTAGTTGCTACAGGCTCAGGCCGATTAGATTGGTTTAAGACAACTACAAGTATGCCTGCCGTATTTGTTGGAGATACATTTAGAGTTAATTTGAATTCAAATGATACTTCGTTTTATGTATCTAGTTACAACCAGAACCCTAGAGTAATTGGAACTCCAATATTTATTAACGGAACGGGTAGTCATAGTGATACTACTGCAAAATTGTTTTTTGATGTTTTAAAACCCACTTTAGTTGAATCCGTAATTATTAACTCAAATCGAAGAGGGGAGCGAGTTGTCGTTTTAAGAAACTCTAGCAATGAAATTATAGATACTCGTATTGTAAACGTTCCGAATGTACCAAGCCAAGTTGCATTGAATTTTGAAATTGGAATTGGGCGCGACTATTCTCTTTCGATTGGTAATAGAAATCCTAGTGCTTACGTCAATTATACAGGAGCTGCTTACCCATATCAGTTTGGTAATTTTATGAGTATAACATCAAGCAGCCTTGGTAACTCAGCTTATCCTTTCTTTTATTATTTCATTGCAAGAGAATTACCTAGAATTAGTAAAAGGATTCAAGTAACAGGGTTTGTAGATACTTCTTGTATCATCACCAGCCTGAAAGATGAAGTCAGTTTGGATTATAAATTTGATGCATACCCAAATCCTACATCCGGAGATTTAATGATTTCTACAAATTCGAATGACAGTTATAGCCTCCAATTATTTGATTTGAATGGGAAGGCGGTTTCAGACATTTATTCCAATCAGCTAAAAAGTACTTCTATTCAATTGGATGACATACAGTCAGGTATGTACTTTTTGAAAATTAAAACCAAAAATGGGTTGATTTCTAAAAAGATAATAAAGAGCCATTAAATGTATGCTGATAACTTACAGAACTGGAATTTAGTTTTTAATTCTACAGCTGAGTTAAAAAAGTCGCTAATTGAAAATAAAACAGGTAAAAGACAAATTCAAGATAAATGGATTTGTTTTTTATTTTATAATGAAAAGCTCTACGCATTTGAAGAAATGTGTCCACACCAACAAAAATCATTGTTAGGGGCTCAATGCATAAATGGCGACATCGTTTGTCCATTTCACCAATACAAGTTTAATTTGCAAACCGGTTGTGGCCATGACTTATCTTTACAAACTTACCCGATAAAAAAAGAAAGTGATCGATATTATATTCAGCTATTTTAAAACAAAAAAACTTTCATTTGGTGGAAGTCTTTTACTGTTTTTAAGTTTAGTAAGTTCGAATTGCATGGGCCAATCAGATACTTCAATTATTGACAAAACTCGATTGATTAAAGTAAGTGCGGCAACAGGTACAGTTTATGTATCAACCATTTATGTTTTAAGTAATCTGTGGTATGCTGACTATAAGCAATCTAAATTCCATCGTTTTGACGATAATTCAGAATGGTTGCAAATGGATAAATACGGTCACACTTATTCTTCCTATTTAGGCGGGTTTATTGGAAAAGAAGCTCTTGAGTCTGCAGGTTTTAGTCAACGAAAATCTATATTATACGGCGGTGGGTTGGGGTTTTTATTTCTAGGTACTATAGAAATAATGGATGGATTTAGTGCAGATTGGGGGTTTTCATGGGGTGATATGGCTAGTAATGCACTTGGAACTTCATTATTAATGGGTCAAGAATTATTGTTTCAAAAACAAATTATCATTCCAAAGTTTTCTTATTCATCGTCTAGATATAGGGCTTATAACCCTAAGCTATTAGGGGAGAACAACAATCAAGCAATTATTAAAGATTATAATGCCCAAACTTATTGGTACTCCGTTAATTTATATTCAATCTACGAACCCATCAAGCCAAAATGGTTAAACTTTGCTTTTGGAGTAGGTGCTGACGGCATGGTAAATTCTCACGGAAATTACATTACAAATCACGGTGAAATAATTAGACCAAGTCGTCAATATTATATTTCTTTAGATGTTGACTTTTCAAAGATAAATACTCAAAATAAATTCTTGAAAACCTTATTTAAAGCAGCAAATTTTATTAAAGTTCCTGCACCCACCCTTGAATTCAATGAAGAGAAAGGTAGCAATTGGCATTGGTTGTTTTTTTAAGTTTTGCTTTCCAGCAACATTAGTTTGTATTTTAAAACTGCAGCAACACTAAGGCTGTCCATGATTTCTCCTCGCATTACCATTTCATATAATTCATCAAAATGCAGCTTTTTAACGACCAAATCTTCATCCTCATCTGGGTTGGACTCAAAAACCTCTATGTCTTTGGCTAAATAGATGATTCCATATTCATCAGTAACAGAATTACTTGTGTTTATACGGATCAATTCTGACCATTCTTTAGCTTTTACACCAGTTTCTTCTAATAATTCTCTTTTTGCAGTTTCTAAAGGATCTACATTGTGTTTGCCACCTCCTTCAGGTATTTCCCAAGAAAACTTCTCTAAGGGAAATCGATATTGTCCAACAATATATGTATAACCATTTTTATCTATAGGAAGAATTCCAATGGCAATGTTTTTAAAGTGAACTGTTCCATATATTCCAGGTTTATTTGCAGCATTCAATACTTCATGGTTGGTTACTTTAATCCATGGGTTTTCATATACTTCGGTTGATTTTAGTTTTTTCCAAGGATTATTCATTTTGATAAGAATTACAATTTACTTTTACAATGTAAAACTATTGATTTGAATTTAAGAATTAAGGACAAAGTAAAGGTAATTGATGAGGATTTTGTGGGCGAGGTTTTAAAAATTGACGGGTCACTTATTACTGTTAGTTGTGAAGATGGTTTTGAATATGTTTTTCAAAAACACGAATTACTTTTATTAAAATCGAATGGAGAGGTAGAGCATACAACTCGAGATTCTTACGGCGAATTATTAGATATAAAGAACGATAAAAGCAAAGGTGTAAATGAATCAATAGAATTTAATCTCAATGGTAAAAAACCTGTAATTGATTTACACCTAGAAGAATTAGCTCCAATTAAGGTTTTTGAGAATAATCATGAAGCATTAATTTTTCAATTGGAAGTTGTAAAAGAAGTTATTCGTGTTGCAAGTCAAAAAAAGATTCGGAATGTCGTTTTTGTACATGGAGTAGGGCAGGGTAGGCTAAAAACTGAGTTAAGAAGTTTATTAATTTCTAGTTACCCTGAAATTGAATTTTTTGATGGCTCATATACTCAATTTGGGTTAGGAGCAACTGAAATAGTCATTCATCGATTGCATGGCAAATAAATTGAATAACTTTGCACAATAAATCGTTCTATCGTGTTTCGTTTTAACGGGATAAGGAAAGTCCGGGCAGCATAGAGTACCATACCTTATGAAAATAGGGGTGTTTTGTTTTAAAGCAAAATAACAGAAAGTGCCACAGAAAATATACCGTCATGTCTTTGGCGTGATAAGGGTGAAAAGGTGAGGTAAGAGCTCACCGCTCTAGAGGTAACAATAGAGGCATGGAAAACCTTATGGGCTGAAAGGTCAAATAAACCGAATTTAAAGTTACTCGCTTTTTCGGAGGGTGGACTGCTTAGATAAATGATAGAATGCTGATGTTTATCAGCAACAGAACCTGGCTTATAGATTTATAAAAAAGAAGCCCCGTTGATTAATCAACGGGGCTTTCTGATTTTAATAAAATTGATTTTATTTAATAATCAACTTCTCTGATTTACTATAATTGTTATCACTTACTTTCATGAGGTAAATACCTTTAGAAAGTTTGCTCAAATCTAATTTATAAATTGAATTAGAAGCTTTATTGATAAATGCTTCCTGAACAACTTTGCCACTAATATCAGTTACTTCTAATCTAAGGTATTTAGAATCAGAAGGGATATTAATGTTAAATACTCCATTTGATGGATTTGGATATACTGTTATACCATTAAGCTGATTTGCAGTTTCCAATACGTTATTTGATTTATCATATAATTGAACATCATCAATACTAACATCTCCAGTAAAACTAGAGCCTCTTATCACTTCGAATCGGATTGAAGCCTGATTACCATTCTTATAAGCAGATAAATCGATGGTGTCAGCTCTCCAAGGATCAGTAAGTGCAGTTTGTTGTTGACCGATTATTGAATCAATCGTAACAAAACCACTACCGTTGTCAATTTGAATGTTAAGTCTGTCAATTGTAGCTCCAAACATATGATATTTATAAATCATAGCTGGAATAATTGTAGTGTTTAATTCAACACATGGAGAGGTTAGCCAAGCAATATCACCAGCTATACCAGAGCTAGCTTCTGTGTAAACATAGAGCCCAGAACCAGACGCATCTCCAGATGGTCCTGTATTGGAAGAGCTTGTAGCTCCAGATTGTGATTGCCATCTAAAAGTACTTGTAGATGTTCCTGTCCAACCATTGGTAAATGCTCCAAATTGACCACTAGTTAAGTTATTGAAATCAATAGTTATTGGTGCAAGTACTAAAGTATTTAACACTTCAACATTCTTAATTGTGTCATTCGTAGCGTCACCATCACCAACTAATGAAGTATAAGAATCAAAATTATATGTGCCAGGAGCAGAAACGTTTACTGTCGTATTAAATGTATAACAAGCCGTATCACCTGGTTGTATAGTTCCTGAAAATGTTTCTGTAACAGGAGTTCCTCCATTTACAACATATGTAACAGGGAAATTAGATGCTGCAACCAAACCATAATTTTTAAAGCAAATTTTTACAGAATCGGCAACTCCTAAACCACATGCAGTTAAAGGTGATTCTAAATACAATACACCTACATCATTGCTTTGTGGTTCATAAACTTTAAAGTCATCAATTGCTATATCACCAGCGCAACATCCTAAAGTAACTGAAGAAAAACGAACACTAATGTTTCCATTTCCTAAAAAGCTTGTAATGTTAATGCTTCTTTTTCTAAATGGATCTGCAATAGCAGTTTGTTGTGAACCTACTATAGAATCCACTTTTGTATATCCGCTGTTGTTTCCAACCTCTATATACAAAGTATTAATTTCAGTACCAAACATGTGATACCAAAAATCTAAGGTCATACCTGCTGCAGCTCCTGGGTTTATACATGGAGAGGTTAACATAGTTAAATCACCTAAAGAACCATAACTCGCTTCAGTGTATAGGTATTTGCCTGATCCACTTGTGTGATCTCCTGTTGGACCTGTGTTAGCCGATCCTGTTTGTCCAGAATTTGCATACCAATTATAACCTATAGTTGCCGTAGAAGTTGTTGTTCTAGTCCATCCATTTAATAGTGGGTTGCTAGTTCCTGTTTGAAAAGAATCAAAAGTTTCTAAATAAGGGGCATTTTTCATGTTATTGTTCACCACACGGTTAAATAATGTGTCATTCATTGGATTGCCATCATTAGGAAGAGAAGCCCAAGCATCAAAAGTATATGAACCTGGAACAGATAAATTAACTGTTGCAGTTTGAAATACATAAATAGATGTGTCACCTGGTTGAATACTATCAATATGCATTTCCAAAACAGGGGTTCCACCGTTCATACTATATCCAACAGGTATAGAATCAATTGTTGCAGACCCAAAGTTTACGATACTTATTTTCACAGTATCAGTAGTACTTAAGCCACAATTAGATCCTGGATTTACCAAACTCACTACTCCAGCATCATTTGCTGGTGCATTCATGATTAACACATCGTCAAATGCAAAACCTTCATCCATTACAGATGCATCTGCACCAAAAGCTATTCTTAATAATACTCCTGAAACTCCGCCTAAACCAGTTAAATCATGCTCGGCTAAAACCCAGCCACCGCTTCCATTCGAGGAAGAAACTCTACCAGACCAGCCATCTTGAGGGTTTACAAAATTAGCTAAGCCATTGATGGAGTTGTCATTGTACCAGTTATTTGGATCACCAAAAGCACCAACATTTTGCCATGTTGTTCCACCATCAATAGATGATTGTAAAACGGCACCATCCCATGAAAACTCTGAGTTCCACCAAACTTTCATTTTAAACTGTGGAGCAGCTAAGTTAGTAAAGTCAAAACAAGGACCAACCACATAAGATTGTTCGCTGGCATTATATGGACCAGTTAAATTTGTAACCCAAGCTTGAGTACCGCTTGCAGCAGAATTAATAACTGTATTAGCTGGCGTACCTAGGGCCCAAGAGCTATTTGCTCCACCGCTAGTCCAGCCGCCGTTCCCACTTTCAAAATCTTGCGAATATGGGTAAGAGTTTAATATTGGAATATTTACAATTGTTTTTGTAGTTGTATCATTTAAAAAGTTCCCATCTCCAGTTAAAGAAGAGTAGGCTTTTATGTTATAATTTCCTATTGTAGAAAGGTTAACAGTAGTGTTAAAGGTGAAGCATAAAGTATCTCCAGGCTGAATAGAATCATTAAATGTTTCAGTAACAGCAGTTCCTCCATTTAGAGTGTAAGATAATGGGAAATTTCTAACAACCGTAGAGCCTGCGTTTGTAAAGCATATTCTAACTGAATCAGCACTTCCTAAACCACAGCCAGAAGTTGGTGCATCAATTCGTAAAACACCTAAATCAGAAGCTGGTGCATCTTGTATTAAAACATCGTCAAAAGCGAAGCCCTCATCCATAATAGAAGGATCTGCACCAAACACGATTCGTAATTGAACACTGGATTGTCCTCCTAAACCAGTTAAATCATGTTCAGCCAAAACCCAACCACCACTGCCTGTAGAATTTCTACCACTCCAACCTTCTTGATTAGAGGAAATTGCAGTAGTTAATCCACTAATACTATTGTCATTATACCAATTATTTGGATCGCCAAATGCACCAACGTTTTGCCAGGTCATACCATTGTCGATAGAAGACTGTAATGCAGCACCATCCCAGCCAGACTCAGAATTCCACCAAACTTTCATTTTAAATTGTGGAGCGGCCAAACTTGTGAAATCAAAACATGGAGCAATCACATATGATGCTTCACTTGCATTATAATTTCCAGTTAAATTGGTAGCCCAAGCTTTGGTTCCACTTGCGGCAGAGTTTATTACAGAAGCTGCTGGTGTGCCATAAGCCCAAGAAGACGCAGAACCACCTGTAGTCCATCCACCATTGCTAGCTTCAAAATCTTCATAATATGGGAAGGAATTGTATGTTACTTTGTGTATCATTACTCCACGAGCAGTATCATTAACTGGATTTGCATCTCCACGTACTGCAGAATAAGCAGTAATGTTGTAAGCACCAGGAGTACTCATGTTAGCTAAAGTAGTAAATGAATATACAATTGTATCACCTGGGTTTAATGTACCTGCATAAGTTTCGCTAACAGGAACACCACCATTCAATTCATATTGAAGTGGAATATTTGAAACAGGAGTAGAACCCACATTGGTGATTCTTAATGCAATGGTTTCATTGCTTAAACCACAACCGTTAACTAAAGAATCAACAGCAATGGCTTTTATATCATCAGGAGTTGGTTGGAATACAGTGATGTTATCTAAAATCCAATAATAATCCCATGAGCCTACATAATGAAATCTAATTTGTGCATTTGTAACACCAGCAACAAGTGATGAAATGTTTACAACAACATGCTCAGGATCTGGACTTGTTGTAGAAGTTAATGAATAGACAGAAGTCCAAGTAGAACCATCAAATACCTCAACATCAGCAGTACTACCACAACATACTCGGTAAAACTGATCAAATTCTAAAGTTACAACAGTAGCTAAACTTGCATCAAAATTGGGAGATATCAAATAAGCATCTTGGGAGCTTCCACTACCATAGTTATCACTATCAAGTATTGCTGCAGGATGAGAAATTGGAGCATTTAGTGTTCTGCTACCAGGGTTTAAAAAACGCCAAGTTTGCCCATTTAGGGTTGCTGAACTGTCAATGTTTTTCCAACCAGAAGCCAGAGGGGGAATAGAATCATTCGAAAATGTGCTGAAATCTTCGCTAAGAAAGGTTTGCGAAAAACCAAACAAGGAGATACCAAATGCACATGCAAGGGTAAATAGTTTTTTCATAGGATAATGAGTTCGTTAATATTTTGTAGAATAGCTCAAATGTAATTAAAATCAATTGATTTTTAAACTCAAATTAAATTGTTAATAAATTTTTCCATCCTTCATTAATAGTTTTCGATCACATAGACTTGCGAGTTCCTGGTTGTGAGTTACAATAACAAATGTTTGATTAAATTCTTTTCTCAATTCAAAAAACAATTGATGCAATTCGTCGGCTGTTTTAGAGTCTAAATTTCCAGAAGGTTCATCGGCAAAAATAATTTTTGGATTGTTAATTAATGCTCTAGCTGTAGCTACACGTTGTTGCTCGCCTCCCGATAGCTCAGAAGGTTTATGGTATAATCTTTTTTCAAGGCCTAAACGATTTAATAGTTTGATTGCTTTGGCACTAGCATCGGATTTGCTTTCTCCTTTTATAATTGCAGGTATAAATACATTCTCTAAGGCATTAAACTCTGGCAACAAATGATGAAATTGAAAAATAAAACCAATGTTTTTATTTCTAAAATCGGCCAGTTGATTTTGATTGAGATTGGAAATATTGACGTTGTCATAAAAAATTTGACCCTGGTCCGTGGGGCTTAATGAACTTATTACTTGCAATAAAGTTGTTTTACCTGCACCAGAACTACCGACTATGGACACAATTTCGCCTTGAGCGATTTCAATATTTAGTCCTTTAAGTATCTCTAAATCTCCAAAACTCTTGTGTATGTCTATTGCTTTGAGCATTTTTTTCTTTTAGGCGAATTTAAATAAAATGCAAGATTAAAAAACTTTAAAAATTTCCTTTTCATATTGAATTCAATTCGATTACTTTTGGGGCTCAATTGAAAATTAAAATAGATCAATGAATATTCACGAATATCAAGCAAAGGAAACATTAAAAGGATTTGGTGTTGCCATACAAGAAGGGATTGTTGCAGAAACGCCAGAACAAGCAGTTGAAGCAGCAAAGAAACTGACAGAACAAACAGGAACTAGTTGGTGGGTTATTAAAGCTCAAATACATGCTGGTGGTCGTGGTAAAGGCGGCGGAGTTAAATTGGCGAAATCATTGGATGAGGTAAAATCCATTGCAAATGATATATTAGGAATGCAATTGATTACACCTCAAACTTCAGCTGAAGGTAAAAAAGTACATGCAGTTTTAGTTGCTCAGGATGTTTATTATCCTGGAGAATCTAAAACAGAGGAGTATTACATGAGCGTTTTATTAAATAGAGCAAGTGGTCGAAACATGATTATGTATTCTACTGAAGGTGGTATGGATATTGAAGCTGTTGCTGAATCAACTCCGCATTTAATTTTTACTGAAGAAATTGACCCTTCAGTTGGATTGCAAGGCTTTCAAGCAAGAAAAATTGCTTTTAACTTGGGCTTATCTGGTCAAGCTTTTAAACAGATGACCAAATTTGTATTTTCTTTATATAAAGCTTACGAAAGTATCGACGCAAGTTTATTTGAAATAAATCCAGTATTAAAGACATCTGACGATAAAATTATAGCAGTTGATTCTAAAGTAACTTTAGATGACAATGCTTTATATAGACATGAAGATTTGAGAGCAATGCGCGATAAGCGTGAAGAAGATGCAACAGAAGTGGAAGCAGGTGAAGCAGGACTTAATTTTGTAAACCTTGACGGAAATGTTGGTTGTATGGTAAACGGTGCCGGTTTGGCAATGGCAACCATGGACATTATTAAGTTGAGTGGCGGAAATCCTGCTAACTTTTTAGATGTAGGAGGTACTGCAAACGCTGAGCGTGTTGAGAAAGCATTGCGTATTATATTGAAGGATAAAAATGTAAAAGCAATCTTAGTGAATATATTTGGCGGAATTGTTAGATGCGATCGAGTTGCTCAAGGTGTAGTAGATGCTTATAATAATATAGGTGAAATACCAGTTCCAATTATTGTAAGATTGCAAGGAACAAATGCTGTGGAAGCTAAGCAAATCATAGATGAGTCAGGATTAAAAGTACACTCAGCTATATTATTGCAAGAAGCTGCTGATAAAGTGGCAGAGGTTTTAGCATAAGAATTTATAAAATACTGTTCGGAAGCGGACAGTATTTTTTTATATCATTAGGTTTATAACATAAACTAATTTATATTTGTGCTTTATTTATAAATATTGTCATGAAAGAATCAACAGAAAATTTAAAACTAATCGAGGAAATGATAGCCTCAGCAAAAGGAAACATAAAAGAGGGAAGTGTCTTTTATTTAATATGGGGCTGGTTGGTTTTAATTGCAGCGATGCTTAATTATGTTTTGTTAAATGTAGTGACTACTCCTTATCATTGGTTGCCCTGGGCTATTTTAATGCCACTTGGTGGAATAATTAGCATGATCGTTGGAAATCGTAAAAAATCAAAACAAAACGTAAAAACTTATGTTGATCGAGCGATGGGCTTTCTGTGGGGAGGTTTTGGAGCCACATTGTTAGCTGTATTGGTAGCCATGCCAAAAATTGGGCCTACAGTTGCTTATCCGATGATGATATTCCTATATGGTTTAGGCACTTTTGTTAGTGGAGGTATTTTAAAATTCAAACCTTTAAAACTAGGAGGGATTGCTTGTTGGTTTATCGGTTCAGTAGCTGTATATGTTGAGTTTTCTAATCAACTGCTACTGCTTGCATTGGCAATAGTTGTATCTTATTTAATTCCTGGACATTTATTAGCTGCAAAAAAGGAGAATTAGAAAATGTTTAAATCACTCGACCCACTTTTACATTCTCAATTACGCCTTGCTATTATCTCTTTATTGATAAGTGTAGAGGAAGCAGATTTTACTTTTATAAAAGAAAAAACTGCTGCGACTGCAGGAAATTTAAGTGTTCAAATTGATAAACTAGAAAAAGCTGGGTATATATCGGTTACAAAGACTTTCAAAGGAAAGCGACCTTTAACGACATGTAAAATAGAACGCGTAGGAGTGTTGGCTTTTGAAGAATATGTAAATCATTTAAAATCTTATATAAACACAGAAAAAATATAATCATGAAAAAAATAACCATTATAGTTTGCTTACTATTTAATGGATTAGGTGCAAACGCTCAAGAAGAGTATTACAATGCTAACATTAAAACACAACTAAAGGACCTTCATGTAATGGTTGGTAGCTGGGAAGGCACTGGCTGGGCAAGTAATCCTAAAACCCGCGAAAAAATGGATTTTACTCAACACGAAGATATTTCTTATGCTTTAGACTCTACAATTATAATTGTGAAAGGGAAAGGAACTTCAAATGAAAAAATTATCCATGATGCATTTGCAGTTATTTCTAATAATCCAAATGGTGGATATTTTATGACATCTTTTCTTGGAGATGGTAAAGAAGGGAAATATGAATTAGTAGGCTCTAAAGGTAATTATGTTTGGAAAATTCCAACTCCACAAGGGCAAGTAATTTATACCATGCAGATTACTGAAGAAACTTGGAAAGAAGTTGGTGAATTTGAAATGGAAGGTAAGAGATATCCTTTTTTCGAAATGAATTTAAAAAAAATCAATAATTAATTTTAAGATGGAAGATAATAAGTTTAAAAATGAAAGGCTCTATAAAGAGGCTGAAGCAAGAGTTAACTTTAAGAAACATGCTAGAACTTATATTGTTATAAATATTCTAATCTGGGGCTTTTGGTACCTAACAAGGGCTAGACATGGGCATTATGATGGTTATTGGCCGATCTATTCTACTTTAGGTTGGGGTTTTGGTTTGTTATCTCATTATATGAGTGCCTATTTTAATAATCACAATGCTGTGGAAAAAGAATATGAAAAGCTTAAAAGAGAAAGAGGAGAAGATTAAATTTCTTCTTTTTTTACAAGGTAATACATACAAGTAGTTAAAAAATTCCTTAGGTAAGGAATGCTACTAATTAACCCTAGTTGCTTTCTTGGTTCTAAATTAAATTTATACTTATAAATGGGATTGATTAAATAATAAGTTCTATTCGAAATGGAGTAGCTATTTTTTTTAATCAGCTTCTCAAAGCGCTCAATGCTAATTCCAGTTTCTTTTATTTCAACTAGTTCATCTATGGTTTTTTTGTTTTCTCCAAAAAGCTTTAAAAAACCTTTAAAAAGTGACATGGGCAACAAATGATAATATGGTAGTATGCTTAGCCATTTTTTACTGGCAATTTGTTGATGACCTCCAAAAGGCATTTGCCAGGGTGGAAATCCAAAGAAAATTTGACCATTTGGCTTTAAAAACTCTCTTAATTTTTCGAGTACTTTATCTTGGTCGTGAATGTGTTCAATAACATCTTTTAAGACGATTAAATCAAAACGATGAGGCATTTCGATTTCTATATCAACATCATAAATATTCTTATTGACAAGCTTTGCTTGACCAGCTGCAATTTCATCAGCTAAAACAAGTTCGGCTCTTTTTGTTCTACTTTCAGATAATTCTACACCAGTACCTATACAACCTCTTTTCAGAAAGGCTTTCAAAACTCCTCCTTCTGCACAGCCGATTTCCATAACATACATCCCAGCTTTTAATGGGAATTTTTCTTCAATAAAAGGGATGACGTAATTTTCGGCATTTTCTTGCTGATACTTAATGTAGGTGTCTTTATCTTTATGAAATTCAAATGCCATGAATGGATATCTTTATGGCGGGCAAAAATAGTAGAAAATTTCGGATGAAAAAGCTTTGTATAATTGGTCTTGGATGGTTGGGAAAACAGCTTGTTGACTATTTTGTGGAATTAGATTGTGAATTAATCGGCCTAAATAAAACCATTTATCCCGATTTAAAAATTCCACAATTTGAATTTAACTTAAACAACTTAGATGCTCCATTCCCATCTAAACTTCAAAGGGTGGACTTTTTTATAATTACGTTGCCGCCATCCTCTTCAGATCACTACGCTGGTCAAATGCAACTTTTATTCAACAAGATTCAGCAGTTTAATCCAACTCCAAAAATAATTTACACCAGTTCAACTTCTGTTTATGGAAATCAACAAGGAATAGTAGATGAAAAAAGTGAAATAATGCCAGAAACAGAAAATGCCAAAGAGATAGTGAAAGTAGAGCATTCACTAATTCAGCTTTTCGAACAACAGAGCATCATTTTAAGGTTGTCAGGCTTAATGGGGATAAATCGTCATCCCATTAGGTTTTTGTCAGGTAAAATCAATGTGTCAAAACCCTATGCTCCTGTGAATTTGATACACGCTAAGGATATTATTAAGTTAATTGCAGTTTTAATTGAACTTGAAAAAGATGGAATTTTTAATTTATCTATTCCTGACCATCCAACAAAAAATGATTATTATACAGCTTGTTGCTATAAAATAGGTATCCCGATTCCGAGATTTAATCTTCAAGACCAAACAAAAGGAAAAATCATTCGCTCCATTAAGCTGAAAGAACTTAATTTCGCATTTCAGTATAACAAACTGTCAGAATACCCTATAGAATTAACATGAAAAAATACATTCGATATTTTATTTTATTGGCTTTCTTGGTGTTTTTAAATCATGCTTTAAATGCTCAGATATATGATATTGGTGTCTTTGGAGGTGTTAGTTATAATAAATTAATTCCTGAAAAAAATACAATTTCAAATACCTTATTTATTCGTGATGGCATAGGAAAACCTGGTGTTTTTATTGGAATGAACTATGCTATAGGCCCGCCAAAGGACCAGCCAAAAAAAGGATTAGATATAAAGTCAAAATTGCTTGTTGAGGCTAGTTATGGAAAAGGTGGCTCATATATGACCTCTACTTATTCTAATCCTAATGGAAATAAAAAAACGACTGAAATAGAATATACTTTTTACCGTGGAGACTATAGTGCAAAATTGGCTCTTGGGTTGAAAAAATTTCAATTTGTAATAGGACCAACTGTTACTAATATTTTTTATTCAGGAATGGATATATCTGGAGTTGATAAAACAAGGTCAGCGACTGGTGATTTTGCTTCAATTTCGATAGGATATGAGCTTGGAGTTGGTATTGAGGGAGATGCGGCTAATATTAGCTTGCGCTACCAACGAAATGCTAGCGATTTTGGTCAACGATTTATGGCCACACCAGCTAAAATAAATAACTATCAAATTCGATTAATGTTAGCTTACCGAATCTATAGAAAACACAATGGTATTAATCGAAGAAGCATTAATTGGCATAAGTAGGAGATTGCAAGATTTTTTCACAACGAAATATGCGTTTTTGGTTTTTTAAGTCTGAAAAGGCAATCAAAAAATCCATTCCACCATCCTTTATTTTAAATTTACTTTTAATTTGAGCCGTGTTTAAAGGATAGTTTTTGCTGATAACATTGATCTCTTTATATGTCCCTTTTTTCAACTTAATTTCTTCAATTATTTTGAATTGTCTTCCGTTAAAATTTGGTATGATGCTTTCACTCGTATATAGATGAGTGTTTTGTGCTAATTTATAGATTTTAGATTCCTTTGAGATTACTTTAAATGCCCCAGCTTTTAGGATAGAAGAGTTAGGGTCTAAAATGTATTTCTGAACATCGTGAAATTCAATTCTACAATTTTCTTCATCTGAAAATTTAAAGTCAAAAGTTTGAATATGGTTATTCTCAATATTTACACATGAAATTAAAGCTTCTTGTTTATTTCCAAACTCCAATTCAAAAAGTAATTCTTTACAATCATTTTTGACAGACACAACATGTACTTTTTTGCAATATGGCAGTTCTTTTAAGGCTTGCTTGATATCCAGCATAGGTGATAGCTTGACCACACATTTTTTTGATTTTTCCCAGATTAAAGGCAATAATGTTTTTAAATTGGGTTCACAATCTTCGATTTTAAAAGCCTTTGTTTTGCTAGCTCTTCTATCTGGGTCAACAAAAATGCAATCGAAACTACTACGTGAATTAAGTAGAAATTCATGTGCATTATTTAAATGACATTGAATATTAGTTGCAGCTAAAACCTTGAAATTATTTTGACTAATTTTAAAAAGTTTAGGCTCTTGTTCAACATAATCGATGTGCTTAAATTGTTTTGAAAAGAAGAATGCATCGATACCCATTCCTCCACTTAAATCAGCTAATTTTTGACCCTGATAGAGGCTAGCTTTATAAATTGCTGCAAATTCTGAAGATGCTTGAGAAACCGATTTTGGTGAAGGGAATTCAAAATTTGGATAATCAAATAAACTGGGGAACTTGCTTTTTGCTTTTTTTCTACCATATATTTGGTTCAGTATATAATCCTTAGGTAAATCAGGTTTCTTGCTTAAGATTAGACTTAACTCGGCCGATGATTTATTGAGATTTAATAAAATAAATTCTTCAACCTGTTTCATTCTTCAGTAAACACAAAAGATAGAATATTAGCACCCATTTGCAATGCTTTTAATCGAGTTAATGGTGAATCATTATGGATTTCTTGATTTTCCCAACCATCACCTAAATCACTTTCATAAGAATAGAAAAGCACTAGTCGCCCTTTTATTATAATCCCAAAACCTTGTGGTGCATTGTTGTCATGTTCATGAATTTTGGGCAATCCATTTGGAAAGTCGTATTTCTGATGGTATATCGGATGGTCAAAAGGCAATTCAACTAATTCTTCATTGGGAAATATCTTTTTTATTTCTCTACGAATGAAAGGGTCCAATCCATAATTATCGTCTATGTGTAAAAAGCCTCCTGCCAATAAATATTTTCGCAGGTTTTCTACTTCTTGTTGATTAAAAATAACATTTCCATGTCCAGTTAGATGAACAAAAGGATAATCGAAAATTTCAAGACTACCAACTTCAACAATCGCTTGTTCTTCGTTGATGTTAGTTTTCAAATTTGTATTTGTGAAGCGGATTAGATTAGGCAATGAAGTTTCGAGATTGGCATACCAATCGCCACCACCATTGTATTTTAAAAGGGCAATTTGAAACTGATTGGTTTGAGCATGTATAGTGCCTACAATTAGCAATAAAAAAAGTAGTATTTTATTCATTTAGCAAATGTATTGAATGACATGCAACAATTGCAGCAGTTTCTGTTCTTAATCTACTTTTGCCTAAAGAAATTGAAATAAACCCAGCATCGTTAGCTTGTTTTACTTCGCTTTCACTAAAATCACCTTCAGGCCCAATTAAAACCAAGGCAGGTTTGTTTTGAACAAAAACTTCTTTTAATTTTTTTCGAGGTAGGTGTTCAAAGCAATGTGCTATAAATTTTTGACCTTTATAATCTTTTTGAATAAATCTTTCAAACTTTTCTATTTCAATTAATTGTGGTAAAGTTGCTTTGTATGACTGTTTCATAGCTGCTATTAAGATACGCTCTTGTCTTTCATGTTTTAGCAATTTTCTTTCAGAATGAAAGGTATTTAAAGGGTAAATAGTATCTACTCCAAGTTCGGTTGATTTTTCTAAAAACCATTCCCAGCGATTAAGATTTTTAGTAGGTGCAGCAGCAATGCTCAACCCAAAGTTTTCATTTAGCTTTTCTTCGTTTATAATCTGGAGGGTTGCTTTTTTGGGGTTAGCTGAGATTATTTTACACTCAAATCGAGAACCCTTTCCATTAATCACATGAACTATTTCTCCTTCTTTCAAACGTAGAACTTTGGCTAAATGCCTCGATTCTTCTGAGTCTAATTCAATGCTTGCTCCATGAATTGCAGTGGCATAAAATAAATTCATCTTAGTTTTTTTTCTGAATATACTGCAAAATACAACTATTGGCTTCTTCCATTTTTTGTGTGCCAATCATTCTCGTTTTCCCATCCTTTAAAATGATTTTAATTCCTTTATCGCCTCTTGTGCTGTAGGCTTTGCCTTTTCCTCTAAAACTAATTCGATATCCCCAACCTCCATAATCTCCAATAGGGCTATATTTTATGGCCTCTGCTGAATATATTTCATCCCAAGTATAAGTTTTCATGCTAAAATGAAAAGGAAAAAACTGAAAGTGAATTCCACGATCATCAATTCTAGTTTTTAGCTGAATAAATAAAAACAAGGTTATAATCAATAAGAATAACCCTAAGGTAAATAATTGGCTCTCAGTTGTCCTTTCATTATCTACAAAAAAGCTAGTGTAAATAACTACAGATAATGCAATGAAAAGCCCTATCCAAACCAGTGGTTGATTGAAACGTTGTTTCTCTTCAAAAATAGTTTTACTCATTTTTTTTAATTTAAAATTCGAATATACCTAATTTAGCGCAAAACTGTATTTATGAAGAAGATTTTGATAGCCAATAGAGGCGAAATTGCATTGCGCATCATGCGAACAGCTAAAGAAATGGGAATAAACACCGTTGCTGTATATTCTGATGCAGATCGGAATGCGCTATTTGTACGCTACGCTGATGAAGCTGTTCACATTGGCCCTTCGCCTTCTTCAGAATCCTATTTAAAAGGAGATTTGCTTATACAGATTTGTAAAGATTTGAATGTAGATGCTATACATCCAGGATATGGATTTTTGTCTGAAAATGCTGATTTTACTCGAAAAGTAAAGCAAGCAGGTATTACATTTATTGGGCCTTCTCCAGAAGCTATGGAAGTAATGGGAAGTAAGCTTGCCGCAAAAGCTGCAGTAAAAGACTATGGAATACCTTTAGTGCCTGGTACTGACGAAGCAGTGACAGATGTAGCAGAAGCCGAAAAAATAGCACAAGAAATTGGTTTTCCTATATTAGTTAAAGCGAGCGCAGGAGGTGGCGGTAAAGGCATGCGAATAGTTGAGCGGGTTGAAGACTTTAAAGAGCAAATGGATCGAGCCGTATCAGAAGCCATGTCATCATTTGGTGATGGAGCCGTTTTTATAGAACGATTTGTGGGTTCACCACGACATATTGAAATTCAAATTTTAGCAGATACACATGGAAATATCGTATATCTGTTTGAACGCGAATGTTCTATTCAGCGAAGACATCAAAAGGTGATAGAAGAAGCACCATCAGCAGTATTAACACCAGAATTAAGAAAACAAATGGGTGAAGCAGCAGTAAAAGTTGCACAGGCTTGTAATTATGTTGGAGCAGGTACTGTTGAGTTTTTATTAGATGAAAAATTAAATTTTTATTTCTTAGAAATGAACACCCGCTTGCAAGTAGAACATCCTGTAACGGAACAAATTTCTGGGGTTGACTTAGTGCGTCAACAAATTAATGTAGCAAGAGGTGAGCGCTTACCATTTACTCAAGAAGATTTAAAAATTCAAGGACATTCTTTTGAAGTAAGAGTATATGCAGAAGACCCGATGAATAATTTTTTGCCCGATATAGGAAATCTAAAAACTTATGTTAGACCTCAAGGCTTAGGTGTGAGAGTGGATGATGGATTTGAAGAAGGCATGGATATTCCAATTTATTACGATCCAATGATAGCCAAGTTAATCACGTTTGGAAAAGACCGGGAAGAAGCGAGACTAAGAATGATCAGAGCGATAGACGATTATCAGATAAATGGGGTAAAGACAACTTTAGCTTTTTGCAAATTCGCTATACAACATGAGGCCTTTGTAAGCGGTAAATTTGATACTAATTTTGTAAAGCACCATTTTAAACCAGAATACTTGGAGCTAAATGGCAAGGATGAAGATGAAATTGCGGCCTTGATTGCAGCGACATTTATTTCAGAGAAAGCTACAACAAATTCGCAAGAACCTCAATTTGCTTCTAAATCGAAATGGAAAGCGAATCGGATGTAAGCCGAAAAAATTATAATAAGAAAAGCGCAGTTAAGTCAACTGCGCTTTTCTTTTTTCTAATCAAATTTTTATTGAAAGTTTGAAGAAACTACTGCCTCTTTCATGCCTTTTGAATAATCGTAAAAACCTTCTCCAGATTTCACACCTAATTTTTTAGCTGTAACCATGTTAACGAGAAGTGGGCAAGGGGCATATTTTGGGTTTCCAAAGCCACTATACAACACATTCATTATTGACAAACAAACATCTAAACCAATAAAATCAGCTAATTGCAATGGCCCCATTGGATGTGCCATACCAAGTTTCATAACGGTGTCTATTTCTTCAACTCCAGCAACTCCTTCGAATAAACTATAAATGGCTTCATTAATCATTGGCATTAATATTCTATTGGCTATAAACCCAGGATAATCATTTACTTCTGTTGGTGTTTTTCCCAATTTAATAGATGCTTCCATTATGGTGTTACACACTTCATCTGAAGTAGCATATCCTCTAATGATTTCAACCAATTTCATAATCGGCACAGGGTTCATAAAGTGCATGCCAATAACCTTATCAGGACGCTTAGTAACAGATCCTATTTTTGTAATAGAAATAGAAGAAGTATTCGAAGCTAAAATTACATGAGGTTCACAAATTTCATCCAACTGTTTGAAAATACTGAGTTTAATGTCAATGTTTTCAGTTGCAGCTTCTACAACTAAGTCAACTCCTTTTATACCTTCTTCAAGTTTAGTAAAAGTAATAAGGTTGTTTAAAGTTTCAGATTTTCCAGCTTCGCTTAACCTTTCTTTGCTAACCAAGCGATCTAAATTTTTAGTAATTGTATTTATAGCTTTATCCAAAGAATCTTGAGAAATATCTATTAGGGCAACTTGGTAGCCAAACTGAGCAAATGTGTGTGCAATTCCATTACCCATGGTGCCTGCACCAATAACAGCAACTTTTTTCATGTATTATATTTTAATGTGTGTCAAAATTAGGAATTGAAGAGCGAACTAAAAATTATTTCCCACTTCCTCTTAAAACGATCATAACAGTATAAATAAGTATTTTAAAATCAACCATTAAAGACATATTTTCTATGTAAATGATGTCGAATTTTAATCGCTCTACCATTTGATCTACATTTTCGGCATAACCATATTTTACTTGTCCCCAAGAGGTAATACCAGGTCTTACTTTTAAAAGATGGTTGTAATGACTTGCCTTTTCTACTATTTTATCGATAAAAAATTGACGTTCGGGTCTTGGACCTACTAAAGACATATCGCCTATCAAAACATTGAAAAATTGTGGAATTTCATCCAATCTTGTTTTTCGCATAAATCGACCAAACTTGGTTATTCGCGGATCTCTTTCACTTGATAATGCGGGTCCTGCTTTTTCAGCATCGACATACATCGATCTAAACTTGTGTATCATAAATGGTTTGCCGTGAATTCCAATTCTTTCTTGAGAAAAGAATACTGAACCAGGAGATGTGAGTTTAACGGCTATAGCAACCACAAAATAGAGTGGACTGAAAAGAATTAGAAAACATAAAGAAGCAACGATATCAATGGTTCGTTTAATGGTTTGCTGCCATGCTGGCATTATTTCGCGGTTGATAATAATTAGTGGAGCACCAAAAATGGATGACATTCTAACTGAACCAGAGAGAATGTCATACATATCAGGGATTACTTTAATCAATACGTTTAATCCTTCTAATTCACTTATGATTTGTTCTAAGTTTTGATGTTCTGATGATTCTATGGCTATTATTGCTTCCTCTACATTGTGCTCTGCAATGATTTTTTTCAATTCATTGGTTTTGCCTAAAAAGGGGAGATGCTCCTCAATTAGATACTTCTCTTTGCGATTTACCCTAACAAACCCGATAAATTTATTTCCATAAGATTTTTTTTCTTTTTCCATCTCAAGGAACAAATCCACAGCTTTTTCGCTAGAGCCTATAATTATTGTATTAAATCCAATAATTCTATTTTGAATTTTTTTTACAGTTTGACTGGTTATCAGAAAACGGAAAAAGTAGGTAAATGCAAAGTGAAACGTTAAGATATATAAGAAAGAGAGGTAATAATCTTTATAGGTGTTAATTTCATCGTCTAGTATAAAAATAAAGAACAACAAGGTACAGCCTAAAATTGAAATGATAATAGTTTGTCCAAGTTCGATTAAACGCGATTTTCGATAAACAGATTTGTAAAAACCTGATGCTGCGTACAGTAAAACCCATGAAATAGGGATTAAGATCAAACCTAAAAAGAAGTTTTGGTCAAATTCAAAAGGGATATCAATACCAAACTTTGTAGATTCTAAATAAACTTTACGGTAGCGAAAAAATAAAAACCAAGCCAGTAAAGCTGCTATAAAGTCAAAGAAAACATATTTTAGAGTTTGTAGCCTTGTATTCATCAATAGTGAATTAGTTTCACATTATCTAAATGTATTTCTCCAACCTCACCTTGTGGTTTGGTAAACCCAATAGCAATATTGAAATCAACAGCAGTAGTAAGTGTAGAAAAAACAGTAGAAAAATCGATATATACTTTATTCCAATCACTTTTTGGTCTTAAAACGATTACAGAGTATTGAGCTGAGCGGCTGTTTGTATAAATACTTACCACAACATCATGGGTGTTTCTATAATTCATTTCTAGGTAAACTGGTTCCCCTCTTCTAGGGATATCTGAGAAAGTAGGAGTATAAACTTCGAAAAAAGTTTCATTTGTTTCTAATTTAGCATATCCAGAAGCTAATCCTTCATAAACATTGTCAGTAGTGTTTCTAACTAATGATGAATTGCTGCTACCATTTTGAGTAAAGTTGACACTACTTTCAAAATCTTCGCCTGACCAAGGATAATCAAAAATAGCATCTGTTTTATAAGGAACAACTGGAGATAGTTTAATCTCTTGCTCAGGATTAATTAAAGTATCTAATCTATAAAAATTATAGAAAGGGTAAATCTTGCGGCTATTAGACATGCCATTATTAAAAATTCCACCGCGAATAGATAGTCGAACATTTCCTGTTTTTTGAATAGGAATAGTTGTAGGAAGTTCAAACGAACCAATTAAATTATCGTCGATAAACACCCAGGCATCTGTTATTTTATCTTTCGTACTACCTTGCCCTGCAGCACTGGATACAACATCTATGTTGTCAATTGTAATATAACCAGGCACAGGCGCCTTCAGCTCTTCATCTTTACAAGCGAGTAAAAAAATTGAAAAAATAAAAATGTAAAGCTTGTATTTGTGCTTCATGCTGCTTGTTTGACCAAATTCAACGTCGATTGAGTTACTTTATTGTTTATGCTTGAAATTTTTCTTTGGTAATGTCTAATTTGTCAATAATTTGATGGGCAATGTCTAAAGCAAGGAAACCATCGTGTATTGTAACAGCTGTGTTGGTATTGTTAACTATTGCTGATAAAAATGATAACAACTCTTCTTTTATTGCATTATTAGGAGCAACATCTGGTTTTTCAAAATAGATTTCTTTTTGCCCTTTTCCTTCACCAAGGTCAATAGTAACAGAAAGCGGGTCTGGTTCTCCAACAACCTCTGATAACCTTACTATCTCTGATTCTTTTTCTAAGAAGTCAATTGAGATATAGGCATCTTTTTGAAAGATTCTAGTTTTCCGCATATTTTTCAACGATATACGACTAGCAGTTAAATTTGCCACGCAACCATTGTCAAATTCAATTCGAGCATTCGTTATATCTGGATTATCACTAACAACTGCAACACCACTTGCCGAAATTCTTCGCACATTACTTTTCACCATGCTTAAAACGATGTCTAGGTCGTGAATCATTAAGTCTAATACAACAGAAACATCAGTGCCTCTAGGGTTGAATTGGGCTAAGCGATGGGCTTCTATAAACATAGGATGTTTAACATAAGGTTGACTTGCAATAAATGCTGGATTAAAACGCTCAACATGCCCAACTTGAACCTTTACATTGGCTTCCTCGGCTAGTTGAATTAATTGCCGAGCTTCTTCAACAGTATTGGTTATTGGTTTTTCTATGAAGATATGTTTCGACTGCTTAATGGATTTTACAGCGCAATCAAAATGAGAAAGTGTTGGGGTTACAATGTCAACTGCATCAACTTGCTCTATTAAATCTTCAATGTTATCAAAAGCCTTGATGTTAAATTCTTCTGCAACTGATTTTGAAGCCTCTTTGTTGGGGTCGTAAAATCCTATTAATTCAAAGTCTTTAATTTCTTGAATTAATCTAATGTGAATTTTCCCCAAATGTCCAGCACCTAATACTCCAATTTTTAGCATGTTTCCTATTTTTAGCAAAAGTAGTTTAATCTCAATAGTTCATGATGAAAAACAAGCCTTAGTTTGTTAACAATATATTATTAATAAAGCTTTAAAATAATTTATGGAATAGCCAAGCAATAGTTCGTTATTTGTTATTTACTTATGGATACTTATAGACACAAAGGACTTCGAAAAAAACTTGTAGATCTACTGCGAGAAAAAGGAATCACAGATGAGCGAGTGCTGAATGCAATCAATGCAATACCAAGGCATTTGTTTATGGATAATGCTTTTGTGAATTTTGCATACAAGGATCAGGCTTTTCCAATTGGAGCAGATCAAACCATTTCACAACCTTATACCGTAGCTTTTCAGTCTCAACTTTTAGAAATAAAGCAGAAAGAAAAAGTATTGGAAATTGGAACAGGAAGTGGTTATCAATGTTGTGTGCTTTTAGAATTAGGCGCTAAGGTTTTTAGTATAGAAAGACATCGTTCTTTACATCAAAAATCTAAAGTTCAACTAAATAATTTTGGGTATTTTCCAAAACTATTTTTTGGCGATGGTTATAAAGGTTTACCAGCTTATGCCCCTTTTGATAAAATTATAATTACTGCTGCAGCTCCGTATGTTCCTGAAGAATTAAAAAAACAGCTAAAAATAGGAGGGTATATTGTTATTCCATTAGGGGAAGGGGAGCAGCAAGAAATGTTGAGAATGAATAAGATAGCTGAGAATGAATTTGTAACTGAGCAATTCGGTAATTTTAGCTTTGTACCTATGCTAGAGAATAAATCTTTTAGTAGTTAATGCAATATCTATAAAAGAATCTGGTTATTTGCCTAACAAAACATGAATTATGAAAAATAAAACAATACTACTTAGCCTCAGTTTTTTATTTTTAATCCAAATTCTTTCAGCACAAGAAGCAAAAGTTGAAAGAAGTCCATTATTTCCAAAAGAAGGTGATTTTGGTGCAAGCATTTTAATTGATGGATTAATAGATAATATAAACCTAAGTACTGTTTCTAATAATTATGGACAGAATTTATTGTTTGCTAAATATTATGTAAAAGATGATTTAGCTGCAAGAATGGGAATAGGATTTACAGTATTATCAGCAAGTAGAAAAACAGCCGATAGTGTGGGGGTTACTTTGGTTGAAAAGGATTCAAGCGCAAGTCGGTTTTATATAAACATATCTGGGGGAATAGAAAAACATTTAAAAGGAACAAAGCGATTAGATCCTTATGTGTTTTCTCAGTTGGATATAACATTTATAGGCAAACAAAAATCAGATATTAATTCTTCTACTTCAAGTAAAGCGGGAACTGCTAGAACAGAACGCACAATTAAAGCCGACGGTGGAATAGCTTTTGGAATTTCTGCAGGAGGTGGGTTTAACTATTTTTTAGCGGAACGTTTTAGTTTGGGCGCCGAGTTAGCCTTTCAAATTGTGTATTCTAGTGAAGGAGGTACCATTACCGACAATCAAGTAACAAAGCCTTTAAACGGATCCTCTACGACTACTTTTGTGACTCGAGAAGATAAGATAAACCAAACTAATATAGGTGTTAAGCCAAATGCTTTAATCAATATTTCTTATTTCTTCTAAATCTGAAAGCATTTATAAAACTTACTCTATAGTAACTTTCGAACTTGAAAGTTGTCGTACTCTTCTGACTTAAGTGTTTTTTAAAACTACCTGATTTAGATTTGAATAAGAAGTGTTTTTAGCAAGAAAACAGTTGACTTGCGCCATAGAATACAAAAAGCCATATAATACCTTTAATTAGGAAAAATAGAAAGCCTGCTACTCCAATTCGTTTTAGCCAAGTTTTCTTTTTATTAGTTGTTTTTTGCATTAGGCTAATTTTAATTTTTTACGAACTAGATTAGTGTTGTCAGCGGCCAAAATCATTTTAAATAAGGAAACAGTTGCCAATGCATCACCCGATGCTCTGTGTCTATTACTCAAGTTTATATTTAAGGATTTACAGAGTTTTCCCAAGCCATACGATTCGTGACCTGGTAAAACCAATTTGCTCAATTCTAAGGTGCAGAGTCGATTTAATTTAAATTCATATCCTAATGATTCGAATTCCATTTGAAAAAAGCTATAATCAAATTTAGCGTTGTGAGCAACAAAACAAGTGTCTTTGGTAATTTCGACTATGTCTTTAGCTATTTCATAAAATTTTGGAGCTTGTTTAGCCATTTGGTCGCTAATGCCTGTTAATCGCTGAACGAAAATGGGAATGCTACACTCTGGATTAACTAAAGAATGAAATTCATCTACGATATTTTTTCCATCAAATTTATAGATAGCTATTTCTGTAATTCTTCCAATCTTAGAATTGCCACCAGTTGCTTCTATGTCTATTATCGAATACAAGTAATATTTTTCACGGCAAAAGTAAGCATTGAAACAGTTATAATATGCTGATAAAAGCTTAATTTTAGGCAAAATTTAAAATTATGGCAAGCAGAAGAAAACTTAAAAAAGCAATAAAATTGCAAACCAATCTTTTAATCGATGATGCGTTTGTAGAGTCTATAAATGGTGATGAAAAAGTTGACCAAGTAATTGATGAATTAATCGATTTTCGTTTTGATTTATTAACGGATGTTTCTAATTATCCATTAAAAGACAAAAAAGCTACAGCAAAACATTTCAATGATTTAAAAACAAAGCTGAACACTTCAATAGGTGAATATTCTAAAAAGATTGGCCGAGTTAGCTAAACTGATAATTAAATTTCAACAACAAAAGCCAAATCAATTCTGATTTGGCTTTTGTGTTTTTAACTAAATTTTAAAAAGTCCTTAATAAACCAGATATTTCTCTACTATATTTTTTGTGGAAGTGTTTAGTTGAATAAAATATAGTCCTTTGCTAAGATTAATATCTTTAAGCAATTCAATGTCATTTAAATAAGATTCGCTGTCAATAGTAAACTGGCGTGAAATGATTATTTGACCATTATAATCTAGGATATTACAAGTGTATTCGCCTAATTCGAAATTACTTAATTGCAATTTTAAGCTATTGCCATTTCCCGGATTAGGATAGATGCTCATTTGCTCTGTATTGGAAAATAGTTTCTTTTCTTTTCTTACTGCAATAATTGGGAACTCTTCGCTTTTGCCATCAAAATCTTTTTGAGCTAATTTCAAGTAAATTAAATCAGCTTTTACATCGTTTATAATAGTCTTGTAGTTGGTTGTTTTATTACTCGTGCCAGCACCTTCAACCGACTTTGCTTGCATAAACTTTTTACCATCAATTGAATAGTAAATGGTAAAAAAATCATTATTTAGCTCACTTTCAGTTTGCCAAATAACTTCCAAAGTACTTTCGCTAATAAAGTGAGCTTTTAATAAAGTCAATTCAACTGGTAATGCGGCAGAAGAAGGTTCTGTACAATAACTTAAAGAGACATTATAACTACCGCCTCCATTGAGAGTAGTTGGGGTACTATCATCTTTTCTGCAAATATCAACAGAGCCGTTAAATGTGCCGTAATTAGTAATTTCATCAACCCTTAAAATCCCATCACCATTCACAGTTCCACCTCCGTTTATAGTAAAGTCTTCACCTACAATCATGCCTCCATTATTCGTAAATGTGCCACCATTTTGGGTAAAATCCTCAGAGATATCAAAAACCCCATTATTGATTACAGTTCCGCCATTATTTTCAAACTCTTCAATTTCAACTCTTCCTTCATTATTAATGGTACTTCCACTGTTGTTTTCAACCTCTTCTGAAATTAATACTCCACTTGAACCTATATTGATAACAGCACCGCTATTATTTTCTACATCTTCTGATACATTAAAAGTGCTATTGATGTTGACAACTGCACTTGAATTATTGTTGTCAAAATCACCATCAATTGTAACTGGGCCATTAAAAGTCATAGTACCATTGTTGTTGGTTAGGTTTCCAGATACATCAAAAGTATAGTTTGCAATCACTATGCCTCCATTATTGTCAAATTTTCCTCCAACAATTACTGTATTGTTGCACGTTAAAGTGCTTCCACTTCCAACTGTTAGTTGATTTGAAAGCACCAATGGTTCAGAATGAACAAAACTTGATGTTGCATTTAATGTCAGCTTTTTAATACTTACAGAACCGCTTGCTGAAACAGAAGCTCCATTGTAAAGAGCAATGTCTTTATTTCCAGTAATACTAGCACTCGCATTAATGGTCATAGATCCTGCAAATCCAATGTTCACATTCAAGTTCATATCATGATTTACAATTACAACATCCGAAGCTCCCCAATATGTACCAGGAGATCCATTGGCATCCCAAAAAGCGGCATTATTCCAATTTCCGCTACCTGTAGTTGTGTATGTTTTAGCAAAAGTGCTAATGTTTAATAATGATAAGGCAACAAATAAAAACAGCTGATTTTGAAAGAAATTTCTAAGCATGGTTTAACTATTTTAATGATATGCGAAGTTAACGAATTATTCGATGAAAAGGTTTCAATATTTGTTAAAATACTTAAAAAGGTAAATGTAAAACATCTGATTATGAGTAAAATAAATTTTACGATAAGCACCAAATTAAAAAGTCCCATTATTCAAATTTGAATAATGGGACTTTGATGTACCCCGAACGGGACTCGAACCTGCACATCCTTGCGGATACATGGCCCTCAACCATGCCTGTCTACCAATTTCAGCACCGGGGTATTTATAGTTTGCAAAATTAACATTTAGAAAAGGATAAAAACCTAATTATTTTTTCTTTTTACCACCTCTCGTTTTTGGTTTTTTATACTTTGCAGCTAATTCTCTACGATAAGAGCCACCTTGATTTGTTTTCTTGTTCTTGTCTTTCTTTTCGTGAAAAGCTGCACCACTTTCTGCTCCTTTCGTATTTCTGTTTTGGTTCTTATAAACATAGTCCACTGGTCTTTCAGCGGGTGTTAACTGTTTAGAAATTTCAACTCCCTCTGGAAATTCAATTTCATCAATGGATTTATCCATCAATTTTTCTATCATTAACCTAGCCTCAGTTTCATATTCTGCACAAAGCAATATGGATTTACCTACATGTTCGGCTCTACCTGTTCTTCCAATACGATGGATGTAGTTTTCAGGATATTCAGGAACATCAAAACAAATAACATGAGAAATCTTTTCTAAATCTAAACCACGTGCCATGATGTCTGTTGAAAGTAATATTCTAATCTTGTCATTATCAAAACGTTCAATGGTGTTTAATCTAAAATTTTGAGATTTATTTGAATGAATAATACCTAGTTCATCACCAAATTCTGCTTCTAGTTTTTCAAAAACTCGATCAGCATTTCTTTTGCCATCTATAAAAATTAACACTTTAGAAAACTCTTCTTTGTCCTGTAATAAATGACTTAATAAGTTAACTTTAGTGTAAAAGTTTTTTACGGAATAAGTATATTGTTTTATGTTATCTAAAGGAGTTCCGCTAATAGCTATGCTGATTTCTTCAGGTGCAATAAAGAAATCTTGTATTAATGCTTTTATCTCTTTGGTCATTGTTGCCGAAAACATAATATTTTGTCTTTTGCTCGGCAATAATTCAAATATATTATTCAGTTGGAATCTAAAACCCAAATCCAACATTACATCAACCTCGTCAATGACTAACTTAGATACTGATTTTAATTTAAGTGTTCCATGGGCAATTAAATCATACAAACGACCAGGTGTGCCCACAATAATGTCGCAACCACTCAAAATAGCTTTTTTTTGAGAGTTGATATTTGTACCACCATAAATCTTTAAAACTCTTACCGTCATGTATTTGGCGTAAAGCTCTATTTGGTCTGCGATTTGAACAGCCAACTCTCGGGTAGGTACTAGGATTAATACACGTGGCGTATCTTGGGTTGAATATTTTAAATCTTGTAAAATTGGAAGAGAAAAAGCGAGTGTTTTACCAGTACCAGTTTGTGAAATTCCAATTACATTTTTTCCTGACCGAATTATTGGAAATGCTCTTTCTTGGATAGGAGTTGGGTTTTTAAAACCCAAATCTTCCATTGCATTATATAAAGGATTTGAAATGGCTAAATTCTGGAAAGTAATCATTACTATTTGTTAAGGGTTTTACTATTTTAAGAACATTACTTTTTTAATTCCTACTTGCTTGTTTGCATAAACTTTAAGGAAATACAATCCGCTTAATTCTTGGCTTATTTTTATTTGATTGCCATTAAAATGATTAATCTTTTTAATGAGTTGACCATTTGAATGATATAATTCTATTCTATCAAATTGATAGTTTGAATTAAACTGAATTATGCCATTTGTTGATGGGTTTGCTATTCCAAAGGATAGAGAAAAATCTTGTTCATTAATTCCAACAGATATACACGTGTCTGAAAGGGTATTAGAATCTTCTATTAACCCCATAGATAACATGTTTTTACCAATAAATGCAGGATGAGTGCTTGGGTATTTTTCGGCTCTAAAAACAACATTGAGATTGGTATTGGTTGAGCCTTGTGCTGCTATGGATGTGCCAGAAGGATTTTTGTA
The DNA here is from genome assembly GCA_013112545.1 of Bacteroidota bacterium. Taxonomy (GTDB): domain Bacteria; phylum Bacteroidota; class Bacteroidia; order Flavobacteriales_E; family Vicingaceae; genus BCD18. The sequence continues at coordinate 62,862 of JABFGJ010000004.1, forward strand.
AACCCACAGTACATTTCCAGATTTATCTACTTCAAAAAACTGACCTATGCTTGTTTGGCAAACCATAAAATTTCCATTGGGTAAACTGTGTGCGCCAGATTTTCTATTTTCAAATAAAGTATCACCTAAAACTGTTCCACTGAAACTCCAATCATAACTGCTAGGTAAATACATGTTATTAGCCATGCTGTATTGACCATTAACTATGCTTGGATTTATTAAATGAACTGAGCTATAATGGACATTGCTATCATTGTCATTATTAAAAACAGAAATTTTACCTGCATCTAAATATCCATCCTCAACCCATTTAGAATCATGTTGACCAATGAGTTTTTGATCACTAGGAGTACCTTGTCTATATACAGCAGGATTTCCCCAGCGCCATAGGAAGTCACCTCCTTTACCACTATTGCCTCCCATGTGACTCGCGGCTTCAGCACTTGATGTGCTATGGTCAATTATATGAATTTCGCTGAGGTGACGTGCAGAGATAATAATTTGGTCTAATGTAGCATTGTAATCAATTCCATTAGCATGTGTATAATCAGAATTGTGAGTTGTTTTATAATTAATATCTAGCAGTTCAGGGTGATTTTCAACTATTCCAAAATTGGCTTTTGTAGAATCAAAATCTTGAATAAAATGATCGGCATATTTCCACTCCCAGATTAAATTTGCTCCATTAGTTCCTTGTGGTTGCAATTCAATCAGTTTATCAAGTTTAAATTCAGCATCAATGCGATTGGAATCTCTACCCATAGCTATAGCTTCAGCTTTTGTATATCTATCTGTTAACAAGCAAAGTATATTTCCGTTTGGTAATGGCTCTATATCATGGTGTTGTCTGTATCCATTCAAGTCCATGGCATAAGACCAAATTAAATTATTGTTCCAATCTCTTATTTCTAAAGAGTCTTTTCCTGCGCGAAGCAAATTTCCATTATTTAAAAGGTAACAAGTTGCACCAGGAAATTCACTAAAAGTCCATTCATTTAGTTTTTCACCGCAATTATTAATGAGGTAAACGTGATTGTTTCTTTCTGGAGAGAACAGGGTGTAGTATTCTGCTAAACTTGTATCTGTTTTCAATAAACCTACTGTTGGAGCTTGGCTGTATGAGTTGATGTTTGCTAATAATAGTAAAGCAATTCCGATTATTTTATGCATGTTATATTTTTAGTTCATTTAATAATTCAAGTAATTTAGGGCTAGAAGGTCTAGCGGCATCGGCATCTATAATTTTTCCGCTTGGGTCTATAAGTATGAAACGAGGTATGCTGTTGATTTCATATGCTCTAATAAAATCAGATTCCCAGGCTTGGTCTGCGAATAATTGTATGCCGTTTAATTCTTTATCTTTTACCATTTTTATCCAAGTTTCATGGTCGTTTTCTCGATCAACAGAAATACTAACAAAGTGAATGTTTTTGTTATGAAAGGCCGCTTCAATTTCTTTTAAAGCAGGAATTTCTCGAATACATGGCCCACACCAAGTTGCCCAAACATCAATATAAACGTACTTTCCTAATAGGTCTTTTAGTGAACTAGTTCCACCAGCATGATTTTCGTAATCAACAAAGGAAGGCGAGGGGTTTCCTTTTTGTAACAAAACCATTTTTTGATACAATACTGTATATTTAGCATGGTAGCTTGTGTCGCTAACTGCATTTATTAAAAATTGATACATCGTTTCTAATTCCTCATTTGGAGATATAATGTAGGCCGCCATATCGTTTAATAGTTCATCTCTGATTAATCCATTAGGCCATTCTTCTGTTGCATTAAAGATTGCTTGACTGTACGAAATACTATCTGGTGCTTCATTAATTTTTTGTTCAAAAACAGTATTGATTAAATCAACATAAGAACTAGAGTTTTTAAAAGCATTTTCGTCGTTTATTGAAAATTCAACTTGATTTGATATAAAATCGGCTGATACTTTGAAATCTGGCAAGTCGGCATAATGACGGTGATAAGTAGGGTAGATTAGCAGTTGTCTCGCATAATTGTATTTAGCGTTGTTTAATTGATCTGCTTTAAAATTAGCATCTATTTTTTGATTGTTAATTAATTGTACTATGCTATCTTTTATTGTTTTACATGAGCTAATAAATTGATTTTCATCTTGTGAGTAAAATTCTGTAGGATCTCCCATCATAACTTCTTCAACTAGATATGTAGAAGCCAATACATTGTTTTCGGCTGCGCCTATTCCTGAATATTTGATACTTTCATCAAATTCTTCAATGTTTATATTCAGATTTAAGCTTTTCCCATTTTGTAAGAATAAAGCAGAACTTTCTCTGCCAATTCTAAAGGAATAGTATCCATTGTCTATAAATAAGGTGTCGTAAAAGGAACCCTTCTCACTAATTGCAATAGCTTTTCTAAAGTCTTTACGACTAACAATTATGCTATCCGAATTAGAATTGATAATGGTTCCGCTAAAAACTAAGTAATTTATTTGTTCTTGTTTTGCACAAGCACAAAGCACTAATACACTAAATATTAGAATGATTTTTTTCATAAATTAGTTTTAAAATACAATGTTACAAATATAGAGCTTGCAAAGGCATTCTTTTTGCACAAAATGTGAGTAAAATCCTAGAAATTAAATTCTTATGATTTGTGTTTTGCAGTCATATAAGCAAATGATTGTTCAATTAATTGCTTTAGTATTGTTAGATCTATATCGGATAATTTATTTACATATAGACAAGAAGCACCAGTTTTGAATTTCCCAAGTTGTTGCATTAATTCATCATATCTTTCAAAACCTGGGATAATGTAAATGGATATTGCTGTTTTTCGAGGAGAAAATCCAACTTTAAAGAAATCTCCTTCTCGACCACTTTCGTATTTATAATGGTAGTTTCCAAATCCTATCAAGTTTGTTCCCCAAAGCACACCTTTCTCATTTGTGATACTAGTCATTAATTCCAATAAAACATAAGCGTCTTTTTTCTTTTGTTCATGCTCCACTGTTTCAATGAAATCAGTTACTGAGGCTGTAGTTGCTTGTGTTTTGTTTGCTGCCATTTTAATTTAGAATGTCATGAAAGTTTTCATTTTTCTGAATTAACTTTTCAGCATAAGAGCAAGTTGGAATAATTTTTAAATTATTTTCTCGAGCATATTTTACTGCTGCTTCTAATAATAAAAAACCCAAACCTATTCCTCTAAATTGTTCTTTTACTTCAGTGTGGTGAATGTTGATTGTATTTTCATCAACTTTAAAATAATTCATTTCAGCACCTACAATACCTTCTTTTTGAATGTAAAATTTTCCAGTTTTACCAGAAAATTGATGTTTTATTTCCATGTTGTTTTAGTTTAACCTACTCGGTGTAATTAGTTGAAACTCTGGAATCTTTGCTTCAAATAGTTTGTTGTCATCCATGCGTTTCATCAAATAGGTTCCCCACATCATACCAATATCTGTCTTCAAATTACAAAACGATTGGTATTCGTGAATTTGATTGGGTAAAATAATAGGCTGTTCGCCAATTACTCCTTCGCCTTTAACTTCTGTGTAAGTGCCGTTTGAGTCAAATATATACCAATGCCTGCTTAATAATTGTACAGCTTGATTGCTCTGATTCTGTATTTTAATATGATAGCTAAAAAGAAAATCTTCGATAAGATCAAGAGTATTTCCTCTTTCGAACTTAGTATCAACTGTTATTACAATATTTTCAGTTACACTTGTGGACATGGAACAATATTAACAAAAAATCAGATTATTTAAATTGATTAAATGAGTTTTTAATTTCAAAACCAACTAAACGATCATAAATTTCTCCTGGTTTTCGATGATAAATTAGAAAATAGTATTCATTTTCAGTGGCCGAGTGTGTTCCTTCAATAATTGACATATCTCCAACATCAGATCCGTGAGGTAAAACCGAATAATTGTAATTATAATACCCTTGTTTTATTGGAACTGTTAGCACATATTCATTGTTTACCTCTACATAGTTCATTTTAAACTTTTCTTGATGTTTCCAATCGCTCAATTGGCCATATACGTAAACATCGCCGTTATCAACTGGAGATTCTCTTTTCAAAGTAAAGTGAGTTGTTAAATAATCTCCATCTCTATTGCTGTTGTCGCTATTGTCTCGTTTAATTAAATAGTTTCCATTTAAGTCTTGCTGACTGTAATACCTTTTATAAGAACGAGGCTCTTCGGGCAATAAAAACAAATGCACTTTATTATCTATTATTTGAATTCCATCTACATTAATCGACTGAAAACGAATGTTTTTAGCATCAAAAAACCGAAATTCATTTAAACCATCAAAAAGGTTATTATCTTCATAATTGTAAACTAGTTTAGAGCCATTTACAAACAATGGTTTTAAAGAAGTTATGGCATTGTCCCACCTTCTATTTTGCAAAATGACTACTTTCAAATCTTGATAAGGATCTCTCACAGGATATAATGACAAGTCAAGTTCAAAATCTATTTCTTGTTTGTAATCTCTATACCTAGCTAAAGTAGCTATGTGAATATTTGAATTAATTTTAATTTGCTCATCAACTATATAGAAGCGTTTTGTTAAAACGATTTTTTCCGGATCATTATCTTCATAAATCTTTATGAGGTAATTTCCTGATAATTTAAATTGAATATTCTCATTTGGGAAGGTAAGCTGAAAGTGCATGTAAGGAATGTAGGTATTAAAGGAGTAACTGTAATTCTCAATAAAACCACTAAAAAAGCCTTCAATAAATTCTTGAGTATTTAAACCAGATGGTTCCCAATTCGCATTACAATGAATAAACTCATATGAATAAGTTTTGTATTTCCGATCGAAATCATCAAAGTGTAGCTCTAATTGTTTGTTATCTCTAAGGTATAAAGTAGGATAACTCAAAGGTTGGTCTTTTAAATAAAGTTGAGCGCTACTTATATTATCTTTATAAATGTAGTCATCGTATTTTAGTTGCACTAAATCTTCCTCTGAGTTGCTTTCTGGTTCTATATATATGTTTGGTTCCTGCAATTCTGCATTCCATTCTTTTTTAGGTTTTTCGCTAATTTCTTTTTTAGGTTTACACGAAACAAAACAAAGTGAAAAAAGGAGTATAAATAATATGGATTTTGTTAAGGTATTCTGCATAAGTAAAAACATCATGCCGCTAAATTAAATTTTATCTCTAATTAAATGACAAAAAATAATTTCATCTTATTGAAATACAAGAAAGAAAATTATGTATAAAAGGTAAGATTGAGGGAGAATTAAAAATTCGATATAAATGGTGCTTTAAATTAAGAGAAGTATTATTTTTGCACCCGAAATTCGAATTGATACTTAATTATGTCAAAAGTGCTTAAAATCAAAAAAGGAACGGACATTAAATTAATTGGTGAAGCTGAGAAGGTTGTAGCTGATGCTCCTTATTCCGAAACGATTGCAATTAAACCAACAGATTTCCCAGGTCTAAAGCCAAAAATGGCTGTTAAAGTTGGAGATGAAGTAAAAGCTGGAACTACCTTATTCTACGATAAAGATAACGAGCAAATTAAATTTGCTTCTCCTGTAAGCGGTGAAATAGCTGAAATTAAAAGAGGAGAAAAGCGAGTTATTTTAGAGGTTGTTGTAATAGCAGATAAGGAAATAAAGTATGAAGACTTTAAGGCTGCTGATCCATCATCTTTAAGTAAAGATGAAATATTGGCGAAAATGACATCAAGCGGTGTTTGGCCTTTTGTAAAGCAAAGACCTTACGATGTGGTTGCTAACCCTACCAAAAACCCAAAAGCAATTTTTATTTCTGCTTTTGATTCAGCACCACTAGCAGCAGATAATGACTTTATTATGCATGGCGAAAATGCGACTTTCCAAAAAGGAATTGATGCATTGGCAAAGTTAACTGCTGGTAAAGTTCATTTGACAATAAATGGAGCAGAAAAAGCAGATGAGGTTTTTACTTCAGCTAAAAATGTTCAATTAAATAAAATTTCTGGTCCACATCCTGCTGGAAATGTAGGTGTTCAAATACACCACATAGACCCAATTGCAAAAGGAGAAGTTGTTTGGACTGTGAAACCTCAAGACGTATTGATTATCGGTAGATTATTTGAAACTGGTAAATTTGATGCAAGTAGAGTAGTAGCTGTTACTGGACCACAAATCAAGAACCCAAAATATTATAAAACCATTTTAGGCACTAATACTAAGGCTTTGTTTTCAGAAATGAAAGATGGAATTTCTAGGTTTATAAGTGGTAATGTGCTAACTGGAACTAGAATCAATCAAGATGGCTATTTAGGTTTTTATGATACTCAACTGACTTCAATATTAGAAGGTGGTAAACCAAGAATGTTTGGTTGGATTACTCCAAATCCAGATCAATTTAGTATCTCAAGAACTTTAGTATCTTGGTTAACTCCAAACAAAAAATACAACTTAACGGCCGACCAAAATGGAGAAGGGCGACCATTCGTTGTTACTGAAGAATACGAAAAGGTTTTTCCATTTGATATTTATCCAGTTCAATTAATAAAATCGATTATGATTGATGATATTGAATTGATGGAAAACTTAGGAATATATGAGGTAGCGCCTGAGGATTTTGCATTGTGCGAAACAATCTGTACTTCAAAAATAGAATCTCAAAAAATTGTTAGAGATGGCTTGTTGATGCTTAAGGCAGAAATGAGTTAAATCGATAAATCTTTATAATTAGATGAATCCAATACATAATTTATTAGAAAAAGTAAAACCCAACTTTGAAAAAGGTGGGAAGTTTGAAAAGTTCTATCCTGTTTACGATGGTATGGCTACTTTTCTATTTGTTCCAGGTCACACGACCCATTCAGGTTCACACATTCGAGACGGAATTGATTTGAAGCGCACCATGATTATGGTTGTTATTGCCATGATTCCTGCTTTGTTATTTGGTATCTGGAATACTGGATATCAGCACTTTCTTGCTTTAGGAGAAACGGTTACGTTTATGGATCAATTCATATATGGTGCAATCCAAGTATTGCCAATAGTGATTGTTTCTTATGGTGTAGGATTAGGAGTTGAATTTATTTTTTGCATCATCAATAAGCATCAAATAAACGAAGGATTTTTAGTGTCAGGGATGTTGATTCCACTCATTTTGCCAGTTGAAATTCCATTGTGGATGGTTGCAGCAGCAACAATCTTTGCTGTAGTAATAGGTAAAGAAGTTTTTGGTGGTACAGGAATGAATATCGTAAATGTTGCTTTAACAGCTAGGGCTTTTTTATTCTTTGCTTATCCAACATGGATGTCCGGAGATAAAGTTTGGATTGGTGACATGACCGACAAAACCTTAGCATTTGCAGATGGTTCAACAGGTGCAACTTTGTTAGCTCAAGCAACTCAAAAATCTTCTGGTTTTATAGATGCAGCGGGAGTTGCCTATCAGGACACGTTTATGAGCGCATTTATGGGAATGGTACCAGGATCAATCGGTGAAACTTCTACTTTAGCTATACTTATAGGTGCAGCCATTTTATTAATTACAGGTATTGCTTCATGGAAAATCATGTTGTCTGGAGTTGTAGGTGGATATGTCATGAGTTTATTGTTCAACCTATGGGGAGCAAATGAGTTTATGTTGGTTCCAGCTCATGAGCAACTTGTTTTTGGTGGTTTTATGTTCGGTATTGTATTCATGGCAACAGACCCAGTTACTGCTGCACAAACAGGAGTTGGTAAATACATTTATGGGTTTTTAATTGGTTTCTTAGCGATTATGATTCGTGTATTTAACCCAGCTTACCCAGAGGGTGTTATGTTGGCTATCTTGTTTATGAATGTTATGGCTCCACTTATAGACCATTACGTTATTGAGGCTAATGTAAAAAGAAGAAAAAAAAGAACTGTAGCTATTGCTGCATAAAATTGTAAGAAATGGATGTAAATAAAAACAGTTATACTTTTGCTTTCTCAGCTATTTTAGTGATAGTAGTTGCAGCAGTTCTAGCTTTTGCAGCTGAAAGTTTAAAGCCTATGCAAAAGGAGAATATGCGTTTAGAAAAAATGCAAAACATTCTAGCCTCAGTTAAAATTGAGGCGACTCCTGAACAAGCTAGTAGCATGTTCGAGAAATACATTGTAGATCAGAAATTACTTAATAGTCAAGGGGAAGTTGTAACGCCTTCAGGGATTACTGCTTTTGATGTCGATGTAGTAAAAGAGTTTAGAACAATTGACGAAAAGAATAGAAATTACCCATTATTCATTTTTGAGGAAAATGGTGAGAGAAAGTACATCGTGCCACTTGTAGGTAAAGGTTTATGGGGGCCAATTTGGGGTTATGTAGCTTTTGACGGCGATATGAATACCGTTTACGGTTCTACATTTGACCATAAGTCAGAAACACCAGGTTTGGGTGCTGAAATTAATACAAATGAGTTTCAAGACAAATTCATAGGTAAATCAATTTTTGACAATAATGGAAATTATGAGTCTATCCATGTTTTGAAAGGAGGAACCGATGTTGTAGGAAATCAGCATGCAGTTGATGGAATTTCAGGAGGAACTATTACTTCTAATGGAGTAGGAGAAATGATTCAAAGAACTTTAAATATTTATGTTCCTTATTTTAAAGGAAATCAAAAAGCATCACTATAAAAAAAGTTTTAATACACTAAAAAATGAGTGAAACAGCAAAAGCAGCGGAAGTTGCAGTAAAAGAACCAAAAGAGCCTTTATTCTCTAAGAAGAATAAAGCGCTTATAACTGATCCACTAAACGACGACAACCCAATTACAATACAAGTTTTGGGAATTTGTTCAGCATTAGCAATTACAGTACAAGTAAAACAAGCATTTGTAATGGCAATGTCTGTATTGGTTGTTTTAGTTGGAGCGAATTTAATTGTTTCTTTAATGAGAAACTTAATCCCGAGTAGAGTTCGGATTATAGTTCAATTAGTAATTGTTGCGGCATTGGTAATCTTGGTTGACCAAGTATTAAAAGCATTTGTATATGATGTGAGTAAGCAATTATCTGTATTCGTTGGACTTATTATTACAAACTGTATAATCATGGGAAGGTTAGAAGCTTTTGCATTAGCAAACAAACCATGGCCATCATTTTTAGATGCAGTAGGAAATGCAGCAGGTTATGGCTGGATTTTAATTGTTGTTGCTATTGCAAGAGAGTTTTTTGGTTCAGGAAAAATTTGGGGAGTTCAATTAATTCCAGATGCATTTTATGATTTAGGATATGCTAACAATGGACTAATGATTTTACCTCCGATGGCTCTAATTACTGTTGGAATTATCATATGGGTACAACGTGCAAGAAACACCAAATTAATTGAAGATTAATAAAGAATAATTAAGAAAAAATGGAATATTTTAACATTTTCGTCAAATCGATTTTTATCGAAAACATGATTTTCGCCTATTTCTTAGGTATGTGTTCTTATTTGGCTGTTTCTAAAACAGTAAAAACTGGAGTAGGCTTAGGTGCAGCGGTAATCTTCGTTTTAGCAGTAACAGTTCCTGTAAACTATTTGCTAGAAAACTATGTACTTAAAGAAGGAGCTTTATCTTGGTTGGGTCAAGATTTTGCTGATGTTGATTTAAGCTTCTTAAGTTTTATTATGTTTATTGCAGTAATTGCTTCTATGGTACAATTGGTTGAGATGGCCGTTGAAAAATATGCTCCTGCACTATACGGAGCTTTAGGTATCTTTCTACCTTTAATTGCTGTTAACTGCTCTATACTAGGTGGGTCTTTATTTATGCAAGAACGTCAATATGCAAACATAGGTGAAGCTACAGTTTTTGGTTTAGGTTCAGGAGTTGGTTGGTTTTTAGCCATAGTAGCTATTGCAGCGATTAGAGAAAAAATCAGGTATTCAAATGTTCCAGCACCTTTACGTGGTTTGGGAATTACATTTATCATTACAGGCTTAATGGGTATTGCATTCATGAGTTTTATGGGAATCGAATTATAATTTAAAGAAAACTAAAAAATGGTTTTAGCATTAATAAATACACTTACTATCGGAGCAGCAATTCTTGTTGGTCTAATCGTAGTTCTTTTGTTGGTTAGTTTGTTACTATGGGCAAAAGCAAAATTAACATCTTCAGGACCTGTTACTTTAACAATAAATGGTGAAAAAACTGTTGAAGTTAATGCAGGAAGCACTTTGCTTTCAACATTAGGTAACGAAAAAATATTTTTGCCTTCTGCTTGTGGTGGCGGTGGTACTTGTGCCATGTGTAAGTGTCAGGTAGTAAGCGGAGGAGGAGAAATACTTCCAACTGAAAAACCTTATTTCTCTAGAAAAGAAATTGCCGATAATTGGAGACTAGGCTGCCAAGTGAAAGTTAAAGAAGACATGGTAATTGAAGTGCCAGAAGAGGTGTTTGGTATCAAGAAATGGGAGGCTACTGTATATTCTAACTATAGCGTAGCTTCGTTTATCAAGGAGTTTATAGTTGAATTACCAGAAGACATGGATTATAAAGCTGGTGGTTACATTCAAATTGAAATTCCAAAATGTACAATTAACTTTAAAGATATAGATATAGAGGCACACCCAGAAGAACATCCTGGTGAGCCTAATAAATTTCAAGAAGAATGGGATAAGTTTAACTTATGGCCATTACAAATGAAAAACGACGACTTAGTAGAGAGAGCATATTCAATGGCTTCATACCCTGCTGAAGGTAGAAAGATAATGCTAAATGTTCGAATTGCTACTCCACCCTGGGATCGTGAAAAGAATGGCTGGATGAATGTAAATCCTGGAATTGCATCATCTTATATTTTCTCAAGAAAGAAAGGAGATAAAGTAACAGTTTCAGGTCCTTACGGAGAATTCTTTATTAAGGAAACAGATGCTGAAATGTTATACATAGGTGGAGGTGCTGGAATGGCTCCTATGCGTTCTCACCTATACCATTTATTTAGAACAATCAAAACTGGAAGAAAGGTATCTTATTGGTACGGTGGGCGATCTAAGCGTGAATTATTTTACATCGACCATTTTAAAGCTCTGGAAAAAGATTTTCCCAACTTTAAATTTTATATGGTACTTTCCGAGCCATTAGAGGTTGACGATTGGAAAGTTAAAAAGGACATGCAAGATGAGTCTGGTGATGGTTTTGTTGGATTTGTTCATCAATCAGTTATAGATCACTATTTATCGAATCATGAAGCACCTGAAGAAATTGAATTTTATTTCTGTGGTCCACCAATGATGAACCAAGCGGTTTTAAAAATGTGTGACGACTGGGGAGTTCCTGAAGAGAATGTATCTTTTGATGATTTCGGAGGATAATTGAATTATAAAAACAAACAAAAAATAGCCGTTTTATACGGCTATTTTTGTTTCATCAAATTTGCTGTAAAATGAAAAGACAATTCTTTACTTCTCTTATTTTTTTGACTAGTTTTTCAGTCTTTTCTCAAGTACTCGACCCACTTTTAAAGATTTCTGAATTACAAGTAAAGTCTGATAGCTTTTATAATGCAGGTCTTTTTAAAAGCCAAATAGTTCTGAAAAATGAACGTAAAGTCGTAGAGGATAATAATATTTTTTTTACTGCCCTTACCTTATATACTTTACAATCCATTGCCGATTCATTAGACGAGTCTCAACAAATTATTATAGATACCATATATAATCGAGCAAAAAATAATTTCAACTTATATAAAAATAGGAATGGCGGTATTACGTATAACTTTTATCAAGTAAGACCGATAGACAGACCTTTTCCTAATTTGAAACGATTTTCAAAAAAGGAAGCGGCTAGATTACCTGATGATCTTGATGATACGAGTATTTTGTACTTAATTCAAGAAACTGAGGACAGCTTAGTTGTTGAATTGAAAAAACAAATGGAGAATGAGGTTTTTAAAGCACCTGCAGTAAAATCAAGCCTAAAAAGATACCGCGACTTTAATGCCTATAGAACCTGGTTTGTTGACAAAATGAGTCAAGACATGGATGTCTGTGTAAATACCAATGTTTTATTGTTGATGTTTAATAAGGAAGTGGAGTTTAATATGGTTGATTTTGCATCCATGGGTTTTATTATGCAGGTGATTATCGATGATGCACATAAAGACAATGAAGAAATTATCTCTCCGCATTATTCCAATACAGCCATAATATTATATCATGTTAGTCGTTTGGTGTCTATTTTAAATCACAAAGCGTTAAATGAAATCCGCCCTAAATTACTCAAAGATATAGCCGAAGAATTAGACGAAGTAGAAAACGAATTTGAAAGGCTAATATTATTAACATCCTTATATCGACTTGGAAGTGAAGTAGAGTATAGCATTGAGTTAGAGAAATTAGAACATGATATGAATTCCTTTTATTGGTTTCAAGCTAATTTAATTAGTGTTAGAGATGTATTAATTAAAAAAATTTTTGGAGGAAATAAACACTTGTATTTCCGATATAAAAGCGAAGCATTTTATTGGAGTCTAGTTTTAGAACTTCAAACCTTAAGTAAAGGGAAGATAGTTAAAGACATAGATTCTGGTATGGATATTCTTATTAAGGATACTATTCTTGAATAGTGTAATTAGTCACATAATCTGCAAAAAAAGCCGCCTCAGATTCGAGGCGGCTTTTTAATGTTTTTAGGAATTCACTGCTTTGTGAATTTCTTCTTCTAATGGTTTTCTAAATACTACTTGATCTTCGAAAACATCAACTACTATTACATCTCCAATTTGAACTTGACCTGCAAGTATTTCTTTAGATAGTTGATTTAGTACTTTTCGCTGAATTAATCGCTTAACTGGTCTTGCACCAAATTGAGGGTCATAACCTTCTGCTGCAATATACTCAACTAACTCATCAGCAATTGATAATTCGATGTTGTTTTTAGCTGCCATTTTCACCAATCCATTCAATTGAATTTTTACGATTTGCTTCACATCTTTTTTAGAAAGTGGGGTAAACAGAATGGTTTCATCAATGCGATTTAAAAACTCTGGTCGTATGGTTTTTCGCAATAAGCCCAACACTTCTCTACGAGTAGTTTCCATAACGGCATCTAATTTACTATCATCGTAATTCTCAAAATTTTGCTGAATAATGTCGGAACCAAGGTTAGAGGTCATTATAATAATGGTATTCTTAAAGTTAACAACTCTGCCCTTATTATCAGTTAATCGTCCGTCGTCTAGTACTTGAAGTAAAATGTTAAATACATCAGGATGCGCTTTTTCTATTTCATCCAGCAGTACAACAGAGTAGGGACGTCTTCTAACTGCCTCGGTCAACTGACCGCCTTCATCATAACCTACATATCCCGGAGGTGCTCCAACCAATCGAGAAACAGCATGTCGCTCTTGATACTCACTCATATCTATCCTAGTCATTGCATTTTCATCATCAAACAAATAATCGCTCAACGACTTCGCCAATTCAGTTTTACCAACCCCGGTTGTACCTAAGAAAATGAATGAACCAATTGGTTTTTTCTCGTCTTGCATGCCAGCTCTACTTCTTCTAACAGCATCAGATACTGCTATAATAGCCTCTTCTTGTCCTACAACTCTTTTGTGCAATTCGGCTTCCATGTGCAAAAGTTTCTCTCGCTCACTTTTTAGCATTTTGCTAATCGGAATTCCTGTCCATCGGCTAACAACGTCAGCAATTTCTTCAGAATCAACCTCTTCTTTAATTAAAGTAGCCTTAGCTTTAATCTCTGCAAAATCTGCTTTCAATATTTCTAACGCTCTCTCAGACTCCTTAATTTTTCCGTATCTAATTTCTGCAACTCGTTCAAAATCTCCTGCACGCTCAGCTTGTTCAGCTTCATGTTTCAATTGCTCAATTTGTTCTTTCGCTTTTTGAATACCATCTACAATGCCTCTTTCTTTTTGCCATTGGGCATTCAAAGCATTTCTTTTCTCGTTTAAATTGGCAATTTCTTCTCCTAGCACTTTCAGTTTTGCAGTATCCTTTTCTCGTTTTATAGCTTCACGTTCTATTTCTAACTGCATTACTTTACGATCTAATTCATCTAGCTCTTCTGGTTTCGAATTCATTTCCATCCGCAACTTAGATGCAGCTTCGTCAATTAAGTCAATGGCTTTATCGGGCAAAAATCGATCGCTGATGTAACGTTGTGAAAGCTCTACAGCTGCAATAATCGCTTCATCTTTAATTTGAACTTTATGATGAGTTTCATATTTATCTTTTATTCCTCTTAAGATAGAAATAGCATCTTCAGTATTTGGCTCTTCTATTAGTACTTTCTGAAATCGTCTTTCTAAAGCTTTGTCTTTTTCAAAATACTTTTGATATTCGTTTAATGTGGTTGCTCCAATTGCTCTTAATTCACCTCTTGCCAAAGCTGGTTTTAGAATATTAGCCGCATCCATCGCACCTTCACCGCCGCCTGCACCTACTAGTGTGTGAATTTCATCAATGAACATAACAATGTCACCCTCAGATGATATAACTTCCTTAATAACTGATTTTAAACGATCTTCAAATTCTCCTTTGTATTTAGCTCCGGCAATCAATGCACCCATATCTAAAGAATAAATTATTTTATCTTTAAGGTTTTCTGGAACATCTCCTGCAATTATTCGGTGAGCAATTCCTTCAGCTATGGCAGTTTTACCAACTCCAGGTTCTCCAATTAAAATGGGGTTGTTTTTTGTTCTTCTCGAAATAATTTGCAGCACTCTACGGATTTCATCATCTCGCCCAATGATTGGGTCAAGTTTGTTTTGATCAGCTAATTCATTTAGATTCCTAGCGTATTTACTCAAAGCATTGTAATTATCTTCTGCACTTGCAGAAGTAACTCTTTCGCCTTTTCGTAGCTCTTTTATGGCTTCTTTTAATCCTTTTTCGTTAACTCCACTATCTTTTAATAGTTGAGCTATCTGGTCGCCGCTTTTTAAAATACCCAACAAGAGGTGCTCGATTGAAACATATTCATCGTCAAATTCTTTCAAATAAGAATTCGCGTGATTTAAAGCTTCTGAACCTTTTTTAGAGATGTAAATATCTCCACCTGTTACAGTTGGATAACTTGCAATGATTCGATCTAATGCTTGTAATACATTTTCATAATTGACTCCTAACTTTTTTAAAATAAAAGGAGCCACGTTTTGATCTACTTCAGTTATGGCTTTTAAAATGTGTCCGTTTTCTATCGCTTGGTGCTTAAAACCCATAGCGATTTGTTGAGCCTGTTGAATGGCTTCTTGTGATTTTATGGTATAATTTTTAAAATTCATGGGTTCTTTTTTTAATTCGATTTGCTTTCATCAAAATAAACTCCAATCCATAAAACGAACTTTTGACGGAAATTTTGTCAGTAAAAAGCTAAAATATGAGCAAAAAGCGGACTTAATGGCTTATAATTATCGGTTTAGTTAGAATTCCATGGTTAGTGAATAAGCGAACTAAATAAGAGCCATTGGCAAAAGAAGTCACATCTATCGATTTAGATTTTGTTTGTTGTACAATTACTTTCCCATCTAAGTTTAAAAGTTCGATGGAGTTTATTTTAATATTTTTTGAAGTTTTAATTTGTAAAACTTGATTAACAGGGTTTGGGAAAATATCAATTTCAGCCTCTAAGTTTTGTTGTTCAGTAATACCAGTAAATATTGTGCTCTTAGCGCCAATCCATTTTAATGGGTCAAAAACCATTTGATTGATTGTTTTGCTAATTGGAATCTGAAAATTTTGTCCAGAGAAACTAGGATTTACAACGATGATGGTATCCCAACCATTTCCTTGTAATTTATAGGGTATAGGCATATTGAAAAAATAAACGGATGGGTCGGATTGGGTTTGTGTTATATTTAGGTTTAACATGCCAGCACTTTGCGACCAAGTAGCAGTGTAAGTTGGGTATCCTTTTCCGTAATACCAATCTTTAAAAAATTCAGTCAGGTTTAAACCTGAACTAGTTTCTAAATGTTGTTTTAAATCATTTGTTTTGGCGAATGAATAAGCCAAAGCAGGGTCTTGTAAGTAATTTCTAACTCCAGTGAAAAATGCAGAATCACCCATTTGCCAGCGGAGCATGTGCAATAGGGAAGCACCTTTATAATAAGGAATTCTTGTGAAAATGGAGTCAGCGTGACTAGTATCACTAATGAAAACCGATTTGTGAGGGTATAAAAAACTCACATTCCGATAGCCTTGTAATTGATAAGGAAGGTAATTCGAGTTGTGTAAAATATCAAACTCATAAGTAAGAGTAGTTAGATAGGTTGCAAAAGCTTCGTTGAGCCATAAGTCTTGCCAAGAATTACAAGTTATAAAATTGCCAAACCATTGATGAGCTAATTCATGAGCAATAACTTCTCCGCTATAAGTACCCATAAAACTCATGGTCTGATGTTCCATTCCTCCACCAAAAGTAAAAGAAGCATGGCCATATTTTTCATTAATAAAAGGGTAGGTTCCTAAAAGAGAATCAAAAAATACCATAAACGGGTAGGTGGTGTTTAATGATTGGCTGATGCTTTGAACATCACCAGGATACAAAAAATGTTGAAACAAAATAGAATCATTATTCAAGGCCATTTTGTATTCGTGGATGTTGTAATTAGTAACTGCAAAAGCAATTAAATAAGTTGCAATTGGGTAATTTGATTTCCAATGGTAAGTAGCTAAAGGACCAAGTGTGTCAATAGACAATAGCAAACCATTTGATGCAACTTGATTTCTAATAGGAGTGCTAATAATAAGCTCTATGGAATCGGCCTTGTCGTTTAAGGTGTTTTTACACGGCCACCACGATGATGCGCCGTAAGGCTCTGAAAGAGTCCATATAATTTTATCCTGAGAATTATAGCTGTCTTGAACAAATGTTCCCAACCCATTTGTATTTGGAACTCCTTGATAATAAATCTGTATGGAATCTATTTGTCCGATCCCTATGGTATCATTTAGCGGTATCGAAATTTGATCATTAGTGTGTGTAAAAACACTTAGTTTTTGGTTTCGGAAATAGACAGAGTCAACTTGAAGTGCCGTGTCTAAATCGAAATAAATGTGATTAAAATTAGAATCTTTTGGTGTAAAGAAACAGGTGACCGAGCCATCTATGTATTTGATATTTGGGTCAACCTCAAGCCTTAGTCTATAATATTTAACATCGTAATTGTAGGTGTTTGGGTTATTTGGCCCACTTTTTTCGAAATTAAAAATTGCTTTTGAGCTTGTTCCATGTTTGCAAATGGGGTATTGAACTTGCGCTTTTACTTGAATGATAAATAAAGCAAGGATAAGGGATGTAAATAAAGGTAGTTTCATTTTCTAAAAATAAGAAAATGATTGCTTACTTAAATCTTGTAAAACTTCTTTTAATGACTCAACAAGTGAAAAGTTTAATTGGAATTTTATTGTTTAGTTTATTTATATCTTTTATTTATAAAACCAAGTGTGAAGGTTCAATTGACCAATTTTTAATACATTTTTGGAAAAGCACTCGGATTTACATCGTGCATTAAGTCATAACAAGCTTCTACAATGTCTTCAATACTTGGCTTTGAGAAATAATCGCCGTCAGTTCCATAAGCAGGTCTGTGGTTTTTAGCGCTCAATGTTTTTGGTTCCACATCTAAATGATAATAAGCTCCTTGCCCTTCAATTACTTGCTGCATCATAAAAGCTGTACCTCCGCCTTTAACATCTTCGTCTAAAAATAAAACCTTGTTGGTCTTTTTAATCGACTCGGTTATCATGCCATGAATGTCAAAAGGCATTAGAGTTCTAACATCAATTAATTCAGCAGAAATTCCTAACTCGGCTAGTTCTTTTACGGCAAGCTCTGCTAAATTACAAGTAGAAGCATAGCTTACTATGGTTAAATCTGTTCCTTTGCAAACTACCTCAGGAATACCTAGTGGAATTTGAAATTCACCCAAATTAGTTGGCATCTCTTCTTTACTTCTGTAAGCATTTAAAGGCTCAATGACCAATGCAGGGTCGTCGCCCATAAGCAAAGTATTGTAAAAACCTGCAGCAGTGGTTAAGTTTCTCGGCACACAAACATGTACGCCTTTTATAGAATTTAATATAACTCCCATTGGCGAGCCAGAATGCCAAATGCCTTCTAAACGATGCCCTCTTGTTCTAACGATTAATGGCGCTTTTTGACCTCCTTTTGTTCGATATTGAACTGTAGCCAAATCATCACTTATAATTTGCAAAGCATAAAGCAAATAATCTAAATATTGAATTTCTGCAATTGGTCTTAATCCGCGCATAGCCATGCCTATACCTTGACCAGCAATTGTCGCTTCTCTAATTCCTGTATCCGAAACTCTCAACTCGCCGTACTTTTCTTGAAGACCTTCTAAGCCTTGATTAACATCGCCTATATTTCCTGAGTCTTCTCCAAATATTAAAACTTCAGGATATTTTTCTAGAATTTTATCAAAATTATCACGCAATACAACCCTACCATCTACTTTTTCTGCATCAGCATCATAAGTGGGAGCAATGCCTTCAATTTTTAAAGGCGATAAGTCAGATTGGCTGTACAAATTAGAGCTAAATCGATCTTCGTTGATTTTACTAATTTCACGATACCATTGTATAAGTTCATTTTTTGCAGGGATGTTTTCACTTCTAATGATTCGAATTACTTTTCTTACCGTAGAAATAATGTCTTTTCGAATGGGCTCCGAATTGCTTTTTAAAGCATTTATAAGTCCTTCTATAAAATTACTGTTTGAAGACTCAGTAGCAACTTTTTCTAAAATGCTAACAGCTTCATCTCTTTCGTTTTTAATGGCACCAATAAAATTTTCCCAAGCTGTTTTTTTGCCTTCTCTTACAATTTTCTTAGCTTCTTCTTTTATTGCATTTAGTTCATCTTCACTAGCTAAACCTTTTTCTATCATCCATTCGCCCATCTTTTTGATGCAATCAAAATCAATTTCCCACTGCAATCTTTCAGCAGATTTATAGCGCTCATGTGAGCCTGAAGTTGAATGGCCTTGAGGCTGAGTAACATCTTCAACATGAATTAGAACGGGAATGTGTTTTTCACGAGCTATTTTTACTGCTTTCTCATAAGTCTCCATTAAATGAGCATAATCCCATCCTTTGGTTTTAAAAATCTCAAATCCATTGCTATTTCCTTCACGCTGAAATCCCTTCAACACTGTTGAAATACTTTCTTTAGTTGTTTGAAATTTCTTAGGAACAGAAATTCCATGACCATCATCCCAAACTGACATCACCATCGGAATTTGCAAAACACCAGCAGCGTTTATGCTTTCCCAAAACAAACCTTCAGAAGTACTAGCATCACCAATAGTTCCAAAAGCTACTTCGTTTCCTTTTCGGCTAAATAGATTATCTTCTGGTAAAAGAGCATTGTTTCGATAAACCTTAGAAGCTTGCGCTAATCCTAACAAACGAGGCATTTGACCGGCAGTAGGTGAGATGTCTGCTGAAGAGTTTTTTATATCTTTCAACGCTTTCCAATTTCCATTTTCATCTAAACTTCTTGTTGCATAATGACCATTCATTGAACGACCACCTGAGGCTGGTTCATGTTCTACATTAGGGTTTGCATACAATTGTGCAAAAAATCCAGCAACATCAAGCTGTCCAATAGCCATCATAAATGTTTGGTCGCGGTAATATCCAGATCTGAAATCGCCATTTTGAAAATACTTTGCCATAGCTAATTGTGGAATTTCTTTTCCATCACCAAAAATTCCAAACTTGGCTTTTCCAGTTAAAACTTCTCTTCTTCCTAATAAAGAGGTTTCTCGACTAATGTTTGCTAATTTGTAATCGGCTAATATGGCATTTTTAAAGTCTTCTTTTGATAAAAATTGTCCATTATTCTCAACTGCTGCGGCTTCTTTACTCATATCTTAATGTCTTTCTTATTGGATTACGAAATTAAGAAAATGCCTTGATAAATTGGAATCGCTAATTCTTTAGAAAGTATGTTTTTAAATAACATGAATAATTACCTTTGCCGCTATGATTTTACCAATAGTAGCTTATGGAGATCCGATCTTAAAAAAAGAAGCTGAAGAAATCGATTCAGATTATCCTTTTTTGACGGAGTTGATAGAAAATATGTATGAAACGATGTATGAAGCTGAAGGCGTTGGCTTAGCTGCTCCGCAAATTGGCAAATCAATCCGTTTGTTTATAGTTGATGCATCTCCTTTTGAAGAAGAAGATAAAGCTTTGAAGGGTTTTAAAAAGACATTTATCAATCCCATAATTATTGAAGAAAGTGGAAAAGAATGGGGTTTTAATGAAGGTTGTTTGAGTATTCCTGGAGTACGCGAAGATGTTATGCGCCAGCCAGAGATTGTGATAGAATATCACGATGAAAACTTTAATTTAGTGGAAGAAAAATACAAAGGAATTGCAGCTAGAATTATTCAGCATGAATATGACCACATTGAAGGAATTTTATTTACGGATAAAATAAACCCTTTAAAACGAAGATTGTTAAAAGCAAAACTCAATAATATAACCAAAGGCAACGTTAAAGTTAATTATCGAATGAAATTTCCTAAATAATAAATTATGATGAAAACTATTAAATTATCAATTTTTACGCTTCTTGTTAGTGTTTTTGTTGCTTGTGGAAGCAAAAGTGAAGAGCAAAATACTGAGGGTGAAAGCAGTTACGTAGCTTTAGAAAAATTAGATGTTAAGACTTTAGATGAAGAAATTCAAAAAAGATCAAAAGCGGTTGAAAATGATGAGACTGGCGATAAAAGGTTAGCTGCAGAATTACTAAAAGCTTATGTTGCTTACAGCGAAAATTTTCCGAATTATGAAAAGGCAGCTGAATACACTTTTAGAGCAGGAGAAATAGCTATGAATTTAAATCATACAGCTCAGTCATTAAAATTGTTTGAAGTGGTTTATGAGGATTATCCAAAATATGAAAAAAGACCATACGCATTGTTTATGAGGGCTTTTGTATTGGAAAATCAAGCAGGGAATTTTGATGAAGCAAAACGATTTTACGAAGAATTTATCGCTGAATACCCAAATCACCCAATGGCCGATGATGCTGCTTATTCTTTAAAAAATATGGGGAAATCTCCAGAAGAATTGATTCGGGAATTTGAGATTCAAGATAGTATAAATGCAGCTGCTAGTAAAGCAGTCTAGATTTAAAATAAAAAAAGAGAAAGCTGGTCATGTTGACTGGCTTTTTTTATAGACTTTCTTCAGACCTCGGAAAGTATCTAACGCTCTGAGGGCTGAACGTTTCTGCATCCTGAGTGTATAATAATACAGTTTTATTTGTATTGTGGGGTAATGATAATAGATAAGCCTCTTTTTAAAAAAGTGCGACTCCTTCGGAGTCGGTTGATTCTTTCAGCTTTGCTTTATAGAGCTGTAAACCCTTCGGGTTCATAATGTCATCTATTAACAACGAATGATTTTTTCTGAAATAAGGTTACATTAAATTATAAAAACCACAAACCCGAAGGGTTTGAACATTTATAAAAAAAAAGTACTAATGTAATAAACGACCCAAAATGGGTCAAACACTTCATTGGCAGCCTTAGTATTCACATTGATTCTTTCAGTTTTGTTTTATAGAGCTGTAAACCCTTTGGGTTCATAATGTCATCGAATAACAACGAATGATTTGTTCTGAAATAAGGATACATTAAATTATAAGAACCACAAACCCGAAGTGTTTGAACATTTATAAAAAATTAGGACTTATGTAATAAATGACCCAAAATGGGTCGAACACTTCATTGGTAGCCTTAGTATTCACATTGATTCTTTCAGCTTTGTTTTAAAGAGCTGTAAACCCTTCGGGTTCATAATGTCATCTATAAACAACGAATGATTTGTACTGAAATAAGGATATATTAAATTACAAGAACCACAAACCCGAAGGGTTTGAACATTTATAAAAAAAAATTAGGATTTATGTAATAAACGACCCAAAATGGGTCGAACACTTCATTGGTAGCCTTAGTATTCACATTGATTCTTTCAGTTTTGTTTTATAGAGCTGTGAACCATTGGGTTCATACTGCCATCAAATAACAACGAATAATTTGTTCTGAAATAAGGAAATATTAAATTATAAGAACCACAAACCCGAAGGGTTTGAACATTTATAAAAAATTAGAACTAATGTGATAAATGACCCAAAATGGGTCAAACACTTCATTGGCAGCCTTAGTATTCATATTGATTCTTTCAGCTTTGCTTTATAGAGCTGTGAACCCTTCGGGTTCATAATGTCATCTAAAAACAACGAATGATTTGTTCTGAAATAAGGATATATTAAATTATAAGAACCACAAACCCGAAGGGTTTGAACATTTATAAAAAAAAATTAGGACTTATGTAATAAATGACCCAAAATGGGTTAAACACTTCATTGGTAGCCTTAGTATTCACATTGATTCTTTCAGCTTTGCTTTATAGAGCTGTGAACCCTTGGGTTCATAATGTCATCTAAAAACAACGAATGATTTGTTCTGAAATAAGGAAATATTAAATTATAAGAACCACAAACCCGAAGGGTTTGAACATTTATAAAAAAAAATTAGGACTTATGTAATAAACGACCCAAAATGGGTCGAACACTTCATTGGTAGCCTTAGTATTCACATTGATTCTTTCAGCTTTGTTTTAAAGAGCTGTAAACCCTTTGGGTTCAGGAGCTATTCTATCAAATAGATGAGTTGAGAAATTTAAATTTTAAACCCAATATATAATGATGGTTGATTTATAGCTAAAATAACTTCGGTAGGAAAATAAAGCATGCAATAATAATTGCTGTAAATGCAGCTACTAAAACGGCTGCAGCTCCCAAGTCTTTCACTTTTTTAATAAAAGGATTATATTCTTTTGTAACTAAGTCAGAAAGATTTTCGATTGAAGTATTTACTAGTTCGGCACAGAATACAAAACCTATTGAAATTACAATTAATGCCCATTCATTTATACTAATCTTTAGAATATAAGCTAATAATATGACGACTATCGCTGCTAGAAGGTGAATCCTGGCGTTAGGTTCTTCTTTAATTAAGATTACTAGACCATTAATGGCATGAGAAAAGCTTTTAAGTCTTTTTTTGAACATGGCTAGTGTTTTTATAATATTGTATATTCCCCAAGTGGAAATCCATTTAATAAACTTTTAGAATCCATTCGCTTTTTCCCTTCTATTTGCAAAGAGTTAATTTCAAATCGCCCAGTTAATGTATCAATGAATACTTTCCCAGAATCATGATGTAGCTTTACTTTCGGGTGAACTTCTTGATTCTCAATCTTAGCTTCGTAAACCTTTACATTTAATGTTTTTCCACTTTCAATGTGTTTTATTGTTGTCCAGGCAGCAGGGTAGGGACTCAAACCTCTTATAAAGCAGTCAATCTGATTAAGGGACTTTGACCAATCGATTTCACAATCTTCTCTAAAAATTTTAGGTGCTTCATTTATGCTAGCGTTTTGGTCAATTAGCATTTGTTGATTTGTAGTTTGAAATGAATCATTTTCTATTGCTTCAACTGTTTTTAGTACTAGTTTGCCTCCCTTAGCCATCAATTTATCATGCAGGCTTCCAGCAGTTTCATTTACTTCTATAGTAACTTTTTCTTGAAAAATGATATCTCCAGTATCGATTTCATGCTTTAGAAAAAAGCTAGTAACTCCAGTTTCTTTTTCACCATTTATGATAGCCCAATTGATTGGAGCTGCTCCTCTATACTGAGGTAGTAATGAAGCATGTAAATTAAATGTTCCATATTTAGGCATATTCCAAACTAGCTCTGGCAACATCCTAAAAGCAACAACAATTTGCAAATCTGCATTCAACTCTTTTAATTCAGCAATGAACTCTTCATTTTTTAAATTACTAGGTTGTAACACTTTTATCTGTTTTGCAATGGCGTATTTTTTAACGGCAGATTCATTTAGTTTTTGACCTCGCCCAGCTTTTTTGTCTGCTGCTGTAATAACTCCAACAATATTTTTTCCTGCTTCATGCAAGCATTTTAAGCTTTCTACAGCAAAGTCAGGTGTGCCCATAAATACGATTCTCAATTCTTTTTTCATCATTTATATTGTTGAATTTTTCCAGTTTCCATATTTTAAATATGCGATAGATAGCCCACCCATAAAAGCAAAATAAACAAACTCAGAACACCATACCAAATACAAAGGCAATTCTAAGTAAACTCCCAAAACATAGGCTCCTGATAAGTAAACACAAATGGAGGTAATTTCTATAGCTAAAGTTTTTTGTGTTTTGCCTGTTCCTGTAACTGCTGAAAAAGAAATAAAAGCAACACTAAATAATAACATTGCACCAGTTATGATGTAGAGTACTGGAATAGCATCATTAATAAGGCTTATATCATCGGTGTATATGGATATAATATGGCTAGGAAATAGAATATTTAAAGGCATTAAAATAGCTGTGCAAGCCAAACAAAGTAGGGCTACTTTTTTGATTAGTTGAATAACTTCATCAGCTTTTCCTTCACCTATGATATTTGAAACCAAGGTGCTTGTGGCGGTGCTAAATCCAAAAAGTGGAATCATTAAAACCATATAAATACTTCTAATAATGTGCGATATGGCTAATTCACGTTCTCCAATTTGTTCAATTATCATAAAGAAACAGAGCCATGTTGACAAAGCTAAAAAGTTTTGTCCCATAATAGGTGCGCCAACTTTGAGCATTTTTTGTAATAACTTGGGATTAAAATCAAAATTGAGCAGTAAGTTGTATTTCTTTAAATCGACCTTGCGTAAGGTATATATTATAAAAAACAAAAAGGCAATAATCTCTGAAATGAATGAAGCCAATGCAGCTCCTTCGATGCCCATTTTTGGGAAACCATAATGTCCGAAAATTAAAAGATAATCTAAGATTACATTAACGATGGCTTGAAAAAAAGTAGCTCGAATCAGAACTTTTGTTTGTGTAATTCCAGTAAAAAAAGCAATGAATAAAAAATTGAGGTAAGCAAAGGGAATACCCCAAGCCCTTATGCCTAAATATTTATTAGCAGCGTCTAAAATAAGTGGTGAAGCAGTTAAAGTTTCTAACAAGATGGGAGAAAAAAACTTGAGAATTAATAACATAATAAGGCTTAAACCCAGCATAAAGAACAAACCATTGGAGAATATTTTTCCAATTTCTAAGTAATTTTTTTCTCCATTTCTTCTACCGATAATAATTTGACAACCAATGGTAAAGCCCATTCCAAGCATCATCAATACAAAGTAAAAAATACCTGCATTTCCTGCTGCGCCAATTTCAATAATGCCAACACGACCTAAAAAAGCTGTGTCGGTAACATTGACTAAATTTTGGGCTACACCACTTAAAATAATGGGAAAAGAAACCCGCCAAATATTTTTATAACTAAGTGTAAAGCTCATTCTACAAAAAGTACTAAGCCTTTAAGGTATTCGCCCTCGGGATGGAAAATATTTACAGGGTGATCTGCTGGTTGCGATAGATGTTCTAATATCCTAACAGAACGACCTGCGTCTATTGCTGCGGCAGTAATAGTATCTTCAAATAGTTTACGATGTATGATTTGACTGCAAGAAAAAGTGAAAAGGATTCCTCCAGAATTTATCATTCTTAAAGCTTTCTCATTTAACCTCCTATAACCTTGGATGGCATTGTGTTTTGCACTTTTGGATTTAGCATAAGCAGGAGGATCTAAAAGAATGACGTCGTATTTTTCTTCACTTTCGTTTAAAAATGAAAAAGTATCTTGAGCTATAGCACGATGATTTTTTACTTTCGGAAAATTGAGCTCTACGTTTCGATTGCACAATTCAATAGCTTTGGCCGAACTATCAACAGAGTCAACTGATTTTGCATTTGCTCCTAAAGCATACACACTAAATCCTCCAGAGTAGCAAAAGGTATTTAGGACTGATTTGCCTTCTACATATTTTTGTAAGGCAAATCTATTTTCTCGTTGGTCGATAAAAAAGCCTGTTTTTTGCCCTTCTATCCAATCTATTTCAAACAACAGATTATTTTCTTTAACAGTAGTTTTTTGAGCTATTTGTTTATCTGATCTCCATAGGTATGAATCTGGAAACTCGCTAGAGTATTGCTTTGGTAGGGTTTGTTCGCTTTTAGAATATATGGCATTTATTTCTTTATTTAGAACCTGTTTTAAGGCTTCAGCGATTGCATCAAAGGCCATAGCCATTCCTCTAGAATGAGCCTGAACGACGGCAACATCATTATAGATGTCAATTATTAAACCAGGTAAAGAATCTCCTTCTGCATGTACTAAACGATAGCAAGAAGTTTTGTCTTGCTTATAAAGGTTTAAGCTCTTTCTTAAGTTTAATGCGCTTTGAAATTTTTCTATAAAAAATGCTTTATTTATAGTTGTTTCTTCAAAGCTCAATAGCCTAACTGCTATGCTACTTTCACCCCAATGACCTATTCCTAAAAATTGTTCTTTGGCATTTAACACTTGAACTAAATCCCCTTCTTCGGGTAGATTGGCTTCATCCTCTGTTAATATTATCTTATGAATAGCTCCTGAAAAAACCCAAGGGTGTTTTCGTTGAATAGAAGCATCTCTTTTAGGTTTCAGAATAACAAGAGGTAAAGTCATATATTGCGTGCAAATTAGCTTGCAAAATTAACCAAAGCAAGTGATAAGGGTGTTATGAATTTAGAACTATAAATTGATGTGTTTGCCCTTTTTCGATTGATTCTTATCAAAAGAAAACTCTATTTAAATTGAATTCTTATTTCATTTGGACGTATCCCGTTTTGATGATCTCGAAGTCGTTGGGCATCTTCCTGAATTCTTAAAAACATTCGGGCTTCTTTTTTGATTTGATCATTCATCGCTTCATTTAGAAAAACTGGGGTTTTGCCACTAGGTTTATCCCCATAGTAATTTTCAGCTTTTTGTGTAGATTCTAAATCTTCTTTAGCTTTTAAGCGATAATAAGCATTTACTTTCTCAATGTTTTGTTGGGCTTCTATAATTGATTCTTTGCTTAATGCAAATTTCTGAAACTGATTAATATAATTGGCATTTAAGTAAAAAGTATCATTCTCAAAACTTATGGTTCCAAATTGAAAATCAGAATTTGAAATATCTGGAAAAAGCGAATAATCTAATTTATCGATAGCATGTAGTGTGTCGCCAATACTAGGGTGAAGAGGATAGACATCTTGTGCAGATGCTTTTATGCTCAAAAGTAAAATAAACGAGATTATGAGTGATTTAAACCTCGTCAAAATCATCTTCAAAACTATCGCTATCTACTTCACTTTCATCTCCATATTCTTCTCTTGCTTCGTCAGTTAGGTTGCCATCGTCATCATAATCATCATCATCTTCAATTAATTGGATTGCATCCATTTTAGACATTTTAATGAGGTAGATTTTTTCATCTGTTTCAAAACGTAAGGCACTAATTTTTTCGCCGTCTTTATTCATAAAACTGATTAAATGTTGAGAGAAACCTTCTGGGTATTCTAATTTAATTTGTTCTTGAACAGACTTGTCAATCTTTTCGAATGAAGTTACTAATCTAGGTTTGTTAGTAGATTCCATAGTTTTTTTTATGCTTTTAATTACCAATTTAATAAATATGCGAATATAAGTGGTGCAACTATGGTTGCATCAGATTCTACAATAAATTTAGGGGTGTCAATTCCCAACTTTCCCCAAGTGATCTTTTCATTGGGCACGGCTCCCGAATAAGAACCATAACTCGTTGTAGAATCAGAAATTTGACAGAAATAACTCCAAAATGGAGTGTCAGTTCTTTCCATGTCTTGATATAACATTGGAACAACACAAATCGGGAAATCTCCCGCAATTCCACCACCGATTTGGAAAAAACCGATTCCTTCAGTTCCTGCTTCTTTGGTGTACCAATCTGCTAAAAAAGTCATGTATTCTATACCTGATTTCATGGTAGAAGGTTTCAATTCTCCTTTCAAACAATAAGATGCAAATATATTTCCTAAAGTAGAATCTTCCCATCCAGGAACAACCATTGGCAAATTCTTTTTAGCTGCAGCTAACATCCATGAGTTTTTTGGGTCTATTTCATAGTACTGCTCTAAAACTCCCGAAAGCAACAATTTGTATAAAAATTCATGAGGAAAAAAGCGCTCGCCTTTTTCTTCGGCATCTTTCCAAATTTTAAAAACATGTTTTTGAAGTCTTCTGAAGGCTTCTTCTTCCGGAATGCAGGTGTCGGTAACTCGATTGAGGCCTTGCTCTAGCAATTCCCATTCATCTTGTGCGGTTAAATCGCGATAATGGGGTACTCTTTTATAATGTGAATGAGCTACCAAGTTCATCAAATCTTCTTCTAAGTTTGCACCAGTACAAGAAATAATTTGAACTTTATCTTTTCGAATCATTTCGGCAAAAGATTTTCCTAATTCAGCAGTACTCATAGCTCCAGCTAAAGAAACTAACATTTTTTTACCTTCATTCAGGTGCTTTTCATAGCCCTTTGCTGCATCAATTAAAGCAGCAGCATTAAAATGTTTAAAATGTTCTAATATGAATGTGGAGATATTTCCTCTATTTTCCATGGAGTTCAAATTTATAGGTCAATAATTTATAATACAACTTTGCAGCTAAAAATTGTGAAGCTTTTTGCCCAGGCTCTGGTGCAAGTTCCACGATGTCAAAACCAACAACGTTTTTTTGTTCAAATAACATTCTTAAATACTTGATGGTTGGATTCCAAAACATGCCACCAGGTTCTGGAGTGCCAGTGCAGGGCATAATGGCAGGATCAAAAGCATCTAAATCTATGGTAAGATAAACATCTTCTCCTAACAAATCAATGGATTTTTGCATCCAATCCGTATGGCCATACATTTCTTCTGCTAAAAAGCATTTACTGCGGTTTAGATAGGGAAGTTCAGATACATCCATGCTTCTAATACCAACTTGCACTAAATTGGTGTTTTGACTTGCATCGTGTAATGCGCAAGCATGATTGTATGGTGTTCCTTCATAGGATTTTCTCAAATCTGCATGAGCATCTAACTGCAAGACAGAAAGATTTGGGTATTTTTCATAATAGGCTTTAATTACTCCTATGCTTATGGCATGTTCGCCACCAAAGAAAGTTAAAAACTTTCCAGACTTTAAAAGCTCGCTAGTACTTTTATAAACAGCTTTAAAAACTGCTTCTGGCGATTTGTCTTCAAGTATTGGCTCAACGATATAAACACCTTGTTTATATACTTCAGAATTGGTTTCTATATCATAAATCTCCATGTTAGCAGAGGCATCCATAAATGCATCAAACCCTTTGTCAGCTCCTTTTCCCCAAGAGCTAGTTCCATCATAGGGAATGGATTGTAACCAAATTTTCGCTTTTTCTTTATCGGCGTATTGGTCTTCTATTCCAGCGTAATTCATTTTTTATATCCTAATAATTTAAACATTTCTTCTACCGACTGCTCATTGCGATAAACATAATCTACAATATTTCCTTGTTCATCACGATCAATGATAATGTGTTTAGGAGATGGAATTAAGCAATGCTTTATACCTCCGTATCCACTAATGGCATCTTGATAAGCCCCTGTGTGGAAAAAACCCAAATACAGAGGCTCTTTGTCATTTACATCGTGCTTAGGTAATAAGACTTCTTGGTTTAAATCCTCTGAATTATAATAATCAGAATGATCACATGAAATTCCTCCAATGGCCGCTCTAGTGTATTCATTTCCCCATTTATTTATGGGCAGCATAATAAATTTTTCGTGAATGCTCCATGCATCAGGAATCGTGTTCATTAAGCTATTGTCTATGATATACCAACTCTCTGTATCGTTTTGTTGCTTGTGTTCTAAAACTTGAAAAATAATAGCGCCACTTTCTCCAACGGTGTATTTTCCAAATTCTGTGTAAATATCTGGTTCTTGAATTTTTTCAGCAACACAGGCTTCTTTGATGTTTTTTACGATTTCATTTATCATGTAATCATAATCGTAATCAAAACCTAAATTATTTCGAATAGGTAAACCACCACCAATATTAAATGAATCTAAAGTTTTGGATTTTTTCTTCATTTCAGCATATAATTTCAATGCCCTTCTAAACTCTCCCCAATAATACATGGTATCTTTTATGCCCGAATCAACAAAAAAGTGAAGCATTTTAAGTTCTACTACTTCGCTACTTTTTACTTTTTCTTCAAAAAACGGAATCATTTCGTTGTTCCGAATTCCCAAACGAGAAGTATAATAAGAAGATTGAGGTTCTTCATTGATGGCCATTCGCAATCCGATTTTAATCTTTTTGCTGCATTTTAGTTTTTCAACACGGTCGAGTTCAGTCATGCTATCCAAGACTAAAATAACATTGTCAAAACCCATTTCAACCAATTTCACAATTTTATTGAGGTATTCTTCAGTTTTGTAGCCATTGTTAACGATGGTTATTTGCTTATCAATTTTACCCTCTTTCAATAAATTGAGAATTAAATCTATATCAAAAGAAGAAGAAGTTTCTAAATTGACATTGTGCTTCATGGCTTCTGAAACAACATGCGAAAAGTGATTACACTTGGTACAATAGCAATAATGATATTGGCCTTTATAGCCGTGTTTTTTAATTGCTCTGTTAAATAAATTCTTCGCTTTTTTAATTTGATCACCTATTTTAGGCAAATAAATAAATCTAAAAGGAGTTCCGTATTTATCGATTAAATGTTTTAAAGATATACCGTGAAAAGTTAAGGTATCATTCTTTAAGTCAAAACCTTCTTGTGGAAAGTAATAGGTCTGGTCAATTAAATCGAAGTATGTATTCTTCATTTATAAGTATTCAAAATTAGAGCTACCAAAAATAGCATTCTATGTAATTTAACAAGACTTTTTTGAAAAAAAAATAATTGTTTTTTACGTATTCCTTTTTAGCCTAAAATTGAAATTATATTATTTGTAATTGTTAGTGTATTAAAGTGTTATGTGAATAATTTTAAATGTAATTCCTTGTCATAACAATATGGTTTTTGATTAGGTTTAAATTATAAAGCTAAAGTTAGTTTTTTGAGCTTGGAATTCATGATTAAACTTCTAGGTTCTAATCAAGATTGTCTTCAACTTAAATCCCAAAGCTTAATCCTCATACATTTTAAGTTTGTTTTTTGTAGCTACTAATTCTTCTTGCAATGTATTTATTTTTTCCAATAAATTAAAGATTGTTTCAATCCCTTCAAAATTAATTTCAAGCTCTTGATGCATTCGAATAATCTTTTCGATATCCCTAGCTTTATCCTTATGAATAAATTGAGATTTTTCTATGCTAATAATTTCAATTAAATCATATTCATTTAATCGGGTAAAAAATGACATTTCAACTTTGTAACTTAAACACAATTGATTGAGTGGAATGTAATTTTCTAGGTTCATCTTAAATTAGTTAATTGATTAAATAATTTCTTCTCTTCGGCTGTCAGTTTTGTTGGAAGCTGCACATTATACGTGATGTATAAATCTCCAAATTCGCCTTCTTTTTTATAGATTGGAAAGCCTTTACCTTTTAATTTTACTTTCGTACCATTCTGAGTTTCGGGTTTTACTTTCAATTTCACTTTACCGTCAAAAGTATCAATTGAAATTTCTCCACCCAACAAGGCAGTATATAAGTCGATATCGACAGTACTTAGCAAGTTGTCGTTGTCTCGCTTAAATTTTGTATTATTTTCAATAGTAAATTGAATAAATAAATCGCCGTTTGGCCCATTGTTTATTCCTTCACCGCCTTGCCCTTTAATTTTTATAACCTGACCGTTTTTAACTCCAGCAGGAATGGTAAGTCGAATGTTTTTATTGTTGATAGTTAAAGTGCGCTTGTGTGTTTTATACACATCTTTAATGTCGAGTTGTAATTCCGCATTATAATCTTGCCCCCTAAACCCTACATTGCTGCTTCTTCTGCCGCTTCCTCCAAACATAGATTCGAAAAAGTCGGAATAATCATTGTTCGAAAAATCGCCCGAAGTTTGTCTTTGATATGAACGTTGGGATTTTTGTTGCTGTTTTGCTTTTTCAAATTGCTCTGCATGTTTCCAATCTTTTCCATATTTATCGTATTTCTTGCGATTTTCAGCATTGCTTAATACTTCATTGGCTTCGTTTATTTTTTTAAATTTTTTCTCTGCTTCTAAATCACCTGGGTTTAAATCTGGATGGTATTTGCGGGCTAATTTTCGATAAGCTTTTTTTATCTCACTTTCAGTTGAGTTTTTATTGATTTCAAGTATTTTATAATAGTCTATAAATTCCATTTTAATAGGTTTAATCGATTGTGTGAATTTTTCTAATCCAACAAAATAAAAAATACTAATTAGGCTAAAAATAGGAAATATTTACTAGATATAGTATTGGTAAACACAAGTGGAATCAACTATTTTTTTAGATGTGAGATGCTGAGTCAGC
The DNA here is from genome assembly GCA_013112545.1 of Bacteroidota bacterium. GTDB lineage: Bacteria > Bacteroidota > Bacteroidia > Flavobacteriales_E > Vicingaceae > BCD18. The sequence continues at coordinate 95,275 of JABFGJ010000004.1, forward strand.
AAATATAAATGATGCGTGTTTTATTGATTTAATTGTTAGTTAGATATTTATCTTTAATAGATGATTTTGACTACAAAAAAAGGTCTGTCGAATTTTCGACAGACCTTTTAAAATTTCATTATTTGAATTTTATTCAACCTCTTTCTCAAAAGAAACTTCAGCTTTGGTGTTCCACAATACGAAACTCCAAACATCGGCCCATTCTTCAATTACTTTTTCGGTTGGTTTGCCAGCTCCGTGGCCTGCGTTTACATCAACTCGAATCAATACAGGGTTGTCGCCTGTGTGTTTTGCTTGCAACTCAGAAATAAACTTAAAGGAATGTGCTGGCACCACTCGGTCGTCATGATCGGCAGTTACAACCATAGTTGCAGGATATTCTACACCTTCTTTCACATTGTGAAGTGGGGAATAGGATAGCAAATTCTTAAAACTCTCTTCACTTTCTTCGCTGTCGCCATATTCTCCAGCCCAGGCCCATCCAATGGTAAATTTATGATAGCGAAGCATGTCTAATACACCTACTCCAGGTATAGAAACTTTCATTAAGTCAGGGCGTTGAGTCATAACAGCACCAGCCAATAAACCGCCATTAGATCGGCCGTGTATAGCTAATTTTTCGGAGCTAGTATATTTATTTGCAATCATATATTCAGCCGCAGCAATAAAGTCATTAAACACATTTTGCTTGTTCATTCTCCATCCTGCTTTATGCCAATCTTCACCAAATTCGCTACCGCCACGTAAATTAACAACGGCGTAAATTCCACCTTGTTCTAGAAAAACAGTATTGACAACTGAAAAACGTGGTGTAATACTGATGTTGAAACCACCATAACCATATAAGAAAGTAGGGTTTGTACCATCTAGTTGTAAACCTTTTTTGTGGGTTATAAACATTGGAACTTGTTCGCCATCCTTACTCGTTACAAATACTTGCTTAGTTTCATATTCATCGCTATTGAATTTTGTTTCAGGTTTGAAATACACTTCAGAAGTATTGTTCGCAACATCGTATTTATAAATGGTGGTAGGTATGGTATATGAAGTAAAGGAATAAAAGGCTGTGTTTTCGTCCTTATCTCCATTTAAGCTTGCAATGCCAATGCCTGGCAATTCAATGTCGTATAGATATTTTCCTGCTAAATCATAAACCTCAATTTTACTTTGAACATTCTTCATGTAGGTGGCAATAATTTTATCACCAATGATGCTTGCACCACTTAATACGTATTCTTTTTCAGGAATAAAAGCAGTCCATTGTTCTTGCTTAGGCTTGTTGATATCAACCATCATAATGGCATTGTTGGGGGCATTATAATTGGTAAAAACCAAGAATTTACCTTCACCAAGGTGGTCTATAATGTAGTTGTCGGTTTCGTAGTTTTCGACAAGTTTTACTAGAGGACCTCCTTTTTTTACATCTTGTAAAGCCAATGAATTTCCATTGGTTGACTCCGAAGTAGTTATAATTAAAAAGTTTTCATCTTCAGTTACTCCGGCTCCTGCATTTCGCTGTGGGTTTTTATCATCTCTATAGACTAACTTATCATCGCTTTGTTTTGTCCCGATAGTATGATAATAAACCGTGTGAAACTCATTTTTTCCAGAATAGTCTGAACCTTCTTTTGGTGGCTCATAAGCACTGTAATAAAAGCCATTTCCTCGCCAGCTTATTCCGCTAAACTTAACATAGTTAATTACATCGCTTAGTTTTTCTTTAGTAGCCAAGTCTAACACATTTATTTCTACCCAATCAGAACCTGCTCTTGAAATTCCATAAGCCATCATTTTGCCATCTTTAGAAAATCCCATTCCATTTATAGAAGCAGTTCCATCTTCCGAAAGTGTGTTCGGATCTAGCAATACTGATTGTTCGCCATCTAATCCTTGTTGATAATACAAAACACTTTGGTTTTGAATGCCATCATTTTTATACATGAAATAATAATCGCCATGTTTGAAAGGAGTACCTACTTTTTCATAATCCCATAATTCGGTTAATCGTTTTGCGATGTCTTTTCGATAAGGGATTTGAGCTAAATAATCAAAGGTTACTTCATTTTCTGCTTTAACCCATGCTTCTGTTTCAGCAGAGGTATCATTTTCCAACCATCGATAAGGATCGGAAATTTTAGTTCCAAAATAGTCGTCAACAACCGAATCTTTTCGAACATCTGGGTATGCTTTTACTGTTATTTCTTTTCGAGTTTCGGCTGTTTTTTCTTCTTTTTTTTCTGTGCCTCCACAAGCGACCAAAGCTGCGGCCATAGAGAGTAGTATTGTTTTTTGTATCATCTCATTTTAATTTTAGGGAATCAAACTTAAACAATTTGAAATGGAATCCATTACCTTTGGTCAAAATTCAAAAAACATGAAAAAAAGTTTATTCTTTTTAAGCGCAGTAATTCTATTTGCTTGCAATCAAAAAACAATTGAAACCAAAGAGCTAACAGCCGACGAAAAGTTTGATAATTATAAAAATCAATTTGTATTAGACTTATGGAAAGAAAATCCTGTATGGGCATCATACGAGGGTTTTCATGATTACGATAACCAATTACCAATACCTGATCAGACAAGAAAAGAAGCAGAAGTTAATTTCTGGAAAAATGTGCAACTGAGTTTAGACACCTTTAATTTGGATGACTTAAATGAAAACAACCAAATAGATTATCATATTTTAAAAGATAAAATACAATCAAACTTATTTTACATCACTGAGTTTAAATCTGATACTTGGAATCCATCATCTTATAATTTAGGTGGCGCATTTTATCAAATTATCAATTATAAAGAGAAGGCATTGAATGATAGGTTGCTAGCTATATATGAGAAAATGGAAAATATTAGCGATTATTATCAAACAGCAAAATCGAATTTAGAGAAACCAACGCAAGTTCACACTGCTTTAGCAATCCAACAATTAAAAGGCTCTATGGGTGTTTTTGAAAAAACCATCATGGATTCTTTGATAGTTTCTACGCTTAATGATTCTATGAAATCATTAATTGAGCAAAGAGTTAATAATAGTTTAGTAAGCATTTCAGATTTTGTTAGCTTTTTGACTAATGAAGTTCAACCAAATTTAGAAAAAGATGCAAAAAGCTTTAGGATAGGTAGTGAATTATATGCTAAAAAATTTAAACATGACTTACAAGCCGGATTTGAAGCCGCTGAGATTTATCGGTTTGCATTAAAAGAAAAACAAATCTTACATGAAAAAATGTATGCTGTTTCTCAAAAATTATGGTCTAAGTATTACCCCAATGAAAATGAGCCAAAGGATAGTTTAACACTAATTCGTAAAACGATTGAGGCGGTATCACAAAATCATGTACATCGCGATTCTTTTATCGTTTCTATTCGTCGTCAAATTCCTGAACTAGAGCGATTTGTTCAGGATAATAACTTGATTACTTTAGATCCTAATAAACCTTTAGTTGTTCGAGAAACACCTGAATATATGCGCGGATTTGCAGGAGCTTCTATTTCAGCCCCTGGTCCTTATGATAAAAATGCAAATACCTATTATAATGTAACTCCTTTAGATGCTTACACAGAAGAAGAGGCTGAAAGTTATTTGCGAGAATACAACCATTATACGTTGCAAATTTTAAATATTCACGAGGCTGTTCCAGGACATTATACCCAATTGGATTATAGTAATCAATCGCCAAGCATCATCAAAAGTATTTTTGGCAATGGAGCTATGGTAGAAGGTTGGGCTGTTTATACTGAGTTGATGATGTTGGAAAATGGATATGGCAAAGGTGAACCCGAATTGGATTTGATGTATTATAAATGGAATTTAAGAACAGTTTGCAATACTTTATTAGATTATGGTATTCACGTCAATAATTTATCTGAAGAAGCAGCCATGGATTTATTAATGAATCAAGCTTTTCAAGAAAAGTCAGAAGCGACAGGAAAATGGAGAAGAGCTCGACTATCGCAAGTGCAGCTGTGTAGTTATTTTACTGGTTATTATGAAATTAGAGCTTTAAGAGAAGAAGTGAAAGCTTTACTTGGTGATCAATTTGACTTGAAGAAATTTCACGAAGATTTTTTAAGTTATGGCAGTGCTCCAGTAAAATACATTCGTGAGCTTTTGCTTAAGGATATCGACAAAGAAAAGCCATTAAGCTAAGAAAAGTGATGCTTCGGCTTATTTTAGGAACAAAGGCAACATCTATACGTACATACTCGTACCTTTAAAAATCTATGCTTAGAAAAATATTTAGTTTTTTTATACTATTAATTGGCTGTAATACTGTTTATAGTCAATGCTTTCAAGTGGCTGATGGTAATGGAGTTATGAGTAGTAACCCGTATTTTGTCAGTTGCACTCCAGGTGGTTTTACTGTATTTATTCAAACGGATCAAACCATAGGACCTTATACCATAGATTGGGGAGATGGCACTTTGAATGCTAGCGGACCAAGTTTAGTTCCTCCGGCAATTGAGCAACACACCTACGCCGCCACCACTGATACATTTAATCTAGTAATTACCAACACCGCAGATGGTTGTGTAGTAAATGGAGTAGTGGTTTTAGAACGAAATCCTTTGGCTTCGATACAATTACCAGCAGGAGACGATAATTTTGGATGTACTCCAATACAATTTCGGTTTATCAACTCAAGTACACAAATTTCGCAAACGACAACCTTTACATGGGATTTTGGAGATGGTAGCCCTACTGAAACTTATGATTACACCAATCAGAACACAATTGTAACACATACTTACATGCCAGGTGTTGGTGTTCAAAGTTGTAATTTGGAAGTTCGTTTAACAGCAACGAATTATTGTGGTTCATCCACAGCTTCATTTTTTCCTTTGCGGGTTTGGGATTTAGACGAAGCTAGAATTACTCCTTCATCCGATTTGTTATGTTATCCTGATACTGTTGTACAATACACCAACAATACCATTCGTAATTGCTTTCCCGAAGGAAATCAATCGCAGCGATATGAGTATTGGAATTTTGGAGATTATTGGGGCTTAGGTCATGATTCCATAATCAACTGGCGCCCTTGGAATCCGCCGATTATAAACCCTCCACCAATGGCTTATCCAGGAGTTGGGATTTATTCAGTGATGTTAATTGATAGTAGTTTTTGTGGTAAAGACACTTCGGTGATAAATATTGAAATTACCAACCCACCAACAGCTGTTCTAGGTGCATCAAAAGACACTATATGCGAAGGCCAATCCATTACTTTTACAAATAATTCCATTGGCGGTGCCAATCGTTATTATTGGGATTATGGTCAAGGAGCAGGCTTTGTTCAACGCAACGGGAGTAACAAAACCGTTACCTTTAATCAACATGGAGATTACACGATACAATTAGCGGTTGGAGTTGCTGGAGCAAGTAGCTGTGTTGACACAACAAGTGTTGATATTTATGTTAACCCAAGCCCCGTCGCTAATTTTAACTTTACGCCAAACAATCAATGCGATAGTGCAACTGTTTCTTTTACTAATACAAGCACTGGAACAATAGTATATTGGAAATGGACTTTTGGAAATGGAAACGATTATTTGGGAGAAAATCCGCCTGCTCAGTTTTACGGTAGTGCAGGCTCTTATACCGTTAAATTACTAACACGAAATAAACAAGGCTGCCTAGATTCTATTTCTAAAACTGTTAGGATACGCGAAATTCCAACTGCGGACTTTTCAGTTTCTTCCGTTTGTTTAAATCAATTGGCTCAATTTCAAGACTTATCAGTTTCTACAACTGACCCTATAACAACATATAAATGGTATTTTGGTGATGGAGATAGCAGTTCTTTACAAAACCCAAGTCATTTATACACCTCTTTTGGTGATTATACGGTAGTTCAAATTGTAGATAATGGATACTGTCAAGATACTGACACACTTAATGTGAAAGTGGAGAATAATCCTACAGCTGCTTTTTCGGTTGATAAAGAATCAGGTTGTTCTCGTTTAACCGTTAATTTCACTAATCAATCTTCGGTAAATGCTACTAGTTTTACTTGGAATTTTGGTGATGGGTCAGCTTTAGTAAATGCTAGAGACACTTTTCACACGTTTACTAACGCCAGCAATAAAGACACGAGTTTTATTGTGCAAATGATAGCAGCTACAACTTTTGGCTGCGCAGATACAACCTATGACACCATCTCTGTTTATCCTGTTCCAATTCCTAGTTTTACTTCTGATGCTGTTGCTAATTGTGGCCCTGTTACTGTAAACTTTACCAATACAACACAAGGGGATAGTTTGAGTTTTAGATGGAATTTTGGAGATGGAACCGCCATAGTAAATGACACAAATCCTACACATGTTTTTCAGAATAAAACCCTGTTTATATCAAATTATCAAGTTCAGCTTATAGTAATTTCGAATAATGGATGTAGAGACACAACTACAAGAACAGTTACGATTTACCCCGAACCCATATTTACTTTTCAAATTAATCCGGATTCAGGATGCAGTCCTTTGCGAGTTAATTTCCCTTCTGTAGTAGGAGCGGTTGACTATCAATGGGATTTTGGTGATGGAAATACCGGTACAGGAGCATCACCAAATCATACTTATGTGAACAATACAACCAATGATTTAAACCTTAGCGTTCGTTTGGTGGCTAGAAATAGTTTTGGTTGCCGAGATACGACCTATGGAAATGTTTTAGTATATCCTTCGCCAACTTCAGATTTTAGTTTAGACACAAACAAGGGTTGTCAGCCTTTACCCATAGTAGTGACGAATAATTCAACTGGAGCCAATCACTTTTTTTGGACTTATGGCGATGGAAGTTCTGACACAACAGCAAATGCTATTTTTACTAAAACCTATAGCAATACAACTTCTGTTACAGATTTTAACAGCATCGAATTAATCACAACAACAGACAAAGGTTGTAGAGATACAAGCACGAGAGTAGTGCAAGTGCATCCTTTTGTTAAAGCGGCATATCTTTCTGATTTTGTTGGATGTAGTCCGTTAAAAGTCAGTTTTATTAATCAGTCGCTAGGAGGGAGTTCCATTTTGTGGAAGTTTGGTGATGGTGCTCAAACTGGAAGTTTAAACAGCAATCACACCTACAACAATACTAGCAACAACAATCAAAACTACCTTTCAAAACTCATCATAACTTCGCCTCAAGGTTGTGTAGATAGCGCTCAACGTAATATTTTGGTCTATCCAAAACCAATAGCCGATTATACACTTTCCGATTCCATTGGCTGCCATCCTTTACCAATTTCTATCAGTAATAATTCGATCAATGCAGACTCTTGTATATGGAAATACGGCGACGGGTCAAATTGGAATACCTGTGCAGCAAGCTTGCAACACACCTTTACCAATACGACTTCGTTTTTTCCACTGACTTATCAATCTCGATTAATTGTGTTGACCAATCATGGATGTAGAGATACTTTAAGTAAAAACATTATTGTCAATCCACAAGTTATTGCAGACTTTAATTCAGATACTGCAGGTTGTAGTCCTTACCCAGTGAGCTTTCAAAACCAATCCATTGGAGGGCAAAATTATAATTGGACTTTTGGCGATGGTGGAAATAGTTTTAATACAAGTCCAAGTCATTTGTTTACAAATCCTGTACTCAGAGATACAAGCTTTGCGGTGAAGCTGAAAGTTATATCGCAATACAATTGCACTGATAGTTTGACACAAAACATTACAGTTTATCCAAAACCAATAGCAAGCTTTACTTTAGACACTAATAGAGGTTGCCATCCTTTGCCGATTAATATCACAAATGCTTCAAGTATAGCCGATTCATGTCGTTGGACTTTTGGTGATGGGGTTATTAGTGATACTTGCTTTATCAATAAAACAAAGCTTTACCAAAATACACAAGCTTCTGTTCCGGTGGCTTATAATACTCGCTTAGTGGTTTTTACTAATCATGGATGTAGAGACACGGCAAATCAAATTGTAACAGTAAATCCAAAAATTCAGGCTGACTTTAGCTCAGATACTGCTGGTTGTCATCCGTATCGAGTGAATTTCCAAAATCAATCAACTGGTGTACAAACGTATAATTGGAAGTTTGGAGATGGAGCTAGTTCAGCTGCAGTAAATCCAAACCATGTGTATAATAACCTTAGACTCATTGACTCAACTTTTGAAGCTAAATTGGTGGTTAATAATGCCTATGGATGTAAGGATAGCCTTGCACAAAACATTACAGTTTATCCAAAACCAATAGCAAGTTTTGCTTTAGACACTAATCGAGGTTGCCATCCTTTGCCGATTAATATCACAAATGCTTCAAGTATAGCCGATTCATGTCGTTGGACTTTTGGCGATGGGGTTATTAATGATACCTGTTTTAGCAATTTGGTAAAAACATATACCAATACTCAGTCTTCTCAGCCAGTGAATTATAGTACAAAATTGTTTGTTTTTACCGATCGTGGTTGCAGAGATACCACTACTAAAACAATTATTGTAAATCCTGATATCCAAGCGGGATTCACTTCTATCGATTCAGGTTGTCATCCTTTAAATGTTACTTTTCAGAATCAATCTTTTGGCGTTCAGAATTACGATTGGACTTTTGGAGACGGAGGAAGTTCTCAAGCTGTTCAAGCCAAACATGTATTTTTTAATTTAGGTCTAGCTGACTCTGTTTACAACACTAAATTGGTTGTAACAAGTGCTTTTGGTTGCCAAGATAGCATGCAGAAAAACATCACTGTATTTCCAAAACCCATTGCTGATTATTCGGTTGATGTGAATAATGGATGTCAACCTTTACCAGTTGTTTTTAGCAATGCATCTCAAGGTCAGGATATTTGTTCTTGGATTTTTGGTGATGGAAATGTCAATCAAAATTGCGGGCCAATAATCAATCATACCTATACCAACACTTTGTCTTTAGCGCCCATCAATTACAACTCGAAACTAATAGTAGTCACAAACAAGGGTTGTTCAGATACATTAAATCGTACAATAACCGTAAAACCTCAAGTGATTTCTGATTTTTCTGCGGACACTGTTGGCTGTTCTCCTTTAGACAATACCTTTAGAAGTCAATCTTTTGGAGCTATAAGCTATACATGGGATTTTGGAGATGGCGCAACTGCCAATGGTATGATTACTTCACACACCTTTACCAATACTGGCTCAATTGACTCGATTTATCTCGTTCAACTTAGGGCGCGTTCCATTTATGGTTGTGATGATGTAAGCTTCCAAAATGTACTGGTTCGGCCTACACCAATACCAGATTTTACAGCCACGCCAACATTTCAACTTTATCCCAGTGCAACGGTTAATGTTACCAATAACACTAACAATGGCAACTGGAATTATTTGTGGAGTTTCGGAGATTCTAGCACAAGCACTTTCCAAAGTCCTGGGGCACATTTATATAATACTTGGGGAAAATACAACATTCAACTTTTAGCTTATACTGCCTTTTGCAGGGATAGCATTAGTAAGCCCATTGAGATAGATGTTCCTATACCAGTTCCAGATTTTACTGATTCTGCATCGGGTTGCTCACCTTTAGAAGTGTCATTTATGAACAATTCCTTGTATGGGGCTCGCTACGAGTGGGATTTTGGCGATGGGAGAGGATTCTCAACTGCCGAAAACCCAACCTACACTTATTTGAGTGAAGGAGTTTATCATGTTACTTTAAGGGTAAAAGGTTTTGCCCCAAATAAAGAAGCCGTATTAGTAAAGCAAGATTACATTCGAGTATATAAATCGCCAAGAGCGGGATTTTTTATCAATAAAGAAAAGGTTTTTATTCCAAGCGACCCGTTGGTGATGTTTAATTCTTCAGTAGATGCTGATAGCTACCTTTGGGATTTTGGAGATGGAAACAGCTCAACAGAGTTTAGCCCGACACACTATTATCAAGAAGAAGGTGCTTTTCAAATTATTTTAATTGCTGAATCTATCAATGGTTGTGCAGACACCTTTAGTTTGGGAAATCTAGTTTTAGCAGAATTAGAAGGCTCTTTAAAAGTCCCCAATGCCTTTACTCCAAACCCACATGGTTCAAATGGAGGTTATGTAAATCCACTGACTGGACTTGATGGGCTTAACGATGTTTTTTATGCTAAAGTAGCAGGTGTTATCAAATACGAACTCAATATTTTTAACAAATGGGGTGAATTATTATTTATAAGTCATGACATTAGAATTGGTTGGGATGGCTATTATAAAGGTGAATTGTGCAAACAAGATGCCTATGTTTGGAAAATTAAAGCTGAATTTGCCGATGGCAAAACAGTGGTGAAAACAGGTGATTTATTATTGTTGAGGTAATGAAGAAAATTATAACTATATCCATATTGTGCTTACTTTTTATGCCTGTGGTATTGGCTCAATCCAAGAAGTACTCGAAAGCTGAGAAGAATATATTTTTAGATGGTGATTCCTATTATGTTTATGGTGACTTTAATACAGCCTTAACTTATTTTATACAATTAGAATCTGCAGACGAAAGCTTCAAGGAATTGTATTTTAAAATGGCTTATGCCTACATGTATTTGAGAAAATTAGATGAAGCTAAAAAGTACTTTATGAAAAGCCAAGACTATAGCGTAGAAACGAATTATTATTTGGCTAAAATTTATTTGCATCAAGAAAAGCTCGATGAAGCTGTAAAATCCATTTTAGCTTATGAAAAAGACTGGAATTCTTCTAATTACAAGTATGCTAAAGAAGACATTGAATTTTTAAAAAGCCAACTAGCAAATGCACGATTAGCACTTCAAAATCCTGAAAAAGTTAACATTGAAAATTTAGGGCCAGCCATCAATACCAATGCTGATGAATATGTCCCATTAATTGATGCAAGTGAAAGCCAATTGATATTTACATCAAAACGAATTAGCGAAAACAATGGATTAAGTCCAAGCGGATTGCCATTTGAAGATGTTTTTGTTTCCTATAAATCAGCAGATGGGACTTGGCAAGATGCCATTGCAATTCCTGGAGAAATAAATACAGAAGGTAATGATGCATGTGTTGGGCTTTCGCCAAATGGGGAAGTTTTATATGTGTTTAGAGCGAGTGAAAATGGTTATGCAGGGGACATTTACGAATCAAGTAAGAAGGATAATAAATGGACTAAACCCATCGTGATGAGCGAACGAATTAATGATTTTCAATCGGTAGAAGCAAGTGCATCTGTAGCCATAGATGGGAGTGTATTGTATTTCTCTTCGAATAGGGCAGGGGGTTATGGTGGATTTGATATTTATAGATCCAATAAGTTGCCAAACGGTGAATGGTCGTGGCCTAAGAATTTAGGCCCTCAAATTAACACTGCTAAAAATGAAGATTCTCCTTTTTTGCATCCAAATGGCAGCAGTTTGTATTTTAGTTCAGAAGGGCATAAGAACATGGGTGGGTATGACATTTTTAAATCGGAATTACTAGAAGATGGCTCATGGACTAAACCAATGAATTTAGGTTCGCCAACCAATACAACAGCCGATGATATACATTTTGTGATTTCAGCCAATGAGCAAAGAGGTTATTACTCTAGCGAAAAAGAAGATGGATTTGGCGGACAAGATATTTACTTAATTGATTATTTAGAAAAAAGTTTAAGACAATCTGTCGTTCGTGGCAAAGTAGTGGATGAAAACCAAATTGCTTTGCATGCAGAAATCAAATTGGTTGAAAAAGAATCTGGAACATTGAGTGGAATCCATATTTCAAATCAAAATAATGGTGGATTTATATTTTTAGTAAATCCCAACGTAATGTATGAGTTGACAGTGCAATTGGACGGATTTCAACTGTATAAAAAAACGATAAGCTATACCACAGATGAATTGAGAGCGCCTCAACAACTAAACATAGAATTAATAAAAATGGCAAGCGAATGAAAAAACAAATAGCCTTCTTATTATTCCTTATAGTTAGTGTAAGTTCTATCGCTCAGGACATGCAGTTCTCACAATTTTATGCTGCGCCTTTGTATGTCAATCCGGGGTTTACAGGTTCTACAATAGAGCATCGCCTTACCATGAATTATCGCCATCAATGGCCAAATATACCAGGGGCATTTGAAGCTTATCACGCGAGTTATGAGTACAATGCTTCAGAAATTAATAGTGGCTTTGGATTAATTATGAATCGGGAAGATGTAGGTTCTTTTGGCTTGAAAACAAATTTGGCAGCTCTTTCTTATGCTTATCGTTTTCAATTGCAAAGAAAATTGTATTTAATGCCAGGACTTAAATTAGGTTACGCCATTCGCTCTATCGATTATTCTAGGTTGACATTTAACGACCAATTGGAAAGCAACAATTCTGTTACTTTAGATGAGAAAGCTTTTGGAAACGAATCGGTTGCTTATCCAGACGTAAGTTCTGGGATTTTGCTCTACGGAGAAAATTATTGGTTTGGGGTATCTCTAAACCACATGAACGAGCCAAATCAATCTTTGTTAACCGATGGAGGAGAAAGCATTTTGCCTATGAAACTTTCGGTTCAAGGGGGTTATAAATTTGAATTGTCTGGCCCTGTAAAAAAGCGACTTTCTGCTAAAGACATTACTACGGCAATTAATTATAAAGCCCAAGGATTATACGATCAATTTGATATCGGAGCGTATTATAATCACACTCCCTTTGTTTTTGGTTTTTGGTACCGTGGAATTCCTGGTTTAAAAAGTTATGAGCCAGGCATACAAAACAATGATGCAGTAATCGTATTGGTGGGTTATAGCGTGCCAGATCGAAATCTAAGAATCGGATACAGTTATGATGTTACTATCTCTAGACTTGCAGCAAATACTGGAGGCGCTCATGAATTATCGCTGATTTATGAAGTAGCTAGTCCACGAAAGAAGCGAAAAAGCAGACGGTTTTTAGTGCCTTGTGCTAAATTTTAATTAAGGCTTAGAATCTTCTTCCTCAACTTTTTCAGCCAATAAGATGGCATAAGGTTTTAAAGAGTCAACATGGCTGAATATTATTTTTACGATGCCAATCATCGGAATCGCGAGTATCATACCTATAATTCCCCAAATACTAGCACCAATTAATAATGCAATAATTGCAGCTAAAGCACTGATGTTAACTTTAGAACCAATCACTTTTGGTGTTATAAAATTTCCTTCAAGAAACTGAACTAGAGCAATTAAGGCAACAACCGCTATAGGGTAAAAAAGCGAGTCTTTGGTAAGCAATGCAACAAAAACAGGAACTGCACCGCCAATCAATATTCCGATGTAAGGAATGATGGTTAAGGCGCCTGAAAGCACACCTAAAAAGACAGCATGCTTGATACCCAAGGATAACAAGCCAATAGTATTTAAAGCTGAAATTATAGCCACAACGATGAATAAACCTCCGATATAACTTAAAATCATTTCTTTGATTTCGCGGCCGATTTTTAAAAAGTTTCTGTTGTTCTTTTTGCCTAATGCAATTAAGAACTGCCTCATGCTATTTCTAGATAGTAGCATAAACACAATGTAGATTGGCACGATGGTAAAAAAGCTCAATAAACTAGAAGTGGCATTAATGAAATTAGTTAAAAACCCAGTGCCTGAAGAAATAAGGCTCGTAGAGTTTTCTTTAAGCAAAGCAATTTGATCTTTTCCATAAACTCCAAACAACAAACCAACTTGTTCCTCAAGTTTGTTGAGAAATTGATTGTACTTGCCCATTAAATCAGGCATGTCGTTTAATAAAGATTTGGATTGAGTAGAGATGAAATATACAAGCAATGAAATCAATAATAGAAGTAAAATAATGGTCATTATAATTGCCAGCCAAGTTGGGAATTTTCTTTTTTCTAAAAAGCTTACAATGGGATTTAAGATAACGGTCAAAAAAGCACTGAATACAATAGGAATTAGTATCGCTTTTGCATCCATTAAAGCATAAACCAGAAGGGTTAGTGTGAGTAGGACTTTCCAAAGGTTGCCAATAGAAATAGACTGTTTTTCAGACATGTTGTTTATTTATAGGGCTAAATTAAGCTAAAGTTAAAGAATAAGTCAACAATCGATATAAGCAGCTAGTACAGATTATCTTATAATAAAATGCCGTCTATTTTTACTTTCCTTTTGCTTGCCAAATTTTCTTTCTATACCAAGCATAAAATACCTTGCTCTGGTATTATATTCTTCACTTCTAAGGCTGTTGATATCTCCAGACCTATTAATTCCTCTATTCTGATTTAAAATATCATTGGCAATTATAGAAATTGTCCACTTTTCATCTTTAAAGCTTTGCTTTAGAGAGGCATCAATGAAGTGAAAAGTTCTTTGCCCTGCAAATGAAGTGTTGTTGTATCTTTTTATTCGATATTCTGAAGTTAGTCTTAAATTCTTTTTTAATTGAATTTCGCCATTTGCATACCAACTAAAATTGTTAAATTTTTGATCAAAATCATCATTCAACTCATAATCTTGCTTGTTGATCGTGTAGTCAACCCCTGCATTTAAATCCCATTTCTCATTGTTGGTTCTTCCAGTAGTTAGCGAAAAAGTATAAGTCTGAGATTTAACTCGAGATAAGTTTTGATTCAAGTAAACATCATAATTGCTATAAGTAGAATTTACTCTAAAACCATAGTCAATTTTGAGTTTTTTTATTTTTCGATTAATCGAGCCATAGGTGTTCATAGCTTGATAAAAATCAGTGTTTTGAGGTTTTATCGTTCTCGTAAAATCTCGATTAATAATGGTTTGGTTTACCACCTTATCTTTTGATGTGCTAGCGCTTAAACCCAACCACATCGAGGATTTAGACAAAGGGTCGAAATGAAAATAATTCAGATTTATACTGTGTTTGTATTCTGGATTTAAATCGGGATTACCGGAATAAAAAGAGTTTGGATTACTATTATCTGGTATGGTCAATAATTGACTTAGACTCGGTACCACTGTACTAGTAGTATAAGAAAATCGAATACTTTGAGAGCCTTTTAAACGATAGTGTAAACTAGCAAAAGGGTAGTAGTATTGAAAATCTCTGTTTTTTAAATTGGTATTAACTTGAACTTGAGCAGCAGAAACGCCAAAATTAAAATTGTATTTTTTACTGACGCTTTTTTTAAGGGAAAGGCTGGTTTTATTTTCGATGATGTCACGATTGAAAGTTCCAGTCAAATTATGATTCAGCGTAAAGTATTCAAACTCCTTATCGTAAAATTTTCGACTAGGCGTGTCAAACTCATCACTATAAGAATAACTGAGGCTTGCAAACCATTTTTCGCTAAGCGGTTCAGTATAGACCATTGAAGCAGAATTCTTTTGATTAAGGGATTCAAAATCTTGGATTTGATTTAATTCATTTCTAGACTTAGTATTGATTATCTTATCGAAATTATTAGCCTTATTGTGACTAAAATTATAAGTTCCAAGTAAACTCCTTCCAGTTTTTTTGAATTTTCTACGTAGGTTTATTTCCTGGCTTGTACCCCAGTTTTCTTCATCAGAATTGGTGCTGCTATTCGTTCTGTTCAAAAGATAAACTTCATCAAAAAATATAGAAGCACTTTGTGAGTTTAGAACGTTTGCAGCTAAAGAGAAATTTCCTTGATATTCGATTTCAGTTAAGGAATCAATTTTCCATTCCATTTTTGCATTGACAGCATGCTGGTCGGCCGAACTTGTCGAATTTGTTTTTTCTTGAGTATTAAACACTTTATCCTTGCTAAAATTGCTAGAAAAGGTTTCGTTTTCAACTAAAACATCACTTGCTATGTACAAGTAATTCGCTGTTACTTCAAGCTTTTTATTAAAATCATGGTTAATGTTTAATCCAGAAGAAATGTTGTCTTTTATTCCTTGGTCTCCACCCAATCCATAAATTGCATTGCCATTAATCGTTTGTCTTCTTCCACTTGATCCAGTGAAATCGGCATATTCGCTAAATGTGAAATTTTGCTCGTTGATGTTATTGGTATTGGCAATTAAACTAACTTGTGATTTTTTATTAAATACATTGTAATTCAATTTTCCTTTGTAAGTGTCTTCAGTTCCCAATCCTGCATAAATTTTTCCAAATTGACCTTTATTGTATTCTTCTTTTAGTGTTAAATTGATGGTTTTAGTATCGTTTCCATCATCTATGCCGGTAAATTCAGCGGTCTTAGATTTTTTATCCAACACCTCTATGGTTTTAACTGCTTCAGCATCTAAGTTTTTGGTGGCCATTTTTAAGTCAGAACCAAAAAACTCTTTTCCATTTACCAAAACCTTGTCCACTTTTTTGCCCTGTGCAGTAATGTTTCCATCCTTGTCAACTTCAATACCAGGTAATTTAGAAATGAGTGATTCCACATCAGCCCCTGCTTCAGTTTTAAATGCTTTTGCATCATAAACAAGTGTATCACCCTTCATTTTTAATGGAATTCGCTCAGCCTCAATTTTTACTGTTTTTAATTTAATATCTGTTTCTTTTAGATTTACAGTAGCTAAGTTGATTTGCTTTTGATTCCAATTGGTTTTTAAAGGAATTAATTTAGGCTGAAAGCCTAAATACGTGTATTGCATGATGTAATTGCCTGAATCTTTTACATCTAATAAATACTTGCCTTTAGCATTACTCAATCCAAAACTAACAACCGAGCTGTCGATTTTATTTAATAAAACCACAGAAGCAAAAGATAATTCCTTTTGGTTTACATCTTCTATTATACCTGAAATTTGGAATTGTGCGAAAGAAAAAATGCTGCTAATTAGGAGCAAGAGACTTAAGAATAAATGCTTCAATGGTTTATTTTTTGGTTTCGAAAATTAAGGAATAATAGACTTGTAGAGAATCTAGTTTTTTTAAATTAAAATCTTTTATTTTAGATGATGCAAAATTGTAAAAACTGTTCAAGTCCTTATACTGGAAATTACTGCCCACAATGTGGCCAAAAATACATTGATTATCGCTATAATTTAAAAGACTCAATTGCTTGGGCTTTTAATAGTATTTTTAATATGGATAAAGGCTTTTTGTTTACCTCTTGGGCTTTGTTATTACGGCCTGGCAAAGTTGTTTCAGAGTTTTTAGATGGCATAACCATAAAATACGCACATCCATTTCGAATTATATTTATTTGGGCTACTATTTCGGCAATTATTGGAGTTTGGGCAGGCACTTTTGAAGACACTGGAATTGCCTTAAATGAGGCTATAGGAGTTGATACCAAATCACTTGAGAATACCAAAAAAACCATGGGATTGATGAAGCAATACATGAGTTTCATTATATTAGGCATGGTTCCGTTTTATGCTTTTGCAACTTCACTTTTGTTTAAGTCCAAAAAATTAAATTATGCCGAACATTTAATTGTAAACTCTTATGCCTTATCTAGTTCCATCATGGTTGGCATTCCACTTACTTTTCTATATGCCTATTTATCTCACGTTTCATTTATTTCTTACATCAATTTTGCTTTGGGAGCTATTATCATTTCTAGAGTTTATGCACAAGTATTTCAAGAAAAATGGTATAAAGTTTTTTTCAAGTACATACTTGCTTTCCTAATCACTTTCGTATCATTTTTAATTGTAACCGTTATTATTACAATATTGTATTCCTTGATTGTAAAGTTTTTAGGGTTTGAAAACGCATTTATGCCTGCTAAATAGGATTTATACTCAAATTCACACTTTTTTTTAAATTGAGAAATAGTATTTCTAATTTTAGAATTTACTTGAATTGACTACATCAGTATCGTATTTAAATTCTTATCTTTAAAATCATATCACTTACTTTAAATTTATAATTTTTTGAAAAATATATTTTTCTATTTTCTATTCATTGGATTTTCATCTTTTGCACAATCCGTTGATTCAGAGGGATTAAAAAAAACTGTTCAAGCATTAAAATCTGATCCAAGAGGCCCTTATCAAGATATAAAGTGGTTTTGTGTTGACGGTAGTGTTTTGAACCCTCAAGAACGTTGTCCACAACCAGGCGGAGTGCAACACGCACGCATTAAAACGACTATTCTTCAACTAGAGAAAAGCAATGGTTTATATTTTAATCAAATATTGACAGGAACCGATTTCGCAGGTTTTTGGGATGAAAAACAACTTAACAGCCGCATCAAACAGTATCAATTACATAATTATTTGAAGTTTATTGATGATGGATGGATATATCGTAAAGCCCAATATTATCGTGGGGCATTGCAAATAGAAGATGAAGAGGCTTGGGGCCTTGAATTCTACCACTGGTTATTAAGTCAAGATAATCAAGTTGCTACAAATTTTTACCTCATTCGACAAAGTTTGAAAGACATACCTCATAAAGGGGACAACAGTTTAGCTCAACAAATTAGAAGTAGCTCAAAAGTGCTTTCTGAAGAGATTCCATCTTTTATGAATTTAAGAATAAAAATACATGGCCAACCAGAAGAACAAGATATATTAAAGGTGAAGCATTTTATAGCTTCTAATTCAGCTAAAATATCAGAAAAACAACTGAGTAAATTCAATGAATTGGTATCAGATTTAGAAACTTTTTATAGGACGCTAAGCGTTGAAGAACTAATGGCTTATGCCGATAAACTTAATTCTAAAACAGAATTACACAATCGTATATTGAACTATTTATCAATATATAAAAGTTCCAAAAATAACCTAAATCGTTTAAGCCAATCTGCTGATTTGATGTGGGAAATAAGATTGGCAATTAATCAAAAATTAACCGCAACTGAACGATTAGATTTATTAGAATTATCAATAAAATTAGAAGAAATAGCTTTTAAAGAAGTTCCTAAAATTTCTAGTAATACCTTAAAAGATTTAATGGTTAAAATTAATTCTTTGGCAAAAGCTATAGCCGCAACTGGAGCCATAGAGATATGGGAATGGCAGGAATTAGATACAAGATTAAAAGGATCAACTTCCGAGTCGATTTCTTTAGCTGCATTAAACGATTATTTATTTGCTTCTAGAAGTGCCGTAGAGTGGGCTGTTGGAATGACTAAAGCGGTTTACAAAAATGTGATTGATTTATATGCCCCATTTGAACCTCTTGCGCAAGGGTTTATCGACGATCGCATTAGAGCTTCTATTGGTTTAGCTTTAGGAGAAAGTGTTGGTCAGCTCAACGATTTGATTGCTAAGCAATCAGGATTAAATAATGCTGTTTTTAATTTGAAAAACCAAGGCCAGATTAGAGGATTAAATCCTGGTTATGCCAAAGGTGAATTGGTTGTGGTAGAAAATGAATCTGATGAAATAGAAGTATCCTCAGACAAAATATACATTTTTCAACAAGCTCCTTCTGATTTAAAACCCATTGCCGGAATTGCAACTGTAAATGAAGGCAATTTGGTTTCACATGTTCAATTATTAGCTCGAAACTTAGGGATTCCCAATGCTGTTCTTTCAGATGAAAACATGAGCCAGTTGAAGAATATGGCTGGAGAAATCATTTTTTATTCAGTTAGCCCTTCAGGGACTGTGACGATGAAACTAGAGAAAGATATGACCGCAATAGAAAATGGATTGTTTGTTAAGAAAGAGCGAAATGCTGATAAAATTGCAGTTGAAGAAAATCAGGTTAAATTGAGTCAAACTAAATTATTAAATCTTAGGAATGTTAGAGCAGCTCAATCGGGAAAAATTTGTGGGCCTAAAGCAGCCAATTTAGGACAATTGAAAGCGGTTTTTCCTGATAATGTTGTAGAAGGATTGGTAATGCCTTTTGGGGTTTTTAAGGCTCATATGGATCAACTTATGCCTGGTAAATCTCAGACGTATTGGGACTTTCTAAATGCTATTTTTGAAGAAGGTAATCGCATTAGAAATAGCGAAAAAAATGATAAAAAGGGGGATGAATACGAATTGAATCAATTGGTTATTTTAAGAGCTGAAATTTTAAAAATGCCCTTTTTACCTGAGTTTATAAAAGATTTAGAACAAGGGTTTTTATTAGTCTTAGGAAAGCGAATGGGCAATATACCTGTCTTTTTGAGAAGTGATACTAACATGGAGGATTTGAAAGATTTTACAGGAGCTGGATTAAATCTTACAATTTTTAATGCAACTGATAAGGGTAGAATATTGCAAGGGATTCGACAAGTTTGGGCTTCACCATATAGTGAACGCAGTTACAAATGGCGTCAGAAGTATTTAAGTAATCCAACTTATGTTTTTCCAAGTATTCTTATTATTCCGAGTGTTGATGTAGATTATAGTGGAGTATTAATTACTAAAGGAATCACTAATTCTAAAGCAGAAGATTTAACTGTTGCATTTAGTAGAGGTGCAGGCGGAGCTGTTGACGGTCAAGCTGCTGAAACACGCCTAATTAGCACCAATAAAAATATGCTGCTATCTCCATCTAGAGATTTAACATACAACAGCTTACCACTTGTTGGTGGTTCAAAAAAGATGATTGCAGCTTTTAATCATCCAATTTTAAATGGAGAAAATATAGACAAGATTCGAGCGCTATCGGCTGAACTCAGAAAAACATTACCGAATACTCCAGGTATCAGCTCAACAGGGCCTTATGATGTTGAGTTGGGATTTAAAGATAATATGTTGTGGCTTTTTCAAGTACGCCCATTTGTTGAGAATAAGAAAGCTCAAGCTTCAACTTATTTAGAATCTATAACTCCTAAAGTCAATTTAGAATTAGAAATTCCAATATCCATAAATTTAAAATAATGAAGATAGTTAAACCCAAATTTATACTCACCTTTTTTTTCTGTCTCTTTTTTACTTTTTCAGGAGGTTATCCTATTGATGGATATGAATACAGTCGAATTCGTAGGTTGTTAAGACTACAAGAAATACTTGACGGAAAAACAAAAGAGGCAAAACCATTGCCTGGAATGTTAAAATCTATAAATGACATTCAATTAAATTTATTAGGTAAAAGAGGTGACAGTTTAGAAACATTACCAGCTCCGGATTTAAAACTTCAAAAAGCTATAAATGGATTATTTCCAGGATTAAATGAAAGTTATTCTGTTACTATCCTAGACATCACAGAAGGTCGGCCAACTCGGCTTGCACAGCGACAAGAAAATAGGGGATACCAACCTGGCAGTGTCGGTAAGTTAGCCGTATTAACAGGCTTATTTGTTGAACTAGAAAAAATTTATCCCGAATCTTTTGAAGATCGAATTACGCTATTGTGCAACCGTTTTGTAAAAGCAGGTGCATGGGGCTTAACAGATAGTCATACTGTTCCGCATTATAATCCTGAAACGAAAGAATTTAAAAAACGAACAGTAATAGCAAGCGATATTTTTTCTTTGTTTGAATGGGCTGATCACATGGTAAGTGTTAGCAACAACGGCGCAGCAAGTATATTGTGGAGAGAAGTAGTATTAATGCGAGTTTTTGGAGATAAATACCCTAATTTAACCCAAGAAGAAGCCGATCAATATTTTAAAGAAACACCAAAAAATGAGCTAAGTACAATTGCAAACGAAGTTGTGAACCAACCATTAAGAGAATTGGGAATTGGGGAAAATGAATGGCGATTAGGAAGTTTTTTTACTCGTGGTGCTAGTGGAATTATTCCGGGTAAAGGAGGTAGCATTGGGTCAACACTTGGCTTAATGAAATATTTAATAGCCATGGAACGAGGGAAAATAGTGGATCAAAATTCCAGTTTAGAAATAAAAAGGCTTTTGTATCAAACGGATCGTAGAATTCGTTACGCTTCATCGCCTGCGCTAAAAGAAGCTGCCGTATATTTTAAATCGGGTAGTTTGTATAAATGCAAACCTGAAGTGAATTTTAAATGTGGAAAATACATGGGAAATGTAGATAATTATATGAATTCAGTCGCGATAGTTGAACAACCAAATGGAGCGACTTACATTGTCTGTTTAATGAGTAATGTGTTGCGTAAAAACTCAAATTTAGATCACTTAAACATTGCTACAAGCATCGACCGAATTATGAAGTAAAAACTGAGAATACCATTGCTTTTTGTATTCGATATCAGATAAGTTTACGACTCCAATTGCATTAAAGCATTGTTTGCATAGTCTCTTATTTTTAAATTTTTATCAAGCAGTAAGTCCTTCAGTAAAGCTTTGTATCTTGGGTCTTTAAGTTGCCCGATTAGAAAAATTACGGCTAGTTTTAGCTTGGTGTCATTCTGATTTAAAATAAGCTTAAAACACTCATATTCACCCATTACTTTTAAATCTAAATCATGTAGTATTTCTTCGCTAATAGAATCGAGTATAGAAATTTCAACTATTGGAATTAGTAACCTTTTTAAATTGCCTTCTAATAAATTATCTAAATATTCAATAGCATAAATTCGCATGTCGGCATGTTCACTCTGAATTGCTTCATAAGCTTTACTCATTTCTTCGGGTGGATAGGTAAGCCCTAATAAACCAAAAATGCGTTCTAAATGACTTTCCATTCTGCTTTCAAGCAATTTCATCAGGCTTTTTCGTGACTCTTCCAGTGAAATGTTTGGAAGGGCTTTCTTATCTTTTTTGTGAAAACTAACTAAAACCTGAGTGTGCATCATATTCAAGGTTTGCAAGTAAATTTTGCACTCCGTATTTATTTTATCTACAACATCTCTTTTTCGAATGTTGAGGGTAGGGAAATTGCTGTGAATTTTATTTAAAGAACGTATGCTTTCCAATCGTACTGCTAAATCTTCATGATCTAGTAATTTAAATAATTCGTTTACAGCTTTTTGATTTTCAAATAACTCTAAAACACTCGGTATAAAATGCAAGGAGTTTTGAGGAATTTCATTGGTTCTAATTTTTTTTCCAAGCTCATCAATCATTAAAAAACCATATTGGGAAAGTGCATTTTTTGCTTCATTTCTATAAATCTTATTACCTAGCAAATCAATAAATGGATTAATAAATCGTTCATGAAGAGTAAAAGCCGCAGAAACAATAGCTTGCTTTACTACAATTGGATTTTCGTGTGTAAAGTATAATTCTAGGGTTTCTAAATCTTCGTTTTGTTGCAATAATGCCCTGATTTTTATGGTGATGATTTGAAGAAATTGCCTCAAATCTTCATCTTTCGTATTTTCAATTACTTCGGTTTTTTTAGCTAGTTTAGTTTGTATAAGGCTTAAGTTTCGGATTGTGAAACTACTTTTCGAATTTTCAACTAATGCTAATAATGCAGATGAACTGATGTATTCATCTGTATTATTGAGGTATTTTTCAATTAAAAACTGCTTGCCATCATTTGCAAATTTGAGTAAATAAATAAATGCTTCTACTCGAATGTGTTCATCTTCACTTTTTAGCAGCTCATGAATTGCTTGAGTTTCGATAATGGGTTCTTTATAATAACGGAGTATTTTAATTGCTTTGGCAGCTACAACTTTATCTTCATGATGAATTAAAGGAATAAGATGCTTCTGAAATCGAGGGTCTGGGGTGTGTTTTAACTGCTCAAGTAAAAATAATATTTGAGGAATTTTATTGCTAGAAACAATTTTTTGGAAACTATCGAATACGGTCTTCGACTTATTCAATTTAAGTGTCGCTTTTTCTTCCTTTTTGGATCTATTTAATAATTGAAAAGAATTTAAGTATTCCTTTCTTACTTTAGAAACCAACCATATCCAAACACCACTTAGAATAAAAATAGCTAGGCTAACGACTTCCGCACCTAAATCCAAGCCATTGATAATAAATATCAATATAAAACCGGCTATTCCGGTAGCTACACTATCTACTACAACATCGATAAAGGTTTTTGTGCGTTTTTTAATCTCAAAAGGAATGGGTAAACCTAAAAGTTCTACCGCTGATTTATTGACACTTTGTTTTAAACTTCCATCTAATGCTTTAAGAATAACCACAGCCCATAATTCGGGGAAAGTAAAAGTGATGATTGCTCCGAATGCAATTCCTAATGGTAAAATTAACAATGACTTTCCTACGCCATAATTGCCCACAACCCATCGAGTTACTAGCAATTGTACTATTAAAGAGATTAAATTAAAATTACTTGACCAAAACGCAAAAAATTGAGCGAGATCTTCGGGGTTTGTGATATAACTAGAAGCTATGTCGCTGAATTGATATTCTACCAATTTGGCCACTAAAACACTCATGCCCAAAATAGCTGCGAGATAAGTTAACAGCTTTGATTTCAGAATTGATTTTACAGGATTATCACTGATTATAGAAATCCGTTTTTTTCGTTTAAACAGATTGTATTTACTGGCACTTTTTTTCCAAATCATTAAATTGATTGGAATACATAAAATAAGTAGAAAAGCAGCGATAAATAATAAGGGCTCGGTACCAACAAAGGAGACAATTATAGAAGTGAGGTAACCACCTAATATACCCCCTGAAATAGCTCCAATGCCGATAAAACTAAAAATTCTTTTGGCTTCTCGAACATTGAAAACGACATTCGCTAAAATCCAAAATTGAGAAGCACTGAGTACTGCAAAAATGGATGTCCAGATGTAGAAAAGGTAGATAACCCAACCGACATTAAATTGAAAATATAACAATACGCCAAAAGCAATCAATGCAATGGCAGAAATAGTTAAGGTTCTAAGGATTACCGTAATTAATTTAAGCCGTTTTAAGGTTACCGAATAAACTGTAGATATTAGAATAGCAATAACAGCTAAAACAACATAGGCTTGTGGCAAACTTTCTACTCCAAACCGATTGATAAATAAAGCGTTAACTATTGGTTTGACAATTAGTAAAGTGGCAATAATTAAGAATATAGACGCTTGTAAGAGAAAGGCAATTTTGAATTCACCTTTTCTTATGTCAAAAGTTTTTTGAATCAGTTTCTTTATCCCTTCTTCTACATTCATTTTAACTCTAAACTTATTGAGTTGTAGTGTGTTTAGCTATTTTTAGCACCTTTTCAATTGGGTTTACTAATTGTCTAATTATTTGTTCGCCATTCTTATCATCGATTAGAGCTACTAAAATATACCTTCTTTTGCCGTCTTCCCATACGAGAATTGAATCTGCATGAAAGGTAGTCCATGAGCCCGATTTACGATATAATTTGGCTTTTGGAGCTATTTTTTCTAATGTATTCACAAACTTATGATGGATTTCAGGCTTTTCCATGTACTTTAACATTTGAGTGGAACGTTCTCTATTGACAAGCCTACCAAAGGCTAAATCATAATAAAAGCGACAAACTTGATCTACTGTGGCTGCATGGCTTATGCCTTTTAAGGGTTCTGGAACTCTTTTGCCCGAAGCTGCATATCTTTTACCAACCCACAAGCCTCCGCCATTGTCTTTGTCATAAAATCTGTAGGCAGTATCTTGCATTACCGAAGCAATTTTTTCAAAACCCAATAAATCAATTACTCGCGTAGTTGCTGCATTATTGCTTTTGCTAATCATGATTCTTAAATCGGCTCTTAATGCTTTTGTATCCTCAATTTCTTTTTTTTCTATAGCATCCATTGCGGCAAGCAAAACAGCAATCTTAGGCAAACTTGCTGCATACATCATAAAATCACCATTGATGGCTGCATATTTTATATGGTCAACATCGTATAAATCAACAACTCCAAAAGCCATTTTTTTGTTTTTAACGAGCTCAGCCCATTTCGGATTTTTATTAATAATCTGCTGTAAACCGGCTTGCAACTCTTCATCTTTAGTGTCTAAAAGAGGAACAAAATGACTATCGTCTAGCGGTAAGGAAATGCTCGTTTTTTTTGTTTTAGATTCTGTCTGATTGGTTTGACTATCGGCACAAGAATAAAAAAGCACTAAGAAGCTGAATAAGAGAATGGTTTTATATTTATTTTGATTCATAAATTTAATAAAAATGAGATTATTATTAAGCGAAATTACATTATTAAAGAACACGCAATCAAAAGTAAAAATATTGAAGATGTGTTGTTAATTATTTGTTTATTAGTAGTTTGTGTTCTGTTGGTATTCTAAAGAATAGCTACAATTTAAAGAAAATAATACAGCAGGGCAATGTTTATTTAAAATCATTGCTATTCGATTGAATTTAAAGTAAATATTTTTTGCAAAATCGAAAGTGTTTATTGATAAAATCGAAGCTAATTTCAACCTAGTTCAGAACAAGTCTTGTATTACTTTTTGCTTACACCTAAATTGGATAATAATCACCAGAAAGTGATGAAAAACAATTAATATATCAAATTCTGATTTTTTGAAGCATTATAATTTTTTTATGTAAAAAATGAGATTCATTTTATAACATGAAAAACAAACTCAAACACAGCCTTATTGCTCTACTATCGGTTGCAATGATATCTTCTTGTTCTAAAGAAGATGACGAGGTTAAAAAAGAAGAAACAAACACAACACCAACCATTGAAACAAATTCGCCGCCAAGTGGAAATTATTATACAGGAATCCTTTATGGCGACATTCATGCTTATCCTGTTTGGACAGCTGATTTTGTAACCTTCAATAAGTTTACCACCCAATTTGAAAGCCAAAACGTAAGCCGTGTAAAGGTTGAAAATGATACAGTCTTAATCACTTACTCGGATATACACCAGTTAAATTACATTGCCTATGCGCCAGTTAATGCATTGAATAATTTCAAAGTAATCAGTTCTTCGGAACCAATTAGTGAATTTTCAATTTTAAATGGAATTATTATCGTTTATGCTGTAGATGGTTTAAATAAATATACTGGCTATTGTAATTTAAATCTTGGGATGAGTTCCATACAATATGGTTCGGTTTTGTCTTCTACTGTTGAATTCAGCGATTTTGTGAATACAGGTTCAGCAATAATAGCCAATCACAATAATAATTCTGCATACAAAATGGCATATACCACCGATGGTATGACATGGAACATTCCTGGCACAATAGACGGTGGACGCTTTGAAGTATTTGGAGGAAAAACCTGGAGATTTTCTGCTTTAAAATATGAATATACAACAGATACAGATTTAAGTTCTGCAACATGGAATACAACTATTTTGCATCAAGATAGTCTAAATACTACTGACACATCTGGCTCATTTTCCGAAAGTTATTTAGATGTCAACTCGGCTTCAAGTTGGAGATCATACGGACGAATTAATAATGGGGGAGCTTCATTTCCTGCATTAAACACCACCACAGATCAAGGCCTGACTTGGCATACACAATTACTTACAAGCATTCCAAATGTAAATGACAATTCATATTTAGACGGCCAATATTTCACGATTAATTCACTAACGATTTGGAACAATAACAATACAAATTATAGTTTCCCAATTGGGGTTTATACAGCTACAAATGGAGTTGACTTCACATTTGACAATAGTCAAGCTACCATAGATCGTTTTAATCGATTTCGCCATAGTAAGTTTGTGCGTTAGGAAAATCTTTGGTGTATTTTCTTAGGTGGGTGCGATTCACTCAGTCTGGCAAAATAAATAAGTGGATAGAGATTTTTTGATATAATATATTCGTTTGATAATATTTTATCAAAACACCTATTTTTTTGTAAAGTCTTTTTGTTATTTAGTTAACTTCATAGCCTCTAAACTTATTAAACCATGAAATTGAAGAGTCTTCTAATTCTAGTTGCTTTATTTTTAAGCTATAATTTTGGTTATTCTCAAAGTCATCCTGCAGAGGTAAAACTTGAAAAAGTAAATGCTTTATTAAAAAAGAACAAAATTGATGCTGCAGATAAGAAATTGGTGTTGCTTTTAGAAGAATACCCATCTTACGGTTATGCTTGGGATTTATTGGCTAAAATTAGATATTACCAATACAATGAAAGCAAGAAAATCCCCAACATATTTGATAATGTAAGTATAGAAACAACTGATTCTTCTGGAAACAAAATTGAAAATGATTCATTGACTTTAAATCTTATGAATCTCTTTGCACAATTGAGTCCAGAAAAAAAGGCATATAATAATTATTTGTACACTTTAAGACAAGCTATGCTATATTCAGATAATGCCTACAAAAGCTCTATGTATCTGCGTATTGCATTGAGAGATTTCGAAGTGGACACGGCATTAGGTAGTAAAGAATTGAAGTACTTTGATAAAGCAGAAGATGAATTTAAAGCAAATAATTACAATAATGCAGCTAAATATTACCAGAGAGCCATTGATATTAATCCAAGTTTTTACAAAGCCTTATTATATTTAGGAGATTCTTATTACTCCCTTGGTAACTACATTGAGGCGATTAAAAAATTTAAGATCTGTACTGAAAGGTATCCTAATTTACTAGAGCCTCATAAATATCTTGTTGATGCATATTATCATGAGGGTTTATATGAAAAAGCACTACAAACATCAATTCAATGTTTAACCATTTATCCTGATTTATCAATTTTTCAAAAACTTGAAGATGCTGCTTTTAAATTAAATAAGAAAACTAGTTTTCTATGGATGAGAAGAGAAACATTTCCAAATATTAATAATGAAGATTCTTTATTTGTAGTTGACGAAGATAAACAACCAAAGATTTCAGCTAGCCCTTATTGGGATATTTATAATGCGGCTATAGAAAAAGTAAAACCATTTAGCTCAAAAGATGGAATTATAGAGGAAGGGAATGAATTTGCTCCCTATGTTTATCTAGAATTGTATGGATGGGAGCAGATGCTTAAAGAATCTGAACATGAAAGTTTAGATTTAGCTAAAAAAATGAAGGCTTTGGATTACCTCGATTGCTATGTATTTTTAAGTTGTTTTCATGATGACTTGTATTCACAATATCAGCACTTTGTTAAAAACAACAAAGAAAAAATAACTGCTTACTTCAATGATGTGGTGCTGGAAGATATGTGATTTTAATTATATAAATGCAAATCTTCGGGATTACCTAAATGACTTTCCTTAATGAAGCTCATTGTACCCATACTAAAGCTCGAATTATATAAATAATAGATATGAAATGTCTAGGGATTACCTAACGGTTTGCCCTCCTAACCAAAACAGTGGATTAAATCTACTTATGCTTCGCATTATACCTTTAAATCAAAAAATCCACTCAAGTGAACTAGGTGGATTTTCAGATTTAAATCTACTTTATAGTAGTTTTAATCAATTTGTGGAGCCGGAGGGATTCGAACCCTCGTCCAAACAAGGAATCAATAAGCTTTCTACAGACATAGTCAACTTTAAATTTTCGAATTAAAGCCGGCAGTTTACAACCTACTTTAACCTTATTCTCTTTGGTTTCATCAGCTAGTCGAGACCCCTAGCTAACTAACTCAAAATTCTGATATCTCTTGACCAAGGTATTAATGAGTAGAACCCTTGAGAGATATGCTTGTTCTAAAACCTAGTCTTAGAATTAATTGTAACCTCTATCGAGTGTTACGCTGCAAGCGCATAATTATTTTCGCCATTTAGCGAGTTTAGTGTTGATATTTACGAGCCATTCACTCAACGCTCGGCCTGCTTACTTATTCATTCATCTCGCTGTCGAAACCGGTCGGCCCCAAGATGATTGCAAAGTTACAGAATCAAAATTGATGCATAACATTAAGAAAAGTTAATTTAGCCCAAAATTATTTTACCTTGAATTTTAAGCTGCCTAATTATCTTAAATACCTTTTTAAAGTTTACTTCATTGGAATTGGTATATTTTTTCTTCTTCGTTGTGTCTCTTTTTTTCTAAATTGGAACCTTGTTCAGGCCATCCCTGAAGATATTCGCTCAGCTAGTTTACTTCATTCTTTTCTACTTGGCATTCGATTCGACACCATTATTAGCACCTATTTATTGGCTTTGCCTTTTTTATTGCTGTTTATCAATGATTTGTTTTTCGATAATAAAAAACCGCTTATTACGCTTACTAAGCACCTAGTATTAGTACTTTACCTCATCGCTTTTATCATTGCAGTTATAGATATTCCGTATTTTAATCATTTTAATTATCGCTTGACAACAGCCGCTTTAATGTGGGTAGAAAGTCCTGTATTTGTCGTTAAAATGGTTGTTCAAGAATATAGCTATTGGATTTTTATAGCCTTGCTAATTGTGTTGGTTTACACCTTTGCAAAAGGAATGAAAAGGCTTTCAAATGCGAGTTTTACAAAAAACCAAACGATCAATAAAGGCTTAAAATCGCTTTTCTTTTTAGTAACTGCCTTTTTATTATTTATCGGATTGCGAGGTCGAACCGATTTCGATAAATCTCCTCTTGGGCCGCCAGATGCTTATTTCAGCGATTATTCAATTACCAATCAAATGTCTTTAAACCCTGTGTTTACTTTCTTGAAAAGCGCCTTGGATTACAAAAAGAGACATAATGGCGATATCGGATTAATGAACGATGAGCAAGCCATTACATTAAGTCAGCAGTTTTTGAACCGTGAAGGAAATGAATATTCGCCAATAGCAAAAGAAGTAATTCCAGACTCAAGTTATCCGAATCAGCCTAATGTAGTATTGGTGATGATGGAAGGGCACAGCGCTAAAATGATGGCCGTAAATGGAAATGAAGATGGGTGTTCGCCATTTTTAGATAGTTTATTAAAGGAATCACTGTATTTCAAACATATATATAGCGCAGGAATTCACACCCACAATGGAATACTAGGAATTTTGAATGCTTATCCTGCATTGTTTGAACGACATGCGCTTAAACAATTACCTATTCAGCGCTTTAATAATTTACCTCGGGTTTTGAAAAATCATGGCTATAATAATATCTATTTTTCTAATCACGATTTAGAATTCGATAATGTAGGCGGTTTTTTAACCGAAAATGGATTTGAGCAGTTGATAAGTGACCGTATTTACCCCAAAGAGAAGCAATTGAGTACTTTGGGCGTTCCAGATGATTATATGTTTGAATTTTCGATTCCCTACCTAAACGAATTGGAAAAAAAGAACAAGCCTTTTTTGGCAACCTACATGACAACGAGCAATCACATTCCGTATCATTTTCCTGAAAATTACAAACGCCGCTACGAATCAAGGCAATTAGATGCATTTGCCTATGCCGATTGGTCATTGAAAAAATTCATGCAAATGGCTCAAAAGCAATCTTGGTATGAAAACACCATATTTGTATTTGTAGCTGATCATGGTTGGGCAATAAATCCAACTTACGATTTAGCATTAAGTCATTCGCATATCCCTTTGATTTTCTATAGTCCTAAATACATTCCAGAACCTAAATTGGACACCAACATGGGTGGACAAATTGATGTATTTCCAACCTTAATGGGATTATTAAAATTACCCTATGTTAACAATACCTTGGGACTGGATTTACTAAAAGAACATCGACCATATATTTATTTTAACTCTGATAATAAGATAGGTGTAATCGATCAAAAGCATTTATACATTTATCGAAAAGATGGACCTGAATCCTTTCATGAGTACTTTAACTCAGAGAACATTATAGATTCTTTTAAAGCTAAAGCAGATTCGATGAGAAATTATGCTTTTGCACAAATGCAAGTTGCAAATTATTTGATTCGAAACAACAAAGTAGGGAAGGAGGACTAGCGTTCAACCTTTAAACTACCAAAAGTAAGGCTAACTTTTTCTTGTTTTTTTAGTTCAGCTTCCTCTTCTTCTTTAGTTGTTAAATGCAACCTTTTCTTCATCTGAAACCACAATTTAGAACTCAAATATTTTAAAGATTCATTTGTATCGAGTTCTTTGATTTCAGTTTTCTTAGCTTGAGAAGTTTTTAGAGAGTCGCTAGGTACTTTGGATTGTGCATTTACTATGTATGATAGTAAAAATAAAGCGAGAAAAGGTAAAAGCTTTTTACACATAAATACAAATATAGATTTTAAAAGTCACTTTTTAAGGACATAAAAAAGCCTGCATCTAGGATGCAGGCTCATAATTTTTTATTGAATTACTATTTCACAATATTCATTTCTTCAATTAAGTGTTTAGCACCTGCATATTTGTCAATAATAAACAAAGTATATCTAATGTCAACACCAATGGTTCTTTGTAAATCTTTTTCAAAAGCAATATCACCACTCATGGCTTCCCAGTTGCCGTCAAAAGCAGTTCCAATTAATTCACCTTTTCCGTTAATCATTGGACTACCAGAGTTTCCTCCTGTGATGTCATTGTTAGCTATAAAATTGACTATCAAATTGCCATTTTCATCAGCATACTGACCGTAGTCTTTCTTTTGAATTAAGGTCTTTAGTTTTTCAGGAACTACAAACTCAGGATTTGTAGGATCTTCTTTTTCTAAAATACCTTGTGCCGTTGTGATGTAATCATAGTCAACAGCATCTCTAGGGTCGTAGCTTTTTACATTTCCATAAGTAAATCGCATGGTTGAATTTGCATCTGGAGCGTAAACTTTATCAGAATTCATCTCTCTTAATCCTTTTACAAATAATCGCTTAGAACGCTCTAAACCTTCAGTGCCTTCTTGTATTTTAGGTCTAACCGTTTCTAAATAATAATTATAAATTGGAGTTAATACTTTGTATAAAGGATCTTTACTGATTTTAGAGGCACTTGGCTTATTTAAGAATGCAGCTGTTTTAGCTTTGTCAGCAAAAATTGTTTTTGCATAAGCATCATTCGCCCATTTATTCCAATCCATTTTGTATTTCTTAACTAGAGCTTTAAAGTCTTCAGCTTGTTGATCTTTTGGAATATCTTCATAATAGGCTTTCAACATCGCTGCAAAAACTTTTCTATCGATGGTTTTGTCATAATCTTTGTAATGCGCATCTAATCCACCTTTTAAAGCTTCAACTAATTTAGCTGTTTTCTCGTCATCCTTAGCAGTTAATGCTTCTTCCAATCCACTAAATTGTCTAGAGTATGAAATTGCTTCAATTCTCAAAATAGCCTCAATCAAATAGATTCTATTCTTGTTAACTTCACTTAAATCGCTATAACCTTTAGCAAAACCATCAATTACACCTTTATACATTTCAGCTCTCGATTTATCGCTTTCTATCCAAGCTTCTAAAGCATCTTCAGTGGCTTTCTTTTTGTCATAAACTTTCAATCTTTTTAAACCTTCTTGCTGTCCTTTAAAGTATTTCCAATAGTTACTGATGCTAGCATGTTTAGAAGCGTATTGTAATCTTACTTTATCGCTTTTAGCCATTTCTTCTTCATAAATATCTAATACTTGTCTTCTCAGTTTTACATAAGAAGGTTGTCTTACTTCTAATTCATATTTAATACCTTCAGAAGTTAAATAACGATCTGTACTTCCTGGGTATCCAAATATCATAGAGAAATCACCTTCTTTAACTCCTTTAATAGAAACAGGCAAAGAATGCTTGGGAGTATAAGGTACATTGTCTTCTGAATATTCAGCTGGTTTATTGTCTTTATCAGCATAAACTCTAAATAAAGTAAAATCGCCAGTATGTCTTGGCCACATCCAGTTGTCAGTATCGCCACCAAACTTACCTACAGATGATGGAGGAGCTCCAACCAATCTTACATCTGGAAATGTTTCATATACAAATAAATAGAACTCATTTCCTTCGTAAAAACTTTTAACTTGTGTGTCGTATTCAGTATCACCTTTAGCTTCTTCTTCAATTTTTGTTGAAATATCCTTAATGGCTTTATTACGCTCTTCAAGAGTCATTTCTTCATTCAACTCAGCATTCACTTTGTCAGAAACATCTTCCATTCTAACTAAAAAGGAAACTGGAAAGCCTGCTGGTAATTCTTCAGACTTTTTCATGGCCCAAAAGCCATTGTCTAAATAATTGTTTTCCTCGGTACTTTTTTCTTGAATAACACCATATCCACAGTGGTGGTTTGTTAGCATTAATCCTTGGTTCGAAATAATTTCTCCAGTACAAAATCCACGTCCTAAACGCACAATGGCATCTTTTAAACTAGAATTGTTGACGCTGTATATTTCTTCAGCCGTTAGCTGCAATCCATGCTTTTGCATGTCAGCATAATTTAATCGCTTCACAAACATCGGAAGCCACATACCCTCATCAGCTTTTACTGGAGAGAAAGCAAGAATAAATCCTGCTATTAACATAGTAATTCTTTTCATAATTGATAATTAGTTAAACAGTTTCAAAAATAGTTTTAATATCTATGTTTATAAAATGAGTTTCTCTAAAAGGTATAAAAATGATTTTAACGGATGTAGAGTGATTTCATGTGGAAAATCATTGCATTTTTTTTAATGAATTAGTCAAGTTTATCCCTAATAAAAGCCAAATTTTATTAATCGTATATTTTTTATTTTAATTTTCTAGCAGTAGCAAGGCTTTCAAAAAAATCAGATATTCACAAGCCTTAGTAATTTCGCAGCCTCTAAAATCGCTTTCAGTTATTAGATAAGATTGGTTCAAATTATAAAAGCGATTAAAATCTTTTAAATAGAATTATGAAAAGAATTAATGAATATAAGAAGCTATTCCAAGTAACTGGTGAAATTGATTTGAATGAAATCAAAAAAACATATCGGAACTTAGTAAAGGAATGGCATCCAGATCAGTTTCATAATGATGAAGCCAAATTGCAAGAAGCAGAATTAAAAGGTACACAAATCATAGATGCTTATCACTTTTTAATTAGCATTGCTCCGGCAACTAAAGCTAGTAATTTAGAAGAATACAACGAAGTGACCATCGTTTCAGGAATTGATGATTTTAAACATAAAGGTTTGAAACTAGAGGTGACTTTTATGAATGGTGCTGTTTATGAATATTTTGGAGTGAGTCCCAATCTGTATAAAAAACTGATTAATGCAGACAATCAATTGCGTTTTGCAAAGCGGAATATTTTCCACTCTTATTTATACAGAAGAGCAAAAAAAGAAGTGTTGCAAGAAGCATAATCGGATAATCTTAATCATACACTTTGATTCCTTTGTCTAACCAAAATCCCCACATTTTGTTGTAGGCATGAACTTCTTCGGTTTCTTTATGATTTCGATAAACAGCTTGATTTTGGTTTTTCCATTCAAAA
Organism: Bacteroidota bacterium; assembly: GCA_013112545.1. Lineage (GTDB taxonomy): Bacteria > Bacteroidota > Bacteroidia > Flavobacteriales_E > Vicingaceae > BCD18. Next base: position 130,089 of record JABFGJ010000004.1, read on the forward strand.
ATTCCACCATAGAGATTATAAACAGCAGAGTAGCCCATTTTATTTAATTTTTCTATCGTTTTTTCACTGCGAAAGCCTACCGAACAATAGACAACTAGTGTTTGGTTTTTGTCAATTTTATTGAGCTTAGATAAATCTTGATTATCAAAGCCGACCCAAATGGCATCTTTCAGGTGGCTTACTTTGTATTCTTGCTCTTCTCTGGCATCTATAAAAATAACATCTTTAAGTTTGGCTGCTTCTTGAACGTCAATTTCTTGAACAGAATGAGACAACAAAGTTTTTAAAGTTAAACTGTAAGCTTTGCTAATTACTGTTTGCGATTTTAGTTTTGCCATAGATAGAAGCACTAGAAAAAAGAAAAATAGGGATTTGTTTATTTTCATAATTACAGTTTTTAAAATTAGAAATTCTATTTATGAACTGTACTAGTTTTTTTTAAGTTTATATTTTCACTTTTCAATTCAAGTTTGTTATTCTAAAGGTGTTTAAATTTAATCTCCTCCTTTTAATTTTTAAAACTTGTTTTAGCTTTATAATTCTGGATTACAAATAGCAATTTCAACTTATCAAGCATTGTTATTTTTCTAATCATACCCTTTCTTCATCGTTTATTTTGAAAATCCCAACATTGGACTTAACATTGCTAACTTATATGTATTTTTCTTATCCTTTTGCTGTGCTATTCAAAATAAAACGATTAGCCTCTTTAGTTCAAGAATAAATCTCCAGAAGGCAGAATTTTTAACATGAAACAGTTTTCATTTAATCAAAAATGCGTTTTAATTACCGGAGCTAGCAGTGGCATAGGCGAAGCATTGAGCCAGAAAATTGCCAGCCAAGCCAGTCATTTAATTCTTGTAGCTAGAAATGTAGAAAAACTAAAAACACTACAAAAGAAACTCGAAAACCAATTAAATGTATCGGTGTATCAACTGGATTTATGCGACTTTTCTGCAATCGACGATTTTGCTAGAGAAATGAATAGTCAGCGTCTGAGCATTGATGTACTCATTCACAATGCCGGAATCAGTCAGCGCAGTTTGGCTAAAGAAACCAGTGAAGAAACGGAATTAAAAATCTGGAATACCAATTATTTTGGTCCGGTACGATTGACTAAAAAACTGTTAGCTCTCATGCCAGCAAAGCCTAGTAAAATTGTTGTAATCTCGAGCATCGTAGGGGTTTTTGGTTATCCATTTCGATCAACTTATAGTGCTACTAAGCATGCTTTAAAAGGTTATTTTGAATCACTTGCCTTAGAAGAAAAATCAAATGGATTAGAAGTCCACTTTGTTTTACCAGGTCGAGTAAGAACAGATATATCTAAAAAAGCTCTACGAGGTGATGGTCAGCATCATGATAAAATGGATGAAGGCCAAGCAATTGGAATAAGTGCGGAGCGTTGTGCAGATGATATTGTTAAAGCTGTGAATCGAGGAAAAGTTAAAGTATTGATTGGAGGAAAAGAATTGTTAATGGTTAAGCTATATAGCATTTTTCCCAATGTGTTTAAAAATATTGCATTAAAAGAATTAAAAAATGGATGACTATTTAATTACAGCTATTCAGCAAATAGGAATAGGAGTTAAAGATGCCGACCAAGCTTGGGATTGGTATAGAAAACACTTGGGTTTTGATTTGCCTATTTTCAGCGATGAAGCCGAAGCGAGTTTAATGTTTAATTATACTGGTGGAAATGTGCATCGTAGAAATGCCATCTTGGCTATGAATGTGCAAGGTGGGGGAGGATTTGAAATCTGGCAGTTTACTAGCAGAGAACCCAAAGCTGCTGCCTTTGAAATTCAAGAAGGTTTGTTGGGAATTACGAGCATACATTTGCGTTGCAAGTCGGTTAACTTAGCTCATGAATATTTTGATCAATTAAAGGAAGTTAGTATTCAACCCATAGAGAAAGACGCTATTGGCCGCAGCTTTTTTAATATGAAAGACCCTTTTGGGAATGCTTTTAAAATCATAGAAGACGACTATCAATTACTGAAAACAGATTATGTTGTCGGTGGGATAATCGGTTTGACAATCGGTGTTTCCAACTTGGAAAAGTCCATACATTTTTACAAAGAAGTGCTGCATTTCGATCAAGTGAGTGAGCATTTTAAAACTGGTGATATTGCTAAGGTTTATCTAAAATCTTCTGAACAACGGAAGGGGACTTTTAGTAAGCTATTAGCTAGAAATTGTATCGAATTGGTAGAAAATCCAACTTTAAACAATCGACATATTTATGAGAATAGGTATTGGGGAGATTTAGGTTTTATCCATGTGTGTTTTGATGTGCAACAAATGGATTCCTTAAGGGAAAAAGCAAAAGTTGTAGAATATCCTTTTAAAGTAGATAGCGATAACAGCTTTAACATGGGCGAAGCAGCTGGACAATTTGCATACATTGAAGATCCAGACAAAACCTTAATCGAATTGGTAGAAACCCATAAGATTCCAATCAATAAAAAAATGGGGTTGTATTTGAATCTAAAGAATAAAAAAACAAGAAAACCTCTTGCAAAATGGATGATTAAGTTATTGGCTTTAAATCGCGTCAAAAATTAATTCATCTAAGGTCTTTTTAGCTTGCTTAAATTTTTTGTAATCAGAATCCGAGTGCTGAGCTGCCTCGGATTTTTTCATTCGCTTGTAGCGAAAGGTTGATAGAATAGTAGCTGTTTTATTTTTGAATAAAAGATAAGCCTTTCCGGATATCACTAAGGCAAAAGGGAATAAGAAAAATAGAGGGTGAAGCAACAAGCCGAATAAAATGCTAAGCAATGCAGCCCATAAGATCCACAATAAAGTACCAAGAACTAGTTTGACAGAATCGTAAAACTCAATCAACTTTACTTTTTTATTGCTGATGTAATTAGCCACTGCAAATGGCATTCTATTGAAACAATAACCCAAACAAGCGAGGGGGCTTAATATAATAACAAGGATTAAATCCACTAAGCTATAACTACTTTTTGCTAAACCAAAACCATATTTATGTTGCAGCTTTTTTATTGTATGAATCGCATTATTTAGCATTTCCCACTGCTCTATACGATTGCTTTTTAAATATGCTAAGCGCTCAGATATATTCTTTAAATAAGCTAGTTTATAATGCTTGTTTTCAACTTGTTCGGCAATACTATCAAATACTTCTTCATCTTCAGTCTCTATGCTTGCTTGTTTTAACGAATTCAATAGAGTTTGATTGAAATTTATATAACATTGGTTTGCACTTTCTTGATAAGCTTCTTGATAGGGTTTTAAGGCAATTTTATCTTGTATTGAAATTAAAATGTTGTTGCCAAATTGTGCCGCTTTTTGATAATTGATTCCAATGGGGACGACATGGGTTTTTAATTTAAACTGATTCTTTTGCTCAGCTCCAAAGCCAATACGAGTAAGCCCTTTTTTTAAGGGCCTCACTTTTTTATCGATTAAACTGATTCCTTCTGCAAAAATTAATATTGAGCCTTGATTTTCTAGTATAGCATAACATTCACTAAAAGTTTTGTCGTTTTTTGTGAGATTTTCTAAACCTTCTTGCAAACGATAAATTGGAATAAGATTTAATTTCCTCAGAATAAAATCAGCCCAACTTTTCTTAAAAACGTCAGACCTGGCTAAAAAATAGAGTGGTTGTTTAAGAATAGTAGCTAGTATGATGGCATCTAAAAATGAGTTGGGATGCGTAGCTGCGATAATATAAGATTCATTCTTGTCTAAGTCTATTTTACCTTCTACTTTAATGTCTTTATAATAAACAAGCAGACTTTGCTTCATGATGAATTGTAAAATCCGATATATCATAGCTACAAGTCGTAATAATTATAATCGCTGTCGCCAAAAGTGCAAATGTTGAATTTTGCCACATTAAAATCACTTTGTTTTGGATTCCACAAATAGATTTTCACAAGATCATTTGCTTCTACATCTTGCGGTTTTGCAAAAACAGTGATAAATTGATTCCATCCTTCATTTGTTCTGAAGTCAGTAAGCTCTGCATTTCTCCAATAAAGGTTTTCTCCATTTCTTTCGATACTCATAACCAAGCTGCTAGTTATGTTTTCAGGAGATTTAATAAATCCCGAAATGGTGGCATGGTTAATTCCATTTTTGAATATATGACCTACAGAATCAACATAAGTTAAGGCATATTCTGCATTTGCAGCTACATGGTGTGAAGGAGATTTTTCAAACAAATTATTTGTGTCAATCATTTCCCAATTGACATTCCATTTTAAATTCATTTCAGGTATTACATGAAACAGCGTGTCCCTTGCTTTGCTTGATTTATAAAAAAGACTAGCATCAGAATTAAAAGATTTGTGTCTTTCTATGGTTTCAGGATAAACTTGTTTTACTAATTCATAGACTTCGGCAGGTGCAGGAAAATTGGCAAATGATACAATTGCATAGTCTTTTGTGCTTTGCTTGATGAGGTCTCTCGCTTCAATGATATTTTTAGGGTTTTCGAATTTTTGAATATCAAACTTAGCTTGAAAACCTTCTAATTTGTAATAATAGTTGAGGTATTCATGATTGTTAGAATTGGAGAAAAGTAAAGTGTTTTCTAACCCTTTTTCCTTAGCCCATTCACTTACAAAATTGGCAACGCCTTTAAAATCGGCAAAAGCTCTTTTCTGATAAAAATCGCGCTCAAAGACTAAGCTATATATTCCAACAATTAAAATTGCTGCCACTGCTGTTGAAATAACTTTGGGGTTGCTATTGCTTGAGAAAAACGAAAAGAAAAAGGCAATGAGGAAAGGGGTGAAAAAGATTAACACAGAAAACTGCATTAAGGGTGATTTGTGAATGGAATAATAATAGGCTATAGCATAGGGAATAAAGAATAATAAGGGCAATAAATAAATTCGCCACAAATTAAAATGAAAACTCTTGCTAATAAGTGCAATGAAGGGAAATAACAAAACAAAGTACTCCACTCGCAAATCGCCATTTGCAACAAATTCAAAAAATTGATAAATAAATGTATCGGTAGGTGCAGGAAGCCATGATACACCTCCAATTTTTAATTGATACAAAGTAATGTTGAGATGACTAAGAAACAAAATGGAAATGGAAAATCCTGAAATGAAATAAGCTTTTACGTTCTTTTTATTTAAAAATACCAATCCAAAAAGCAAAAGCAATGCGATGCTCATGCTGGCAAAATAGTGACTTATAATTCCGAAAAATCCGAAAAGTACAAAGCCTAGCCAATTAGTCTTTTTATTGGGCTCTTGTATTAGTCGAAACCAATAGTATGCAAAACCCATGGTAAACAGAAAGCCTATGGCATAAGGCCTAGCAATTTGGCTATAAAGCACAAATAATTGAGAACAAGTAAGTGCGGTGAAACTCAATAAGGCTGCGTTTTTATTGACAAATTCTTTGATGAATAAATAAAAATAAACACTGCCCGCTATGCCGGCAATTACAAAAGGAAGCCGTATTGCAAATACAGACATGCCAAAGATTTTTGTCCATAAGTAAAGAAAAACTTGAGTAAAAGCTGGGTGTCCATCAATCTTTACACCTTCGTGAATTAAAGCACTAAACGTGTCGAAACGCAAACGAAACAAAGCACTTAGTTCATCATTGCTTAAAGACCATTGCGAAAAGTCAAAAAACCGCAATACGACATTGACAAGTAGGATAATCCCAAAGAGGTAATGTTCGGTTTTAAATGGCTTTAGCATTTCTTTTTTGTCTAATCGCTTCGTATAAAATAACTCCCGCTGATACAGAAACATTTAATGATTCTATGCTTCCTTGCATGGGGATTTTAACTACTTTATCAGCTAATCGCATGATGTGAGAATTAATTCCATCTTCTTCAGAACCCATAACTATTGCTGTTGGTTTTGTAAAATCGACATCGTAAATGTAATTTTCTGTTTTCTCTGAACAAGCTATTATTTGTAAACCTGAATCTTGCAGAGTTTGAGCAACTGCAGCCAAATCTCTTTCTCTCGATAAATTGGTTTTTAAAATGGCGCCTGATGAACGTTTTACGGATTCTGCATTTACTTGCGCTGAACCTTTCACAGGGACAATTACTCCATGAACTCCTGTGCATTCAGCCGTTCTACAAATTGCTCCAAAATTTCCTACATCACTTATACGATCTAGCAACAAAAAGAGGGGAGACTCTCCACTTTCATAAGCTTTGGATAATACTTCCTCAAATGGTTGGAACTCTACAGGAGATAGATAAGCCATCACACCTTGGTGATTTTTTTTGCTAATGTGATTGAGCCTTTGTAAAGGTATGTTCTGACTTGAAATTTTATATTCTTTCAACAATTTTCTCAATTCGGTTAAATGCGGATTTCTTAAATCCGATTGAATTAAAACCTTGTCTATTTCTTTATGCTCTTTTATGGCTTCCATTACTGGATGTATGCCATAGATATACGATTCATTAATCATTGATAAACCCTCCCTTGGCGCCAAGCATCTACAGCTCTATACCAGTTGTTTTTGTAATTGGTGTCTTTTATTAAATTATACTCATTATTACTCCAGGTGCCGTTTTGTTTTTCAAATACAAACTTGACACTTAATATATTGTTCTCCTCTCCATATAGCCAAAATTCTCGATCTCCATGAATTTCAACTAAAAATGGTATGCCATATACTATATATATGATTCCTCTATCCGTTTTCCAGCCTTCTTTTAAAGAAGTGAATTGTTGATTGGCAAGTTCTACGCGACTGTAAAATTCAGCAATCATTTTTTTAGCAATTTGTTGATCTCGAGCTAATGCTATCCAAAAGTTCTCAACGGCTTTGTGTTTATCGCCTGCCATTTTTAATTCGTTATACTCATTTGTTGTGCTAATATACCTTAACGGTTCTATCAAATGCTCCGAATTAATTAATTCTGGGTAACCATTGTAATAATAGAAAATATAAAAGGCATTAAAATTATCTTGATTTAGGGGTGTTATTCGAGTGATTTTGTCGCTAATGTTCAAATCTAATTTATTGTTTTCAAAACGAACTGTATCCCTAAATTCAGTGTGAAATATCTTTTCATTTAGCACTGCCATGGTAAAGGGAGGAGCAGCTTTAGCACTTTCTTGATTACTCGTTTCTAGTATAAAATCGTTTTCCGCAATTAATGGACTTTTAAATATTTCTATCTCTTGATTCTCATTTAAGGTATTTGATATCAATACATTTTCATTTTGTTTTATTAGGAAAAACTGCTCATTTCCATTTTTTCGCTTATCTGCCTTTAAATAATGAACGACATTCAAATCTCTAAATTCATCTCTAAAACGCAATTCAATATCATAAACTAAATCAGGAGCAAGTTTTAATTTTATCTTTCCTTGCAATAGGCTGTTTTCGTTGTTTTCTCCAAAATCTACCAGGTCAACAGTCATAGAATCCAATATGCCGCTTTTATTTTCTAGCTTGATTCTATACTTCATTTTAAGATTGGCCATAGAGCTAGAGTCTTGACCAAATTTGCCATAAAGTACATCATTCGATGAAAATTGAAAATACAAAATGCTAGAGTCTAACTGCTCATGAAAGAGTTTAAATTTTGGTTTAATTATTTTTTGGTCATGATCGTACAAATACGTGTAATCTACTTGATATACTTTAGAAGTGCTTGTGCATGAACTGATTAATCCTGTTGAAGCTAATAATAATAGTATGAATATTTTATTCTTCATGGCTTTCTATTATTAAATCTTTTGCTAGCGATTTGTTGGTTTTTGCTCCTAGTTCTTTGATTTGTTCAGTACGTCTAATCAAGTTGCCAGTTCCACTTTTTAATTTGTTAAAGGCATCATCATAAGCTGATCTAGTTGCACTAATTCCTCGATCTATTTTCTGCATATCGTCCACAAAGGACTTAAATTTATCGTAAAGTCGGCCTGCTTTATCAGCAATTTCTAGCGCATTTTTAGTTTGTCGCTCGTGCTTCCATACAGAGGCAATTGTTCTTAAGGTAGCCAACAAAGTTGTTGGACTAACTATAACAACCTTTTTGTCCCAAGCATAATTGTATAAGTCAGCATCGCCTTGTATAGCCAAACTAAAGGATGATTCTATAGGAATAAACAAAAGCACAAAGTCAGGAGAATTTATTCCTAAGCCAGTTTGATAATTTTTTTCACTTAAAGATTTTACATGGGCTTTTACACTGAGTACATGGTTTTTTAATTCCAATTCTTTTTCAGTTGTATCTTCCGAACTGACGTATCTTTCGTAGGCAATTAAAGATACTTTAGAATCAACAATAATGTGTTTGTCATCAGGTAGTTTTATTAAAACATCAGGCCTTATTCGCTGCTGTGTATTGTTTACATCACTATATTGGGTTTCATATTCTTCGCCTTTTATTAGTCCAGAGCTTTCTAAAATTCGCTCCAACACCATTTCTCCCCAATTTCCTTGTTTTTTATTATCGCCTTTCAAGGCATTAGTCAAATTTTGAGCTTGAAGATTCAATGTTTGATTCAGCTCTAATAAATTCTTGATTTCTTGTTTTAAACTAGCTCTTTCCTTGGTTTCATCCACATATTTTTGTTGAACACTCGTTTCAAACGAACTGATTTTTTCCTTTAATGGATTTAAGATTTCGTTTAATTCTTTTTGATGCGTTTTTGCAAAGTCTTCTGTGTTTTGCTTTAATATGGAATTGGCTAATAATTTAAACTCTTGTGAAAATTTCTCTTGAATTTCTGCTAAATCTTTCGTTTGATTAGCTAGCTTTTCTTCGAGGTTTATATAATTACTTTTTGCTTCGGAAAGTTGAATTTTTAGAACTGTATTTTCTTGATTTAAGGAAAGTTCTTTGTTTTCCTTTGTTCCGATTTCAAGCTTAGTTTCTTCTAGTTTTGCAATTAAGTGTTCAATGTCTTTCTTTAAACTGATGTTTTCTGTTTTTAATTGCTCAATGGAAACTTCTGGCAATTCTCTTGATTTTAACTTATTGAATATAAACCAAGACAAGACGATGCCCAGAATAAAGCCAACAACAAACAAAACGATTCCTAAAATTTCCATGTATTAGATTGAAATAGCGAAGTTAATTAAATCGACATCAAAGTTTCACGATTAGAAAAAATTGATAAATCCAAAATGAACTTTTGCAGCTCTAATGTCTATCGGGTTGTCAAATTGCTTGCCTACAGCATAGTTAATCGTAAAAATTCCAGCATTGGTTTCAAAGCTGACCCCAGCTCCAAATCCAATAGGAGTATCGCTAATGAAATTGTTGAGGTAATTGGCTTCGTAATAACCACCATCGGTAAACAAAGAAAAAAATGAGTTCCGATCCAATAGAAAACGATATTCTAATGAGAAAATACTGTAAGTTGATGCATTAATGGATTCTTCATCAAAACCTCGTAAAAGCTTTAATCCTCCAATTCTTAAAAGCTCATTGAAATACAAACGTTCAGAAAAAGTAGTCGCTGATTGGTTTGCAACTAAGATGCTACTTCTATTTTTAATCTTAAAAAACTTACGAAGAAAAAGATCTCCATTGTATTGAGTGGTTTGCAATTTAACTCCTTCGTATATCTTAGGATTATCTTCCTCTAAAGCATTAATCTTTTTTAGAGTTTTGTTTCCTATAGCAACATTTCCTTTCAGGGCAAACCCTTTCGATGGGTTGTATTTATAGTTCAGTCGCTCTATTTGATAACCTACACCAAATGAATTTACATTTAAATCTCCAATTTGTGGCAGGCTAGTGCTTGTGTTGGCAACTAAGCTTTTTCGAGACAATAAATTTGATGTTTTATTTTGTAAGAATAGGCGAATGTATTCGGCTCTTCTTAGATTGTAGTTTATGCCAAATCGAGTATTTAAATCGATAAAAGTCGTGTCTCTTTTATACAATTTAAAGTGAAAGTCAATTCCAAATGCAGAATTCAAAAAGTATGGATAAGCGAAATTGATGTTTAAATCCTGAGAGTTTCCCTTTAATTTACGCCAATTTAATCCAATGGCTTCACCGTGATTAAAAGAGTTAATAAGGTTCAAATCAACATCTCCTGTTAATTCTATACTACCGTCATTTTCATTACTTAACAACCCAAGTACACCATCAAATCGACTGGCCTTCTTCTTTTTTAAGTCGAGAATTATCTTTACTTTCTCCTCAAAATATTGAATTTCAGGCGCTTTATTCAATTGAACAAAGGGAACTTCCCTTAAACGAGTTTCTATTTGCGAAACATTACTTTCATTGTAAATGCTATTTTCCTTAATTCCAAGTTGCCGTTCAATATAGGTTTTACTAATTGAAGAGTTTCCATTTAATTGTATGCTGTCAACTTTATAAAAAGTATTTTTTTCGATTTTTAATGCAGCTTTTATATTGGATTTATCGACGAACTCTATGCTGTCTAATTGAACAGCAGCAAATGGATAACCGTTGTTTTCATAATAGCTAATGGTTCTTCTAAATAAAGTGTTTAAGTTTTTTGCAGAAAATGGACGGTTAAGGAATAATCGACTACTTAAGTCAATTTTGCCTACCAATTCTTCTGGAATATTCCCTCTTCGCAAGCTTAGCCATTTATACTTTTCATCGGGGTATAGGTAAATAATAAAGCTGTCCTTTTCTTCTTTAATACTATCAATTCTAGCGGCCAAGTAAGAATTTTCAATCAATTGGATTAAAACGTTGTTGGCAATGGAATTTACTTCTTTTAGGCTTGATGCATTTTTTCTAACGTTTACATTAAATCCTTCTATACCTTTTATATGTAAAGCCTTTTGCCCAAAACCAAAGACAGGTAAAAAAAGTAAAATGAAGAATTTTAATAAACCTTTCATGATGAGTTTAACGATGCAAATTAGCTAATTATTTCAATTCCAATTAATCGGTTTTTGACCATGTTTGATTAATAATTGATTTGTTTTTGAAAAAGGTTTACTTCCCCAAAAACCTCTATAAACTGAAAGCGGAGAGGGGTGGGCAGATTTAATAATATGATGTTTTTTAGTGTCAATTAACTTAATTTTTTGTTCAGCCATTTTTCCCCACAAAATAAACACTAAGTAATCTATCCGCTCACTTAGTTCTTGAATAACAGAGTCTGTTACATTTTCCCAGCCTATCTTGCGATGCGAATTTGCTTTATCTTTTTCTACAGTTAATACCGTGTTTAATAACAACACCCCTTGTTTTGCCCAATTCGACAAGTCTCCATTATCATTTCGATTGATGTTCAAATCATCTACTAATTCTTTATATATATTTCTTAAAGAAGGAGGAATCTTCACATGTTCATTAACTGAAAAAGCTAAACCATTGGCTTCATCCTCTCCATGATAAGGATCTTGTCCCAAAATTACAACCCTTGTATTTTGAAACTTGCAATGCTCAAAACATTTAAAAATGGCATTAGATTCTGGGTATATTATTGCATCTGATTGACTTAAATTCTGATAAACCTTACTTAATAATACACTTACTTTTTGATTAGAAAAAAAATTATTCCACTCGGTATCCAATTTATTTAATTGGGATTGAAAGGGTTTATGTCTTGTAGTCATTTATAAAGTAGTTAAGAATCAATTGTTAACAAAATAGAATTTATATCCTTGCTTCAAATCTCTTTTCAGTATTTTTGTAGCATAGCGAAACTAAATAAAGAAAAATGAAAAAGCTTACATTCGGACTCATAGTTTTATTTTCTATGGCTCTTTTATTCTCTTGCAAATCACATCAAAGATGTGCAGCTTATAGCAAAGCAGATATTCAAAAAGTTCAGAGACCTTCTTAATTTGAATTGGAAAGAACTAAGTTCTGTAGAAGAACTTGACAAATTGATTGATTCGCCTAATGCTGTTTTTGCGCTTTTTAAACATAGCACAAGGTGTGCGATTAGTGCTGTAGCCAAAAAAAGATTAGAATTAAGTTGGGAAAAACAAAACCCAGAAATACCTATATACTACATTGATTTAATTCAGAACAGGACATTAAGTAATTACATCGCTGAAAAGTTTAATGTAATGCACGAGTCCCCTCAATTGATATTATTGAGAAATGGCCAATCAATTTATCATGCCTCACACTTATCAATAAACCCTAAAAGTATCGCTACTTATAAATAAATGTAATCTGTTGATTGATATCGCTTGCAATACTTAATGCAACAGGACACTTTCTAGCTTCACTTTCCAAATACTTTCTATTTTCAATACTTATTTCTACATAAAAAGTAAAAGTGATGCTAACCTCACTTACTTTTCTAGGGCTTGATTGCATTGTTTTAGTAAAGTCAAACGTTGGATTACCAATAAATATATTTTTAGTATTTGCCCTAATAGCAAGTATTGTCATCATACAAGTTGCTAGTGCTGTTGCTAATAAGTCAGTAGGTGAAAATGATTCTCCTTTTCCATTATTATCCAAAGGTGCATCAGTTATGATTTGAGTGTCTGATTGCAAGTGTTTAATTTGAGTTCTTAAATCTCCAATATATTTAGCTGAAAATGCTGTAGCCATATCTTTAAATTGTTTCTTATTTTTGTTTACAAAGTTACCCACTTGAAATATAATTACATTACTATATTATTGAGTCTTTTGACATTCAATGTTTTTTCACAAGAAACAATTTTTGAAGAAAAAACAACTGTATATCAAGATGAGCTTTCTGGAGGGTTGGGCTTTCATACCAATGGTTTTTCTTTAAATTTTAGATATGGCAAATACCATGGAGCTTTTAAAAAGCAAGTGTATGAAATAGAATTTGCTACACTTAAACATCCCAAGGAAATTAAAACCATCAGCAGATTTGAAGACGATGTAAAAGGGTATGTCTTTGGAAAATTAAACTCCTTTTTTACTTTTAGACCAAGTATTGGTTTTCACAATATATTTATTCCAAAGCAATCGATTCGTGGAGTTTCAATTACCTATTTGTTTCACATAGGTCCATCTTTAGGATTGGCAAAACCAATTTACCTTAATATTATAGAAAAGCAAGAGAATTCATTTGGGATGAATACAAACAATCAAGACAATGTGGTACTTCGAAAATTTGATCCAGCTATACATGATAAAGACCAAATTTATGGGAAGGCTTCTTTTTTTAATGGTATTGATGAAACTAAGTTGTACCCTGGAATTTTTACAAAGTTTGGATTTGAATTCGATTATTCCAGTCAACGAGAAGTCATACGAACTGTAGAAGTTGGATTAACTTCAGATTTTTATTTTAAAGAAATACCAATTATGGCATTTGCAGAAAATAGAAGTTGGTTTTTAAATCTTTATATAGGAATTTCATTTGGAAAGAAAGAAACCAAATAATACAGGCAACAAAATCAGTTGATAAGTTGTCTAAATGTTAACGATATAGATTATTCTTTTAACATTTGTTATCAAATTTAAAATCTTTCGTAACTTGTCGCACTTAACTGTAGTTAAACTAAAAAACGTAATTATATGAAATTCAAAAAGTTTACACTTTTGACTCTTACTGCAATCGTAGTTGCTGGTGGAGTATTTTCACTCTCTACTCCAGAAAAAGCTCAATATTTCCCTAGAGAGATGACTTATTTAGCACAATCAGCTCAAGGATATGTTGAATACATGGAAATGGTAAAATCGAACCAAATTACTGGTGAAATTATGTCTGAAGATGTGTTTAATGCCATCAAACAATCTGAGAGAATGCCTAAATATAAGGCTTCACTTGGAGTGAATTGGACTTTTAAAGGGCCAGATAACATTGGTGGAAGAACTAGAGCTTTTGTAATCGATAGAAATAATTCTAATCACCTTTTTGCCGGTGCTGTTTCTGGTGGATTGTTTGAGTCTTTTGATGCAGGTCAAACATGGGCTCATTATGATTCTGATTTTAAAGCGCTAAATGTTACTTGTATGACACAAGCAAAAGATGGAGCTTTCTATATTGGCACAGGTGAGTTGTTTGCAGGTGGTTATGGAGCTAGAAGGTCTGGTTTTATTGGTAGCGGCTTATTTAAATTGACAGGTAATGGCAATTTTGAAACTATAGTTAAACCTGCTTCAAGGCTATCTTCAAACGTTGATTGGGCAGCCTTTGGTCATATAGTTGCTGATCCTAACAATGAGAATATCATATACGCAGCAATGAATAATGGAATTCGAAAAATTGATATGAGTACTACTCCAGCTACGGTTACTGACCCAATTGGAATTGGGAATAGAGGGAATGATGTTGATATTTCACCCGATGGCAAAGTAGTTTTAACTTATCAAGGAGGAGAGATTTATGTTTCTCACAATGGAGTTGATTTCATAAAGAACAAATGGAATGGAGTAGCTCGTTCTGAAGTTGCAATTTCACCTTCGAATAGTAACATCATGTATGCTGTTATGACAAAGTCAGCAGACAATTGCTTGTTTGGTGTTTTTCGTTCAATTGATGGAGGAGTTAAATGGAGTCGTATTTCACCTAAAGGTTCTACAACCTTTGATATGTTTGGAAACCCAGGTCAATCTTGCCAAGGTTGGTACGATATGGCCATTGCAGTTTATCCAGACGATCCAGGTAAAATTGTTGTCGGAGGGATTACAACTTACAGATGGATTCAGAGCTCAGTTGACCCTGCACCAGCAAATGGTTCTTGGAATCAAATTGATATTTTAATAGAGCAGCAAGCAAATGGATCTAAGATTCCTAGTTATGTTCACGCTGATAAACACAATATAGTGTTTGATCCAAGCAATAGCGATATTATGTATAACCTAAATGATGGCGGTATTTATAAATCAACCAACTTTACATCAGATGCTCCTTCTTACAATGCTTACAATTTTAATTATAGAGCAACTCAATATTATAACATTGGAGTTAACCCCAATGGTGTAGTAATGGGTGGAACACAGGATAACGGGACTCATGTAATAGGTTTGAAATTTAATAACAATCTTGGTGGTATAGAGGTTTTAGGCGGTGATGGATTTGATGCGGATATGTCAACTATAAATCCTTCAGTTGCATTTGCTACTTCACAAAATAATCGTTTAAGAAGAATACAAGGAATTGGGACAACTTCAGGCAATTCAAATTTTTCTTCAGCTGATATAACAAGTAATAATCCACTTTTAGGTGCTGTATGTAGTAGTCCTGCTGGTTGTTCAAATGTCTTTTATACGGCAACAAAATTGTGGGAATCATTTAATCATATTAAATCTAGAGATTCAGTTGATCTTCAGATTACTGAGAAGACTTTACCACCAATGAAGGCAGGAAGAAGATTAACATATCGTTCTGCTAACAGTAATACTTCAAGAGATTTAGTTTTAAGCGATACAATAGTTAAAGCATTTAGAAATAGCCCTGCAAGTACATTAGCATTGATAGACTCTAATTATACACTTGTAGGAAATGAATACTTAGTTATACCTACAGACACTTTAATATTTGGTGATGTATTAAATAGCAAAAAGAAAGTAGATATAACTGCAGCTAATATTGGCGACTCTCTAAAAACGGTAAAAGTTAATTTTGATGAATTAAACATAAACACTTCGTCTAAAGTTGCTACTATAAATCATCCAAATGGAACAGTTGAAGTGATTCCTTATAATTATGGAGTAAAGCGTTTTTATTCAAATCAATATTTAGATAATATTCCAGAATTTAATGGACCAATTTACTTTCAAGTAGATACAGTAAGACACAGCGGAAAATTAAAAACTGAAATAACAGTTATTGATATTCAAATCGATTTTTATTATAAATTAAGAATGCAAGATCGAGTTAGTTCTATTTATGCAAGTGCCAATTGGCCTGGAGCTGGAGCAGCTTACTCTCAACGTAATGTTGTAATTTCAAGGGATTTGTTGAGAAACAAGCCAGACATTAGATGGTATAATATTGCAGGACAAAACTCAACACCTGATAAAATATTAAACGATGTTTTAGCGCTTGAATTTTCTAAAGATGGGAATTATTTATTCTTAGGAACAAACGCAGGTGAGTTATATCGAGTTTCAGATTTAGATTTGATAAATTCTGATTTACCTGAAAGTGGTACTGGTCCAGATTGGTATAAGTATCAAAACAACCAAATGGCTGGAAAATGTGAGATGGTAGGTAAATTTTCAGGCCGTGCAATTACAGATATAGCAATTGATCCAAACAATTCAAATAATATGGTGGTGACTTTAGGTAATTATGGGAATGCAAATTTTGTTTATAGAACAACTTCAGCTATCACAATGCCTAGAAATCAATCAAATTCGAATTTTGAAATCATTCAGGGTGTTGGATTAAATCAATTGCCTAAGGCTCCTGTTTATACTGCTGTATTTGATGTGACAAATCCAAATAAATTATTGGTGGGTACTGAAATAGGAGTATTTGGAACTGAAAATGTGTTTGAAAATACGACAGCTTATGATACAACTGTAAGAATAGCAGATACTACCATTAGAACTCAAGATACAGTAGCAAATCCAGGATCGTTAACAGTTACTGGGCATATTATTAAGCCAGCTGATTCTTTAGTTACTCAGGATACAGTTATTTATTTTGCAGCAGATACCCAATACGTAGTTCTACTAGCAACTCCCGATACTACGATAATACCTGGAGCAACTTTCATTTCTAACAGTAAAGATGTTAGATGGACTAACGAATCTTCTGGTATGGGTAGAGCTCCAGTTTTTGATTTAGAACAAATGGCATTTAGCTGGGAATACGCAAATAATTCAGGTAAAATTTATGCTGGAACACATGGTAGAGGAATCTTTGAAACAGATAAATTCGTTGGCTTGCCAAATGTAGAGCATAATGTTTATAAAGAAGGGTTTAAATCTTCCTTGAAATTCTACCCAAATCCAGTTAGAAACAATGCTAAAATTGAATTTAATTTGGCAAGTAGAGGTAGCGTACAGGTTCAGATATACGATATAAGAGGTAAATTGGTAAAAGATGAAAAATTCGGCGGTTTAGTTGAAGGAAAAAATCAACTAGATTTGAGATTCGACGATTATCAAAATGGAACTTATATTATCAGAGTTATTAATAATGGGCAAGTAGCGACAAATAAATTTGTTCTCTACAAATAATCATTATAAAACTAAGAAAGGGGATTGTTAATAAACAATCCCCTTTTTTGTATAATTAAATTCCAATCAATTTTATTATTCTTATTTCCAACAGTAATTTCGCAACACATTATTTAATTCTTCGATATGCCTAAAGATAATAGCATTAAACACGTATTAATTATTGGAAGCGGTCCAATTGTAATAGGTCAAGCTTGCGAGTTTGATTATTCTGGTTCACAAGCAGCTAGATCGCTAAGAGAAGAGGGGCTTAAAGTAACGTTAATAAATTCTAACCCCGCTACAATTATGACTGACCCGGTAATGGCAGATCATATATATCTAAAACCTTTAGAGATAGAATCTATCGATTTTATTCTAACAGAACACCCTGATATTGATGCTGTATTGCCTACTATGGGTGGACAAACAGCACTAAATTTAGCAATTAATTGCGATGAAAATGGTATTTGGGAAAAACATAACGTTAGAATGATAGGCGTTGATATCGCTGCAATTAACATTACAGAAGATAGAGAGCAGTTTAGACAATTGATGTTGAAAATAGGAGTTGGTGTTGCACCCTCAAAAATTGCAAATTCATTTTTAGAAGGCAAGAACTTTGCTCAAGAAATTGGATTCCCACTTGTGATTCGACCATCATTTACTTTAGGTGGTACTGGCGCATCTTTTGTGCATACAGCTGAAGAGTTTGATAAACTTTTAACAAGAGGGCTTCATGCTTCTCCTATTCACGAAGTATTAATTGACAAAGCAGTTCTTGGTTGGAAAGAATATGAATTGGAATTACTTCGAGACGCAAATGATAATGTCATTATTATTTGCTCAATTGAAAACATGGATCCAATGGGAATTCATACTGGAGATTCTATTACAGTTGCCCCTGCGATGACACTTTCTGATACAACTTATCAGAAAATGAGAAACATGGCAATTAAGATGATGCGTTCTATTGGAGATTTTGCTGGTGGATGTAATGTTCAATTTGCAGTAAGCAATGATGAAAATGAAGAAATTATTGCAATTGAAATCAATCCTAGAGTTTCAAGATCATCGGCATTAGCATCAAAAGCAACAGGATATCCAATTGCAAAAATTGCGGCAAAGTTAGCTATTGGATATCATTTAGATGAATTGAAAAACCATATCACTGGTACTACCTCGGCTTATTTCGAACCAACTTTAGATTATGTAATTGTTAAAATTCCAAGGTGGAACTTTGACAAATTTGATAGTCCTGAAAAAAACTTAGGCCTACAAATGAAATCAGTAGGAGAAGTAATGGGAATCGGAAGATCTTTTCAAGAAGCTTTGCAAAAAGCTTGTCAGTCCCTAGAAATTAAACGAAATGGACTAGGAGCCGACGGAAAAGAATTGAAAAATCAGAATGAGATTTTACACAGTTTAGCAAATCCTAGTTGGGATCGGCTTTTCCATTTATACGATGCTTTTAAAATGGGCATTCCATTATCTACCATTTATAAATTGACACTGATCGATAAATGGTTTTTAAAACAAATTGAAGAATTATTAAGTTTAGAAAAAGAGATTGCTGCTTTTTCGCTAGATGAGCTTCCCAAAGAATTATTGTTAGAAGCTAAGCAAAAAGGATATGCTGATAGACAAATTGCTCATCTATTAAATTGTTTGGAAAGCGAAGTGTTTAATAAAAGACACGACATGAATATCAAAAGAGTTTACAAACTAGTAGATACTTGTGCTGCCGAATTTGAAGCAAAAACACCTTACTATTACAGTACTTTTGAGGATGAAAACGAATCAATTGTAAGCGATAAGAAAAAAATTATAGTATTGGGTTCAGGACCAAATAGAATTGGTCAAGGGATAGAATTTGATTATTGCTGTGTTCATGGAATTTTAGCAGCAAAAGAATGTGGTTATGAAACAATTATGATTAATTGTAACCCTGAAACAGTTTCTACAGATTTTGATACTGCTGATAAATTATATTTCGAACCAGTTTTTTGGGAACACATTTACGATATCATTTTACATGAAAAGCCTGAAGGTGTAATTGTTCAATTAGGTGGTCAAACAGCATTAAAATTAGCAGAGAAATTAGATCGCTATGGTATTAAAATAATTGGAACAAGTTATAGAGCGCTTGACTTAGCAGAAGATAGAGGTAGTTTTTCTGATTTATTGAAAAAGTATCAAATTCCATATCCAAAATATGGTTCTATTGAAACTGCAGATGAAGCTTTGGAACTCAGTAAAGATATTGGATTTCCATTGCTAGTTAGACCTTCATACGTATTAGGTGGTCAAGGAATGAAAATTGTAATTAATGAAACTGAATTAGAGCAACATGTTGTCAACATTCTAAAAGACTTACCAGGCAATAAAATTTTGTTAGATCATTTTCTTTCTGGAGCTATAGAAGCAGAAGCTGATGCTATTTGCGATGGAGAAGATGTTTATATTATTGGTATCATGGAGCATATTGAGCCAGCAGGAATTCATTCAGGTGATTCAGCTGCTGTTTTACCTGCATTTGATTTAAGTGAAAATGTATTAAATCAAATAAAAGCACATACTCAAAAAATAGCAATAGCTCTAGAAACCAAAGGGTTAATTAATATTCAGTTTGCTATAAAAGATGAAGTCGTTTACATTATTGAAGCAAACCCAAGAGCTTCAAGAACAGTGCCTTTTATAGCTAAAGCATATAGAGAACCTTATGTAAATTATGCAACAAAAGTAATGTTGGGAGATAAGAAAGTGAAAGACTTTAATTTTCAACCGCATCAAGAGGGATATGCAATAAAAATTCCAGTTTTTTCTTTTGATAAATTTCCAAATGTGAATAAAGAATTAGGACCGGAAATGAAATCAACAGGAGAGTCTATCCGTTTTATTGCTGATTTAAAAGATAAATTTTTTAGAGAAATTTATTCCGAAAGAAACCTTTACCTTAGCAAGTAATTATGCTGTTTGAAGCAGGATACATATCACTAATTAGAACGATATTAATTTTTATCGGAATTTATTATGCGTTCAAATTTATTTTTAGGTTTCTTGTTCCAATAATTCTTCAACGATTTATAAAAAAGCAAGCAAGTAAATTTAGCAACAATAACACTTCTAATTCGAATTATAGAACTGGAGAAGTTCATATTAAAACACCTCCAAAGAATCATGCAAATCTTAAAGATTTGGGAGACTATGTTCCTTATGAGGAGGTTGAAGAAAATAAAGAAAAATGAAAAAGTTTGAATTTAAGAAGCTTTTACCTCATATAACCGCAATTGTTATATTCATAAGCTTGTCATTAGTCTATTTTTATCCTGTATTGCAAGGGTTTAAATTAAAACAAGGCGATATAGAAAAGCATAAATCAATGGCGCATGAATACAAAAGCCATCTAGAAAAATATGACGAACCAGCATTGTGGTCAGGAAATATGTTTGCAGGTATGCCAACATATTTGACTTCTAATGTTAAATATGATTTGAGTATAGCTTCTGCTTTTAATGCGGTTTATAAATTATGGTTACCTCATCCTGCAAGTACCTTATTTGCTTACTTTATAGGTTTTTATATCTTACTTCTTTGTTTGCGAATAAATCCCTGGCTCTCCATTGTGGGAGCTATTGCTTTTGCTCTTTCTTCTTATTTTTTGATAATTATTGAAGCAGGGCACACCTCTAAAACATATGCTATTGGTTATATGGCTCCAATACTTGGAGGGTTTATTCTTTCCTTAAGGGGAAACATAAAATTGGGCTTTATTTTAATTGCCATATTTACAGCGGCACAAGTATATGTTAATCACCTTCAGATATCTTATTATTTGTTTTTTATTTTATTAGCTATTTGGGTTACGGAACTTATATATCAATTCAAATCTGGAGAGTTAAAATCATTTTTTAAGAGAACATCTTTTATAGCTTTAGCTGCGATTTTAGGAATCTTACCTAATCTTGGACCACTTTTAGTTACTTATGAATACTCGAAAGTTTCAACTAGAGGGGGGTCTGATATTACGATAAGCCCTCATGGAGATGCTGATTTACATGTTAATGAAAAAGGTTTAGACAAAGCATATATAACTCAGTGGAGTTACGGAATAGATGAAACTTGGACATTACTAAGCCCAAATATTAAAGGAGGCTCATCTTATCCGATTTTAGCAAAAGAAAAAGAAGTTGAAAGATTAAGAAAAGAAGATCCTCGATTTTTTAATGTTGTTGTTGAGGAATATCAAAAACATCAAAATGCAATTTCTGGTTATTTTGGTAATCAACCGATAGTTTCTGGGCCAGTTTATATTGGTGTAATCCTCGTTTTATTAGCTTTATTAGCCCTCATCTTTGTCAAGGATCGTTTAGTATATGGATTAGGAGCAGTTACACTCTTAGCTATATTATTGAGTTGGGGTAAGAATATGATGGGCTTAACCGAGTTTTTTATTGATTATATACCAGGGTACAATAAGTTTAGAGCAGTTGCTATGATATTAGTTATCGTAGAATTAACTATTCCTTTAATGGCAATTCTATTTCTAAACCACTTGATGAATAAACGAGAAGAGCTTATCAAAGAAAAGAAAAAACTTTTTATAATATTGGGCGTTTTTGTTGCTGTTTTGGTTTTGTTTTATGCATCACCTAGCACTTTTGTTGACTTAACAAGTAATAAAGAAGAAGCTTTACTTAATGCCAGAGCCAACACTAGTAATACAGGATATAATCTAGAGTCTGAACTTATATCTTACCGATCTGATATAGTGTCCAGTAGCATTTTATACAGTTTAAAATTTGTTTTATTAGCTATTATATTACTAGTACTTTTTGTGATGGGAAAAATAAAACAAAAAGTATTGATTATTGGTATTGGGGTCTTAGTAATTGTCGATTTGTGGAGTGTAGATAAGGAGTATTTGAATAACGAAACTAAACCCAATGTTTCTAAGACTTCATCTGATAGATATCTCAGTTGGATTAAACCCAATGAGTTTTCAGTTCCATATACTCCTTCACCTGTAGATGTTCAAATTTTTCAGAATGAATCTAGATTAAATCCTGAAATTCAAAAGAATATACAGAATAGGGTAAACGAATTGAAGAAAGAAAATTCTCGATTTGATCAACGAAAGATGATTGACATAGAGTATAGCGAACTGATGGAAGCCACTCACTATCGGGTTTTAAATACAAATGCGCGATTAGATCAAGATGTAAGAACACCCTATTTTCATAAAACTCTAGGTGGCTATCATGGTGCGAAAATGAAAAGGTATCAAGATATCGTTGATTTTTATCTAGGAATAGAACATTATCAATTGAAACAAGTATTGGCACAAGGAGGGCAAGCAGGTTTGGCACAATATATACCAACTATGAATATAACCAACATGCTTAACGCAAAATACATCATTGGCCCTAATCCAGACCCAAAAGTTCAAGAAAAGCTATACTTGAATAATTATGCACAGGGCAATGCTTGGTTTATTAGCAAAGCGATTGTAGTTCCTAATGCTGATTCAGCAATTTTAGGTTTAGAAAAGTTAGACACTAATAATGAAATAATTGTTGAAAAAGGAGACCTGAATGATATTCAACTTAAAAATCAATATGATAAATCAGGAAAAATTGAATTGACAGAATATCAACCAAATTATTTAAGATATAAATACTCGACAAACTCAACTCAATTGGCTGTATTTTCTGAGATTTATTATGCCGATGGATGGAAGGCTTATGTCAATGAAAAAGAAGTACCGTATTTTAGAGCAAATTATATTTTAAGAGCAATGGAAGTTCCACAAGGGGAAGGAGTAATTGAATTTAAGTTTGAGCCAGAAACTTATATCATTGGTAAATACTTAACAGTAGCCTCCTCATTAGTTATTCTATTATTAATTGGAGGGTTTGTTTATTCTGAATTCAAAGAAGAAAAAGAAAGTTGAAACGCGTTTTAATCATCGCCTATTATTGGCCTCCAAGTGCAGGCTCGGGAGTGCAACGTTGGTTAAAATTCACAAAATATTTACCTGAATTTGGTTGGCAGCCAGTAGTTTTTACTCCAGACAATCCTAGTTTCGAACTTAAGGATGAAGGCTTATTGAAAGAGGTTCCCAAAGATGCCGAAATTTTAAAAATTCCAATTTGGGAACCATATAGTTTACACAATAAGATTCTTGGAAATAAAAAAAAGAATGAAAGTAATGCGGGGATAGTAGCATCTCCAAAAACTGGCTTTTCTGCTAAGTTATCAAACTGGATAAGGGGAAACATATTTATTCCAGATCCAAAAATATTTTGGAAAAAACCAGCAGTTAAATTTCTAAACAGATATTTAAAGCAAAACCCAGTAGATGTTATAATTTCAACAGGAACACCTCATAGTATGCACCTGATTGCAAAAGCAGTGGCAAAAACTAATAATCTACCTTGGCTTGCAGATTTTAGAGATCCCTGGAGCAAACTTGATATGCTTCAAAGCTATAGCATAACTGCTTCAAATTTTAAAAAATATCAGAAACTAGAAAAAGGGGTTTTAGAAGCTGCAGATTTATGTGTTACTACATCCCGTGTTTGGAAAGATGATTTTAAAAAATTAGGGGCAAAAAAATCAATTTGCATCACGAATGGGTACGACAAAAGTGATTTTAATTTTGAGATTGAACCATATCAAAATTTTGTAATTAGTCATTTTGGCTTATTAAATCATTTGAGAAACCCAAAAGAATTATGGCAGGCTTTAGCTGAATTGTGCCATGAGAATGAATCGTTTTCAAAAGATTTGAAAATCCATTTAGGAGGTTCTATTTCAGATGAGAATATTGAACACATTAAAAAGCACACTATTTTGGCGAATCATTTAGTTATTTTTGATTATTTAAGCCACCAGCGTGTAATAGAAGAGTACCTTAAGTCTTCGGTATTACTTTTATTGTTGTTTAACTCAGAGAGCGGGATTGGTAATATACCTGGAAAACTGTTTGAATATTTAGCAGCACAAAAACCGATATTAGCATTTGGCGCCGGAGCAGGAGATACTAAAGAAATTATAGAGAGCTGTAGAGTTGGTAGTTACTTTAACTATAAAGAATCCAATGTTGAAGAAATTAAAAGTACACTACTCGAAATGTATAAGAACTTTAAAAAAGACGAAACATATAATGCGGTAGAAATAGAGCGTTATAGTCGTCAAAGTTTGACAAAAGATTTGGCTCAAGAATTAAATAAACTAATTGAAAAATAATATGTGCGCTTTTTTATCAAAACTACTAGACGCTCCCACAGAGCCTAAAGGGAAAGCTTTTGAAGATCCTATATTTCTATTAGGTATTATGAGAAGTGGCACAACTTTATTGATGAATATTTTATCTGAGCATCCTCAATTATTGAAAGTTGGATTTGAATTAAATAAAGTATGGACTGAAATTGGAGGAGCACCTTGTTCTGAAACTTGTGAAGCTAGAACGGATGAAGATTTTAATTCCGTTTACACAAACAATATGACATCTTACTTTACAAAATACATAGAGGAATCTAAAAGTATTAAAAGGCATTTAGCAAGGTATTCTGCAAAAAGGCATCACGGTTCAGGTGGGGTTTTTTACGATTGGGATAATATAAGATTGATGAATAAATCACCACATTTATCAAATAAAGTGAAGTATATTCATGCAATGTATCCTAATGCAAAATTTGTAGTGATTATGCGTTCACTTGAAGGACAAGTATCTAGTATGAAAATGCATTTTTTAAAACTAAATAAATCAAGCAATTGGAGTTTTTATTTACCAAATAACAAAACATCATGTTGGACAAATATTAAAGGTAAGGTATCAGCTGATTATGACCCTGAAAGGTTATTTCCAAGTAACTTTAATTTACTTTCCGAAGCTTGGTTAAGGTTAAATACTAAAATCCTAAAGGATTTAGAAGGGATTCCACAAGATCAAAAGTATTTGTTATCATATGAAGAATTGATGGCAAATCAAGAAAGAAAACTAAAGGATGTGTTTGAATTTCTAAAACTTGAAAAACAACACAATGCAAAAGTTGAAAAAATTATTAAAAAAAATAGGCGAATACATAACACAACAACAAAAGGCAATCCAATTGATAAATGGAAAAAGTATTTAGATGAATTTGAAATTGATAGTCTTGTAAATTTTAAAAATGAGCATGAATCTGATATTGAGTTTGTAATTGAAAAATTTAAATAATATATTTGATTAAGAAAATAACTAAAACGAAATCAAAATGACTAAACTTTTACTAAGCGCCTTTGGGATAATACTTTTTATTTCAACAAGTCAAGCACAAGTATGGACTCAGAAAGCTAATTTTCCAGGTCATGCAAGAGTAAATCCAATTGTTTTTGAGATGGGAGGAAAGGGCTATCTTTATGGGGGAGCTAGCAATGTTTTAGCACAAACATCAACAGTTTATAAAGATCTTTGGGAGTATAACCCTGTAACTGATACATGGATACAACTTGCAAATTCAAACTCAAGTGGAATTGTAGCTGGTATCGGTTTTTCTTATAACAATGAAGGTTATGTTGGTTTAGGCTGGGATGGATCTACAAATCATTCAGGGATTTATAAATATAGTCGTACTACTAATAGTTGGTCTTTTGTTACAAATTACGCTGGACAAGGTGTTAGAAATTCATATTTTGCTTTAGTTGGGAATTTGCTTTATGTTGCAGCTGGAAGTGATGTAATATCTAGCTCTACTAGTATAATTAGGAAAGATTTTTGGACATATAATCTAAATACTAACCAGTGGATTCAATTGTCTGATTTACCATTTGGTAAAAGATCATCTGGTATTTCTTTTTCTCATGGGATTAATTTATACTTCGGGTTTGGAACTGATGGTACAACTGGTAATAACAAAAAGGATTTATGGCAATATAATACTCAAACAGCAGTATGGACTCAAATTATAGGTTTTCCAGGTGTTCCACGAATTCACCCTACAATATCAAAAGTTTATAATAAAGTTATTATAGGAGGTGGGCATCAATTTGGTGTTGGTCAAGAATTATTAGATTATTATGAATTAGATCTAAATACAATGACATGGAAATCAATAACTAGTTTTACAAATGGTCAAAGATCTTTAAGTAAATCGATTGATATAAATAATAAAGCTTATATCCTTTGTGGTAATAATGTTCAGAATAGTGCATTAAAAGATGTTTGGGAATTAAGCTATAGTTCAGTGGGACTAGAAACTATTGAAAATATAGAGTTTAAAATATACCCACAACCTGTTTCTAATCAATTGTTTATTGAGTCGGGCACTGATGTAGAACTGCTTGTTCAGATGTATGATTTAAATGGTAGGGTTGTGATTCAAAAAAAAATAGATAATCAATTTAACATGCTTGATGTCACAGCAATAAAGTCAGGAATGTATCATTTGAAAATAATATCAAACCAGAAATCTATATCTAAAAAAATTATTATTTCTCACTAAAAGATTAATTATCACTAATTCTAATTTTAATGTCAATAATATTGCTTTTTTTGTATAAAAGTAAATATTTAAATTGTTGAACAATTTCTTAAATAAGTTAGCATTAAATTTTAAAAAAGCAGAGTTAAAATTTAAAGAGTGGAAGTATATTTTTCCTGATTTTTTATTTTTTTTTCTATCGTCTAAAAAGAAGTCAAATTCTTCTTCAATAATCTTTGTTGGAACAGTAATGCATGGAAGAATTGCTAGAATTGCAAAATGGATTAAAAGGGAAGATAATAGAATGCTAATTTTAGTTTGTAGTGAAAATGGATTTGCTCATAAACTTTCAAATGATTCTTTTGATAATGTTTATTTGTTTAGAAATAAATGGCATTTAAAAAAGATACTTCATAATTTAGATCATTCTACAAATATATTTCACTTATTTGGACCGCCTTATATAGCTGCTTACGAAGCTGTAAAAGAAGTCAAATTAGGGTTTAAAGTTTTCGATTACCAAGACCTAATGATTACTAATTTCGGCTTAACACCACCATTCAATTATATGAAAAATGAGTTGATTAAAGAAGAGATTATTCTAAAAACAGTAAATGGAATAGTAAATCATTCACTTGAATTACAAGCTGCTAAGAAATATTATGGAAAAATAAATGCCAAGAAACTATTTTTCCCAAATTATACAGACAACGATTTCTTTCAATTAAAGAAGAAAACATTAAACAATGAAATTCATTTGGTTTATGTGGGTAGTATCCATTCTGCTTATCGGAATAAAGATTATTTTGGAGGAACTCAACTTCATTGGTTAATTAAAACTTTAAATGAACAAAAAATACATTTACATATATATCCTGCTCCAACTAACTTAAAAGAGCATATTGTAGATTATATTGAGATGGATAAAAGTTTGCCTTATTTTCATTTACACGAATCGATAAGTCAATCAGACTTATCGAAAGAGTTGGTAAACTTTGATTTTGGAATACTCCCATTTTTTCACCGAACAAATAAAAAATCTGATAACAAAAGGATTTATTCTACTACTTTAAAAATGTTTAATTTTTTTGAAGCAGGTTTGCCAATTATAATAGGAGAAGATGTAAATTTTCAAAATTTTATGGCAAATAAATATGGTGGTGGAATTAAAGCAAGTTGGGATGATTTTCATCACCTAAAACCATTAATAGAAAAAAATAATTATGAAAGTTTGGTTAATTCAATTGAGAAAAAAAGAAATAATCTATCTTTAAAAAATAAGATTAATAAATTATTGGATTTTTATAATTTAATTGGGGAAGAATAAATTAATGAATATGATTAATATAGATAAAGTAAAACTAGGAGACAATGTAGAAATTCACCCATTAGCATTAGTAGAGGACGGTGTGAGCATTGGTGATAATACGAAAATTGGACCTTTTTGTATAGTTAGAACAGGAGCTAGAATTGGAAAAAACTGCAAATTTACTGCTTATTGTGAAATACGAAACAATGTAATAATTGGTGATAATACTTCTTTTGGTAGCCGTTGTACTATATCTGCAGATGCTGAAATAGGAAATAATGTAACAATAAAATATAGTTTTGTTTTAACTGATACACCTGACTTAAAAGAAGGAGATGTTAAAGTAGTTGGAAAAATTGGAGATGGGACATTAATTGGTGCAAATGTAACTTTGATGCCAGGTTTTAATATTGGAGAAAATGCAATCATTGGAGCTTGTTCGCAAGTGAGAAGCAATGTAGGTGACAATGAAGTTTGGTTTGGCAGTCCTGCAAAATTATTCAAGAAGAATAATTAGTATGAAATTAAGTCAGATTTTAGATTATCTTAAAGACGAAAATATTCCATTTCATGTTGTCCATGAAATGGAGTTAGATGTTTCCCCTTCCAACTTTAAGAAGTTTATAGAGAATGGTATATATCATATAACAAGTGGTTTTAATGGGGACTTGAACTCCATTAAAAATAGTGTAATCATTTGCGACCAAGAGTTAGAAAATGAAAATACTCAGTTGATAGTTGATAATCCACAGTTGGTTCATTATATGGTTGTTGGTCTTTTTAAAGAAAAGCAAGTTAACTCAATTCATCCAACTGCAATAATTCACCCTAAAGCTAAAATTGGGCAAAATGTACATATTGGAGAATATAGTATAGTTAAAGAAGCTATTATAGAAGATAATGTCAGAATTGAGTCACATGTTGTAATTTATAATAAAGTTCACATCAAAAAAGGCACCTTTATAGATAGTAATAGTTGCATAGGACCTGGTGGTTTAGTTTGGGTTTGGAATGACAAAGGTGAGCGAATAGTTCAGCCACAAATTGGAGGAGTTATTATAGAAGAAGATTGTCACTTAGGAACTGATATAACTATCGTAAGGGGCTCTTTAGCAGAAGATACTAGAATTGGTAGAGGAACAGTTATAGCACATGGATCTAAAATAGGACATGGGTCTGATATTGGAGAAATGGTTCACATGGCAAATAATATTAGCATTGCAGGAAATACTGTAATTGGAAATAGATCATTCTTTGGAAGCGGGAGCGTTGTTCCTCCTAACGTTAAGATTCCTGCAAATACAGTTATTGGGGCAGGAGCAATGGTTAATAAGAATTTTAAAGAAGAATACTTAACTCTTGTAGGTGTACCAGCAAAAATTCTCTACAAAGAAAACTTTAAATCAAAAGGTAAAGGAACTCCTGTTCCATTTAAGAAGAATTGAATAGTGTAGCTATGTTAATCCTAATGCTATTCTTAATTTTACGTTTCGAATTTTTAAATAATTCAATTAAGAGTCAATGAGAAAAATTTTTATTACAGGTGGGGCAGGTTATGTTGGAGCTGTCTTAGTGCCCAAGTTGTTAGATAAGGGTTATTATGTAACAGTTTTAGATTTAATGATTTATGGGGAAGATGTCTTGCCTAAGCATGATAACTTAAATGCAGTTAAAGGTGATATTCGAGATATTGAATTATTAAAAAAATTAATTCCTGGTCATGATGCAGTTATTCATCTAGCTTGCATTTCTAACGATCCTAGTTTTGAGTTAAACCCTGAATTAGGAAAATCGATTAACTTGGATCCATTTGAGCCAATGGTTAGAATTGCTAAAGAAGGAAAAGTTGCTCGGTTTATTTATGCCTCATCTTCATCAGTTTATGGTATTAAAGAAGAGCCAAATGTTACCGAAGACATGGTTTTAGAACCATTAACCGACTACTCAATATTTAAGGCTGATTGCGAAAAAATATTAAAAAAACATGAATCCGATGACTTTACTTGTCTTACAATTAGGCCAGCAACTGTTTGTGGATATTCTCCACGTTTGAGATTGGATTTAGCTGTAAATATTTTAACCAATTTCGCTGTTAACAAAGGTTTTATCAAAGTTTTTGGTGGGGAACAAAAAAGACCAAATATTCACATACAAGATATGACTGATTTGTATTGTATGGTTTTGGAATTACCACATGAAAAGATTCATGGGAAAATCTTTAACGCAGGTTATGAGAATTTCAAAATGAAAGAAATAGCCCAGATGGTAAAAAATGTTGTTGGAGATATTGAAATAAGAACAGAGCCAACAGATGACAATCGTTCTTATCATATCTCTTCAGAGTTAATAAAAAAAGAAATAGGCTTTGAACCGCAACATAGTATTGAAGATGCTGTTCGAGAACTTAAAAATGCATTTGATGAAGGATTAATCCAAAATTCGTTTGAAAACGAAAAATACTTCAATGTGAAATTAATGCAAAACATCAACCTTCATTAAATGAAAATCCCATACATTAATTTAGGACTTCAACATCAAAAAGACAAATCTGATATATTAGCTAAAATATCTGAATTGCTTGACTCAGGAATGTTTATCTTAGGTGATGAAGTAAGGCAGTTTGAAGAATCTTTTGCTGCACTTTGTCAAACTAAATATGCAGTAGGAGTTGCTAACGGAACAGACGCTTTAATGTTGGCGATGAAATCATTTGGTATTGGAAAAGGTGATGAAGTAATAACAGCACCAAATTCTTACTTAGCATCTGCATCATCTATAGAATTGATTGGAGCTACAGCTGTTTTTGCAGATGTTAGAGCTGATTTTAATATTGATCCTTCTGAAATTGAGAAGAAGATAACAAATAAAACCAAAGCAATTATTGCTGTACACCTTACTGGCAGACCAGCTGATATGGATGCTATTAATAAAATTGCCAAGAAACATAATTTACATGTTATAGAAGATTCAGCTCAGGCGGTTGGGGCTAAATTTAATGGAATTTCAACAGGCAATTTAGGAGATATTGGTTGTTTTAGCTTACATCCTCTAAAAAATTTAGCGGCAATAGGAGATGCTGGAATCATAACTACAAATGATAAAAAGATATATGAATGGCTTTTGAAGGCTAGAACCCATGGAATGAAAAGCAGAGATGAATGTGAATTTTGGAGTCTTAATTCACGTTTAGATGCTATACAAGCTGCTATTTTAAATATTAAATTTAAAAACCTTGAGGCTTGGACAATAAGAAGAAGAGAAATAGCTGAAAAATATATAAAAGCAATCGGTCATTTTGTTCAAGTACCTATTGAAAATGAAAATGAATATTCAGTATATCATACTTTTATAATTCAAACAAAGCAGCGTGACGATCTCATGAATTATTTAGCTGAACATGGTATAGATTCTAAAATTCATTATCCAATTGCGATACACCAACAAGAAGCTGCAGCTTATAACAAAAGCGCAAAAGAAAATTATCCAATTACCAATCAACAAATTAGTCAAATTTTAACATTACCTGTTTATCCAGAGTTAAGTGATGAACAAGTTGACTATATAATTGAAACAATTCAACGTTTTTTTACACAATGAAAATATTAGTAACAGGAGGGTGTGGTTTTATTGGAAGTCATTTAGTGGATCGATTATTAAATGATGGACATAAAGTTATTGTCATAGATAATTGTTCAACAGGAAGGATACAAAACTTAGAACACCATAAAGGGAATGATAAGTTAGAGGTACATATTTGTGATATTGCCGATTTTGAAGTGATTGAGCCATTTTTTAATGAAATAGAAAAGGTATTTCACATTGCAGCTTTAGCAGATATCGTACCTTCAATTCAAATGCCTCAAAAGTATCATCGATCAAATGTTGATGGAACAATAAACGTTTTAGAAGCGTCTCGTTTACATGGAATTAAACGATTTATTTATGCTGCATCATCTTCATGTTATGGAATTCCAGATATTTATCCAACACCCGAAAACACTCCGATAGACCCACAATACCCTTATGCATTAACAAAATATATCGGTGAGCAATATGTTCAGCATTGGAATAAAATATATCATTTACCAACCACTTCAATGAGGTTCTTTAATGTGTATGGCCCAAGGTCTAGAACAAGCGGAACTTATGGTGCTGTTTTTGGCGTTTTTTTAGCTCAAAAACTAGCAAATAAACCATACACAATTGTGGGTGATGGCACACAATCAAGAGATTTTACTTATGTAACTGATATTGTTGATGCATGTGTTGCTGCATCTGAATGCGAAGCTGCCATAGGAGAAGATTTTAATGTTGGAAGTAATAATCATTACACCGTAAATCGCTTAGTTGAGTTATTAGGCGGCGAAAAAACATATATACCAAAAAGACCTGGTGAACCTGATTGTACCTTTGCTGATACTACAAAAATTAAGAAAATAGTTGGTTGGTCGCCAAAAGTTAGTTTAGAAGAAGGAGTTCAAAACATGCTAGAGAATATCGATTATTGGAGAGAGGCTCCAGTTTGGGATAGTAAATCCATTGCAGAAGCAACAACTGATTGGTTTAAGTATTTGAAATAGATTCATGACAGATAAAAAAATCTTTAATATAAAAAACGTAGGTGATATTTTCACATCTTTAAAAAGTAAAGGGAAAAAAATAGTGCATTGTCATGGTTGTTTTGACCTTATACATCATGGGCACATCAAGCATTTTGAAGCCGCAAAGAAATTTGGAGATGTATTAGTTGTTACTTTAACAGAAGATCGATATGTAAATAAAGGACCAGATCGACCTTATTTTAATCATAATATTAGAGCACATAATTTAGCTGCTTTAGAAGTAGTTGATTATGTCGCAATTAATTATTCACCTCAAGCAATTCCTGCAATAAATGCAATAAAACCAGATTTTTATGTTAAAGGTCAGGATTATAAGGTTAGTGCTGATGATGTAAGTGGTGGAATTATACTAGAGCGAGATGCTGCAAGAGCAAACGGCGGCGATTTGGTCTTTACCGAAGAGGTTCAGTTTAGCTCATCAAATCTGATAAATCAGTTTTTTGATAATAAAGATGATAAGGCAAAAGCATTCTTAACTGGAATTAAAAATAAATATACATACAGTCATTTCACTAAATTATTTGATGAAATATCAAGTAAAAGAGTATTAATAATTGGTGATATCATCCTAGACGAATATCAATTTGTAAAGCCAATAGGAAAGGCTTCTAAATCACCAACAATTACAGCAATTAAAGGAGATTCTGAAATATATGCAGGCGGTGTTTTGGCTGTTGCTAATCATGTAGCAGATTTTGTAGATGAAGTTATTCTAATTTCTACATATGGTAAAAATAAAGAACATGAATATTGGGATTTAATTCAAGCTAACTTACATGATAAAGTTACTTTTATTCCTGTTCACACTCCTGAAAGACCTACAGTACTTAAGACTAGAATTGTTGACCAAGTCTTTAGACATAAGTTATTTGAGGTCATAGAGATTAAAGATAGCCACCTTGCTGTAAAAATTGAAGACGAGCTAATCAATAAAATTAATGAACACATAAAAACTTGCGATATTAGTTTGGTAGCCGATTTTGGGCATGGAGTTATTACCAATAGAATTATTCAGGTATTGCAATCAAGTGCAAACTATTTAGCAGTAAATGCACAGACCAATAGTGCTAATTTAGGTTATAACCTGTTGACTAAATATGACTCTTGCGATTATTTTTCTATAGACAAAGGTGAAGCTCACTTAGCTGTTCATGATAAATATGGAGATATGGTTCAAATTCAATCTGAATTAAACAATGCAACTCATGCAAAAATTTCTTCAATCACATTGGGTGTTAATGGAACCTCTGTTATGACAAGTGATGGAAATAACATTATAGTGCCTATTTTTAATTCGGATGTTGTTGATACAATTGGAGCAGGTGATGCATATTTGTCAATAACATCTTTATTAGCTGAATCAAATGCTAGCAAAGAAGAAATTGCATTTGTTGGAAATGCAGTTGGAGCGATGGCAGTCAAAATTATCGGGAATAAATCTTACATTAGACGTACTGATTTATTAAAATATATAAAAACACTTTTAGCATAAAATTCCATGTTTAGCCAATATCTCAATTCGTTTGAAAAAGTACTATCTGAAACAAAATCTACTCTAAAAGATGGAGTAGGGATTGGCTTAGATGATTGTTTTCTGAAAGTTAATGAAATTCTAAAGGAGACTAAGTTGACAGGTAATCGAATTTATTTAGTTGGGAACGGAGGTAGCAGCGGTATTGTTTCTCATGCTGCAGTTGATTTTTTAAATGCATGTGGGTTTAAAGCGCACGCAATTACCGATAATAGTTTGTTGACTTGTATCGCAAATGATTATGGTTACGAAAATGTTTTTTCTCAACCATTGGATACTTTAATTGACGAGAATGATGTTTTAATAGCGGTAAGTAGTTCAGGTAATTCAATGAATATAGTAAATGCTTGCCAAAAAGCAAAAGAAAAAGGAGCGATAGTACTCAGTTTTTCAGGCTTCAAGTCAGATAATAAATTAAGAACCCAAGGAGATTATAACTTTTGGTTAAACGATATGCATTATGGTCGTGTTGAGATCGGACATTCGTTACTTATTCATTACATTACAGATAATCTAGGAAAAAAATAAATTGGGAATCGTTTCCAAACAAGCTTCAACTGCAACTGCTCTAAGTTATATTGGAGTTGTTATTGGATTTGTTAATGTTACGCTTTTGATGACCCAACTTTTCTCTAAAGAAGAATTTGGTTTGCGCGAAATTCTTTTAAATGTTGCAGTTTTTACTTCTCAAATTGCTCACTTAGGGACTTATCGAAGCTTAGTTAAATTCTTTCCTTTCTTTAATGAAGAAAAACACGATAATGGATTATTGAGCATTGGCTTAATAGTTCCTTTTGTTGGATTTTTAATTTCATTATTGCTAATACTTTTATTCAAATCAAGTATAGTTAATTTTTATATTGATAAAAGCCCACTTTTTATCGAATACTTTTGGTTTAGCATTCCTTTAATCTTTTTATTGATGTATAATAATGTATTTGAGAGTTACTTGCAATCTCGCTCCAATACAGCTTATTCAGCTTTTTTAAAAAACGTGTTCAACCGCCTTGTAATTACATTGCTATTGATTTGTTATTTTTTTAAATGGATTGATTTCTATTGGTTTATCGTGTTATTTGTTTTTTCTTATGCTATAAATATTGTATTGTTTGTTCTTTATTTAATCAAAAGAAATGAATTCTCTTTAAAACTCAATAAACTAAAATTTACAAAACGTGTAAGAAAAGTATATTATAATTATAGTGCATTTTCTATACTTTCAGGTGCATCATCGGTTTTAGTGAATAAAGTAGATGCACTTATGATTGCAGGTTTTTTAGGTTTAGCATCAACTGCAATTTATGCTAATGCAGTTTATCTATGCATTTTAATAATAATACCTAGCGATGCGATTGGTAAAATAGCCATGCCTCTATTGGCTAAAAGTTGGAAGGAAAAAAGATATGACAAAATTGATGAGCTATATAAAAAGTCTTCCTTGTCTCAATTTTTGTTTGGAGGTGCAATCTTTGTCTTAATGTGGGGAAGTATTGACAATTTTTTTGCATTACAAGGAAACGGATATTCTGAAGGAAAAATGGTTTTTTTAATCTTAGCCATTTCAAAGTTAATAAACATGATTTTCGGTGTAAATGGTCAGATTATAAGTGTTTCTAAGTATTATCGATTTGATACTACTACAGCTATTCTACTTGGGTTTTTAACTATACTGACAAATTATATTTTTATACCAATTTGGCATGTCGAAGGGGCGGCCTTTGCTACAGCATTAACCATTGTTGTATTTAATTTGATACGATTCCTTTTCGTATTGGTTAAATTAAAACTGCAACCCTTTACTATTCAAACATTTTATGTGGTTCTTATCTTAGGAATTACTATGCTTATTAATGAGTTTTTACCTCATGTTGGAAATATTTATCTAGATACCATTTATAGATCACTAATAATCGCGCTTTTAATATTTACACCAACTTATTTTCTAAAAGTATCTGAAGATTTTAATCTGATAGTAAACCAATATACTTCAAAATTAAGGGCTAAGAAATAATGGCCTTATTCTCAATTTCTTCCTCAACCTTTTCTATAGATCCAGCTTGTTGAATACTAGCATTTAATTCAAAGCCAACTAAAAGGACTATAGAATTGAAGTAAATCCATAACATCACAACGATAATTGTTCCAATTGAACCATATACTTTATTATAGTTTGCAAAATTATTTACATAATACCCAAATCCAAACGAAACAATAAGTACCATTAAAGTTGCTAAAGTAGAGCCTGCTGAAAAAAACCTCCACCTATGTGTTCTGTCGCCGCCTAAATAGTAAATAAATGAAATTGCAAAGAAGCAAAGTGCAGCAATTATTAACCACTTGCCTGATAACAGCAAAATCGAAGTAATACTTCCTGGATCTAGTATGTAATTAACCATATATTCTGTAAATAATATAGCAGCTATAGCGATAACAAGTAGAAGGGTTAATATAAATAACAAAGAAAGTGAAAGCCCTTTTTGTTCAAAAGCATTTCGATTGATTTTAGTGTTGTAACTATCTTTAAATGCTAATAGCATTCCGTCTATACCATTGGTTGCTAGATATACAGCAAATAGAAAACCAAAGGATAATAATCCATCTTGAGAATTTGTAACTAAACTTACAATGGTGTTTTCTGTAAATTCATAACCCGAATCTGGTAATAAGTCTTTGAGAATACTAAGTAATTCCTCTTGGAAATTTTCGATGGGAATATGAGGAATTAACGTAAGTAGAAAAATAATTGTTGGGAATAAAGACATAAAGAATTTAAAAGCCATGGATGATGCTTTTGTT
The DNA here is from genome assembly GCA_013112545.1 of Bacteroidota bacterium. Taxonomy (GTDB): domain Bacteria; phylum Bacteroidota; class Bacteroidia; order Flavobacteriales_E; family Vicingaceae; genus BCD18. Next base: position 166,849 of record JABFGJ010000004.1, read on the forward strand.
GCAATTAAACCCTTTTGGATTCCCTTAACAAAGAAACTGGCCACATAGTAAATCGCTAGATTATCGAAACCTGGTAGCACAAGCACTTTAGAGAGAGCAATTGTTTTTCTAACAGGCCGAGAGTTGAGAATTTTATTCTTAATTTCTAAAAACATGTTTATAGTGCTTTTAAACTCATATCTAAGCTTTTAATCTGGTGTGTCAATGCCCCTACACTGATATAATCGACACCACATTCTGCGTATTTCCTTATTGTTTGTTCTGTAATTCCACCTGAAGCTTCGGTCTCAGCTCGATCAGATATCAACTGCACTGCTTTAGTCAATTCTTCATAAGTAAAGTTATCAAGCATTATTCTGTCAACCTTACCTGATTCTAAAATCTGTTGAACTTCGTTTAAATTCCGCGCTTCAACCTCAATCTTTATTTTTATATTATTGTTTTGTAAATAGTTCTTTGTTGCATAAATGGCTTCTTTTATTCCTCCTGCATAATCAATATGGTTGTCTTTAATCATGATCATATCATACAATCCAAAACGATGATTAACCCCACCGCCAATTTTAACAGCCATTTTTTCAAATACCCTAAATCCAGGAGTAGTTTTTCTAGTATCTAAGACTTTCGTGTTTAATCCTTTTAAAAGTGAGTTTAGATAATTTGTATGTGTAGCAATTCCACTCATACGCTGCATATAATTTAATGCAAGTCTTTCACCCATTAAAATGGACTGAGATTTTCCTTCAATTGTAAATGCTATATCTCCGACTTTAACAGTTTCGCCATCGTTCATTAAGCGATGAAAAACCAAATTTGGATCTACTGTAGAGAATACTTTTTCGGCGATTTCAATACCTGCAATTATGCCTATATCTTTAATGAGTAGTTGGGCTTTACCGGTTGCTGAGTTAGGAATGCACGATAATGCGGTGTGATCACCATCGCCAATATCTTCTTTTAAAGCTAGCTTGATTAGCTGTTCTATACTAGTTTGCTGATTCAATTCGAAGTTCAATAATTTGAATTTTGTTGTTTAACTTATTGTAGAGTAGGTGAGTCCTAAAGGTGTCTTTCTCAGTTACTAAAGTTCCTATTGTGAATTGTGATTTGCTTTTTGACCCACCTTCATGTTTAACTGTATATGAAGTAGGTTTATTTTTTTTGAAAAATGAACTAACAATAATTTCCGCTTGTTTTTGACTATAAAACCCTTCTTCGTTTTCTATGCTAATTTCTACAGTCTCGGAAAAGAAATGAGCTAAAAGTTTTGAATCTCCTTTTTGCAAAGCAATACTTAAGGAGTCACTTATTTGAGTAAAGGCTAATTGAGTAGAAATCAAAAATATAAATACTAAGAATATTCTCATTTTATTGAATTTATCAAAACATAAATATCCTAAAAAATATGTAGTTCTTTGTATTCGTAACGATTAAACATGAACATTAGACTACTTGTAATAGGAAAAACAGCTGACTATAACTTGGAAATTTTAATTCAAGATTACATAAATAGACTAAAACATTATTGCTCATTTCAAATTCAGATAGGAGAACCAAAACTTAAACGCAAAAAAAATGACCAAGAACTCATTAAAAAAGAAGAAGGGAGATTTATCTTAGAACAGATAGATCAGGCTGCATTTTTAGTAATATTAGATGAAAAGGGAAAAGAGTTTAATTCTGTAGGTTTTTCAAAATATATTCAAAAGCTTATGAATAGTGGGTTTAAAGAAGTTGTTTTTTGTATTGGTGGTGCTTATGGATTTAGTGAAGAAATTTATCAAAGAGCCAATGCCAAAATCGCATTATCTCAAATGACACTTACTCATCAGATGATCCGATTGTTGTTTGTAGAGCAATTGTATCGAGGGTTTACGATTCTCAAAGGCGAAAAATACCACCATTAAGCATTTTGTTGCCATGCCCAAGCTGTAGAAACAATATCGTGTAAATCATGCTTTGGAGACCAGTTTAATAATTCTTTTGCTTTAGCATTATTGGCGTAAATGGTTTCTACATCCCCATCTCTTCTTGGCCCAATTTCATAATTTAATTCAACATCTTTTAATTTTTCAAAAGCATTTACAACTTCTAATGTAGTTGAGCCGCTGCCACTTCCTAAATTAAATACATCGTAATTCGTATCCATTCTATCTAAAAACTCCATTGCTAATACATGTGCATCTGCTATATCTGACACGTGAATATAATCACGAATACAGCTTCCATCTTTAGTATTAAAGTCGGTGCCAAATACTGTAAACTTCTCCCTCATGCCTATTGCGTTTTGAGCAATTATTGGAACTAGGTTGTTTGGTCTCTTTGTTTTAACTTCACCAATTAACCCACTAATGTGAGCCCCCGCAGGATTAAAGTACCGCAATGAAAGTGCTTTGATTTGAGGATTGGCTTTACAAAAACTTTGAATTATATTCTCGCCAATTTGCTTGGTGTGAGCATACGGAGATTCAGCTCGACCAAAAGGAGTTGCTTCAGTGACTGGTAATATGTTAGGGTTTCCATAAACAGAGCAAGAACTTGAGAAAATAATCTTTTTAATATGATTTTCTTTCATGCCTTGTAGAATGTTCAATAATGCATTTAAATTGTTTTTATAATATAAAACTGGCATTTCAACAGACTCGGGAACAGATTTTAAAGCTGCAAAATGGATTATAGCATCAAAATGATTTGATTTTAAAAATTCTAAGCATTCACTCTCATTAGCTAAGTCTAATTCTTTATAAGAAACCTTAACTCCTAAAATCTTTGCCAACTTTCCATATTCTATTTCAGAAGAATTCAAATAGTTATCTACTGAAACTATATCTTTATATCCTCTGTTGAATAATTCTATAATGGTATGACTACCAATGTATCCCGCTCCTCCTGTTACTAATATTTTCATTTCAAACTTTGTTAAGCGAAATTAACTCTTCTTATTAGATTAGTATTAATATTGTAATTCTAATTTTTAGAAAGATACATGTCAGGAAAAATAAAATTTGCAATAGTAGGAGCCGGTAGAATAGGACAGAGGCACGCTAAAATGGTTGAAGTAAACTCAGATGCTGAATTAGTGGCATTAATTGATTCAGATACCTCTAAGAAAGAAGAATTAGAAAGTACTTTTAAAGTGTCTTTTTTTGCAAGTACTGAAGATTTTTACAGATCGGGGATAGAAGTTGATGTAGTCAATGTATGTACTCCAAATTATTTGCATGCCGTTCAATCAATGGAAGCTTTAAGACATAAATGCCATGTAGTTGTTGAAAAACCAATGGCTTTATCTAAAAAAGATGCAGAGCAAGTTATTCACCTTTCTTTACAAATGAATAAGCGAGTTTTTTGCGTTATGCAAAATAGATATAGCCCTCCATCGCAATGGCTAAAAGAGATCCTAGATAAAAAACTACTTGGTGAAATTTATTTAGCCAATGTAAATTGTTTTTGGAACAGAGATGCAGATTATTACAAAGGAGGAGATGCAACTTATTGGAAAGGCAAATTAGATCAAGATGGGGGGACATTGTTTACTCAGTTTAGCCACTTCTTAGACATGATGTATTGGCTTTTAGGTGATATTACAAATATTAGCGCTCGTTTCTTTGATTTTAATCACCAACATACCACTGAATTTGAAGATTCTGGAATTGTACAATTTGATTTTGTAAATGGAGGAGCAGGGAGTATTAATTATTCTACGTCGGTGTACAACACTAACATGGAAAGTAGTATTTCAATAATTGGAGAAAAGGGAAGCGTAAAAGTAGGTGGGCAATACATGAATGAAATTGTTTATTGCAACATTGAAAACTATGAGCAACCAGTTCTTCAAGATACTTTACCTCCTAATGATTATGGAAAATACAAAGGTAGCGCTGCAAATCATCAATTTGTAATCCAAAACGTAGTTGATACTCTTTTAAAAGGAGAAACTGTTACTACAAATAGCTTAGAAGGGCTGAAAGTAGTAGAAATTATAGAAAATATATATAAATTGAAATAAAAATAATTTTTAGAAATAATTATTTTGTATTATTGCATTGCCTTTAAGTTCTTGAGGCGGTTTCTATTTTTTACTATTTGTCTCCCAATAGAACTTAAATGATTTCAATATAATTTCAATTATTATAATCACTTATTATTTTTCATGTACGATATTTTACAGCTTAACCAGAAAACTGTTCTGGAGTTAAAAGAAATAGCTAAAGCGCTCGAAATAAAAAAATTTCAAAAACTAAAAAAAGAAGAACTAGTATTCCAAATACTAGATCAGCAAGCAATCGCTCCTCAGGCAGTCAAAAAGGTTGTTAAGAATGAAAGTCCTAAGGATACATCTTCAAACAAAAAAGTTCCTGTTAAACAAAAAGAATCTGTTAAGGTTTCAGAAAAAGAGGAGATTAAAGATGAATCAGGAAAGACAGAAGAAAAGCCGAAAATTGCTTATCCTAAAAAAACTACGACAAGACCTAGAAAAACTGCTATTAGAAAAGATGAAAATCAAACAAAGATTGAACTAGATTCTAAAGAGGTTAAAACAGAGGATAAAAAAGAGGCCGAAGAACCAAAGAAAGTTGCTTATAAAAAGAAAGAACCTTCAGATAAACCCGAAGGTAAACCTCAACAGCAAGCTAATAATGGGCATAAAAATCAGCAAGCTCAAAATGGTTCATCAAATAATAATCAGAACAACAACCAAAACCAGAATAACAACAAAGGAAATCAACAATCCAATAACCAAAACCAGAATAAGCCTCAAAAACCAAGTTTTAACTTTGACGGAATCATAACAGGAGAAGGAGTTTTAGAAATGATGCCTGATGGTTATGGGTTTTTAAGATCATCCGATTATAATTACTTGAATTCACCTGACGATGTTTATGTTTCAGTCTCTCAAGTGAAATTGTTTGGATTGAAAACAGGTGATACCGTTAGAGGAACTGTTAGGCCACCTAAGGAAGGTGAAAAATACTTTCCATTAATAAAGGTAGAAGAGATTAATGGTAGAACTCCTGAGTTTGTAAGAGATAGAGTTCCTTTTGAATATTTAACTCCATTGTTTCCTTATGAGAAATTCAACCTTGCAGGAGATGCCCACAGGTCTATTTCAAGCAGAATAATAGATCTTTTCACTCCGATAGGAAAAGGACAAAGAGGCTTAATCGTAGCTCAGCCAAAAACAGGTAAAACAACCTTGTTAAAAGAAATTGCAAATGCTATTGCTGCAAATCATCCTGAAGCATATTTGATTATTTTATTAATCGACGAAAGGCCAGAAGAGGTTACAGACATGGCAAGAAGTGTAAATGCTGAAGTAATCGCTTCAACATTTGATGAACCTGCCGAAAGACATGTAAAAGTGGCTAACATAGTATTAGAGAAAGCCAAAAGAATGACTGAATGTGGTCATGATGTCGTTATTTTATTAGATTCAATTACAAGGTTGGCAAGAGCATACAATACTGTTTCTCCAGCATCTGGTAAGGTATTGTCGGGTGGTGTTGACGCTAATGCTTTGCACAAACCAAAACGATTTTTTGGAGCAGCAAGAAAAATTGAAAATGGAGGTTCTTTAACTATCTTAGCTACTGCACTTACTGAGACTGGCTCTAAAATGGACGAGGTAATCTTCGAAGAATTTAAAGGAACTGGTAACATGGAACTTCAGTTGGATCGTAAAATCTCAAATAGAAGAATTTATCCAGCAATAGACATCGTTTCTTCTTCAACAAGAAAAGAAGACTTGTTATTAGGAAAAGATGTAACCCAATTGATGTGGATTTTGAGAAATCACATTGCTGATATGAACCCAGTTGAAGCCATGGATTTTTTAAAGAATAGAATTAGCAACACAAAGAATAATGAAGAGTTTTTAATTTCTATGAACGGATAGTTTATGAAGTCTCACTTCTCAATAGTTATATGGATGCTAGCAATTTCAATGTTAATGAAAATGCTTGTATTTGCAGGAGGGTATCAATTTACTGATTATGAAAAGATTTACTTTTTTGGAAATCTTTTCATAATTATGGTTGGCACATTCTTAGGAATCCGATTATTCAAAAACATCCATGTAGAAAAAACAACTTTCTTAGCTGATGTTAAAGCAGGAATGAAGGTTGCGGGAATGTATGCTGTATTAATGTCCTTTTTTGTTTATGTATATTACACTTACATAGATGTTGACTACTTTGAAATAAAACTATCTCGACAATTGGAGCTAATGGCCGAAAGCGGTGCAGATAAGCTTGCTTTAAATCAAGCAAGAAAAACTGGTGGTTTTGTTTTATCACCTTATTTCCAAAGTACTGTTACTCTAATACTATATCTTTTATTTGGCTCTTTTTACGCTTCTATTATTACCTTTTTTGTTAGAAAGGTAAGAAATGAACGATAGCAACCCAGAACCCTTAGGCTGCTTATAATTCAGCTATAAGTGTTAGGTTTTTGCTGGAAATAGACCCTTGTTTATAGCATTCAAACCAATCTGTTGCGTTTGGAATATTTCCCATTTCTTTCTCAGCATTTTTGGCATCTCCTTTACTTGCCCAATATACTATATCTGTATATGTTCCGTCGTTATTTGAATGTATTTCCCACTTTTTAAATCCCGGTTGCTTTTTCATCCAATTATTTACAACTTTTTTAGCAACGGTTGTTAAATGTTTTACTGAAACGTTTTCAGCTAATTCATAGCTTATAATATCTTTATACATAGATCGAAAATTAAAATTTGTGATGTTAAAAAATAAGGTTGAATACGTAAAGAATAAAAATAATTAAAAGCTTAGCCTTTACAAATGTCTTATTCAAAAAACTTGAAAATCGGTATTCAAAAAAATTCAGAAGAAACTAACACTAACCCTCAAACAAGAAAGTCAGCATAAACATTTTTGGGGCAATTCGCTCGATAGGAGCAGAGAGTTCAGTATTGTCATGTATGAGTGCATCGTCAAGTGTGTATGACATTTTTAATTCGATACCAAATTTAAAATAAGGTAAAAAGAAATCTGTGCCAACTCCAACTTCAGCAGCCATAGTATTTTGCTTTAGCTTTACAATGGTTACTGGTATTTCATCATTATTAACATCTTGATTGGAAGCAAGATCAACAGAATATTTGGCTCCTGCAATTACATAAGCCGCAAAATTATTTAAGCGAGCAGAACGGTATTTGAATAACAATGGGAAATCTAAATAGGTTGACTCTACGGTTGTCTCTACTAACTTTGGTAATCCATTTCTAGGAATGAATAAATAAGATAAATTACGCTGTCCAAAAACGAGTGTTGGAACAAATCTTAAATTAAAATGCTTGTGAATGTGTAAATCAGAAACTATCCCTAAACTAAAACCGCTTTGGCTTTTTACATCTATGCTCGCTAGTGAATCTGTGAAATGATTATAAGGTTTTCTTTGCAAGGCAAAACTGCCTGAATTTATACCTAAAGAAAAACCAAAATGAATTCGACGAGTGTCAAAACGTTGTAAATTCTCTACTTTAATTTTTTGAGCAAAAACAACGTTCCCTAGTAAAAGAACCAAACTGAGCAATATGTATTTCTTCATTGTCATTCTAAACGATAATGCTGTTTATTTATTCTCTGCAACATAAATTGATGCAATACCAAAAAACTGTGGAATGGTTTTATGTACTTTAAACGATAGATTTGCAAGTATATTCTCAAAATCAACTCCTTCTGGAAAAGCTGCAACAGATTCTGGCAAATAAGTATAAGCAGCAGAATCTTTCGAGATTTTATTTCCTATCGCAGGCAATACTTTATTGAAGTATAGGTTATAAATCTGCTTAATTGGAAACACCTTTGGTTTAGAAAATTCTAAAATTACTGCTTTTCCACCAGGTTTTAATACTCGTTTCATTTCGCTCAAACCTTGTTCTAAGTTTTCAAAATTTCGAACTCCAAATGCAACAGTTATGGCATCAAAATAAGCATCTTCAAAAGGAATGTTTTCAGAGTCACCGTATTTTAGTTCAATGAGGTGTTCTTTCTTTTGCTTGCGAATTTTTTCTTCACCCATGGCCAACATCCCTTTGCTGATGTCTATCCCATATATTTTTTCTGGATTTAATTTCAATGCTTCAATTGCAAAATCACCTGTACCCGTTGCCACATCTAGCAGTATTTTAGGCCGATCTGCTTTTAATAAACTCACTGCTTTTTTTCGCCATAGTTTATCTATTCCTAAAGATAAAAAATGGTTCAGAAAATCATATCGATGCGAAATATTGTCAAACATTTCTGCAACTTGTTCCTTTTTGCTATTTGTTTTTGTTCTATACGGAATTACAGGCTCTGCCATAGTTATTTTTTCAGGGTGCAAAGTTCATGTTTTATTTTTGAATTCTATCTTCATAAGCGTCATCATCACTATGAATTATAGAAAACAATCTATTCCATCTAATTTTGCTAAAGAAACTTTTATTAGGATCTAAAGAAAGCCATATAAATACTGCTTTTCCTACTATGTGATCTTCTGGAACAAAACCCCAGAAACGACTATCTTGTGAGTTGTGCCGATTGTCTCCCATCATCCAGTAATAATCCATTTTTATGGTGTAACTTGTTGTTTCTTTATCGTTTATAAATATTTTCCCATCCTTAACTTGAAGTTTGTTTTTTTCATAAACTCTAATGATACGCTCATATATGGGTAGGTTTTTTAAAGTTAAATCAACTACTTCACCTTTATATGGAATAGTAATTGGTCCAAAATTATCTTCTGTCCAACTAGTGGTATCGGTGTTAGGGAAAATTGGATTATGACTAAATCGGCCATCATCGTAATATCCAAGTGGTTTTATAGATTTTTCAACTTTCTCTACATTGGGCAAGCTTTGAATATAGGCTAAGTTTTTTTCTGTTAAATTCATCCTTATTATTCCTGGAACATTTGTTGAATAAACTTCAGTAATGTCTCTTTTTAATAAATCCTCAGAATTAATTCCTCCTTGTAATTTTACCAGATAATTAAATTGTAAACCCTGCGATTGATAGGCCATTTCGTGGTTAATGTATAATTGAGCATCTTTTACTTCAAGATAATCTCCCGGTAAAGCAACGCAACGCTTAATGTAGTTTTCTCGTTTATCCACAGGGCGAGCTACTATTTCATAATCATTCCAAACTCTTGCTCTACCTAAATCGCGTAGCAATTGATAATAAGTTTCATTTTGTCTTTCAAGGGCAACGGTATCTCCTGCTGGAAAATTAAAAACAACAGCTTCGTTTCTTTTTACATCTTGAAACTTAGGTAATCTAGCATAAGGTAGTTTTATTAATTCAGAGTAAGATTTTACACTTTCAGTGAAAGGCATCGTGTGATGTGCAAAAGGGAAAAATATTGGAGTGTTGGGTATTCTACTACCATAACTCATCTTGCTTACAAATAAAAAATCTCCCACCAAAAGTGATTTTTCCATAGAAGATGTTGGTATAGTAAAAGCTTCAATGTAAATAGCACGAATTAAAGTTGCTAGGATAACTGCAAAAGAAATCGCATCAACCCATTCTCTACTTTTTGGCTTTTTATAGCTATCCATAAAACTTTTGCCTAAGTATTTTATATCGGCTTTTGTTCCTAAATAACTAAAGTAAAATGGACATAGAACAACGGCTAATGCATGGTCTTTGAAAGAAGTAAGACCACAGTTTTTTAATAATTCGACAATAATTCCTACCCAAACAATGAAGCCTACAAAAGGAATATAATAAACGAAAACCCAATAGATGGGCTTATTTATGAGTTTTACAGCTAAGTATGTACTGTAAAAGGGGATAAGTGCTTTCCAACCATCAAGTCCTGCTTTTTGAAAAAATAGGTATAAACCAATGTGTGAAAAAATAAAGTATAATGTGAATATGATAATTGGAATTGTCATTGTTATGATTTTAAAATGTCTTGCATTGTAAAAATGCCTTTTTTATCTTGAATAAATTCTGCGGCTATTACAGCACCAAGGGCAAAGCCCTTTCTATTTTTAGCTTTATGTTGTATGCTAATCTCGTCAATATCAGAATGGTATTTTACTTCATGAGTTCCAGAAACACCTGCTTCACGTAACGAATGTATGGGGATTTCACCATTCAAAGTTGTGATGTGATTTTTCCAATTCTGGTATGCTTTGTTATTTTCTATAATACCTTCGGCTAATGTAATAGCAGTGCCACTTGGGCTATCAAGTTTTTCTAAATGATGTATTTCTTCAATTTCAACTTGATATGCTTTTTTATCCATTAAACGAGCCAACTGTTTGTTTAATTCAAAAAACAAGTTAACCCCAATGCTAAAATTCGTGGCAGCTAATAAACTACCTTGCTTTTCTTTACAAGCAGACTTAACCATATCTATGTCATTATACCAGCCAGTTGTGCCCACTATAATCGGAATTTGAAAGTCAAAACAAGTTAATATATGATTAGCTGCTTTTTCAGGTCTTGTGAATTCAATAACTACGTCCGCTTGATTTAAGTCCTCTTTTTTAAGTGGTACATCGTTTTGGGAAGTTAGTTTTTTAACAATTTCATGTCCTCGATCCAAAGCAATTTCTTCAATTGCTTTCCCCATTTTTCCGTAACCGAATAATGCTATTTTCATGAGGTTAAATTAGTTCTAGCGGCAAAAGTATCCTAAAAAAATACACCACTGGTTATACTTTAATTTTGTTGGTACTTTTTACCAAATTTTAACGAAAGTGTCAGAGATGGAACAAAGCTTCGCTGCATAGTTAAATACTGCACATCAGGTCTTATTATTCCAGAAATATCATCATTTACATCAAAGTAAAAGAGGTGAGCATCTACAGATGCATCCACAACATTGATAACATAAGCCAGCCCAGTTAAAACAAACATCAAATCTCTGTTTTTTCGATGATAATCAATTAGGCTCTGCATGTTTTCATTGGTATAAACATCTTGATATTGATAATCTATTGTATTGGGATCATCGTCAACTCGCTTTAGGTAAGCAGATTTAAAGTTTTCAAATTTATTTTTTTGATCGATAGCAAAAAACAAAGGAGTTCCAATAATCGCATAAACTAAAGGAATTTTCCAGTATTTCTTATTATATGCTTGGCCTAAACCAGGAACAGCCAAGGATAATAATGTTGCTTTAGTAGGAGAGTGGCTAATATTTTCCTCAATAATAGTTGTGTCTGATACTTGAGCTTTTATGCTGCCATAAGAAACAAGAAAAACACATATAGCAATAAGAATTTTCATGCGCCTTTTGGGCTATAAATTCATTAATTTGATAATTCGGGATAATTCTTCATCTGAATTAAAAGGAATGACTAATCGACCTCGATCTATGTCTTTACGTTGAAGGTTAACCTTTACTTCAAAGTATTTAGATAAATCAGATTTTAATTTCTTATCGACCAGTGAAAGTGGAAGAACTGCTGAATTATGAGGTTTTTGACTCGATTCTTTTTTTTCTTTTGCCAGTTCTTCGGTTTTGCGAACCGAAAGTGTTTCTTCTAATATTTGGTGTAAAACATTGATTTGCTCAGTTTCAGATTCAATATTGATGAGGGCTCTAGCGTGACCCATTGAAATTTTATTCTCACGAATAGCTGCTTGTATTTCAGCTGGTAACTTCAACAGCCTTAAATAGTTAGAAATCGTGCTTCTTTGTTTTCCAACTCGTTGACTTAAAACTTCTTGCGTTAAACTACATTCGTCAATTAATCGCTGATACGAGATTGCAATTTCAATCGCATCTAAATTGCTGCGTTGTATGTTTTCTACCAAAGCCATTTCAAGCATACTTTGGTCGTTTGCAATTCTGATATAAGCAGGTATTTTATGCAGTCCTGCTAATTGAGAAGCTCTAAATCTTCTTTCGCCTGAAATTAATTGAAATTGGTTATATCCTAATTTGCGAACGGTTATAGGTTGAATAATTCCCAATGTCTTAATTGATTGAGCTAATTCAATTAAAGCCTGTTCTTCAAATTTTGTTCGAGGTTGGAAAGGGTTAGCTACAATTTGACTGATTTCTAATTCGGCAATAGAACCAACAGTTGTAGATACTTCTGAAGTTTCTTTTGTTGTTATATCAGACTTTTCGTTTTCAAGAAGTGCGCTTAATCCTCTTCCTAAAGCAGGTTTTTTATTCATTCTACGGGTATCGTTTTCTCTGATTCTTTAATTTGAGTCATCTCGTTTTTTTGAAGAATCTCTCTTGCTAAATTAAGGTAATTTATAGCTCCTTTACAGCTAGCATCATGCATTATGATTGTTTCTCCGTGACTAGGTGCTTCGCCCAATCGAGTGTTTCTTTGAATGATGGTATCAAAAACCATTTGCTGGAAATGTGTTTTAACCTCTTCTACTACTTGGTTTGACAAACGCAAACGGATATCGTACATGGTTAGCAGCAAGCCTTCTATATTCAAGTCAGGGTTTAGTCTAGCCTGAATGATTTTAATTGTGTTCAACAATTTGCCCAAGCCTTCAAGTGCAAAATACTCGCATTGAACAGGAATAATAACAGAATCAGCAGCAGTAAGTGAGTTTAGTGTGATTAAACCTAATGAAGGAGAACAGTCGATGATAATAAAATCATAATTGTCGCGAACTTTATTTAAAGAAGCACGCATCATTTTTTCACGAGATGGTAAATTAATCATTTCAATTTCAGCACCTACCAAATCGATGTGAGCAGGGAGTAAATCTAAATTTGGAGAGCTAGTTTCTAAAATAATATCACTCGGGTCAATATCATTAATGATACATTCGTAAATACTAGTTTTTACATTACGCGGATCTATACCAACACCAGAAGTAGCATTTGCTTGTGGGTCGGCGTCAACTAACAAAACTTTGCGTTCTAACACTCCTAAAGCTGCCGCTAAGTTGATGGAAGTTGTCGTTTTACCGACTCCGCCTTTTTGATTTGCTATTGCTATAATTTTTGCCATATTTTTTTGCTTAATGCTTAGAAATTGATTGAATCTCCAATGTTGATCAATGTTAATTTTTTGTTTGACTTTTTAAATGTTTGTATTGCTTTTTCACGGTCAATCACTATATAAGGAAAGGTATCGTAGTGCATGCCGATTATTTCGTTGCAATCTATAAAATCACTTGCAATTCGAGCATCGTTTATTCCCATAGTAAAATTATCACCAATAGGAAGAAAAGCGATATCGGGCTTCCACAATTCTGCGATTAATTTCATATCCATATGCAGCGCTGTGTCTCCTGCATAATAAATTTGTTTTCCTTCTATGTTTAAAAGAAATCCACCAGGGTTTCCACCATAAGTTCCGTCGGGCAAAACTGATGAATGTACAGCATTAACCATTCTTACACTGCCAAAATCGAAATTCCACTCACCGCCAATATTCATCGGATGAATCTGATTTATTCCTTGTTTTTCAAACCATGAAACAATTTCAAAATTCGAAACAATTCTGCTGTTAGTTCGTTTAGCAATTTCAAGTGCATCTGCAACATGATCTTCATGACCATGACTTATCAACATATAATCGCAAGGTATTTTATCGACCTCAATCTTTTTTGCAAGCTCATTTGGTCGAATAAATGGATCGAATAATAAGGACGAAGTCTTGGTAGTGATACCAAAACAAGAATGACCGTAATATGTGATTTTCATGGACTTAAGAGAGTAAAAATTAATGAGTTTCTTTGCAGAAAATTTGAAAAGAATTCTGGTTAAAAATACTACTATATAAAGGGTATTTAGCCATGAATTCAGCTTAATTTTTAAACAAAATTTTGTTAATAGGACTATGCTTACAATTATATCGGCAAGTAATCGAAATGATAATCAAACAGCAATTTTTTCTAAGGCTTGTAAATTGCATTTAGAAAGCAAAAATATTCCACATAAGTATTTTGCATTGAGTGAGATACCTAAAGAAACTTCATTTTTTGATTTATATGAATATGAGACATCTGCTTTTAGCCAAATAGCATCAGAATATATTGCGCCTCACGAAAAGTTTGTATTTATAATTCCTGAGTATAATGGTAGTTTTCCGGGTATTTTGAAAGCTTTTATCGATGGTATTTTGCCCAAGCATTTTAATGGTAAAAAAGCTTGTTTAATTGGTATCTCATCAGGTCATGCAGGTAATTTGAGAGGTATGGACCATTTTGCAGATGTGTTGAATTATTTGAATGTAAATGTGATGCCAAAACGATTGTGTATTCCCAGAATTGATAATTTATTGCAGGATAATCAATTGATTGATGAAACCACTTTGAGCCAACTAAAGGCTCAGATAGAACGTTTTTTAGATTTTTGAGATGCGATATTTTATTAGCTTAACATACAAAGGCACCGCTTATCACGGTTGGCAAATTCAGCCAAATGCCAATACAGTGCAAGCTGAAGTTCAGCATGCTTTATCGATTTTAGAACAAGAAAAAATAGAGCTTGTGGCTGCTGGAAGAACAGACACTGGTGTTCATGCTAAAGAGATTTTTGCACATTTTGACACTGAAAAACAGTGGGATAAAGCACAATTTATTTTTAAGATGAATTCAATTCTTCCAAAGGACATTGCAGTTAATGATTTGCATTTAGTTGCTACTGATTTTCATGCTCGTTTTTCAGCTACTTCACGTACTTACCAATATCATTTAACACTAAATAAAAATCCATTTAATATAGAATTATCGTATCATTTTTTTGGAAAACTTAATGTAGATTCTATGAATGAAGCGGCGCAGTATTTATTGGGCGAACATGATTTCTCTTGTTTTAGCAAATCTAAAACACAAACATTTACCAATTTTTGTAAGATTGAAAAAGCCGTTTGGGAGCAAGTAGGCGATGAATTAGTTTTTACCATTAAAGCCAATCGTTTTCTAAGAAATATGGTTAGAGCCATTGTTGGAACCTTAATCGAAGTGGGCGAGGGCAAGCGCGATGTTTCAGATTTTCCAAATTTAATTGCATCGAAAAATCGTTCAAATGCTGGAACTTCTGCTCCTGCTTCTGGTTTGTTTTTAGTTCAAATTGAGTATCCAGAAGAAGGTTTTATTAGATAAATTTGCAGCATGAGCGAGGTTACTGGGAAAGCATGGGACACAGCATTGTTAAAACGAGTTTTAGCTTATGTAAAACCTTATCGCAAAACATTTATAATCACAGGGATACTAGTTGTTTTGCTGGCTATTTTGGGGCCAATCCGACCTTGGATTATTCAACACACCATAGATGTAGAAGTTGCAGCAAAAAATGAAGAAGGAGTGCTTTATTTCACCTTGCTTTTAATTGCTGTGTTAATAATAGAGGCTGTTGTGCAGTTTTTTCAAACTTACATGGCCAATTGGCTAGGGCAGTCAGTAATTAAGGACATGCGCGTGCAATTGTACAAGCACATTTTGTCTTTTCGTTTAAAATATTTTGATCGCACTGCAATTGGAACTTTAGTGACTCGTAATGTTTCTGATATAGAAACCATTGCTAATATTTTTGCCGAAGGGATTTTGGTAATCTTCGGTGATATTTTAAAATTATTGGCTGTAATCGTTTTTATGTTTTACACTGATTGGTTGCTTACCTTAATCAGTTTAATTCCAATACCCATTTTAATCTTTGCGACTAGCATTTTTAAAAGAGTTATTAAAAAAGCTTTTCAAGATGTTAGAACTCAAGTTTCAAGGTTAAATGCTTTTGTGCAAGAACGAGTTACAGGAATGAAAATTATACAAATTTTTAATCGAGAAACGATTGAGATGGAGCGATTTAAAGAAATGAACAAACTGCATCGAAATGCACATATTCGCACAGTTTGGGCCTATTCCGTTTTTTTTCCAATTGTAGAAATGCTCTCTGCTACTTCTTTGGGTTTATTGGTTTGGTGGGGTACCAAAAGCGTGTTAGGTGGTTATACGACTTTGGGGAATTTAGTCGCTTTTATTTTATACATCTATATGCTTTATCGACCTATTCGTCAATTAGCTGACCGATTTAACACCTTACAAATGGGAATGGTAAGCTCAGAGCGTGTATTTAAAGTATTGGATACTAAATCTAATATTGAGGATGAAGGAGAAGTTCTAAAAGAAAAACTAGAAGGATTGATTGAGTTTAATCAAGTTTGGTTTGCTTATGTCGATCAAGATTACGTATTGAAAAATATTAGTTTTTCAGCTATGCCTGGTGAAACGATTGCGTTTGTTGGTGCAACAGGTTCTGGGAAAACATCAACCATCAATTTATTGGGGCGTTTTTATGAATTTGAACGCGGGGAAATTAAAATAGATGGTGTTAAAGTCCAAGATTACAATTTGGATAATTTGCGGCAAAATATGGCTGTTGTTTTACAAGATGTTTTTTTATTTTCAGATACCATTCTCAATAACATTACATTGTATAATACGGAAATCTCTTTGGACGACGTAATTAAAGCTTCCAAAAAAGTAGGAGCACATGGATTTATTAGCAAACTACCAGGTGCTTATCATTATAATGTGAAAGAAAGAGGAGGTGCGCTTTCTGTTGGACAACGTCAATTGATTTCCTTTATTCGGGCTTATGTACACAATCCGAGTATTTTAATATTAGACGAAGCCACTTCATCCATAGATACTGAATCAGAAATATTGATACAAAAAGCAACGGATGTTTTAACCTCAGGAAGAACTTCAATTGTAATTGCGCATCGCTTGTCAACCATACAAAAGGCAGATCGAATCATTGTTTTAGAAGCTGGTGAAATTATTGAACAAGGCAGCCACCAAGAACTTTTAGCGATGAATGGTCACTATAAAAAACTGTTTGAATTGCAGTTTAAGGAAGAGTAAATTTCAAAAAACAAAAAGCCGCTCCGAAATTCGAAGCGGCTGTATCCTCATAAATTGTTTAACATTTAATAATCCTGTAGTTTGAGGATAGGAGGGACTTTTATATACTTGGTTTAAAGAATTGTAAACTGTACTTTATTTCCTTTTGCATGGGTTTTTCAATTTTGACTTGATTTTCAACAGACTTGCTGTCTTTTTTTGCTTGAAGTGCGAGCAAACAAATCAGAATGAAAAAACTAAAGAAGCCAAAATTTTTGAGCTTTTGTTTAGTCAATTGCATCGTCATCATCATCTTCAGTTTTATTGTTTTGCTTCAATTCCCAACCGCAATCAGTGCATTGTAATCCGATTTCGGTCATCAACCAAGTGTGGCCAATCATTTTACCATCATAAGTATTTGTTACATTCTTGATGTCATAGATGATGTCAATCGAGCTATTTTCAAGATAAATTGATTTTCCAACAGGTAACTCTATACTAATTTCTGCTTCTTGGCCGCGGTAACGGTCTTCGTAAGGAAAATCTATATAAGGACTAATGGATAAATTAGATCCATTGATTTCATAAGTAAAATCTATATGTTCTGCTTTTGCACCTGCATCTTTTCTATTACTGCCTCTCGAAGATTTATTTAAACGAATGTTAACTTTATCATTCACACTTCTTACTACATCAACACTCATGTTATCAGTATAAATAAAATCGTTTTCTACAAATATGTCATTTGAGTTATTATAACCGTTAGAGTAGAATTCGTCCATAGAGCTTAATCTAATTGTATCGGAAGGTAAATCTTCTAACTCTATAAATTCTGTCATTTGTTGTTCGCTCGAATACAAAGCAACAGTTGAGCTAGCAGTAAACGATACTAAGATAATTCCAATGATAAACAATGAGGTAGCTGATAAACCAACAGCCTTATTTGATGTTGGAATGTTAAATAGAATTTTTAAACCGGCATATAAAAGACTTAATAATGGAATGATAGTAACTAATGCTATTCCTATAAAAGCTAGAGTATATGTGTTTCCTGAATTAAAGAATATTTCAGCAAATTCTTGGCTCCAATAACCACCCCAATGTTCGTTATTAAAATGAATTTCAGAAGGAGCCCCAATCATCACAGAAATTAATGCGATTAAACCAAGTGATGCCCCAACCACGAACACTACACCAAAAAACTTTACTAAAAACTTAAATAGGAAAGTAATGATGTTTGCCAAGAGCATAAAGAATTTAGATACTGCATCACCTGCTTGTTGTCCATATTTATTAGCTGAGCTACCATCTACTTTTTTTTTAAAAGAATTGAATTCGTCTTTAATTGTATTTCCGATATTCTCCACATTAATTGGCTCACCCTTCATCTCTAGTTTTTCGGCCGTTGTTTTGGCTTTTGGAATGATGGCCCATAAAATAATATAAATAACTATTCCTGTTCCAAAACCAAAAAAGGCAATTAAGGCTAAAATTCGAATCCAAATACGGTCTATACCAAAGTAATGACCCATTCCGGCACAAACTCCACCTAAGACTTTATCATCTTCATCTCGAAAAAGTCGTTTAGACTTTATTTTTTCAAAATTCGAATGACTTTGACCTTGTTGGTAATTATTTGAAAATTCATCATTAGCATCATCCATGTATTGCTCAGGTTCGCCCATGATTTCTACAACTTTATCCACTTCAGCCATGGTAACAACCTCTCTACCATGAGTCATTGATTCTTTAAAAAGTTCTGCAATTCTAGATTCAATATCCGCCATTATTTCATCCTTTCCGTCAGAATCATGGAAGTAATTTCGAATTGTGGTTAAGTATTTTTGCAGTTTGTCGTATGCTTCAGACTCTATGTGAAATACGATACCGCTTATGTTTGCTGTTACAGTTTTGTTCATCTTGTGTTTGTTTTTCTTTTATTTATTGTTTTTTCTAGTAAGTTCTACTGCTAGTACTAAATCATTCCATGTTGAAGCTAATTCTTTTAAGAATTCTTCGCCAACTTTTGTTAATTCATAATACTTTCTGGGAGGTCCTGATTTAGACTCTTCCCATCTGTATTTTAAAAGTCCTGCATTTTTTAATCGAGTTAAAAGTGGGTATAAAGTCCCTTCTACTACGATTAGTTTTCCTTCTTTTAATTTATCAATTATCTCAGAAGGGTAGGCTTCTTTAGAGGAGAGTATAGATAATATACAAAACTCAAGTACGCCTTTTCGCATCTGTGCTTTCGTGTTTTCTATTTTCATTTGATCTGCCATTTTATTTTTGTTTACTCACTTTCATTGCACCATAAACTGAAAATAAAACAGTTTTGTCTTCATTTTCAATTACAAAATGCGCCTCGCTTACTTTTGATCCATTTCTACTTACAAATAGATTAACTGAACCTTGTTTTGAATTGATTTCAGCTTCATCATCTATTTCGATTAATTCGAAACCTTCTTCTTGAAACATCTTTCTGATATCACTACCACTATATGTTTCTTTAACCACTAACATTCTGCCTTCAGAAAAATCACCAGTTATCCATTTTTCTTTGCCATTAAAATCGATATCCATATCAAAGAAATCAATCATGTCTTTTGAAAATGACATGCTAAATGCATCGGTTTCCGATTTTAGTTTTTTATAAATCTTATCAGCATCCCCTTTTGTGGCAAATGCTGTAGCACTAATTATTATTGCTAATAGGAGTAATGTGTGTCTTTTCATCTTTTTTCTTTTATTTTGTTTGGCAAAGATATATATAAAAGATAGTAGTTTGCAATACATAGTACTAAATATTTTTAATAAATTTTTTATATGATTGATTATTAAATCATTATAGTTAAATATTTTTTAATTCAAAATGCTACTATCTTCGTATTTTTACATTTTTTAAGAATATATATGGAAATTTTTTTACATTCTGAGACTTGGATTAGTCTTCTAACCTTAACCTTTTTAGAAATTGTTTTAGGGATTGACAACATTATTTTTATTTCAATCGTTTCGGATCGGTTGGCTGTTGAGAAACAATCAAAAGCTAGAGCAATAGGCTTAACATTAGCAATTCTTATTCGTGTATTGTTGCTTTTTGGAATTTCTTATATCGTTCACTTAACAGATCCTATTCTCACTATCAAAGATTTTGATTTAAGTGCAAGAGATTTGATACTGATTGCCGGTGGATTATTTTTATTGGCAAAAAGCACCTCAGAAATTCACGAAAAAATTGAAGAAGGGGATGAAAAAGAGGAGAAAAAGAATGTTGTTAAATTGACCATGCAAAAAGCCATTATACAAATTATCTTATTAGATGTTGTGTTTTCTTTTGATTCTATTTTAACAGCTGTTGGCTTATCAGATCATTTAATTATTATGGTAATGGCCGTTATTATTTCTATGCTCGTCATGTTGGCATTTGCCAAAAAAGTAAGTGATTTTGTAAACAGAAACCCAACGGTTAAAATGCTTGCATTAGCCTTTTTAATTATGATAGGAACCTTATTGTTATTAGACGGATTTCATGTTCATGTACCTAAAGGATACATTTATTTCTCTTTAGCTTTCTCGCTGTTTGTAGAGTTCTTAAACCAAAAAATACGACAAGGCAAAAAAGCTTGAGTTAAAGCAGGAGTAATCTATAGCGCATACATAACTTCAACAAATAAAGCTCAGTGTAAACCACTAAGCTCTTTATAAATTCTCGTCTGCTCCTTATTTAAGTTTTCGTTTGTTTTAAAACTTAATTGGAATAATCTCTTAAAACATTGTAAACACTATCGCGTTCTAGTGGTTTGCGACCAACATTTTTAATTAGCTCAATTATCTGTTCTGTTGACATGGTAGGGGATTGCTCTTCTGCACCAGCCATAGAATAGATTTTTGTAGTGTCGTCAATTGTACCGTCTATATCATTAACACCATAAGCCAGAGTTAGTTGTGCTGTTCCTCTGCCTATCATTGGCCAATAGGCTTTTATGTGATCAAAATTGTCCATAAAAATTCGACTTACTGCATACACTTTTAAGTCTTCAATTACAGAAACTTCACTCAAATGCGACATTTGATTGTTGCCATTTCTATACTTTAAAGGAATAAAAGTATTAAAGCCTCCTGATTTATCTTGTAAGGTTCTCAAGCGATTCATGTGATCAATGCGGTCTTCAAAAGATTCTATATGTCCATATAACATGGTTGCATTAGAAGGCATGCCAATAGAATGAGCAGCTTCATGAATTTCTAACCATTCTTCAGAACTGCATTTATCGTTGCAAATTTCTGCTCTAATTGCTTCTGCAAAAATCTCGGCGCCACCACCAGGTAAAGAGTCTTGACCGTGATCTTTTAAAATTTGTAAACCTTCTTTATAGCTTACTTTGGCTTTTCGGCACATGTACTCTAACTCAACAGCAGTAAAAGCTTTAACATGTAAATCAGGTTTTATAGCTTTTATGTTTTTAATCAAGTTCGCAAAATAATGTAATCCCATTTTTGGATGCACTCCGCCAACAATGTGTACTTCAGTTACATCGCTTTTATCATAAGAACGGATGGTTTCATAAATGGCTTCTTCGTCCATTTCCCAAGCATCATATTCACCTTTATTTCTCAAGAGTTTAGAATAGGCACAAAACTTACAGTCAAATACACAAATGTTTGTTGGTTCTATGTGGAAATTCTTGTTGAAATAGGTGTTGTCACCATGTTTTTTTTCTCGAATATAATTAGCTAATGAACCTAAAAAATTTAGTTCCCCTTCTTTAAATAAGGTAACGCCTTCATCAAAAGTAATGCGTTCGTCTTTAAAAACTTTTTCAGAAATACGTTTAAGGGAATCTGATATGTTGGATTGTAAAATAAGCTCTAAATTCATTCGATAAAAATTGATTTGCAAAAGTAAACAAGTCAATTTATCTATTGTTGAGAATTAGCTTTTTTACTTGCTGTGTTTTTTCTGTTTTTATTTTTAAAAAATAGATGCCAGAATTGGTATTATTCAATTCAAATTGAAATTGATCTCCCAAACTAATAGCTAGAAAGGGAACTGCTTTTCCTGTAAGGTCAACAAGCTCAAAATGATAATTAGATGGTTTCGATATTAGTTGAAGAAAAAACTTACCATTTGAGGGGTTAGGGTAAAGACTATATGTTTCCTTGATTTGTTCTTTCTTAATTCCAACAGCATTACAGCCCTTGTCAGATTGCAAAATGGCTGCTCTGGAAGTCAATAAACTAGTGCGCATTCTTGTTTTCTGCCCATCAGTGAAATTGGCCATGCAGCGGTCAAAAACATATCCCATGTAATTAGTTGTCATGTCTTCGGAAGAGCAAGAGCTTACACTTCTTTCACATTTAGTATAGATAGTTGATTGATTTGGGGTGTCTGCAACGCCATCATCATTGCTACAATTTGGATTAACATCATTGGTTCCCCATATATGGACTAAGTTCAACCAATGTCCAATTTCGTGAGTAACAGTTCTTCCAAGATTATAGGGTGAAATTACAGTTCCAATTGTACCGAAATTTGTGTAATCGATTACTAAACCATCTCGGTCAGCAGGAGAACCTGGAGGATAAGCTTGGCCGGCAACATTGCCTCCAAAATCGCAAACCCATATATTTAAATAATCGTCGTTTCCCCAGCTTGGTTTTATTTGATAATAACGATTACTTAATCCAACATCATCAAAAGTGGTGAAAGTGCGTGTTATGCCATTGGTCCAACTACTATCAGGCGCTACTCTGGCTAAACAAAATTCTATTTTTGTATCAGTTCTAGAAAAGTAAGATTTTACGATAGTTGTGTCTGCATTTAGCATTCGCATATCTTTATTTAAAGCTTCTATTTGTGAAAATATTTGGGCATCCGATATGTTTTCGGTTTCATTTTTATAAATAACATGAACCACAACTGGAATTACTATAACGGTGTCGGACTTTAGAAAATGAGTTTGTTTGATGTCTTGTTTCATTTTAGCTTGTACTGCTAAAAAGTTAGAATCATTTTGTAAACCTTGATAAATCTTGTTGAATCCACATTCTTTATGCTCCGATTGAGCAAAGACTATACTATTTAGTAGGACTAAAGAAAAGCAAATAAGTATGGTACTAAATTTCATTTTTCAAATATCTGAAATTAATTAAGCTATGGGCAACTATTAGTATAATGATAACGTCTTATTAATGTAAGAATTTGTGGTAGATATCTTACAGCTATTCCCTGAGAAGACCTTTGTTTCGACAAAGGTCTTTTTATTATTTGCAGAAATTGCAATACTGCGAATTAGTATTGTGTTCAAATCTGGAAAGTTTAATGGTCATCATACTAACTAATTCGTCAAAAATCATTTTGATAAGTTCTTCCTCTGGGTGCTCATCTAATTCTGGTACAACTAATTGCAAAGGAATAAATTTTGTTTCTTTCATCTTTAAACTTATTATTCCCACTTCAACATTAGCGTATTCTTGTTTAATTGCTGCATAATAGCAAAGCATTTGAAAAGCTTTTGATAGCTTGCCTTCTATTAAAGGATCTAGTTTTCTTATGATTAAATCCTTGTCTTCAACTTTGCCGGTTTTATAATCGATTATCCTAGTTTTACCATTAAATGTATCAATTCGATCAATAATTCCCTTTATTTTAATTCCATAATCAAAAAGATGTAAAGGCTTTAAAAAAGGAATTTCTAAGTCTTTAATAATGATTTCATTTCCGAGTTTAATTTCGCTTTCATCAAGTTTTACCAGCTTTTGCAAGTAAATTTTACTGACTTCATAAGCTATTTTTAAATTTCCTGTATTGGGCTCTTGATTTAATTTAGCTTTAAAAGCATCAAACAAAACAGCATCACTTTTAGACTTAATCTCTTGTATTGCTATTTTATCAAGGATTTGGTTGATGTATGGACGATATAAATTTTCGAGTGCCTTATGAACGATACTACCAAAATCACTCAACTCAATTTCTTCACTAACTTCTTCATCTGTTTCAAGGTTTAAAATGTATTTATAATAATAATCTAAGGTGCAAGTCAAAAAAGTATTGATTGCTGAAGGGGAAATTCCATTTTTTAAGTGTTGAATTATTTTCTCTTGAATACCTTCATTATTTTGAATAATGGTGCTTTCAAGTTCATTTTTCAACATCTTAGTATTAATCTGCCGATTGTTTATTGTGATGTTCGGATTGTAACTCTGAATTTCATTTTCCAATTGCAAAATAAAACGGCTTTTCTCACCAGCATTTAATCCAGAACTATTGCTGTTATATATTAGATGTATGTTTTTTGCTCTTTGAATTAAACGATAAAAGTGATAAGCAAAAATGGCATCCTTTTCTTTGTATGAAGGCATTTCGAATTTACGCTTTATATCAAACGGAATAAAGGTGTTTTGCGTTTTCCCCGAGGGTAAAATTCCTTCGTTTAAGCTAGTTAAAATGATGTTTTCAAAGTCTAAGGTTCTAGTTTCTAAAACTCCCATAATCTGTAATCCACTCAAAGGTTCACCAATAAAAGAAACATCATAAGTGCTTACTACTTGTCGGTATAGTTGCAACAATGCTTTGGCAGAAATTGCAGTTGCTTCAGATGTAAACTCAAGTATTCGATTGAAGCATTTTAAAAAGTTATAGTTCATTTCACGATTCAGAATTGAACTGCTCAAACTTGGTTCAGCATCTATTTTTAGACAAAACTGAATCAGTTTTTGAATGATTTGCTCGCCGTTATTATTTGCTTCAAATAAGCTAATTCCTAAAGTAGAATTAATTGATTCTAGGCTTTTTATGTTTAAAAATAAGATGTTTTGGCTTTTTACTTTTTGAAGAATTGATTGAACGGCTTCTTCTAATTCTCGGCTCAGGCTTTTCCAAATGGGATGCTCCAAAAATGGAATCAAATCTTTGTAGAAATAATTGTTCTTTGAAGTTTCAGCTTCTATTTGTTGGCATAGTTGTAAATATTTTTCAAAGAAATCATACAAAGAAGCGTTGGAAAGCGGGTAGCCCATGGTTACGTTAAACGTTTCAATTTCTTTGGGAATACTATCCAAAATAGGGATTAGTAGATTTTCATCGGCCAATACAACTGCTGTGTTTTTTTCTCCAGCTTTTGTCAGAATTTCGCCTACCAATTTCGCCTGACCGATTTGACCAGAAATGCCGTAAATATCGATTGCTTTTTCAGAATCTTTAAAGTGATTTTGTATCCATAAATTGGGATTGCTAAGATTTAATTGCTTCCTTAAAAATTTCCCAGCTTCTTGGTTTTTATCCTTCATGTAAAAGGAATCTGCATCCCATAAAAATTGACCTGTCCCAATGGATTCAAAGTGTTTTAAAACAATTTCTTCTGCTTTTGTAAGGGCATTAAAACCTGCGAAATATATTTTTTTATAAGGAATTCGTTCTGCTCTTTTTTCAATCTCTTCTGCTGCAATACGGAAACTCAATCCTTGATATGCTTTTTTGCTAGCAGTTAACTGTGTTCTAAACAAATGGTAATATCGTCCCATTTTTTTCCAAAAGGCTAAGTATTTCTTTTGAAAATCGGTGATTTCTCCAGTATCTACATTCCAAACCTCTAAGGCTCGGGCTTCAGAAAGAAAAGCATAAAGCTCATCAGCATCCACCAAATACCGATCAACCTCGTTAAAATCATGTAAGAGTATGTTTCCCCAATTCAAAAACTCATCAAGCGGCTCTGCCTTTTCTTGTTCTATTTGTTTGTGAATTTCATATAATTCAAGAATTAAGTCCAATTGATCTAGATTAGCTAAGTCTGACAATTCTGCAACAAAATCTTCTAAACTATAAATTTTGGGTGCCCAAATATTCTGGTCTATTTCTTTGGCTAACTCCTCTTTTAAGAAAACATGAGAACGCCTATTAGGTAGCACAATTGCAATGTCCAATAATTCATTTTGATGGTTTTCGAGGATGTGTTTCGCGACTTGATTTAAGAAAGTTTGCATGAAGTAAACTTAATTATTTGTTTATTTAATTACGCGCACTGTTGCCAAACTAAATTTTTTTAATTTGATAAACGAGAAATGCATTATGAACTATCATTGTTCTATTTGTTGAGCATAAAGAACCAAAAAGCATAGCACTTATAAAAAAACCAATTATTTCCATAGCTCGACTATGAGCAGCCAGATAGTTTTTCGGGCAAGCTGTAAACATTTCGCTTTTATTGAGTCGAGACTTCAATTTTAATAGGAAGTATTAATCGATTATTTTTTGGAAATTGGGTAGTAGAAAGTGATAGACTATCAGGTTCGTATTGATTAAAACCGTTTATAGAAAAAAACATGAATCACGTTGGGCTTTTTGTAAATTCGTAAACATTAAAAAAATACAACATGAGAAGAATTTATTTATTTGTTTTTGCAATGTATTCTCTTAGTCTTTTGGCTCAGGAGAATTTAACCTATCAAAAACCAAGCAGTGAAATACTCGATTTGGTTGATGTAAAATTGGCTCCTTCAGTTATTTTAGACGAAAAGAAAGAGTTTTTAATTTTTTTATATCGAGATCCATACAAAACCATAGCCGATTTATCGCAAGAAGAATTGCGCCTTGGAGGATTGAGAATTGACCCTAAAACCAATATAGGAAGTAGAACAAACTACTACAACGACATTAAAGTTAAGTCCATGCAAGAGGGTTCAAGTTTGATGGATGTAAAAGACTTACCTGAAAACGCCAAACTTTCAAATTTTACTTGGTCTCCAGATCAAAAATTAATGGCCTTTACCAATACAACTGAAGAAGGTGTTGCCGTTTGGGTATTGAATCTTGCTAAATCTAGCGCAACAAAAATTACTAAAGAAAACATAAACGCCAATATCGGTGATGTAATTAACTGGTTTGAAGATAGTAAATCTCTGCTCGTTAAAATGGTTTCTAAAGATCGAAAGGAGTTGATTAACACCAAAGAAGCAATTCCGACAGGACCAACTATATCGGAGAATGATGGTAAAAAAGCACAGAATAGAACTTATCAAGATTTATTGCAAAACGCCAATGATGAATTTAATTTTGAGCAATTAGCCTTATCTGAAATGTATAAAGTTGACTTAAAAGGTAATGCAAGTTTGTGGTTACCATCAGCCATGTATGATGGCATTAGCTTTTCACCTGACGGGGAATATGTGATGGTAAGTACCATCGAAAAACCATTTTCATACTTGCTTACTTATCACCGATTTCCAAGCAAAACAATAATCTATTCTAAAGATGGTAAGATAGTAAACACGGTATTAGAAGTGCCTTTAATAGAAGATTTGCCTCAAGGTTTTATGGCTGTTCGCAAAGGAAGAAGAAACCTTAGTTGGCGAGCAGATAAACCTGCCAATTTAATTTATGTTGAAGCTCTAGACGGTGGCGATCCAGCTAGTGAAATGATTTATAGAGATGAAGTATTTGAATTAGCATTCCCTTATGAAGGAGATGGAAACTCGATTTTGAAAACCATAAACCGTTTTTCGGGAATAACTTGGGCAACAGAAAATCAGGCAATTGCTTATGACTATTGGTGGAATACGAGAAATACAAAAGTGTATTTGTTTAATCCTTCGGATTCAAAACAAAAAGTTAAAACACTATTTGATCGAAATTATCAAGATCAATACAGCAATCCTGGGAGTTTTGAAACTAAAAGAAACGAATATGGTTCTAATGTGCTGAATATTAAAGACAATAAGGCTTTTTTATTAGGCGATGGTTATACTGAAAATGGTCAGTTTCCTTTTTTAGATGAACTTGATTTAACGAGTTTGGAAACCAAAAGAACATACCTTTCAAAGCTCACTGATAAGAAAGAAGATCTACGTGCTTATGATGCTGATAAAAATCAATTGTTGGTGAGAATTGAGTCACCAAGCGAGTATCCGAATTATTATTTTAGAAATTTAAGCGACAATAAATTAAAGCAGATTACACAATTTAAAAATCCATTTGTAAGCCTGCAAGGTGTTCACAAAGAGGTAATCAATTATAAACGGGACGATGGTTTGGATTTAACGGGAACTTTATACCTTCCAATTGGATACAATAAAAAGAAAAAGGAAAAAATGCCTTTGATTTTGTGGGCCTATCCTAGAGAATTTAAAGATAAATCGAGCGCAGGACAAAACACACAAAACCCAAACGAGTTCACTTATCCGTATTATGGTTCGCCAATTTATTGGGTGGCAAAAGGCTATGTTGTTTTAGATGATGCTACTTTTCCCATAGTTGGTGAAGGAGATGAGCAACCCAATGATTCCTTCAGAAAGCAATTGGTGGCTAATGCCAAAGCGGCGATAGATGCCGTTGACGAAATGGGTTATATAGACCGCAATAGAGTAGGAGTTGGCGGACACAGCTATGGCGCATTTATGGTGGCTAACCTATTGTCGCATTCCGATTTATTTGCAGCAGGCATTGCCAGAAGTGGCGCTTATAATAGAACCTTAACTCCATTTGGATTTCAGAGCGAAGAACGAAATTACTGGGAAGCACCAGAAGTGTATTACAATATGTCACCATTTATGCATGCCGAAAAGATGAAAACTCCCTTGTTATTAGTTCATGGTGAAGCGGATAATAATTCTGGCACTTACCCTATGCAAAGCGAGCGATATTTTAATGCTTTAAAAGGATTGGGGGCAACTGTACGATTGGTAATTTTGCCAAAAGAAAGTCATGGCTATAGAGCCAAAGAAAGCATTTTGCATTTGTTGTGGGAACAAGACCAGTGGTTAGAAACCCATGTTAAATTCAGAAAAGTAGAAACAACTGATAAATAAACAATTGGTACGATTAAATAAATTTTTGAGTGAATTGGGTTATTGCTCACGCAGAGAAGCAGACAAACTTATTGAGCAAGAGCGAGTAACCGTAAACGGCTTAATTCCAAAAACTGGAACAAAGGTTTCTATTGACGATGAGGTTGTAGTGGACGGAGAGTATGTTAATAAGCCTAAGAAAATAGCTGAACGATTTGTTTACATTGCATTTAATAAGCCGAGAGGAATAGTTTGCACAACAGATTCTAAAAGTGAAAAGAACAACATTGTTGATTACATCAATCACAAAAAGCGGATTTTTCCAATTGGAAGGCTAGATAAACCAAGCGAAGGATTGATATTTTTAACTAATGATGGCGACATAGTCAATAAGATATTACGTTCAAAAAATAATCATGAAAAAGAGTATATCGTTACCGTTGACAAGC
Source organism: Bacteroidota bacterium (assembly GCA_013112545.1). Taxonomy (GTDB): domain Bacteria; phylum Bacteroidota; class Bacteroidia; order Flavobacteriales_E; family Vicingaceae; genus BCD18. The sequence continues at coordinate 195,878 of JABFGJ010000004.1, forward strand.
CTATCAATTCAACATTTATAAAAAAGATGTCGGATGGAGTTCCGATTTTAGGCACAAAAACAAAGCGATGTAAGGTAGAAAAGATTAATCAGTATAAGTTTAAAATTGTTTTAACAGAAGGCATGAATCGCCAAATAAGACGCATGTGTGAATTCTTGGATTACAAAGTAAAATCCCTACAACGAGTGAGGATAATGAATGTAAAACTAGATGTAGGCATAGGGAAGTGGAGAGATTTAACAGATCAAGAAATTACGCAAATCAAGCAAATGGTATCTAGTTCAGCTAAAACGAAATAATTTTTCAGCTATTTATGACTCAATAAATATTTTCGATTAAAAAAACAGATAAGCTATTTATTTAGTGTACGTTTGCACTTTAAAAATTATTAAATAATAACATGAGTAAAGGAACAGTAAAGTTCTTCAATGAGGCCAAAGGTTTTGGTTTTATTACTGAAGACGAAACGAACAAAGAATATTTTGTACACATTAGCGGTCTTGTTGACGAGGTACGTGAAGGTGACGCAGTAACGTTCGATTTAAAAGAAGGTAGAAAAGGATTAAATGCGATTGACGTAAAGGTTGCATAATACCAAAGATATTTTTTTAATTCAAAAGCCCATTTCGATTATTCGAAATGGGCTTTTTGCTTTTAAGGGGGGGGAAACCTTCAAAACAAATTTATACGCTCCAAAAGATTTTTATAGCGCTATTCGAAACACCGAATTTGGATCCTGAGTATTTTCGGGCATTTCGATACAAAATCCTTGGCACTTCGATACAATTTCGACTTTGTCATATTTACTCGTTGTCCGGATTTCACTTAGGGTACTTCTTGAAAATGTATAAAAGGATACAAATTGAGCAATCAAGGTGCAATAAAATAGTATAGTAAGCTAATTTTGAAATCAATGAGTTATATTGGTTGTCAAGGAATTCCCTATCAAAACTCTTATTCTACTTTACTTGCTAAAGAAAATTACAACTACAACAAATCCAAAATGATTTGGCAAGCTTTGCGAATTTCTTCCTCAGAAATAGTTAGGGGAGGAGCTAAGCGAAAGGCATTGGGTGTAGATAGAAACCAAAACAAAATCAAGCCATTTTCCAGGCTTTTTAAAACGATTTCTTTGACCTTTTCTTCGCTTTCTAATTCGATGGCAAACATCAAACCTTTATGTCTTACTTCTTTAATTTTTTCATGCACCAATAATTGATGAATTAATTCTGCTTTTGATTGTACGGATTCAAGTAAGTGGTTTTCTCTAGTGAATTTTAATCCAGCAGCAGCTGCGGCGCAAACAACAGGATGTCCACCAAAAGTAGTGATGTGTCCTAGCATGGGATTGTAGCTGAATTTTGCCATTAATTGCCTGGAGCAAATTAGGGCGCCTATCGGCATTCCCGCCCCCAGGGCTTTACCACTGGTTAGGATATCTGGTTGTATTCCATAATGTTCAAAAGCCCACATTTTACCAGTTCTGCCCATTCCGCATTGTATTTCATCTAAAATCAACAGCGTTCCAGTTTCTTTGCATTTCTTGCTTAATGCTTTTAAATATAATTCATTAGGTATTCGAACTCCGGCATCTCCTTGTATGGTTTCTAAGATTACCGCTGCGGTTTTCTTAGTTATTTTCTCTAAATCATCCCAAAAGTTTAGTTGTATAAAGCTGACATCTGGCAATAGCGGTCTGAAAGGAATCTTTTTTATTTCGTTATAACTAACACTTAATGAGCCATGTGTGCTTCCATGATAACTGCCTTTAAAAGCGATTAGCTCTGTTCTTCCTGTTGCTCGCTTGGCTAATTTAAGTGCAGCTTCATTAGCTTCTGTACCAGAATTAACAAAATAAAATGCATCTAATTCCGGTGGTAAGACTAACATTAGCTCTTCGGCTAATTGGTTTTGCGCTTCTTGTTCAAATTCTCCATACACCATAACATGTAGGTGTTTATCCACTTGGTTCTTTATGGCCGAATTTACCGCTTCATTTCCATGTCCTAAGGAAGAAACTCCAATTCCAGAGATAAAATCCAGATAAGCTTGGTCGTTTTCATCGTAGATATAAGAGCCTTTGGCGTATTTAACTTTAATCCCAAAAGGGAAAGGAGTCGTTTGAGCCAAGTGATTTCTGAAGGTGTTTTGCTCTTTATTCATAGGTATAAAAATAATTAATCAAAAAAGTCCATCTACAAATGTAAATGGACTTTTATAAAAAGGTATAAAAACTATCTAGCTAATAGGATTTTTGCTTTTTCAATTATGCTCTTACTGCTTAATCCATATTTTTCAAACAATTCTTCTGGTTTTCCACTTTCTCCGAATGAATCGTTAACGGCTACCATTTCCATTGGAGTAGGAAGTTTTCTAGCAAGTAATTGAGCTACGCTATCACCTAAACCGCCATTCATTTGATGTTCTTCAGCAGTGATAACTTTTCTTGTTTTAGTTGCTGATTTTAATATGGCCGCTTCATCCAAAGGTTTAATGGTGTGAATATTAATAACTTCAACGCTAATATTTTCTGTTTCTTCTAAGTATTCAGCAGCTTTTAAAGCTTCCCAAACACAATGCCCAGTGGCTATTATAGTAAGGTCAGTTCCTTCTTGAAAAGTAATGGCTTTCCCAATTTCAAATTTTTGATTTTCAGGAGTAAATACTGGCCATTTTGGTCTTCCGAATCGCAAATAAACTGGACCTTCAAATTCAGCTATGGCAATGGTTGCAGCTTTTGTTTGGTTATAATCGCAAGGATTGATAACCGTCATGCCTGGTAGCATTTTCATCAATCCGATGTCTTCAAGTATTTGGTGAGTTGCACCATCTTCACCCAAGGTTAAGCCAGCATGAGAAGCGCAAATCTTCACATTCTTATCGCTATAAGCAATCGATTGTCGTATTTGGTCATAAACTCGACCAGTAGAGAAGTTGGCAAAGGTTCCAGTAAATGGTATTTTTCCTCCAATGGTAAGTCCTGCGGCAACGCCCATCATATTGGCTTCTGCAATTCCAGCCTGAATAAATCGATCTGGGAATTCATCTTTAAAAGCATCCATTTTTAAAGAGCCTGTTAAGTCAGCGCAAAGTGCAACTACTTGAGGGTTCCTTTTTCCAGCTTCTAATAATCCTGCTCCAAATCCTGAGCGAGTGTCTTTTTTTTCAGTGTATTCGTACTTTGCCATTTTGCTTATAATTTAACTTGAGTGCTTTGTCCTGATTGAATAGTAAATGATTGTTCTTTAGTATATATGCTTTGTTTTGCGTTTAAAGGTCGATATACAATTCGATAACTTCCTGGTTGCAATACGATGGATTCTCTGGTACTTGATTCGGATATGTTGCAAACCCAAACGAGTTTATCTTCTTTTTCTAGAAAAATACTTCCATAGCCTTTAGAAGTTGAACCGATAGAAACCATGCCAGCTTGCGGTATTTCAACTTTAGTCGTGTTGCTTTGTGCTATATTAACATTTTCAACATAAGTTCTTGGAAGGGTTAAGATTTCTAAGTCATATTTTCCGACTAGGTAGCGTTGTTGACGATCAAAATCTTGAATGACTAAGGTTTTGTCTTCCCCGTGTTTTCGAACGATAGCTTTTAAATCTTTGTATTCATTGAAACCATTCATTTTAATCACCAAGTCGCCTTGAGGAGCATCAACAGCAATGATGTTGTGTTTGCCAGCAGTCAATTTTATGTCTTTTTTCTCAACAGGAGGTATGGTGTGAACTGTTAAATTATAATTTCCCAATGGGTCAATAGGAATGGTGTCTGGATTTCCTCTACTGTCTATGGTGTGAATGAAATTATAGCGGATGCTGCCTGAAAACGCATCGTAGAAAGTCATGGCTACATTGGTTTCTGTTGGTTTGTTTAAGATGTCTAATAAATTAACCTGAGCTGTAGTATTGTTAAGTGCTTGAGAAATAACGATGCCCAATACATTTCTGAATGTTGATTCGCTTTTTGCATCGAAAAAATTACCAATACATTTAAAGGCGTCCATGATTTGAGGATCCAATCCTAATCCGATAACAAATGGTTTTAAAATGACTCCTTTTTTCTGCAAAGCCAAAGAAACAGCACAAGGATCGCCATCACATTCCTCAATTCCATCGGTAATTAAGATAATGACATTTCTGCAATCGCTACAAGTAGGAAAATCGTTGGCTGCTTGCTCAAGCGAGTAGGCTATAAGCGTAGTTCCTTTTGGTTGAATTGACCTTAATGTTGATTTTATCTTATCGTGGTTTTTTGGTGAAAATGGAACTTCAAGCTTAGTGTCTTTACAATTTCTACCATCAGCAGAAACATTATATTGGTGTCCATAAGCCCTTAGCGCTAATTCTATGTTAGGTACATCACTAAGACTGTCAACTAATTCTCTTAGTAGTCGAGTTGCAATTTGCATTTTAGATCCATTATCCCATCTGGCATACATGCTTTGAGAACCATCTAGGACAAATAAAATTCTTGTTTTTTGCGGATTGCTTTGGGCGTGAGTTATGCTAGAGAAAACCATAAACAGGACAAGTAGTCCAAGCGAGATTCGAAGCTTCATAGAGGATGCTTTTAGAGTTAAAAGTTTATGGAAATCAACAACCATACCTTTTTAATAATCGCCTAAAGTTTCTTCCAATTGATCTAAAGCATTGGCTAATTGTTCGTCGTTGGGAGCAACACCATGCCAAGCATGTGTTCCCATCATATAGTCAACCCCTTGGCCCATTTCTGTTTTCATTAGAATCGCAATGGGCTTACCATGGCCACATTTTGTTTTTGCAAATCGAAGCGTATCAACTACGTTTTGCATTTGATTGCCTTCCATGTCAATGACTTCCCATCCAAAAGCTTCAAACTTTGATCTTAAATCACCTAAACTTAAAACATCTTCCACATCTCCATCGATTTGTCGGCCATTCCAATCAACGGTCATGATTAGATTGTCAATCTTTTGATGTGCAGCAAACATCATGGCTTCCCAAATTTGTCCTTCTTGTAGTTCTCCATCTCCGTGAAGAGAATAAACAATTTTAGAATCTCCATTCATTTTTTTTGCCATAGCAGCACCTGCGGCAACAGATAAGCCTTGCCCTAAAGAACCACTTGCCATACGAATACCAGGTAAACCTTCATGTGTAGTTGGGTGACCTTGTAAACGGGTATTGATTTTTCGAAAGCTGCTCAGTTCAGAAACTGGGAAATAACCACTTCTGGCTAAAGCGCTATAAAAAACTGGAGAAATATGACCGTTGGAAAGAAAGAAAAGGTCTTCATTTTTACCATCCATGGAAAAATCAGTAGAATGCTCTAGTATTTCAAAATAAAGTGCTGTAAAAAAATCAGCACAACCAAGCGAGCCACCAGGGTGTCCCGAATTTACGGCGTGTACCATTCTTACTATGTCTCTGCGGATTTGACTGGCTGTTTTTTCGAGTTCTTGGATGCTAGGCATGCTTTGAAATTAAGGAGTTTTATATGGGTCTCAAAGGTAAATTTAATTGTGAAGGAAATCAGAAAAATGTTAATAACATTTATTGACTGTTGATAAGCTTTAAATCTTGAAAGAATGAATAACTTTGCCGCCTTTAAAAATAAATTAATATGGCCTTAAAATGTGGAATCGTCGGTTTGCCAAATGTTGGAAAATCAACCTTGTTTAATTGTTTGTCAAATGCGAAAGCACAATCGGCAAACTTCCCATTTTGTACTATCGAACCTAATGTGGGTGTAATTACAGTGCCCGATGAGCGATTAAATAAATTGTCGGAAATCGTGCAGCCAGAGAATGTACAGCCCACCACCATTGATATTGTAGATATTGCTGGCTTGGTAAAAGGAGCAAGTAAAGGTGAAGGATTAGGCAATAAATTTTTGGGAAATATTCGAGAAACAGATGCGATTATCCATGTGTTGAGGTGTTTTGAAGATGGAAACATCGTGCATGTAGATGGCTCAGTAAACCCAGTAAGAGATAAAGAGACGATTGATTATGAATTGATTCTGAAAGATCTAGAGGCGATTGATAAAAAGCTAGAAAAAATTTCTCGTGCGGCTAAAACAGGAGATAAAGCAGCTAGAGTTAGCCAAGAGATTCTATTGAAGTATAAATCTCATTTAGAAGCTGGGCATTCTGCACGCTCTATTGATTTGGAAAAAGAACAAAAGCGAGAAGTTGCAGATTTGTTTTTATTAACGGAAAAGCCAGTATTATATGTGTGCAATGTGGATGAAGGTTCGATTGCAAATGGCAACAAACATGTAGAAGCAGTTAAAGCAGCTGTAGCTGCTGAAAATGCAGAAGTATTGATGGTTGCAGCAGGTTTAGAAGCTGATATTGCTGAACTAGAAGATTCAGAAGAACGAAAGGAGTTTTTGGAAGATGCTGGTTTATCAGAGCCTGGAGTAAATAAATTAATTAAAGCTGCGTATTCATTATTGAATCTACAAACTTACTTTACGGCGGGCAAGAAGGAAGTAAGAGCTTGGACGATAAAGAAAGGGATGACTGCGCCACAAGCTGCAGGTGTAATTCATGGTGATTTTGAACGTGGGTTTATTAAAGCGGAAGTAATTAAGTTTCAAGATTGGGTAAATTTTGGTTCTGAACAAGCTGCAAAGGAAGCTGGAAAAATGAATATGGAAGGAAAGGAATACATCGTTCAAGATGGCGACGTAATGCACTTTAAGTTTAATGTTTAAGTGACTTAAAAATCACGTATTTACTAGAGTTCTTCTCAAATACTCGAAGAAGTTTCAAGTCCTTGTTGGATTCTAAATCTTTTAATTGAATTCCCCAGTCGGTGGGAGAATGCCAATTATCCCAAATTATAATTCCGGGTTGCTTTAACTTTTCTGCATGATCTAAAATCGAATGAACAGCAGGGTTAAAGGGGTCTAAATTTAAAGATTCTGAGAGGTATGGGTCTGAATAAACTAGTAATGGTAGGGTATTAAATTCTGAGTTAACCCAGGTAGAAACTTGATTGGCTAAGTTTTGGGATTCGTTTAAATTTAAGTCTTTTTGCCAATCGACTGCAGCAGGATTAGATGTGAAAATAAAAACGAAGCTGTATATTAAAAATAAAGCTTGGATTGTATTGCGGATTTTTTTCGACTTAATCCATTCAAAAGCATAGTTGAAGCCATACAGACAAATTACTGCCATTATAGGAATAAGGCAACCTAAAACGCGCTTTAATCCCATGGAATTAAATATTCCGAATTTCCAGAAAAGGGCATGAGCTATAAAAAAGGCTAAAAAGCTAAAGGCTATTAAAAGTAGCGGTGTGGATTTCCATCTTTTTTTTCTGAGATTGAAATAAAGTAAGCCGATTAAACCAATACAAAACAGAATAAGTAAAGGCAAACCTGTTACATAGATTAATTGTACTGGAAAGTGAAAAATAGAGCCGCTGCCATAAGGAGAACTTAATGAGGCATAAGGAATTTTGGTAAATACCCACAAAAAATCCTGATAATAATGCCAGCCGATTAAAGAGTAAACAAGATGGCCAACAAGCAAATAAGGTAGCACTTTAAACTGCTTGTTAGCTAAGAAGTAAAAACCGATAAGTCCTATTAAAATCAATCCTTCTGAGCGTACAAAAGGTAAAAAGGAGATAAGAATTGCAGCTGAGGTTAGTTTTTTATCCAGGATTAAATAAATACCTAAAGTTAAAATAAGTGCAGCTAAAGGCTCTGTTAAACCACTAAAAGTAACTAAGTAGGTGAGTGGCATTAGAAAAACAAAGAATGCGATTAGCCAACTGTGTTTTAAATTGAGTTTAGTTGCAATCCTTTCTGCAAAATAGATGCTGAGCAAGGTGCACAAAACATTAAACACTTTGACACCCACAAAACCATATTGAGCAAAAGGAGTAGCAAGTAAAGTGAATAATGGTTTTGCCCAATGGTTTAAATACAATTCAGGATGAATAGGAGCGTACTTGGCGTATAAATAATGATTTATGCTATCTGCTTCTTGTCCGGTGCCATTGAAAAAATAGAGTACAACTACTGAAACAATAATGCTTAAGTAGAAGCTAATGAGCTTGATGTGATGATTTGAAATCAATTATTTTTAACTAGTATAATAAACGCAAACCTATTGTTTTATTTAGAAATAGAGATAAAGAAATAAAACTGTTTCGTTTATTTCGTTTATATTTGCAATAGGTACATTTTTAAGAACTTACTATGGATAATTATTTAGATATAAAAAAGCCATCTAAAAAAGAACAAATTTTAGCAATGGCGTCTTACAATGCTCTTGCAACAACATTAGAGCATATAAATAAAGAGAATCCTGAGATTGAAATTGAGCAAACAGAAGAAAAAATAAAAATTCCACTTTCTGCATTAAAATTACTAGTTAAGATTCTAAAGGCAACGAGTCAAGGAAAGCCAATTTCAGTAGTTCCAATTGCTACTGAAATGACAACTCAGGCGGCAGCCGAGTTATTATCTTGTTCTCGACCTCATTTTGTTAAGCTTTTAGAACAAGGGGAGATTCCATTTATTAAAGTAGGAAAGCATCGACGTGTTAAGTTTGAGGATGTTATAAACTACAAGAAACGTATGAAAGCAAAACAAGAGGATTTGCTTATTAAGATGATGAGAACAGACGAAAAATCTGGCTTATATGATTCATAGTGTTCGTTATACCTGTGTGCTAGATACAAATGTAATCTATCCAATAGAAATTCGAGATTTATTGTTTTGGTTTGCTCATTATGAGTTATATACACCAAAATGGAGTTATCATATTTTTGATGAATGGGAAGATGTAATGCAAAGAAAAGGGATTAACGTTCAAGAAGCGAAAAAGAGATCTGCTGTTGCCAATCTAGCTTTTCCAGATGCGCTTGTTGAGAATTATGAGTCCTTAATTACTGGATTGAATTTGCCTGATGAAAAATATTCCAACGATATTACTCTGGAGTGTCATGTTTCCATTATCATCATATTGATAAGTTCTTTTATAACCTTCCATTGCAGAAGTATTCGTGTCTGGTACTGGGTTTTTAATAACAATATCTGGACTGCAAGTCCGCGCTTGCTTCAAATTTAACACTGATTTTCAAACAATTAACTTGAAAAAAAACAAAAACAGATAATCTGTAACACTACCCAATTCGGGAAGGCTTTGAAGAGTAATTTCGTTTTATTCTTCTTGTTTTATAAGGTCATAATCAGAGTTATCAAGATTTAAAATTAAACGGTTATCCCGTAAAATTAATTGATGTATTCCTAACCCTCCATCATATTTATAGCCATCGTTTCTAGGAATAAACCGCTCCCAATCATAAATATTTATTCTACAACTACCTTGTGATTTTGAAGGTTCCCATTTTCCATAGTCCTCTATTTTTTTACCATTATAGGTAGCAATATATTTATAAGTTTTGTCTTTGTTTAACCTCAATACTTGCTCACAACCATTCTGATTGTTGTAATAAACTCCAACATAACTACTAACAGGACAACATCCTAAGAAGCTACAAATTAAAATTAAAATCCCAATTCTTTTCATAATTACCTCCCTTGTTTGAAAACTGCATTTTTGATTCCTAAGTTTAATCTATTTGGATCTCTTTTAATAGTAAATCGAATAGTTTGACTTCGAGTTTGTAGTTCAACTCCTTCATCACTTCTACTTTCCGCATTGTGTCCCATTAATGAGTTTCTTGAAGTTTCATTGTAGATTTCAACTGATAAATCAGAGTTGGCATTAAGACTAATACTTACTGTATAGCTTCCTAAAAACCTTTCCATCCAATCGTTAGTTTGAAGATGTTCTATTCCTGAACGCATAAGTTCTAAACCGCTCATATCTTGAGGGCTAAATTCATATAACTTTGGTTTTAAACGTTGAACTTCTGAAGGTATTTTTGCTTCTTTATTTTGTTTGTAAAACTCATTTAAACCTTCTTTCAACCCTTCTGAGTCTAATAAATTCTTTGTGATAGCATCATTGCCATCAAATTTTCTGTCTGTTATTCCAACTCCGTTAATAAACTCATACATCAGTATTGCAACAGTATCATCAGTGCTCTGTCTGAAATAAAATTGTTTTTCATGCTCTTCCATATCCAAAACATCACTTTCTTTCAAGGTAGAAATTTTACCTGCTAAGCCCCTTAAAGCTGCTTTCCCTGCTGCATCTAGCCCTTTATCTATTATATTTCTGTTATCTTTTCCCTCTTTGTTTTCCTTATTAGGTTTGACCCCTGTAACTACAACTTCATCTATCGAAGCTGTATAAGTCTTACCATCATCGCCAACAAAAGTATCCCCCTTTTTAACAGGGTCGCCACCGCCATCATCCAACGCCCCTGTGGGGTCTGTTAAATTTATTGGGTTGTTCTGCACGTAATTGTAAGGTGTAAGCCAAGCCCTTTTTTCCTTCAATGGGTCAACAGATATGAAGCGACACAACCAAGAAGCATAATACCTCGCACCATAATAATACAATCCAGTTTCTTCGTCTCGTTCTTGGCCAGTGTATCTAAATCGTTTACGTTTTACTTCTGCATCACTTTTGCCGCTGTGGTAGCTAGTTGCACCAAAAGGGAAATATTCTTCATAAGAAATAACAGCGGCATTGGCATCTAATTCTAAAGCAGCAGAACCCAAATGGTCATCAAATTGGTATCGCCATTCTGTTGTTGGGCTACCTACAGCAGATCCTCCACTTACGGTAAGGGTATCTAATTGTAAAAATTGCTTACGATCATCGCTTACATAAGTAGTTTCTCTTTCTAATTGTAAACTAGTGGTGGTTTCACGGTATATTTCATAATTACCAAGGTAAAATCTTTCTTTGGTAAGCGATCCTGATTCTACTACCTTTCTAATCCGGTTACCACCTGCATCATATCTGTAATATGCGGTTCCTCCACCTCCTAAATCGGCTTCTATTATTTGGTCGTTTTCATTATATGTTAAACCAATTATACTTGGCCCATCTATTAAATTACCATGCGCATCGTAAGTATATTCTACTGAACCGGGGTTGGTGTGTTTTTCTAATCGGTTGTTGGTGCTTGAATAATAAAAGTTCTTTGTCCAACTGCTTGTTGAAACGTTTTTTTTCTCCGTCATGTTGCCATTCGAATCATACAAATAGGTTCTTGTATAATTTTCTAAGGCTGTTGTATCACTATCAGGTACCGGGTTTTTTACCGTAATATCTGCATTTGTTGGTGCAGCGTTTAAGCCTACTAATTGTCTTCCTTCAGCCTTTACTAAACGATTCAAAGCATCGTATTCGTATTTACGAGTTGGGTCAACCTGTTGGTTATTAAAAAATACAGTTTCTTTAGCTGTGTCTTGTACTTCAATAATGTTTCCCACGGCATCGTAGAAATAAACCAAGTCTTGTAGTTTTTCTGTTGCTCCACCATTTACTCTTTCCGTTAAGATTCTGGTTAATTGAAAAGTTTGTGCATTGTAAAATATTTTAGTGGTAGCACCATTGGCATAAAACACACGAGTTCTTTGCCCTCTTGCATTATACCGAATCGTATCTATTGCATCTTCAGTAGTTGTGCTACCTTTTACTTTTACTTGTATTTTGTTTAGTAATCCCAAGCGGTTATAAATAAATATTCGTTCGGTATCGTCTGCACTTGTTTCATTTGTTGGTCGATTTAGGGCATCAAATTGTGCGGTACTTGTATAGGTTTCTGTTTCATAGGTTACTGTAGAATCATAATCAATATCATTATCATAAACAGCAGCAAACTGCCTTGTTTGGCTTATGGCATTGCCTTTAAAGTCATATTCATTTAGGGTTACTTTTCCTGCTTGGTCGAAACTTTGGTACAACTGCCCTCTAAAGTTATCAGCAGCTCCTTGGCTTTCACCATAAACAAATTTCTCAGCTAAATATTCGCTTCCGCCATTAGGTGTTACCCATAATTCTATGGGGCGTTGTAAATCATCATATTCATGGCGGTAAGTAAACAATCTGCTGTTCCACCTACGAGTGGGTTTGTCAGTCGCATCCAACAAATTCCATCGTTTCCCTGCATCTGGAGAATCGCTAAATAGAACTTGTGGCTCTTGATCTTTGCCAGGTGGGTTTAATCCATAAGCATAGATTGTTTCCAAACTTCGTGGGTCTATGGTTTTTAGTTGTCTGCCTAAAATATCATACTCAAAACGAGTATCTAAGGTACTTGTGCCTAAGTCATCTTTTTGCAAATACAATCGACCTAGACTATCTAAATGAATTACCTGAGGTGTATCATAATGCTGAGCTGCAAGCCAAGCAACTCTTCCCCAAACCCCTCCATTGTATGGTTGATCAGGGTTAGGACTATTGTGGGTTATATACCACTGGCTATCCATAACCGTATCGTTTTTGTCGTAGTTTTTTTGCTGCCATGCATCAAATTCTACTTTCTCGAAAGTGCCATCGTCATAATCTATTCGAGTGTTTCTGCCCATCACATCGTATTGCATTTTAATACGAGCTAAGCTATTCGAATCAGGTGCACTTATATAATCAAATCCATCTTCTACATAGGGTTCAAATTGCTCTATTATCTTGTTTTTCTTATTCTGCAACATTAACATCAAATTTCTTCATTTCTCCGTAGTCCTGCAAGCATTTCAAGCGATTTAAGGTAACGTTGTGGACACGACCCATTTATTGCTGCTCAAATTTGGGTTTCATACTTTAATATGGCAGATAGAGTTTAAAATACATTTGTTAAGAAAAGATGATTAACGTAATACAAACTGCCCACTTGAGCTTCTTTTGTTCTCAATAATTTCCTTAGGATTTCCATAGGCTATAATGTCGCCTTCTCCTTCAATGCTGTATTCAATGTATTGACTTACATTGACTTCGCAGTTTCCTTTCGAGTTATTGTTGACAAGTGCTTTTTCGCAAATCAAACTTTTTGCATCAACAGATAAAATAGCGGAATTCCATATTTTTAACTCTTTTGTCTTACCACTTAAAGTTAATTTTCCACCGCAGGGGAAGTCATTCCAATAATAAACAACTTCATTGTCAACTTGTATGTCGGCTACATTAACTTTGCTGCCCAATATAATTCCAAACTCTTTTGTAGTAATGGGGTTCAAGGTTCTAATATTGCAGGTTTCAAGTGCTGTTACTTCCCTTAAATGACTACTAGAAATGTGCAAACTAACTTGGTTGTTTTGCGGGTTTCTCCATTTTAAAGCTTGTTCATTGCTGATTGTTAAAACACTGTCAATTACTTTAAATTGAATGTGTTTCATAAGATTTTCATTGGTTTTTATTTCAATAGAATAACTGCTGTCTTCAATTAAAAAAACATCGAAATAATCCTTTAATACAATTTGATTAAAAGTTGGAAGTATTTCAAACCTAAGAACTTGATTGCTTTTTTCTTTTTTACAAGAAAAACTAAAAAGGATCAATGATATGATGAATAGTCGTTTCACTTTATAGTTTTATTCCAATTCCTATTTCTGGGTAATCTAAAATATGTAAATGCGATTTCATGCTAAACCTCAAGGAGAAATTATCAGTTAACCAGTATTTAAAAATACCCCGATTATACATGCTATAATGTTCTACTTTTTCTGTTAAACCCAGATAAATACCTTCTTGCAAGCTTATGCTAAATCGATTGTAAACAATAGTTTGAGAAATGTGTAAGCCTGTTTGAAATTGATTGATGGGGTGATATTCTCTGTGAGAATCGAGCAATTGATCCTCAACTGAGGAATCGTAAAAAGCATCGGCTCCAATACCTAAATGGAATGCTCTAAAATATTTTTTTCGCACTTCATAAGAAATGGAATTGGTTAGATAATAATTTGAGGATAATGCTCTTGAATGTTTGCCGCCAATATTTACAATAAACTCTTGTTCAATAGTTTTGGGTATTTCACTTAAATCTTTTGTTTGCATTTCAGTTATACCTCCAATGGCCAAACTTAAACCCGAATTCCATGTTAACATGTTGATCCCTAAATTTGGTTCACTGGTGTTGGCATTAGAAAAATGATCGAATGAAAGCGCGGAATGTATCTTTAATTTCTTACTCAGATGATACTCTAAACCAAAGCGAGCATTGAAATGTAAATTCCAATGTGAGCCAACAGCAACATTCCAATAATTATCAATCAAATCAAATTTTTTATTCACGTAACTAAGGCCTAAACCAGTTTGATTGTAAATTTTTAACTTTTTGAAATCAGCAATGTTTACTTGAAAATAAGGGTAAGCGGCAACTAATTCTCCTAAAACATCAGGACTTCCTAAGTCTGTATAAATGAATCTAAAACCATAAGCAGGATAATGATACAATTGTTCCCATTCACTTTTTCCCTTGGTTTGTTTTAGAAAAGAAAACTCGTAAGTTCTTGTGTAATCGCTGACTACATAGTTTAAAAATTGGTATTCTGGAAGGATATAACCAACTGAATGATTGAAGTCTAAGTATAAATTATCGCTAAACTTTTCTTGGCTTTTAAGCTGAAAAGAAAACAGGAAAACAATCGAATAAAGAATATGTAAGAATGAAGCTTTCAGCTGAATAAATTTTAAATAGCGTATTCTAATTTTTTGATTTAAAGGCTTGCCAAAAATAAAACCAAACAAGTTCCCGAAAGGATTATGTAGATGATTTTTTGCTTCATGCTACATAGACTGTTTAGAATTGATTTTCGTTGCAAGGCTTTATGATTTTTCTTCTGTAAGCCACTTTTCCAATGGAGGAGGAGTATAATCGCTCATGAGTTGTATAACTTCTTGAATGTCTTCCGAAACGAGTAACATACCGAGGTTTTCATCTCTAAGTAAACCTTCTTTATTCATCAGTTTTAATTGCTCAATTAGTGGATTATAAAATTGGTTGACATTTAGAATGGCTGAAGGTTTTTGATGTAAACCCAATTGACCCCAAGTAATCATTTCAAAAAACTCTTCCATGGTTCCAAAACCACCAGGAATGGTTAAACAGGCATCGCTTAACTCATTCATTTTTAACTTTCTTTCGTGCATCGAATCCACATAAATCAGTTCTGTGAGCTCTAAATGAGCAATTTCTCTTTTATTTAAAAATTGAGGTAAAACACCTATAACATGTCCACCTGCATCTAATGCACCCTTAGCTACGGCACCCATACAGCCAATACTTGCACCGCCATAAACCAATCGAATTCCCAATTCAGCCATGTGCTTACCCAATTGATAAGCTGTTTCGGTATAAGTTTTATTGTTTCCGTCTGCCGATGCGCAAAAAACGGCTATGCTTTTAATTTTTGTATTCATCTAAAAAAGTAATAATCGTTATATTCTTGTAAACCTAAATTTCTTAAAAATGAGATAATCTCTTGTTTTGCATTCCGTTGTGCAACGGTTATTATGATTTGTGGATTGTTTGTTTTTAGTATGGTTTCATAAGATTTCAAGATTTTTTCATAAATCTCTTTGCCATGTTTATTTGGATTGTTGCTAACCCAAGTGTATTTAATCTGCTTGCGATTTAAAATCTTAACCATTTGTTTTCCTTTTGTCCCTGCACCCCAAATCACTAAAGGTCGTTTTAAATCTCGATCTAATTCAAAAAAATAGCTGAGTTTAAGTGCAAAAAAAGCTACACTTTCATAATTTGGGTCATTGCGGCTTGTTCTTTTTGCATGGTCTCTCCATAAATGAAGTGTTTCATTGATAGAAATCACTTTTAAGCCTTGCTTATAGAACCTAAAAACTAAATCATAGTCTTCTGGGTATTGATTGGGTTCAAATGCGCCAGAAGCGATCAAATCACTTCTGTGTACCAACCAGCATGGTGAAGCAATGACACATTCTTTATAAATTTCATCCCAATGTGAATTATTATCACATAAGCTATTTAACCAGTTTTGGTATTTGATGAATCCGTTGCTAACTCCTTGCTCTGAAAAGTATTTCACTTTTCCAGTAATGATGTGGTTTTCGCCATGAACAACAAGGTTTTTCTTGAGCAGTTCTAATTTGTAAGAAGGCATAAGGTCATCAGCATCCATGCGGTGAATGTAAACCCCATTGCTTTTTTTTAACCCCATTCTTAGTGCTTCTATAATACCATTTCCTTCATTGTTCCAAACTGAAATTCTAGAATCTTTCTGTGAGAATTCTTGAAGAATATTGAGCGAGTTATCTGAGGAATGGTCGTTTACGGTAATTAATTCCCAATTGATTTCTGTTTGTTTAATAATGCTTTCTAAGCAATCTTTTAAATAAAGACCAGCATTTTTAACAGGCATTAAAATGCTAATCAAACCCATTAAGTTAGTTGATGTAAACGATTGGAACTCCACGCAATGGCTTTGCTCTTAAAGAGAGGTTTTGTTTTCGCCCAAGTGCTCTTAAAAAGTTCAGAGTGTCGGTAGTTTTCTAAGTCATTAGCACTTTCCCAATGACTATAAGTGCAAAATATACAAGGGTCTTGATTATCTTGAAGCAATTCCAAGTAAAGAACTCCAGGGAAGTTTCGAATGTTATCTTTAGAGGACTCAAACACTTGCTTAAATTGTTCAATCTTCTCTTTTTGAAATGTCATTTTAACTATTCTAACGATCATGAAACATAATTCTAATGCTATCTAGGTTTCTAATTCCAAGCAATTTGCTCGCATTTCCTTGGTTGATAGCTATTTCTAATAATTTTGATGAACTGAAAAGCGCCAGTTTTTCACCTTCAGCAACGTCAGAATACGAGGTGCTAATGGTGTTTATATCATAACTTCCATCTCTAAATTCGATTACAAAGTCTCGATTCATTCCAAATACAGTAAAGAAATCTTTTTCGATGTTGGTAATAATATTACCATAATGGTCGATGTGGGTAACCATGCCTTTAATGATATCGCCCACAGATAGAGCTCTAAACAATGATTTTTCAAGTATATCTTGTTTTGGTTTGCCAATCATTTCAAGTGTGCCACCATTAGCTATATGACTCGCGGCTTTGGTGTATATTTCTTTAATTGGAAAAGAGCTGCCTTCATAGCTAGACATGATATCTAATTGAAAAATGCGTTGCGGTTTTTCATCAAAAATCAATGAAAAAATACCATTATCTGAGCCAATAAAATAGTGTCCATTATGCTCAATAGCGAGGTGAATAACATCTTTTTTGCTGTCGGGATTCACTCCAATTATATGAATGCTACCCTCGGGAAATTCAGCGTATGAGTTTTTGACTGTAAAAGCCGCCTCTAAAATATTGAAAGGTGCAATTTGATGGGTGATATCAATAATAATTGCATTTGGGCAAAGTTTAAATATATTACCTTTTACTACTCCAGCATAGTGGTCTTTGTTGCCTAAGTCTGTTGTAAGTGTAATAATCGCCATAAATACGAAGTGGAATTTTATTTGAACCTTTGATGCGACCAAAATTAGTAATAATTTCGCATGCTCATAGAGAAATATAACAGTGCAAGTACAGCAATTTGGAAGAAAAAATAATTGAAATTTCAGCAGTAAATCCCGTCGAATTATTTGGCGTAAACGATGTAAAATTAAATTTAATCAAAGAGCACTTTCCCGAATTAAAAATAGTTTCAAGAGGAGGAAAGATAAAAGCAATTGGACTACTTAGCGATTTAATTTCATTTGAAAAAAAAATAATGTTGTTGGTTCAGCACATTATAAAGTTTAAGGAGCTAACAGAAAGTCACATTGATCGTTTACTTTTTGATGGTGACACTGAATTTAAAAAGCAATTAAATGGCAAGGATGAAATTCTAGTCTTTGGGAATGCTGGAAAAATAATTAGAGCAAGAACTGTAAACCAGCGTAGGTTGGTGAAATCATTTGAAAAAAATGATATGGTTTTTGCATTAGGTCCTGCTGGAACTGGTAAAACCTATACTGCAGTAGCTTTAGCTGCTAGGGCGCTAAAAAATAAAGAAGTAAAACGCATTATCTTAACTCGACCGGCAGTAGAAGCAGGTGAGAATTTAGGTTTTTTACCTGGTGACTTAAAAGAAAAGCTAGATCCATTTTTACAACCGCTTTATGATGCTTTGTACGATATGTTTCCAGGAGAAAAGCTGAACGATTACTTAGATACAGGAGTAATTCAAATTGCACCATTGGCTTTTATGAGAGGCAGGACTTTAGATCACGCTTTTGTTATCTTAGATGAAGCTCAAAATGCCACTAAAAGCCAAATGAAAATGTTTTTGACTAGAATGGGTAAACATGCCCAATTTTGTATAACTGGCGATGCCTCTCAAATTGATTTACCAAAAAATCAACCATCAGGCTTAATAGAAGCAACTCAAATTTTAACTAAAACTAAGGGGATTGATTTTATAGAATTTACAGGAGAAGATGTAATACGACATGAATTAGTCAAAAAAATAATAGCTGCCTACGATAAAGAAAGTAAAAAAGAACCATCAGATAAAAAATGAAACAAGATTTTAACTTCAAATTTTCGAATCAAACCGAGGTATATCATGGCAAAGTAAGAGATGTGTATAGCATTGGGACTAAGTATTTGGTAATGCTTGCAAGTGATCGAATTTCGGCTTTCGATTATATTTTGCCAAAAGCAATTCCATTTAAAGGCCAGGTTTTAAATCAAATAGCTGCTTATTTTTTAGAAGCAACTAAAGATATTGTACCCAATTGGGTTATTTCTGTACCAGACCCAACAGTAACCATAGGAAGAAAATGCGAGACTTTTCGTGTAGAAATGGTCATTAGAGGCTATTTAAGTGGCCATGCTTGGCGCGAATATAAAGCTGGTAAGCGAATGATTTGCGGTGTTGAAATGCCTGAGGGAATGAAAGAAAATGATCGATTTCCAAATCCAATTATTACACCTGCAACCAAAGAAGAAGAAGGACATGATGAAGATATTTCTAGGGAGGATATTATCGCTCGAGGCATAGTTTCAGAATCGGATTACACACAATTAGAGAATTTTACGAAAGCGCTTTTTCAGCGAGGAACAGAAATGGCTGCTAAACAAGGATTGATTTTGGTCGATACTAAATATGAGTTTGGAAAAATTGGCGATACCATTTATTTGATTGATGAAATTCACACGCCAGACTCTTCTCGTTATTTTTATGCAGAAGGCTATCAACAGCGACAAACTCAAGGTGAAAAACAAAAACAACTTAGTAAGGAGTTTGTTAGAGAGTGGTTAATAGATAATAATTTTCAAGGCCTGGACGGTCAAAATATGCCCGATATGCCCGATGAATTTGTGAACCTAGTATCAGAGCGTTATATAGAGCTTTATGAAAAGATAACTGGGAAAAAATTTGTAAAGGCCGATGTGTCAAATGTCCCACAAAGAATTATTCAAAACGTAGAAAACGCATTAAAAAAATTAGATTAAATGAGTCAAAATTTCTATCCATTAAAGGTTAAAAACCTGATAAAAGAAAGTATAAATGCAGTTTCTATTGTATTTGAAATACCTAATGAGCTAAAAGAAAAGTTCAATTATAAAGCTGGTCAATATTTAACTCTAATAGCGCAAATAAACGGTCAAGAAGTACGAAGAGCCTATTCTCTTAGTTCTTGTCCTGAGACAGATAGCGACCTTAAAGTTTCAGTTAAGAAAGTCAAAGATGGACTTTTTTCAAGTTATGCAAATGATTTATTGCAAATTGGAGATGAACTAAAAGTTATGCCACCTCAAGGGACTTTTATCAATAATGAAGAATCGGAGCATTTGGTTTTATTTGCTGCTGGAAGTGGAATTACACCCATTATTTCGATATTGAAATCTGCATTGCATTATGGCAAACAAAAGGTGAGTTTGTGCTATGGCAATAGGAGTGAAGCGGAAACTATGTTTAAGCATGAGTTGGATGCTTTAGCTTCAGCGCATAGCGATAAATTTTCGCTAGAATACTTTGAAAGTGATGAAGCAGACATTTTAGACATAGCTAAAATGACATCTATAGTTAAAACCACCTCTAACGATGCGCATTACTTTATTTGTGGACCACAAGGCGTAATTACGGCTGTAAACGAAAGTTTACAAGCTGCAAACATTTCTAAGAGTCATATACATATCGAATATTTTGCAAGTCCCAAAACGGATAAGAAAGAAGTTATTTCAGTCGTTTCAGGCGATGTGTTAGATGTGGTAATGGTTATTGATGATGAAACCTACGAAGTTCGTTTAAATGAAAATGAAACCTTATTGGAAGCAGGAGAGCGTGTTGGTATTGACCCACCATTTTCTTGTCAATCGGGTGTTTGTACAACTTGTAAAGCTAAACTATTGGTTGGAGAAGTAGAAATGGAGAATAATTTTGGTTTAGGAGACGATGAAGTGGAGGAAGGTTATATATTAACTTGTATTTCAACACCAAAAACTCCTGGGGTGAAAATAAGTTGGGATGAAGTATAAATTAGGCTAAGAAAAAAAGGGTAATTATTTACCCTTTTTTTCTGAAACCCATTTGTCGCTCTTCATTTCGCCGAGGACTTTAACTTCTTTCGTTCGTTCAAAGTCTTTTTTGGCGAGCATTAATTCATCCCAAGTATCTCGTCTTATCTTGATTCCTGATTTTGCACCTTGATTTTTTACTTCCAAGTAAAATCCATCCTTTAATTTTTTCGGTTTTGTAGAGGGTCTTCCCATTTTATATAGTTTTATGCCATTGCAAGTGGTTGAAATTCATCAACCAATACTTCAGCGTGAATTGTTCCATCTGAATTAACAGATAAAGGAACTACTTGTTTTAATTTATTTACCCAATCTGGGTTGAACTCCGTTTTTATTTTTAAATAGTTTTCAGTAAAACCAGTCATTTCTCCATGGTTTTCCTGTGCTTCAAATAATACGGTGAATTTTTTATTTAATTGTTGTTCGTAGAAATAGCGTTTTTTCTTTTCTGATAAAATTTGTAGCATTCTGCTACGCTCTTTTCTAAGTTCCATTGGAACTATTCCATCGGTTTTTCTAACAGCAACTGTATTATTTCTTTCTGAATAACTAAATACATGCAAATAAGAAACATCTAATTCGTTTAAGAATTGATAGGTTTCTTTGAAATGAGTATCACTTTCTCCAGGGTATCCAACAATGACATCAACTCCAATGCAAGCATTTGGCATTGATTCTTTTATTTTTATAACCCGTTCAACATAAAGCTCTTTGAAATACCGTCGGCGCATGCCAGCTAAAATTTCATTTGAGCCCGATTGTAAAGGGATGTGAAAATGAGGTGTAAACTTTTTTGATTGTGCAACAAAGTCAATAATTTCATTACTCAATAGATTTGGTTCTATCGATGAAATCCGGAAACGCTCTACGCCTTCTATGTGATCCAATTCTTGAATTAAATCTAAAAAGCTCTCGTCTGTCCCTTGTCCAAAATCACCGATGTTTACACCAGTCAAAACAATTTCTTTTGCATTTGTTTGAGCAGCTTCCCTAGCCGTTTTAAGGGTTTCAGCAATGTTATTGCTTCTACTTCTTCCTCTAGCAAGCGGAATGGTGCAAAAGGAACAGAAATAATCGCAGCCATCTTGTATTTTTAAGAATGTTCTAGTTCTGTCTCCAGTAGAATAGGAGGGCATAAACTCTTTTACTGTTTTTATTTCGCTTGCAAACACCTTATTTAGGTTTTGCTCTTCCCAAGACTCTATGTGTTTTAGGATATTGAATTTTTCAGAAGCACCTAAAACTAAATTGACTCCAGGTATTTTTACTATTTCATCTGGTTTTAATTGAGCATAACAGCCAATTACCGCAATGAAAGAATCAGGAGAAATATTTCTAGCTTGGTTAACAATTTGGCGACACTTTTTGTCTGCGTTATCGGTAACCGAACAGGTGTTAATGATAACGATATCAGCTCCATCTTTAAAGTCAATGCGTGCGTATCCATTTTCTTCAAATTGCTTGGCAATGCCTGAGGTTTCTGAAAAATTAAGCTTGCAGCCTAAAGTGTAAAAAGATACTGTATGCGTGTGTTTCATTAAGTTTGCGAATGTAAGCATTACAAACTACAAAGTCAATAGCTTGCCTTGGTGCTACTTTATAAACTTTCTTTTATTTCAGAAAAGATACGTTCAGTCCACATGGAGTACATTTTTTCTGCAGGATGAAGTTTATCTTTAGTAAATAATTCAGGTTCATTTTTAGCTAGTTGAGATAAATCTGTGATGTTGATAAACTTAATTTCAAATTGACCAGCTATTTCTTTGCACAGCATGTTGTATTCATTTATCTCCTTTTTTATCTTCTTCTTATCCATTTTGTCGGCAAATGGCGAAACACTATAGTCTGGAATACTGACAATAACAATACTATTTGTGCCATTTTTAGCTTTTCCCATCGCTAACTCGATAAGGTGTAAGAATGATGCTTTAAACTCAGAAATTGACTTGTTTTGAAATTGATTATTAACTCCGATTTGTATGGTTATCAAATCGAATTTTTCTTCAACTTCAAGGTTTTTTGCTTCGTTAAATAATTCATCTGCTCGCCAGCCTGTTTTTGCAATTACTGTAGTAGCAACACTATCTTTTCCTGAGGCTTTAATTTTTTTACTCAACTGCATTGGCCAACTGCTAGAGTTTGAGACTAATTCTCCTACAGTATAGGAATCACCCAATGCTAAATAATAAAATGGTTTGACATTGCTAGTTTTATTAGCTGAATGTTGTGTTTTTATTGAAGATGTACAGGACATTAATCCAGCACAAATTATAAGTAATTGTAATGTTTTCATTCTAAAAAATTTAAAAATCATCTCCACCGCCATCAAAAGAGCCATCAGGCTTTCCGTTGCGTTTTTTCATTTCTTTAATACGGTAGGTAAAAGTGAGCAAAAATTGACGACTTCTCCACTGAAATTCAGACTCACTGTATAGATAATCTGTTTCTGTAGTAGATCTTCGTTTTCTCGAGTTTAGTACATCTCTAACACTTGCCACTAAGGTACCTTTTCCTTTTAAAACATCTTTAGAAGCCGATAAATCAAAAGTATAAAGAGCTTTTCTAAATCCTTGACTCGTCTTTTGAGGAGCCATGTATCTTCCTGAAAACTGAAAATCTACTTTTGGTAGAATTTCCATTTTATAGGTGGTTCTATTACTCCAAGTATAAATGTCATTATCTAAATTAATACCTTGATATGAGCCTTTAGCAATTGAGCGATAAAAATTAAAACTAGTGTTTAGGTTGTTTTTCTTATTGAATTTATAATTTCCATTAAATTCAAATCCAACATTGTCTTCAGTCGTCAAATTAACAGGAAACATTTGAGAATACCCCAAGTTATCTGTTACTACAATTCGGTTGATTACTCCTGTTCTATGCCGATAATAAAGGCTTGAAAAGAGTGAACCTTTTTTATAGTATTTTAAAAAACCAAGTTCATAAGCATCGGTAAATTCAGGCTGTAAGTTGGGATTACCTTTCCATAAATTACGTTGATCGCTAAAAGTTTGAAAGGGGAGTAGATGCCTGAAATGTGGGCGGTTAATTCTTCTACTATAACTTAGTTGGACACTGTTCTTATTTTCAAATTCATAAGAGAAATGTGCACTAGGAAATAGATTTGTATATGTCCATTTGTTTTTCTGATTTGTCAATTTTAATTCAGTACTAATGTCAGCGTGTTCAGTTCTAAGCCCAAATTGATAGTTAAATCCTTTTATCTTGTTGCCAAACATCATATAGGCCGCATAAATGTTCTCTAAAAACAAAAAGTCATTGTTGTAGTTCGGTAATATTTGCAATACCTTGTTTTGGTCTTCTTGTTTTACTTGAAATGTATTTTCAATGGTTCTAGCTGTTGCCTTAGCTCCAAGTTCAAACAAGCCATTTTTACCAATTGGCTTTGCGTAATCTGTTTGCGCTAAATAGGTGCGGTTAGCTTCTACATTACTTGATTTTTGAATTTTTTCTGTTTTTAAAAGATGATTATACTCATCTATATCTGACTTTTCCAAATCATCACTTTCGCTCCATTGCAAATCGAAAGTGAAAAGCTCATCTTTTTTGTCAAAAGTTTTGCGGTAGTTTATCGAAGCCTCTTTTGTGTCTCCAATTTCGGTTTCATAATCATTTCTATTGATTTGACGATACAGTTCACCATTACTATACAAATCCAAATACTTGTATTTAGCTGTGTTATATTCATCAGAGTATCGATACAAACCTGCAACTGTTATGGTGTTTTTATCATTTAAGAAAAAATCGGCTCCTAATCTTGCATTGTGATTTAAGCCAGATCTAATTCGCTCACTTTCACTCTCATATAAATAAGAAGTGTCTGGATTACTAAACCTTTGATAGTTTACTCCTCCGCCTGGTGACTTATTGTATCCTATACCATATGAGGTAAATAAGTTGACCATTTTTTGGCGATAATTTAGATTAAATGACAAACGATAGTTATCAGGATATCCCACCACGGACTCAATTGAGCCATTGATGCCTTTTTTTTCTTCTTTTTTAAGTACAATATTTATAATACCAACTTCACCTTCTGCATCATATCTCGCTGAAGGATTTGTTACTACTTCAACACGCTCTATCATACTCCCTTGAAATTGCCTTAATACATCAGCTGTGCTTCCTCCTGTTATGCTCGAAGGTTTGCCGTCAATCAGCACTCGAACATTTTCTGAGCCTCTCAAACTAACGTTTCCGTCAATGTCAACAGCCACAGATGGTATATTGTCAAGTATTTCAGCTGCATTACTACCGGCATTACTTAAATCTTTGCCTACATTAAAAATTCGCTTGTCTAATTTGAGTTCCATTTGGTTTCTTTCAGCTGATATTTCGACTTCTTCAAGCTGATTTACATTAGGTTCTAAAACAATTGTGTTAAGTTCAATTGATTCATTACTCAGGTTTACATTGCCTATTGTTTTGGTATGGTATGATAAGAAACTAATTTTCAAATAGTATTTACCTGGGTTGACATTAATTGTGAAATTTCCATCGATATCGCTTGTGGTTCCTCTTAATAAAGTAGAGTCTATGCTTTTGTATAATACAACATTTGCAAAAGGAATTTCTTCATTGATTTTGCTTATGATTTTACCACTTATTTGAAAATCTGGTTTTGTTGTTTGTGCTTTTCCTTCTATTGGAATTAGCATTTTAGCTAGTAATAAAACAAGTATGATGTAATGTTTAAGCATGAATAGAAGGAATATTTATGTATTGGTGTCTTAAATGAATTAAGATAATTGCAATTATTAATTATATACAATCGTAGATTGTATTTAAAGTTTGCGAAATTAATTATAAAGAGAAAGACTATTGGTACAGAACAAAAAGGGAAAGCCTTGAAATTTGTTAAAGTTTGGTAAAAAATAGTAGTGTTTTTTCAATAAAAGCTATAAAGTTTGATGTTTACTGCAAAGGCGCAATTTCTCTCACAAAGTTCACGGAGTTTTACTATTAAGAGTTCTTAGTGTCCTCTGTGCATTCTTAGTGTTCTCCGTGGTTAATTTTTTTACCACAAAGGCGCAAAGGTTTCTCACAAAGTTCACGGAGTTTTCTATTAAGTGTTCTTAGTGTCCTCTGTGTATTCTTAGTGTTCTCTGTGGTTAATTTTTTTACCACAAAGGCACAAAGGTTTCTCACAAAGTTCACGGAGTTTTACTATTAAGAGTTCTTAGTGTCCTCTGTGCATTCTTAGTGTTCTCTGTGGTTAATCTTTTACCACAAAGGCGCAAAGGTTTCTCACAAAGTTCACGGAGTTTTTCTATTAAGTGTTCTTAGTGTTCTACGTGGTTAATTTTTTTACCACAAAGGCGCAAAGGTTACTCACAAAGTTCACGGAGTTTTACCATTAAATTTTCTTGGTGTCCTCTGTGTATTCTTAGTGTTCTCTGTGGTTAATTTTTTTTACCGCAAAGGCACAAAGGTTTCTCACAAAGTTCACGGAGTATTTCTATTAAATTTTCTTGGTGTCCTCTGTGTATTCTTAGTGTTCTCCGTGGTTAATTTTTTTTACCACAAAGGCGCAAAGGTTACTCACAAAGTTCACGGAGTTTTACCATTAAATTTTCTTGGTGTCCTCTGTGTATTCTTAGTGTTCTCCGTGGTTAATTTTTTTTACCACAAAGGCGCAATTTCTCTAACAAAACTTACGGAGTTTTCTATTAAGTGTTCTTAGTGTCCTCTGTGTATTCTTAGTGTCCTCTGTGCATTCTTAGTGTTCTCTGTGGTTAATCTTTTACTACAAAGGCGCAAATTAAACAACAAGGACATAAAAGTAAACTAGAATGGATAGCCAATTCCAAAGTTTAAGTTGCTTTTTCTCCATTGAGCTCTTATCGATTCAGGATTAGATTCCGCAGGATCTTTAATCGGTGCAGCTATGTCAAACCTAAAGATAAAGAAGGTAAAATTTAATCTTAAACCAACACCTACGCCAATGGCAGTTCCTCGCCAAAGTTTATTGACTTCAAATTGTGTTTCCTTACGGCTATCTTTTTGGTTAAGGTTCCAAATGTTTCCAGCATCTACAAACATGGCTCCTTCAAAGATTTTAGTGATTCCAAAACGAAATTCAACATTGGTTTCCAATTTCATATTACCAATTTGATCTACTGCTGCTGTAGATGAGTCAGGTAAATTTCCTGGGCCAAGTTGGCGAGCCTGCCACGCTCTAATTCCGTTTGCACCACCAGCATAAAAACTTTTTTCAAAAGGCATGGCTAAGGAATTCCTATAGGGTATTCCAACTCCACCATATAAGCGATAAACCAATTTATTGGTCTTAAAATTATCATAATACCTCAAATCAGCATCTAAACGAGCATATTGAGCATATTTAATTCCCAATAATTCTCTTCTTCCAACCTCGCTATTAGAAGCATCAAAGTTTTTATTTAAAAAGGCAGCAAAATTACCTGCTGACTCAGCATTCATCCTAAAGTATATGTGGTTTTTAAGTTTGTTTTCGTTTTGAGTGTTGACAATAAAACTATATTTAGACGCAAGAATTAAATTGTCGGTATAACTATTTTTTAAAAATGGATTTCGAATGTTTTCTAGCACATTTTTAAAAGCAATGCTGGGGTCTAGTTTGATTAAACTTAAATCTAAAGGTTGTATGATGTGTGTTTTTGTTGGCGTTTCATTCCAAGCATAAGAAATATATGTTTTCGAAACACTTCTGACATAATCAGGTCTATTTTGTAGATTATAAGAAGCATTAAAGGTAGTTCTAGGGCTTCCTTTCTGAGATATATTATTTGCTTTAAAAGGCAATAAAAAGCGTGGGATTTCTAAACTCACTTCTGGACCAAATTCAAAAGTATTGAAAGGCAATAAGCCATTAATAGCTTGCTCTTCATTTTCTTTAGTTAAAATTTGTTGTGCTTCAACTCCTGCACTTAGGCGCACATTTAAAATTTCGGCTCCCTTAAATGTATTGATGTTTTGAAACCCAATATTGCCATTTACACCTAAATTACCTCCATTGTTTGTTCCTTCAGATTGAATAGTATATGACATCTGTTTTCTAGGATTCAAGTCTATATATGCAACCAATCCATTTCCACTTGATTCAAAATCTTGATCATAAGTAATGCTTACAAATGAAAAATTTCGAAGTCCCGCTAAGTTTCTGTAGGTTAATTCTTGTTTTGATTGCTGAAAAATATCTCCTGGTCTTATATTGATTAAACTAGTTAAAACCGACTTTCGAATTTGATCTTCATCGGTTTCTATAAATGATATAGAATCCAACATAATGGTATCGGTTTTTAATTTTTCTATTCGCTGTTGGCTGTAATTAGAGCGAACATATACTTTATCTATTACATAAACTTTATGCTCTTTCGATTTAGTACTATCTTCGGAGTTTGGTCGATTTAAAATCACTGTTTTAACTGCTGCTTGGTTACTAAGCATAAAGGTGTCAACTTTAAATTGAATAAACTCTTTATTGAATTTATAATAACCATTGTTCTTTAAATCTTTTTCAATGCGTTTACGTTCTTTTTCTAACAATTCTAAATCAAAAGGAGCTCCTTTTTTTAGTTCGCTTTTCGAAATTTTTGATTGATAAATGTTTTGAATATTTAAATCGGTGACCTCAGAAGCTAATGATTTAATCTTAAACTCTGGCCCAGCTTTTATATGATACTCTATTTTGGCCTTTTTGCGTTTTAGAAAACTGCTTGTTTCTACTTTGTTTTTGTAATATCCTCTATTGTTTAAATATTTATGCATTAAGTCTGCTGATAAAGGAACTAAGCTTGAGTCGTAAACAACAGGAGGTTCTCCAATATTATTTCTAATCTTACTTTCTTCTTTGTGATAATAGAGGTTGTAAATTCCAAGATAAAACCTAAACAAACCAAGTATTTTTCGATTGGGTTTTTGTTTAGAAATAGTATAAAGCTCTTCTTTTAAAACACTTGGGCCTTCATACTTTATTTTGACTTTTGTCAGCAGTTGTTCGTTTTCTTTTAGATGTCTTGTACTGCTACAAGCTTGCATTAAACAGCATAGGACAATCAAGAGCAAAAACTTACTTTTGACTTTAATCAACAACAGGTATTTGTTTTTTGAAAACATTTGGCTGCGAAGATACCTAATCTGAGATATGTTAAGTAAGAAGCAAGAAAAATTAGTTCGATTATTAAGGACAAAAAAGGGCAGGAATGCAGAAAAGCTTTTTGTAATAGAAGGAAGTAAATTAGTTGAAGAAGCAATGGCTGAGGAAATTACATTTCATACTTGCTTTGCCACTCAAACTTGGATAGAAAATAACACAGCTGATTTAGAATGTATAGTGATTGATGAACGTGAAATGCAACGAATTTCATCATTAAAAAACGCACCAGGTGTATTAGCAATCGTTGCTTTTATTCAGTTTAAAAAACAAACTAAGAGCTGTGATTTGAGTTTGCTGCTCGACGATATTAAAGATCCAGGGAATCTAGGAACCATAATACGGACTGCTGAGACATTTGGTGTTTCACAAATAATTTGTTCTCCCGAAACCGTTGATGTTTACAACGAAAAAGTGGTTCAAGCTAGCATGGGTTCTATCTTTAGACTGCCGCTTTTTGTTGAAGATTTAACACATTATATTCAGCAAATTCCGAAAGCAGAGACTTTGTATTTGAGTAGTTTAGAAGGGAAAAATATGTATGAATTAGAATTAAAAACTCCAGCTCACATTCTATTGGGAAGCGAATCACATGGAATTCAAGAATCTCTTTTAAAAATGGGCAAAATGCACCTTAAAGTTCCTCAAATGGGAAAAGTAGAATCGATGAATGTTTCCATTGCCGCTGCGGTTATTTTAGCAGAATTTAGAAGGCGAATAGGAAGTAAATAGAGTTAAATATACTTGGATTTCAGAAATGCATAATGAGTTTGAATAAGTTTAATTTGCAAGCTTTTCCTTTATTGCATTTGCTACTTTCACCCCGTCTATGGCTGCTGAAACTATACCTCCTGCATAACCTGCTCCTTCACCACAAGGATAAAAATTACTTAGCTCGCTATGTTGAAGTGTTTCTCTATTTCTAGGAATAGAAACAGGGGAGGATGTTCTACTCTCAACACCTACTATTAAAGCATCGTTACTTAAATATCCAGGCATGGTTTTGCCAAATTGAACAAAGGCTTTTTGTAATCTTTTGGCTATAAATCCTGGAAGCAATTGATCTAATCTTGCTGGAATTACTCCCGGAAAATAAGAGCACTCTGGCAAATCAGTCGATTCTTTTCCATTTACAAAATCCAACAATCGTTGGGCGGGTGCATATTGAGATTCGTTTTGCCCTTTATTTACAGCTTGATATGCTTTTTGCTCTATATCTTGTTGAAACCGCAATGCAGCCAATGGGCCATACTTTTTAAAAGCTAGCCAATCATTTTCTTCTACTGGAACAACAATGCCTGAGTTGGCATAAGGGTTATTCCTTTTCGAAGGAGACCAGCCATTGGTAACAATTTCGCCTTTATCGGTGGCACATGGGGCAATAATTCCACCCGGACACATGCAAAAAGAGTAAACTCCTTTATCGTCAACTTGTTTTACTAATTTATAAGAAGCCGGTGGCAACAATTCTCCACGGTCGGCACGATGATACTGTATTTTATCAATGAGGGTTTGAGGATGCTCTACACGCACTCCCAAAGCAAATGGTTTCGCTTGAATTTCTATTTTCCTTTTATAGAGCAATTCAAATACATCTCTAGCAGAGTGTCCTGTTGCTAAAATCAATTGTGAAACAGGTATCGTTTGCTTGTCGTTAATGCAAATGGTTTCGATTTTCCCATCTTTATAAGTTAAATCGGTCAGTTTAGAATTGAAATGAACTTCTCCGCCTGAAGCAATTATTGCTTCGCGAATGGCGATAATAATTTGTGGTAATTTATTGGTTCCTATATGCGGATGCGCTTCAATTCGAATAGCATCAACTGCTCCAAATTGCACCAAACCTTTTAAAATTCGGTCAACATCACCCCGTTTTTTTGAACGAGTATAAAGCTTTCCATCTGAATAGGTTCCGGCACCACCTTCGCCAAAGCAATAGTTGGACTCAGGATTTACGATGTGTTCTTTGTTGATTTTCGCCAAATCTCTTCGCCTAGCTTTAACATCTTTTCCACGCTCAAATAAAATGGGTTTCAATCCAAGTTGGATTAATTCTAAAGCGGCAAATAAACCCGCAGGACCACTGCCAATTAGATGAACTTCTGGTGATTTTGAAACATCTTGCAATTCGAAAGCAGGACTTTCAATTTCTTCTTGCTCATCTATAAATACTTGAAACCTTAAATTGACTTTTATTTCCTTTTTTCTAGCGTCAATAGACCTTTTAACTAGTTTGCATGAATAAATACGCTCACTTTTTAAGTTTAATTCTGTTGCAGCAAGTTCAATTAGATTGCCTAATTCAGCTTCTTGTTCTATTGGAATTTGTATGTCAAATGTTTGTATCATCGACGGCGAATTTAAACCTACCTAATCAATTTTCAATTGGGTTTTATAATAACTTATTGCTAAACACCTTTCTCCCGCAGATTTCGCAATTAAGTGCGGATATTTATTGGCATAAATAAAACTAAGTCCATAAATCTAGTAAATGTGATTCAAACCTTTTCAACAATAGTTAATAAATATCTAAGACAACATTTTATTTTAACAATGTTTGATGTTCCTCTTTGGCTAGTTTTGTAAGAAATAAAAGCAATGCGCCTATCTTTTTCGATTTTCTTACTAACTCTTGTCTTTTTTACTTCTCATCCAGTACAAGCTCAATCGAAAGATACAGTTAAAATTATGTCTTATAATGTATTGAGTTATAGGAATTTTACTAGTTACTGTACTAGCTCTAAT
Source organism: Bacteroidota bacterium (assembly GCA_013112545.1). Classification (GTDB taxonomy): domain Bacteria; phylum Bacteroidota; class Bacteroidia; order Flavobacteriales_E; family Vicingaceae; genus BCD18. Next base: position 227,206 of record JABFGJ010000004.1, read on the forward strand.
AATAGCACTTCAACCAAAGAGAATGCCTTAGAAATCATAATAGACCATACTTTACCTGACATTTTAGCGGTTTGTGAAATGGGAAGTTCTCCAAACGGAATTAATGCTTTTCATTTAATGAATAATGCTTTAAATAAAAATGGAAGAAGCTATTTTCAAATGGCAAATTATACGGTTACTGGAAATTCTAGTTTAACTAACATGCTGTATTTTAACAGCAACAAATTTGGGTTAATAGCGCAAAATCAAATTACACATTCTATAAACAATGTTCAATTGGTGCGATTAATCGACGAATACATACTATATTATAAAGATTCAAACTTAGCTCAACACCGAGACACCACTTATTTTCATTTTCTAGTTGCACACTTAAAAGCAGGTAACACCGGAGGTGATAGAACTGAAAGAGGATTGGCTACTGAGGCTGTCATGGCTTACTTAGATACCATTAATGCCACAGGAAATTATTTTATAATGGGAGATTTTAATTTGTACGCACCAAATGAACCAGCATTTTTAGATTTAATCGCTTACAATCCTGATCCTTCTTTAAATTTTCAAGACCCTGTAAATAGAATAGGGAATTGGAGTAATAATTCAAGTTATGCCGATGTTCATACTCAATCTACTAGAACAAGTGGAGGCTGTGGATCTAGTGGAGGAATGGATGATCGTTTTGATTTTATTTTATGTTCTGATGAAGTCATCAACAATTCTGATAAAGTCAGATATATTCCAAATACATATTGGGCTTTAGGACAAGACGGAAATCGATTTAATGGGAATATAAACTCACCAACAAATAATAGTGTGCCCAATTATGTTGCTAATGCTTTATACGACATGAGCGATCACTTGCCTGTTTTGATGGATTTAGAAGTAACACTTCCAACTACCAATGGTATCGAAGTTATGAATAATAATATGGAAGTTTATTTTAATAATCCAATCCAGAATACTTTAGTGATAAATTTTAAATCATCATTAAATGCAATTAAAAGCATCGAGATACTTGATTTTTCAGGTAAAGTAGTGCATCGAGTTGAGCAAGATTTAAAACAGGGAATTTCCGTTGATTTTTCAGGTAAACAAAAAGGAGTTTACTTTTTAAAAATTAATAAACAAAACGGTTCAAAACATATTGATAAATTAATAAAGATTTAATACTTAAAACCTTGGTGTAATAGAATGGATTCTTCAATTTTGCACCAATAACAAAAATAAAAAAAAGTCAAGGCACCTATCCGCTTATTGTGGATTGATAACCGGCGGGCTTAGCAAAGATAAAAAGCTGAATAATCGCTGATGAAGACTAGATTTTTAATATTATGTATAACTTTTTCCTTAGGGCTTTTAGCTCAAGATTCTTTTGATGAAAAAGTTACCTCTAGCTCTAATGTCAGATTAAATGTTACCAATGTAGGTACTTTTGGAAATGCCTTTAGAGGTTATCGAGATGGAACGTCAAATGAATCTTGTGAATATCCAGCTGGTTCAGGTACTGAACACTTATTTGAATCTGGAATATGGGTTGGTGGAGTTAGAAATGGAACATTCTTAGTTTCCACTTCGGCTCTTGATGCTTCTTCTGGTTATCGTACTGGCTCGGCTGGATTTGAATTTACTGCAGAACCTGGGGCAAAACTTGATGAACGTTCTACTTACAAGGATAGTCCTTTTTATACTCCTTTTGCTGTTTCGCATCAAGATTATGTAGCCACCTTTTCTGATAAGAATGTTCAAGTTCCTGGAACAACTACACCTATAGTCAACCATACTCAACCCTTGTTTTTACAAGTTAATTTAAAAACATACAATTTTAATTTCGCCTTTAGCGACTTCATTGTTTTTGTTGATATGGAAATTATAAACACAGGCAACCTTGGAGATATCAATTTTTTAGATAGCTTGTATTTTGGATTGTGGGCTAATACAGTTGTGAGAAATATCAACATTACACCTCCAGGTACTGGTGGAGTAGCCTTTTATAATAAAGGTGGAAATGGATATATTGATTCGCTTAACATGGCTTATTGTTATGACTACAATGGGGATGTAGGATTTACGAACAGTTATATTTCACAACGATTTCTAGGCGCAGAAGATAAATTTGGATTTCATCATCCTAAAGTGGACTCTACGTTTAAATCAAATTATAATGCTTGGGAGTTTAACGTGCCTGGAACTGGTACATTTCAAGCTCCTCAAAATGATAGAGAGCGGTATAAAAAACTAAGCAAGGGATTAGAAGACGATCCTTGTTGGACGGTTGATTTAAATTGCGGAGGTGGTACTTTTCAGGAACAATTAAATTCTGATGGCAATCGCTCTGATTTAGTTTCAGTAGGTCCATTTCGAGACTTTAAAGCTGGTGATACCATTAAGATTTCGTATGCATTTGTATTAGCTGAAAAGTTAGATGACGGAAATCCTAATACGAGTAATACACCAGCCCAAATGGCACAGTTGGTCGAAAATTCGAATAAAGCGCAAACAGCTTATATAGGAGAAGATGTAAATTTTAACGGTATATTAGATGCTGGAGAGGATAAAGATGGCAATGGAAAAATAACTCGATTTATATTACCTAGTCCTCCTGATATTCCTAAAACAAAAATTGTTTCGAAACCCAATAAAATTGAAATATATTGGGCAGCTAATGCAGAAGAGTCTATCGACCCAATTTCTCAAACTAAAGATTTTGAAGGATATCGCATTTATTTGTCAAAACTAGGATTTGATGTTGTTGGTGTTTCTAACCTCTTAAAAGATTTAATCCCTTTAGCAGAGTTTGATATAAAGGATAATGGTTTTGCCAATGAAATAGGTTTGGAAAAAATAAAACTAGATAATCCAGTTTCTTTTGACGGAGATCCAACTTTATATTCCTATAAATATGAAATTAATCAAGTACTAAATGGATGGCAATATGCCGTAGCTGTTTCTGCTTTCGATACTGGCAATGAAGAACAAAATTTGGAACCTTTAGAATCTTCATTACTAGCAAATAACTTTAGAGTATTTCCGGGAAAAGAAGCGACTCCAGCTGAAAAAAATAAAGAAAATGCCCCCTTCGTTTATCCTAATCCTTATTATTTTGGAGCATCTTGGGAAGGGAAAAGTAATTTTCAGGAACAAAGTAGAAAGTTGGTTTTTGCCAATCTACCAAAACGATGCATTATTCGTATTTTCACTCCAGCTGGGGACTTAATTGATGAGATTCACCACGATGAGAATTATAAAGGAGAGGATATACGTTGGTATGAAACATTTGGTGCAGAAAATTCAGAAGAAAATATATTTTCAGGTGGCGAACATGCTTGGGACTTGCTTTCAAACTACACTCAGATAATCAGTAGAGGAATCTATGTGTTTGTCGTTGAAGATTTAAACAATGGTATAACAAGAAAAGGAAAATTCACAATTATAAAATAAACAAATTCTCTTAAACTCTAAAATTCAATATTATGAAAAAAATTATACTCTCTATTTTTAGTCTGCTTACGGTGGGTTTCGCTTCGGCGCAAAGCTATCAATATGTTGACATAAATCAGATTAACTATTCCTCTCCCGCAGCTTTACAAAACTGTGTTGACACCAGTGTTTATATCGGTGATACCATCATAACAAGAGGATATGTTGTTGTTGATGGAAACTTAAGTGAAGTTGTTTCTTCTTCAGTAACTGGAAACAGTCGTCCATTTATTACTCTTGTTGACACAGCGAATGGCGGTGCTCCTGGTCCTTTTAAAGGAATTGTTGTAATGGGTGTTAATGCTAGTGGAACTCCTAATACTCCAAATGCCGATTTAGAAAACGCTTTGGCTGGAGATTTAGTTGAATTAACTTGTATTGTTGCTGATTATGCAGGATTGATACAATTACAACCACTTGACAATAATTCATTTAATGTGCTTTCATTTGCTAATGCTCCTACTTACCAAACTGTACCAGTTGGAGATTTGCAAAATGCAAACAGAGAGAACATATTGCCAACAGGTGAGCAATGGGATGGTTCTTATGTAGAAATTCAAAATGTGACCGTTACTTCTGTTTCTGTTTTTAGTGGTGGTAGTAGAACTGAATTCACTGTTGCTGATGCTAATGGAAATCAAATTTTGGTAGCCGACCGTTTTTTACCGATGAAAGTTAACGGTATTGCTACGGTTAATCCAAACTCTCCAAAAGCAACTGGTACTTTTGTTGCTCCATCTGTAGGAACTGTTTACAATTACATTAGAGGGGTTATTTTTCAAGATCAAAATGGTTGTGCTGGTGGTGGCCAATTTAATGGTGGATATGAAATCAATCCATTTGATTCTACTCATTTTGATAAAGCAGCTTCTCCTGCATCAATTTCTTTAGTTAACAGAATGCCTAAAGTTCCAAACGCAAGTCAAACAGTAACTATTTCTGCTGACATAGTTGATAATGATGGTGTTGTTACAGGCGCTAATTTATACTATTCTGCTGACCAAAATGCAGCGGCTAATACCTTTAGTTCTGTTGCGATGACTTCTGTTGGTTCTGTTTATTCTGCGGTAATTCCTGCATTTCCAGTTGACTCTTTAGTTAGATATTACATAGAAGCAACGGATGACAGTGCTAATGTTTCAATTTATCCAGGTGTGAATAACTTTGATTTTTATACTGTAAGAGCAAACGGAATGACCATTATGGACATTCAAAAAACATTATCTGGTTCTAGTGCAGACTCTCCTTATGCAGGTGATACAGTTACGGTTACAGGTATAGTTACTTCATCTTACCAATCTGGAGATATGGGCTATTTATACATGCAAGATGCTAATGGAACTGCTCATGCAGGTATATTAGTTGACGGTGGTGGAACAGCTGTTTTTAGTTTAATGAGAGGACAAGAAATTACAGTAACAGGTATTGCTGCTGAGCAATATGGATTTACAAAAATTACTGCCTTAACTGTAACAGCTACTGGTAATACAGGAACTGTGAATCCAGTTGTTATAGACCCTTCAGATGTTAATTTATTTGGAACATCTAACAGTCCAAATCTTGAGAAGTACGAAAGCATGTTGTTAAGATATGAGAATCCAATGTCTGGAGGAAAGGTTTATATAAACAATCCTAACTTAAACTTTGGAGAATATTCTGTAGGTTCAGGTGTAGGAGCAACTGTTTCTGCAAGAGTTTTAGCCGGAAGACAAAGTGGAACATCAGCACAATCTTCTTTAGATGTCTCAGTAGTTTCTGATTCTGCTTTTTATGCTGCAAACATGAATGTTCCTGCTATACAAGCAAAAATCACTCAAAACATGGATGCTTTAGTTGGAATTTTATATTACTCGTTCAATAACTTTAAATTGACTCCAAGAAACAATGCAGACTTTGTTGGTTTTAGCGAGCCACTAGTAAGCATAGAGCCCCTTGTTAATTCAAAAGTTGAAACAAGTATTTTCCCAAATCCAGCTCAAGATAGAGTAAATGTTTCTATAGACAACAATTACAAATTCAACCAAATTTCTATTCAAGTGATAGATGTAACAGGTAGAGTTGTTGTTGATCAAAGAACCTCATTGCATTTAAGTTCTTTAAATCTTAGTGGATTAGAGAAAGGAATGTACTTAATCAGAGTTTCTGAAAACAATGAATTAATTCAAGTTTCTAAATTGATTTTGAAATAGTATTTTTAATTGGGCGCAAACCATGGTTTGCGCCCAATTTTTATTATGAAAAACATCTTTAAATATATCATTATAGTACTTATTTTCTCAGCTTTATCTGCTTGTAAAAAAGATGAAGGAGAAATAAAAGTCAACCAAGCGCCGAACACGCAAATTTCGGTGGAAGCCATTAATTTATCTGGAGACAGAAGACTAAATACCATTGTGCATTTAACTTGGTATGGAAGCGATCCAGATGGATATGTGGTAGGTTATGAAATTAGTTATGACCAAGTTAATTGGACTTATACCACAAAACAAGACTCCACCTTTAAATTTAGCATCAATTCTGGGTCAGATACTACTGATATAGATTTGTATGTTAGAGCAATAGACAATGAAAACCAAAGAGACCCAAGCCCAGATTACCTTAAAGTTCCAATAAAAAATACAGCGCCAAGTATTTCTTTTGATGCTAAACTAACCATTGCTGATACTGCATTTTTAGTAGCTACAACAGCTTGGTCGGCTCAAGATATAGATGGCATAGAAACCATAACCAAAGTGATGTTAAGTATCAATGGCAAGACCTGGTACGAACTTAACAAATCAAAAAAGACTTTTTCAATTTTACCAAGCGATCCAATTACTTCAGACACAACAAGTTCTTACATTTATTATGATTCAGATAAAAATCCTTCAAGCCAACTAATTGAAGGTTTGGTGGTAAACGATACCAATAGACTTTATATAAAAGCAATAGACCAAGCAGGAACTGAAAGTAAAATAGATTCTTCGAATACATTTTATTTAAAAGGCAAAAAGAACGACATCCTCGTTGTAGGTGGAGTTACAGGTAATTCTAAATCAGTTTACACGAACTCATTAACAAATGTGGGTGTACAATATGATTTCTTAGACTTATTGGCAAACAATGGCTTGTATCAGCCGAAAGTTTGGAACATTACTTTTAGATTGCAACTCGAACAATATGATAAATTGTTTTTCTATTCTGATGAAACTATTTTTAAAAACCCATATACCAATCTAAGTGCGATGCTGCTAGAGTTTTCAGCAGCTTCATTACAAAACTATGCAAATGATGGTGGTAAATATTTGATATCGACTAAGTTCAATCACAATCAAACTATTGATGTTTTTGTGGGAGTTTTGCCAATAGCTTCAGTTTCTACTAAGAATTATGGAAGCGCAAGATTATATAGTGGAGATTCTATTGTAACTACTTTGCCTAATTATCCTAATTTAAGTACAAACACAACCATTTCTGGAGTTGGAGTTTACAACATAGATAGTGCAGATACAGAAGTTTTATATACCGCTAACGTAGTAGATGGAAGGCCAACAAAGCCTTGGAATGATACTAAGATAATTGCATCTGGAAGAAGAGTTGGTGGAAAACTAAACCAAATTTATTTTGGAATGCAATTGTGGCAGCTATACGATAAGCCAGAACGCTTAGAAGCATTATTCAACCAAATTTTTAATGTAGAATTCAATTGATGAGAAAGTATATTCAACTATTTCTTGCTTTACTTATTTGCTATGCTTCTGCTGATGCTCAAGTGAATACAGGAATTTTAAAAGGAAATGTTGTAGATGAAAGTACGGGCGAGCCTTTAATTGGAGCTACAGTTGTGATTGTAGGTACTTATAAAGCAACAAGTTCAGATTTTGTTGGTGATTATGAAATTGAAGGGATAAAACATGGTGATTATTCTGTAAAATTTACTTACATCGGATATGCCGATAAAATATTCAATGGCATTTCCATCAAAAAAGGTGAAACTTTAAAACTCGATGTAAAACTGAAGCCAAGTGCTCAAGCCTTAGGAACTGTCGAAATTGTTGGAAAAAAGAATTTAGTTAACCTAGAATCTGCCAAGTCTGAAGTGACTATTTCTCAAAAAGAAATTGCCGAAATGAATGTAAGAGACGTTCAGGAGTTGGCGGCCATGCAATCTGGAATTAACAAAACTCCCGATGGTTTACAAATAAGAGGAGCAAGGGTTTATGAAACACAATACATGGTGGATGGAATATCTGCTCAAGATCCTTTAGCTGGAACTGGTTTTGGAGTAAATGTTTCTTCTAGTTCTATAGGTAAATTAGACATTATAACTGGTGGGGCAGGAGCCGAATTTGGCGATGGCTCATCTGGGGTTATTTCTACAACCATTCGCGAAGGTGGAGATAAATTAGAGTTTTCTGGAAGCTGGCAAAGAGATAATTTAGGTTTCAACAAAAATGGAAACTCTTCATGGAATACTGATATTGTAGAACTATCTGCCGGTGGACCAGTTCCTAAAACCAAAAAGAAATTAAGCTTTTTTGCTAACGTTACCACTCGACTCACGGATACTTATTTTGGTGAAGAAGCCGATCAATTAAGCAGTTCTTTGATGGAAAATAACCCTGAAATATGGGCTCCTAGACAAGACAACAATTTTACAAATACTTTAAAACTTTCTTACAACCTAAAAAAAGGTTCTAAACTAACCTTAACCAATCAGCATAGTTTAAGCATCAATCAAAACACTAGAACTTTACAAATTGTTGGATTCGATGCTTTATTGCAACCTGGTTATCAGTTTGAAAGAAGTTTAAATCTAGATAATGCAAGTACTTATACGCATCAATCAAATCTAACAGCATTAAACTACAAGAAAATTTTAAATGAAAGAACGTGGTTTAATGTTTCTGTAGGTAGGTTATTTACTAATTTAAGAGCTGATGCCAATGGAAGACCTTTTAGGGAAGAAACTGTTGATCAAATTTACGATGAAGCTTCAATTGTAACCGATCCTGTTTCTATCTATAACCCGGGTGATGAAATACGATTTGTTTTACCTGGCCCAGGTTTAGTTAATAATGGTGGTATAACTCCTTTATGGCACGATCATTTTGCTCAAGAATATACCTTTAAAACTCAAGTGACCCGCTTTTCTGAATCGCAAAAAAGCAAATTGACTTTTGGTTTTGAGCATAAAATGCAACATCTTCAATGGGTTGATGTATCAAGTCCTTGGATTGGTGCCCCCATTCAAATTAACGATTCAGTTACTTCGCCAGCCGTTAGTGTTGGTTCTTCAAATGATATTTGGGAAGTGAAACCTTTTAATGGAGGCTTGTTTGTGAGTGATGAAATTCGCTACCGAGGAATTATTGCAACTGTAGGGATGCGTTTAAATTATTGGGCACCTGGGAAATTTGCTGATGATGCGGTAGAAAATCCTTTATCTCCGGTTGTTGACCAAGTGCGCGATGATTATCAAGATAAAACGGTAGGATTACTAGGATACCGCATGAAAGCGAGATTATTGCCCAAAATTAATGTGTCATTCCCAGTTTCTGAAAACAATGTACTGTATTTCAATTATGGTCACTCCATGCGTTTGCCTCATCCTCGATTTGTATATGCCGGTTTAGACCCTCAATATCAAGATCGTTCTTTTTTGTCTAACCTAGGAAACCCAGACATTAATCCAGAGGTAAACATCTCTTATGAAGTTGGGTATAAAACACAAATAACCAAAGACATTGGTTTAACCCTTGCTGCATTTAACAACAATCGATTTGACTATATCGTGCAACGTAGTGTAATTGTAAAAGACCAAACAGGAAGACCAGTTACCAAGCGTATGTATATCAATCAAGATTATGCTCGAATTATGGGCTTAGAAGGTGGTGTTTCATATAGATTTAAAGATTATTATAGAGCATTTGTAAATGCAACCTATCAAGTAGCAAGAGGTAAGTCAAATTCAGCTAGAGAGTCTGGTTTACAAATTGAGCAAAATGGAGCCGTTGAATTGTCTTCAGAACAATATTTAGCCTTTGATAGACCTTGGGACATTACCTTGGGGTTTGTCATGACAACAGATTCTTCGTTTAAAATAAGAGGAAGAGCCATTCCTGGATTAAGAATATTCCTGTCTTTCAATTATGTTTCTGGTTTCAGATACACACCTTATGCGCAAGAAGGTGTAAATGATGTGGGCAGACCTTTATTTGTTCGACTAGACGATCAATACCTACAAGAAGTTTCTAAACCTTGGTACCAATCGGATTTAAAAATCAGTAAAAATGCCTTTTTCTATAATAAGAAAGTGGGTGTTACTTTTAGCATAGAAGTAAGAAACTTATTGAACATTAAAAATTCAGTAATTATTAATCCAATTACTGGAGAAGCATATAAAGATGGAGATGATGTGCCAAATGAATGGCGAGACAATCGATACTTAGGGCCACAAGAAGGTGGAACTCCATCTGATAATCCAGCTAGATACTTAGCTCCAAGACAAATTTTATATGGTGTTAGCTTTAAATTTTAAGATGAAAGCAGGACTAAAAATAGGAACCTTATTACTCGTTTGCTTGATGAGCATGAATGCTTGGGGACAACTAATTCCAAATTTTGGGGGTCAAAGAGCTGGTTTGTCAACTTTATCATTTTTAAAAAATGACATTAACCCAAGGTCTGCTTCCATGAGTGGAGCTAGTGTGGCTTTAAATGGTGATGCTTTTTCCATTTTTTCAAATCCGGCAGCTACAACGGACAACGAAGGGTTTAATGTAGCAATGAGTAATTACACAATAGGTGCGGGAATTCAACAATCTTTTGTTTCGGCTGTAATGCCTACTAAAAGCAAATTATCGACTATTGGATTATCGGTGAATACTTTGAATTCAGGAGCTATGGATGTAAGAACTGAATTTCAACCAGAAGGGACTGGCGAGAAATTTTACGTCAGTAATTTAGCGATAGGAGCTTCTTATGCTCAAAAGTTATCGGATATGTTTTCTGCTGGAATAAGTTTAAAATACATTCACGAGCAAATTGATACCTATTCTAATTCTACAGCCGCTGCCGATGTAAGTTTCTTATATTTTACCGATTATAAAGATTTGAAATTTGCGGTTATGATTCAGAATTTTGGAGGAAACTCTTCCATCAATGGCGATGAATTGAAAACAACTTTTAACAGAACAGGAACTTTAGAGCCAGAAAAATATTCTGTACCAACAGTTTTTAGTTTAGGTGCTTCCATCATACCATGGAAAAAAGAGAAACAATCTTTATTAGTTGCAGCTCAATTAAACCATCCTAACGACAATGCGGAGAACTATAGAATTGGCTTGGAGTATCAATATTTAAAGCTGTTGTATTTAAGAGCAGGCTATAAAATTAATGTTACTGGGCAGCGATTTCCAAGTTTTGGATTTGGAATTAGAAAACTGTTTGGAGCTCATCCATTGTTTATAAGCTATGCTGCAAACCCAACAGAATTTCAAGGTATTCTTCACACAGTTGGATTATCAATCACTATAAATAACATGGAACGTGAGTAGAATTAAACGATATATTTCTTTCGCTTTTGGATTAAGTTTATTGCTTGGTATGACCTCCTGTGATCATTATTTTGGAGATAAAACAGACTTAGATTTTATAGAAATTCCAACACAATCTTATCGTGAAGTGGCCTATGTGCCAGTTCAGCCAATTTTAAACCAATTTTTAGAACCCACTGATATAATCGCCGGATTCGATGAACTTATTTATATAGTAGATGCAGGCACACAAGAAGTTATTGCTTTAGATGAGTCAGGTAGAGAGTTATCAAGAAAATTTATTCAAGGAGCAAAAGGAATAGCTCAAGACCGAAGTTTAGATTTATTGGTGATAGGTTCTAAAACGGATCATAGTTCAGGCAGCCCAATCGTAAGAACTTGCATATATCGTTTAGAATTAAATCAACCTGAAGGATATGGATTGCAATATGCAAAAATTGTAAAGGAAATTGTTCATCCTTTTTATTTTAAAACTTCAGCAATATCAAGAGACGAGCAAGTAAAATTTAACCGAATTGCTGTAATTTCTGATAATTCTTTCTATGTCACTCGTTCTGGCGATTTTAACAATCCGCTTCAATCAGGAGGCCCTGACAATTCAATTTTACTGTTTGATAAGCATGACAAATTTGTAACTCCTATAGTAGTCACCAATAGCTCAGGCGGTTTGTTTAATGATTATTTTAAATATCCTTTTGCTATATCAAGTTTGGCAAAACCACCACAAATCAGTGTTGATACCCGAGGAGACTTCATCTTTTCTTCCTTAGATCCAAATGGAGTTTTAAAAGTACAATACATCGAGAACCAATCTTCGGAAAACGGAAGCATTTATGTTCCTAAAACAAGTTGGAGTAACGATACAAGCCAGGCGAGTAGCTTTATTACAGATGCTTTTAAATTTGAAGAACCAGTTGGTGTAGAATATGCCGGAGATGGATCCAATTATATTTTTGTTGTTGATCGTGCTAAAGATTCTTTATATCAGTTTACAGCAAATGGTCTAGAAGGAGTTAGACCCCCACCAGCTTCTGGTAAAACGAAATACATCAAAACATCTTTTGGAGGGACAGGCGATGGACCTACTAATTTTAATAAACCAATGGCCATTGCCTACAAAGACAGAGTGTTGTATGTTGCAGATGCAGGAAATGGTAGAGTTTTAAGATTTAAGTTAACACTTGATATTCGATAAGAATTATGAAAAATCAAGAAGCACAAGATCTTTATCAGCCATTTTTTGAGGAGGCATTGCTTCAAGAAATTGCTCAATTTGGGCTTAAAAAATCAGTTAAGGAAGGTTTTGCATTGATGGAAATAGGGCAGAAGGTGACTCACATGCCTTTAATGCTGTCGGGTGCAATTAAAATATTACAAGAAGATAAAGAGGGAAATGATTTACTACTTTATTTTATAGAAAGAGGCGACACCTGCGCCATGACTCTGAATTGTTGTTTGGGAAATACTAAAAGTGATATTAGAGCCATCGCTGAAATTGATTCAGAACTTCTAATGATTCCAATTCATTTAATGGATGAATGGATGGTGAAATATCCTTCCTGGAGAAAATTTGTTTTTGAAAGTTATCACATTCGCTTTAAAGAGATGTTGCAAGCCATAGACAATATCGCTTTCTCAAATATGGATGAACGCCTTACAAAATACCTATTGGACTTAGCTTCAGTTCGCGGAAGTGATACCATTAAAATAACACATCAAGAAATTGCAGTTGACTTGCATACCTCTAGAGTAGTGGTTTCGCGCTTACTTAAAAAATTAGAAAACAAAAAGGCCATCGCTTTAAATAGGAATAGCATAGAAATAATCAAACTATAGTGTAACCATCGTTACTTTTATAGAATATTAGTTTCTCTAATTTTGCCTTCTTTTAATACATGGACATCAATCTACTATTCGGATATATAGGAGCCTTATCAATTGGCATAGTGCTAGGCTTAATTGGTGGAGGTGGTTCTATTTTAACAGTCCCAATATTAGTTTATTTATTGGCTATCAATCCAGTACTCGCCACCGCATATTCTTTGTTTGTGGTCGGTGTTTCTTCACTCTTTGGCGCCCTTAGAAATGCCGCCAAAGGATTAGTAGATTTTAAAGTAGCGCTTATTTTTTCAGTTCCAGCTTTCATTGCTGTTTACATAGCCCGAAAGTTTTTAGTGCCAGCGATTCCCGAAAGCATTTTCCAATTCAATTCATTTGAATTGACAAAAAACATAGCCATCATGGTATTTTTTGCAATCATTATGTTGTTGGCTGCTTTATCAATGATTAGTAACAAACAAAATTCTACGGAAAGTGAAGAAACACAAAAAATTCAATACAATTATCCGATAATCATGATTAAAAGTTTTTTTGTGGGCATCATTACAGGAATTGTAGGAGCAGGCGGAGGTTTTTTGTTTGTTCCTTCTTTGATTATTCTAGCAAAGTTGCCCATGAAAAAAGCAGTTGCAACTTCCTTGTTAATTATCGGAATTAATTCGCTTATTGGATTTACTGGAGACCTGCAATACTTAGAAATTGATTGGTCGTTTCTATTAAGTTTTACGATTGTAGCAATTGTGGGTATATATATGGGAATGTGGCTTAGTAAATTTATAGAAGGGAAAAAATTAAAGGCAGCTTTTGGATGGTTTGTGTTGTGCATGGCCATTTATATTATTTTTAAAGAGCTTTTATAAATAAATTTGTTAGTAAGATAAATACAGACAGAACATTTAATTTAAATTTTAAACGCCATTTAAAATCACTGGTGTACATTAAAATTTTATACATACATAAAATATAACTTAAATGACTTATAATTAAAAGGATAAAATGAGGCTCTCTAATTAAAACTTGATATTTATACTTTGGGACTGCCTTTTAGCAAAAGGTAAGTAAATTTGATGAATTGCCTTAGAGAAACCGGAAAGCTTCGAAGGTTGACCGAGAAGATCATCCGGCTGAACTTAGGTAATTCGAGGATTTTCTTACTTTTTGATAAGGGCTGAGTTTTTTGTTTTACTTTTTGCTCATCAAAAAGTAAACTAAAACCCAATAAGGTATCAAAATTTGATGTTTGTCGGACAATAGTGATTAAAAATATAAAAAATAGAACATGAAAATAGAACAAATATATACAGGTTGTTTAGCACAAGGTGCTTATTATATAGAAAGTGAAGGTGAAGTAGCGATAATAGATCCACTTAGAGAAGTGAAACCATATCTTGAAAGAGCAAAAAACGACGGAGCTAAAATTAAATACATTTTAGAAACACATTTTCATGCCGACTTTGTCAGTGGTCATGTTACTTTGGCAAAAGAGACAGGTGCAACCATTGTTTTTGGACCCAATGCAAATCCAAGTTTTGATGTAAAAATTGCCGAAGATGCCGAAATACTCGAATTGGGAAATATTAAAATTAAAGTATTGCATACTCCAGGGCATACGATGGAAAGCACTTGTTATTTATTAATCGATGAAAAGGGGAAAGAGCATTCCCTATTTTCTGGAGACACCTTATTTCTTGGTGATGTAGGAAGGCCTGATTTAGCTCAAAAAGCAGCACACATGACCCAAGAAGATTTGGCGGGAATATTATTTGACAGCCTAAGGACTAAAGTGATGACTTTAGCAGATGATGTTACGGTTTATCCAGCCCACGGTGCTGGTTCAGCTTGTGGCAAAAACATGATGAAAGAAACTGTTGACAGCCTTGGAAATCAAAAGCAGATGAATTATGCTTTAAGAGCAGACATGACCAGAGAAGAATTTGTCAAAGAAGTAACGGATGGTTTGTTACCGCCTCCTATGTATTTTCCAATGAATGTCAAAATGAATAAGGAAGGCTATGATGACATTGATGTAGTGCTAGAAAGAGGTACAAAAGCATATAGTCCAGATGTTTTTCAAGCAGTAGCGAATGAAACAAATGCTGTTATATTAGATGTTAGAGCTGTTTCTGAATTTGTAGAAGGTTTCATACCTAAATCTATTTCTATTGGGATAGATGGACAATTTGCCCCTTGGGTTGGAGCATTAATTGCAGACGTAAAGCAAGCAATATTACTTGTTTTGCCAGAAGGAAGGGAAGAGGAAGTAGTCACCAGATTATCTCGTGTTGGTTTTGATAATACCTTGGGTTATTTGAAAGGAGGATTTAATGCATGGAGAAATACAGGCAAAGAAATAGACACCATAAAATCGATTAGCGCAGAAGTATTTAAATCTGAAAAAGAAACTTGTCCTTTACCTATTTTTGATGTTCGGAAACCAGGAGAGTATGCAGGAGAGCATTTAGAAGAAGCATACAATACTCCACTGGATTTTATAAATGAGCACTTTTCTGATTTTCCTAGAGATCAAGACTTTTACATTCATTGTGCAGGCGGTTACCGCAGTGTAATAGCGGCTTCAATTTTAAAAAGTAGAGGAATACATAATTTAATCGACATTTCTAGTGGGTTTGCAGGCATTAAAGAAACTGGCATTCCCACTACCGATTTTGTTTGCCCATCTAAGGCTTTATAAAGTGGTATTTGATTTTTTATACCTTATACCACATGTTATTTTACTTCTATTTTATTCAAGCATTTAACTAACGACTCAGTTAAACCATTATCAAGAGAGTCAAATTGAAGATAATGAATACCCATCCAAGTTGAATCTAAAAAAGTTATACCATTAATGCCTTTAACTCTTTTTAAACTGTTGTGATTAATACGTTCATAGCTTACTAATACGAAATTGCTATCAATAATTCTTGAGGTTATTTTCGCATTCGAGTCTATAGATAAAATAAAAGATTCTATGTTTAAAAGTTCTTTTTTAAAATCTGGAATTCTAACAGGAAGAAAAGTGTCTTTATTTAATTGAACATCAAAATATAAATACCAGAGAGCAGTCGTGTCTATTTTCCAAGGTGAATAAAAGCCTGTAGTTTCAGGAACTTTATCTAAAAAATCTCTACTTGAAAAAACAGTCTCATGGCTCTTGCAGGATTTACAGTCTGACATATGAATAGAAATTTTATAATCTTCTAGGAGCTTTGGTAATTCTACTAAAACCTGCTTATTAGTTCCATGCAGTGGGAAGTTCCATTTAACTGTATTAGGTTCAAAACAAGAAGTTAAAATAGCTAATAAGAATATTTGAATCAGTTTTTTCAATATATTTATGTGTGGAAGCAACTAAACAAACGCACCATTCCGATTATTCCAGTTTTCATCAACCAAATTAATAAAACCTATCCAATGGAGTGTGTTGATGAATTTTAATAAATGTAAATTTAGTTCATAAGGTTAAGTAGGCTTGAATGGCACTGTAGAGTGACTGAATTCCGACTTCCCGATAGCTATCGGGAAGTCGGAGTTATCTACTCGATTGACAATAGTGCAAAGTTCTCACTTTCAAATTCCCGAGCCTTGTTTTTAGTCAATTTATACTGAAAAAAATCACTAAATTGGAATGGAATAATTGGCTGATTTTATTTGATTAAAATCTATTGATGAAGTAAATTTTGTCCGTTAGCAATGAATTAGACTGTCCCTTTAAACATTAAACTGAATTATATTAGTTTCAATCTTGTAGAAATGGCATTTCAGTATTGATATGTGTCAAGCAGTTAATTTATTGTTTAAACAATACAATTATTATTAAATTCTCGCACAGCTGTGCGAGAACTTGTATTTTTGAATTCTATCACAAGTGTGCGAGAAATAGATATAGTTAAATGAGCGATTTAAAGCAGTATAATAATTTTTTTGAGGAGATAGTGAAAACTATTAATTCAGCACGCTATGAAGCTTATAAGTCATTAAATAAACACCATATAGGTCTAAATTTTGAAATTGGTAAATTGATTGTTAAGAATCAAAATGCCAATAACTGGGGTAAATCAATTGTTGATACTTTATCACAGGATATTAATAAGCAAATCGACGGTATCAAAGGATATTCGCCACAGAATTTATGGCGAATGAGACAGTTTTATCTTGAATATGAGAATGATATTGAATTGTTAGAATTAACAGTAAAAATACCTTGGGGACAAAATTTGTTAATAATGCATCAAATAAAAAACCGTGAAGAACGAAAATATTATTTAGATGCAACTGATAAATTAGGATGGAGTAGAGCAGTTTTATTAAATCAAATTAAAGCCAATGCATTCGAGAATCATATGATTAACCCGAAGCAAAATAACTTTGAAGTTTCTCTTCCTGTCCATTTATCTGAGCAGGCAAATGAAGCATTAAAAAGTGAATATAATCTTGACTTTCTTGGGATATCAAAACCAATATTAGAAAGAGAGTTAGAAAATAGACTTGTAGAAAATATTAGAGATTTACTTTTAGAACTTGGTTATGGGTTCACATTTATTGGTAATCAGTATCGGCTAAAATTGAACCAAAAAGAATATTTTATTGATTTATTATTTTATCATCGGTTTTTAAAATGTTTGATAGCTATAGAGTTAAAAACAGTAGAATTTGAACCTGAGTTTGCAGGAAAAATGAATTTTTATCTTGAATTATTGGATACACAAGAGAAGCAAGAAGATGATAATCCTTCGATTGGTATTATTCTTTGTCCAACAAAAGATAATATAGAGGTCGAATATAGTTTAAAATCAAGCGCTAAGCCGATTGGAGTGTCAGAATATAAACTGACGCATAATTTACCGATAGAATTGAAAGGTAAAGTTCCTACAGCTAAGGAGTTAAAAGAGATGCTTTCAAAAGCAATAGTCCAATCTGGACTTAATGAATAGATTTATAATTAATTTACTTTAAAAATCTTATAATAAGGATGAAGTCTAATTTTTGGGTCATTATTGCTCAACATCTAAACAAACGCACCATTCCGCCCATTCCAGTTTTACATCAACTAAATTAATAAAACCTAGCCAATGAAATGTATTGATGAATTTTAATAAATCAGTTCATAAGATTTTGCAGGTTTGTATGTGCGAATCTGCTGTTCTATTAGGCCTTTTTTGCTCGCAGTTTTAAAGCCTCAGTTAAAATCAACTGAATCGTTTCAATGTCAATATCTTCTTCAGGGTTTATCGATAATACCTTCATTCTTTTTCGATCTCCAGCCTCTAATAAAGGATGATTTATCCTATTTCCATCGGCGAATAATATATAGGGAAACATGGTTTTCTTATCATACCATAAATAACAAATGTGTTTTTTATTGTAAGAAAAACAAGGCAAGCCATATTTTAAAGATTCTGAAATTGAATCATTTTGACTTAAAATGATATCTCGCAATGAAAGCAAGCAAGATTGCATGGGCTCATCTTTTTTAAAATAAAATTGACTTAAATCTTCCTGCATTTCCTTACAAATAGTTTATTGCTTCCACTTTATTCCGCAACCTATGCTTGGTTTTTGTGGGGCAATGGGCGTTTTATTATTTAATAAAGCTAAAATAGCAGCTCGCAAATCTTTACCGTCTATTGCTTTGTCATTTCCAGGTCTTGCATCGTCCAACTGCCCATGATAAGTTGATTTTAAATTAGCATCAAACACATAAAAATCAGGCGTACAAGCAGCATCATAAGCTAGTGCAACGGCTTGGCTTTCGTCGTATAAATAGGGGAAGGGATAGCCTAATCTTTTTGCATTTTCTTTCATTTTTATTGGTCCATCTTGTGGGTAACGTTCTACATCATTGCTGCTAATAGCAATAATAGAAATACCTTGGTTTTGATATTCTTTTGCAAGTTGAATCAATTGTTCGTTTATGTGAATGACAAAAGGACAATGATTGCAAATAAACATAATGACAGTTCCATTTTTTCCTTTTAAAGCATTTAGTGATAATAACTTGCCTGAAATGGTATCAGGCAATTCGAAATTTGGAGCAATTGTGCCTAGTGGAAAAAGATTAGAAGAGGTAAGTGCCATAATTGTAAAGAGCACTAAGTTAATAGATTCCTAAGAGATCTCAAACCTATTAAATCAAAGAGTTTTTAATACAATTATATTTTAATGGTTTTGGGTACTAATAAGCAATAGCGATCACAGGTTTGTCATAAGATTCTATTGGGGCAACCTACAATTTAGTTTTTTAATGGCTTTTTAATGTTTAGTTTATGTTTAATTTGTATCCATAATACATCGGCATATTTATAACTTTTCTTAGTAGAAGTACTTGAAAATTGACTATTCCAAGTAATAGAAACCGCTAAATTCTTACTAAAATAAATAGTAGGACTAATGATTAGTCTGTTCTGATAGAAAAGTTTATATGAATTATTTTCTCCTACGTTGATAAATATTTCATCACCCAAGTTAATTGAGAAAATTCTATTAGTGTTTTCTTTCGAAAGCTTAAACAGAGGGATGCTGATTGTAAATGCATATCGAAAGCGGAAATTAAAAACTGATGAATTCTGAATTTTTCCTTTATATACAGGATAGAAAATGCGTTCTTCAATTCTAATTCTATGATTCAAATCAAATTTCTTGACTTTATTCTTAATAATTAATTCCTGAAATGGTCTAAATTCAACCTTATTAATTTTCCCTGATGAGTGAAAACCTAGATGCGCAAATCCTGCTGAAATTTGTAAGTTCGGATTGATAAAATATCCTAAAGCTGTTCTTGTAATATACTGAGAGTTTTCCTGAAATCCATCCTTCCAACGATACCCTCCATCTGCCAGCCAAACAAATTTATCACCCAGTCTTGTTTGATTATAATAATGTAACCATTGCTGATTGCCTATAGAAATGTCTTTTACTTGGCTCAAAGCAATAACTGAATTAATGCAAAAAACAAAAATGATAATTGCTAATCTATTAAAAATGTACCTTACGTCTTGATTGATAGACTGCTGTGTAGTTATATTGCTTTTGATAATTATCATTGTTTAAAAAACTGCAATATTCTTAATTATGAGTCACAACTGGTATATGATTATTGCTATTACCGAATTACATCGTAAAAATCTCTTCTTCTGTTCAGTTTTAAATCTTGAAGAACAGGCGATTTTACATTGATGGTTATCATATAACTTTGTCTCGGACCATAAGGCACCCAATTGATGGCCATTTGCCAGCAATGCAAATCTCTATTTATATTTACTGAGGTATAAGTCAAATCTTTTCGTTCGAAATCCCAACCAGAGTTAAACCCAATTTTCCAATTTTTGGTTAAACTAACATCTCCACTGAAATTCATGGTTTGGGTCACATCATCTTCAAAAGCAGGCTTATTATACCGAATGTTATAACCCACATTTAAAGACCAAGGAATACTGAAATCTATAAATTGTTCTGGATGGCTATTGATGTATTCCATTTCGTCATCAGTTGCATATTTACTGCGTTTCTCTTTATTTTTTTTTGGATTTCCTCCCTTCAATGAGAAGTTTAAAGACACATTTCCCGAAGTTAATCTTGCTAATTTTCCGCTTTGCTCGTTCCAAGATGTATTAATTTTTCGCCCACTTGTATCTAAGCCATAAGGATCCATTATGCCATTGAATTGAAAGGTAATGAAGTTTCCAATTCGAGTTCTACCATTGATTGAAACAGGTGACCAATTTAGCGAGTCGGCTACGGTATTGTAATTACTCGAAAAACCTAAATTATCAAAAAGCGTTATTTTTTTTGTTCCAGTGCTGTCTTTGTCTGAACGCACTTTCATCTCAATATTGTTGAGTAAATTAAAACCGATTCGTTCGCTTTTTTCTCGGTTTGGACTTCCATAAACTCCACCTTCAAAAATAGAATATTCTATTTCTTTCCCTTGTGCATTGGTATAGCTTTTTATCCCAGATTTTATTTCAGGCTGGTAATTGTATGTTATTTGAGGTGTTACAACATGTCTAATCGCTTGAACTTTACCTCTTTTAAACTGGAACATGCCATAAATTTTAGTTGACATGGTTGTATTGAAACTATAGGTCTCTCCAGTTTTTATTTCTGAAATGGTGTCTCTGATTACTTGGTTTTTACTTGGATCATATTCTTTTCGTATTGTTCTAAAGCTGACAATTTGATTGGTGCTCAAACTTGGGTTTAAGTTGAAAAACTTCAACAATTTAAAAGAAGTACTAAGCGGAATCGAATGTCTAAAACCGTTTGAAAAATCTTGTTTAAGATTATCAAAATTGTTGAACGAAATTAAGGTGTCTATGGTTCTCAACTGGTTTGTAGCTGATGATGAATAGCTTAATCCAAAGTTCTTGTATATGCTTCGCCACCATTCATTTCCGATTTTCCCAAACTGTTTAAACGGATATTGCCTAGAAACATTAAAAGCGACTTCGGGCAAATTCACATTAAATGCACCAGTTTGTGTGTTTTGATCATGCCTTGCACTAACAGTTAAGTTAAATGGTTTAGAAGGAAATGAGTTGGTGTAAGAAACTGATGACTGGAAAGTATTGGTTAAATAATCTTGGGAAAAACTATTCAAGTTATTTGTAAAATTATTTCGAGTTCCCACATTTACATTGGCTGAAAATCGACTTCCAGGCCTAGCTTTCGGGTCTTGATTATGTGTCCATCGAAGAAACATTTCCTTACTTTCATTAAAGTCTGGGAACTCTTTATAGCCATTTCGAATGTTGGCATAAGAGTAATTTATATTTCCATCGAAATGGTATTTGTTTTTGTACCTCGAATTAATTTTTGTCCCCCAACTTCCTAAAGAATAGATATCTGCAGTAATGGTCGCATCGATATAATCATTAATGCCCCAATAAAATCCTCCATCTCTCAAGAAAAAACCAAGTGATCTAGAATCTCCATAGGTTGGAATTACAATTCCAGATGCGCGACCTTTTTTATTTGGAAAAAAACCAAAAGGCAATCCCAGAGGGGTAGGCACACCTTCAATTTTTAAAACCGTAGGACCTGTGATTATTTTATCATTGGGAATAACTTTTAATTTAGAAGTAGCTAAAGAAAAATGAGGGTCGTCTAGGCTGCAAGTTGTGTAATAGCCGTTTCTGATATACATAATATCTTCAGCCGTCTTCTTGACTTCGTTTCCTTTTATATAGCCATCACCTTCTTGGGTTTTAACCTCACTTATTTTTCCTTTTTTGGTTTTGAAATTATAAGTCATTTTACCTGCTTGGTATTCCTGAGCACCTTCTTTAAAAACTGGCAATCCTTTTATTTCTCCAGTGCTATCGGGCAATCCATTTGCTAAAACTGTATTTTTCGACAAATCCACTTCTATATAATCCGCAGTTAGTTGTATGTTCCCGTAATTCACTTGAGCCTTCCCAAACAGATATACTTTTTCTACAGCCATGTCAAATCGCATGGAATCTTTGGCTTGATATTTTACTTTAGTAGTAATCGCATCTTTAGAAAGCGTGGTATCAATTTTGGTAAGGCTGCTGTCCGAATTAGTATTAATAATAATTTTACTAGAGTCAATTAATTGGTTTGTATCAATGGGAAAATTAGCATGCAAAGAATCGAATTTTTCTTGTGCGATGAGTTCCTGACTAAAAACCGTAGTTATTAACATTAGTAGGATGAAAACCCGAGAAGTGATTGAAAAAGATTGCAACCTTATAATGCTATTTTTGTGTGATACACGAGTGTTGAATCGGATTCAAAACTAACTAAATTATTTAAATAGGAAGGTCTCATAAGATGAACAAAAAAGCTTTTTTATTATTTCTTTTCATAACATATTTTATTCCAAATACAATTTGGGCTCAAAATGACGAAGATTTTTTTGGTGAATTAAATACTGTCGTAATTGATGCAGGCCATGGTGGTGGCGATAATGGTTGCTCTGGTGCGCATAGTTTTGAGAAGGACATAGCCTTGTCAATTGCTTTGAAATTAGGGGCATATTTAGAGGAAAAATTTGATCATTTAAATGTAATTTACACTAGAAAAACCGATGTTTTCCTAGAGCTTGATGAAAGGGCAAAGATAGCCAATCGCAATAAAGCTGACTTATTTATTTGTATTCATGCAAATGCCGCAAGTCCATCTGCTTTCGGAACAGAAACATTTGTAATGGGTAACGCCAAATCAGAGTCCAACATGCGTGCAGCTCAAAGAGAAAATGCCGTTATCTTAATGGAGGACAATTACGAAGAGCGATATGAGAATTTTGATCCCAATTCGCCTGAGTCCTATATAGCCTTAACTATTATGCAAAGTGCTTTTCAAAATCAGAGTATTAGTTTTGCTGAAAAAGTTCAAAGTCAATTTAGAGAACGAGTAGGGCGGAAAGACAGAGGTGTTAAAATGGCTCCTTTTTTAGTATTGCATCAAACAACGATGCCGAGTGTATTGATTGAAACTGGTTTTTTAACAAATAAAGCAGAAGAAACTTTTTTGAGATCTGAAATCGGTCAAGATTATATGGCTTCTGCGATTTACAGGGCATTTAAAGAATATAAAGAAGAATTAGAATCTATATCGAAATTGATTGTTGAAGACGAAAAGAACAAATTAATGTCAGATTCCAAACCAGCGGTAAAGAAAGGAAAAGATGAAAATAGCACGACACTAAAGGGTGAGGATGAAAAGTCTAGTGCTAAAATGAATGATAAAGAAGGTTTGATTTTTAAAGTTCAATTATCAACAACTACAAATAAAATAGACCCAAGTCCAACAAATTTTAAAGGTTTAAGCGGAGTTACTTATTATGAAGCAGGAGGTTTATATAGATATACCTATGGTAATGAAAAGTCTTGGGAATCGGCTAACAAATTACAAGAAAAAGTAAGAGCTAATGGATTTGAAGATGCATTTATTATAGCTTTCAACAATGGAAAACGTATTGCGGTAGGCGAAGCAGTTAAATTGTTAAAACACTAAGAATAATGTTAATTTCGCAAGGATGAAAATTGGAAAAGAAGTAAAGATTGGATTTTTAATGGTGATGTGCTTAGGTCTCTTATTTTGGGGAGCCAATTATCTTAAAGGGACAAATATTTTAAAGAAACATCGAGCGTTTTTTGCTATTTATGATCGCATAGACGGATTAAGTAAATCAAATCCAGTGGTTATAAATGGATTTAAAGTTGGACAAGTAGAAGACATTGATTTTCTTCCCGATAATTCAGGCCGTTTGATTGTGAAGTTTTCTGTTTCTGAAGATGATTTCATGATTCCTAAAAATACCAAAGCAAATATTATAAGTTCCGATTTACTAGGCTCTAAATCAGTTTCTTTAGAGTTAGGAGATTCTAAATTAGAAGCCAAAGACATGGATACTTTGATTTCTAATATTGAAGAATCTTTAAGCGAGTCGGTCAACCAACAAATCGCTCCTTTAAAGAAAAAAGCAGAAGACTTAATTAGCTCAGTTGATTCAGCCATAATTATTGTAAGTCAGATATTTAGTAAAAAGAATAGAGGTGATTTAGATGCGAGTTTTACAAGCATGAGAAGTTCTTTAGAAGCCTTTGAAAAAACCATGCGAAACGCCGATCAATTTGTAGCTTCTGAAAGAGACAAGTTGACGAGAATTTTTACACATGTAGAATCAATTACCAAAAACTTATCAGAAAACAACGAAAAATTATCGGCTTCCTTATCAAATATTGAAGCCATAACTGATTCTTTGGCCGAAGCTAATTTAACACAGACCGTTAATAATGCTTCTATTGCAATGAAAGAAGTAGCTGATCTCATGCAAAAGATAAACAATGGTGAAGGTTCAATGGGAAAGTTGATCAACAACGATACCCTATACAACAACTTAGAGGCTGCAGCAACCGATTTAGATTTATTACTTTTAGACATGAGATTGAATCCAGAACGTTATGTTCATTTTTCTATCTTTGGACGTAAAGACAAAAGCAAAGCTTCAGAATAATAAAACCAATAAATATGGGTATTTCAAACATTTTTTTTATAATCGCTTTAGCAGCAGCAGGTTTTTGGTTTGCTAAAAACTTAAACAAGATTATTCGAAATATTAATCTGGGTAAGGATATAGATCGAGGAGACAGCAAAGCAGAGCGTTGGAAAAAAATGTTCATGGTGGCTATAGGTCAGTCAAAAATGGTGAAAAAACCAATTTCTGGGGCATTACACATTGCTGTTTATGTAGGGTTTGTGATTATTAATATTGAAATGCTAGAAATAGTTATTGATGGCATTTTTGGAACACATCGCGTTTTAGCTGAACCACTTGGAAGTTTTTATAACATTTTAATCGGCTCTTTTGAAATTTTGGCATTTTTGGTATTGATTTCTTGTCTTATCTTTTTAATACGTAGAAATGTGCTCAAAGTAAAACGTTTTGGATTTCGCGAAATGTTAGGATGGCCTAAAACTGATGCTAATATCATATTAATAGTAGAAATTAT
Source organism: Bacteroidota bacterium (assembly GCA_013112545.1). Taxonomy (GTDB): domain Bacteria; phylum Bacteroidota; class Bacteroidia; order Flavobacteriales_E; family Vicingaceae; genus BCD18. The sequence continues at coordinate 252,539 of JABFGJ010000004.1, forward strand.
GCTGATGAGCGCATTTTTGAAAATGAATGCTGCCGACTATGTTTTACAACAGCGAGGTGTAGAGCATTATATTCAAGCTGGGGCGTTTCCTATAAGTGGAAGTTTAATTGTTCCGCTTTATGAGTCTTTTTCAACTGGCTTTCTCATTTTTGTTGAACGAGTTTCATGGTGGTTTCACATCATTGGCGTTTTGTTGTTTTTAAATTATTTGCCGTATTCAAAGCACTTTCACATTATCTTAGCTTTCCCAAATGTGTTTTTTTCCAAATTAGATCCTAAAGGAAAATTCACCAACATGGAAGCTGTAACAAAGGAGGTTAAACTGATGTTTGACCCTGAAGCTGATCCTTATGCAGCACCAGCCGAACCCGAAGGTCCAGTTGAGCGATTCGGTGCTAAAGATGTGCAAGATTTAACCTGGAAACAATTAATGGATGCATATTCTTGTACAGAATGTGGAAGATGTACCGAACAGTGTCCTGCAGCTCAAACTGGCAAATTACTATCTCCTCGAAAAATAATGATGGATACTCGTGACCGACTTGAGGAAGTAGGCAAGAACATCGCTAAACATGGCGCTGATCATTCTGATGGGAAATCACTTCTTGGAGATTATATTTTAGAAGAAGAATTATGGGCTTGTACAACTTGTAACGCTTGCACAGAGGCTTGCCCTGTTATGATTGACCCTTTATCTATAATTATGGATATGAGAAGATCATTGATTATGGAAGATTCTAAAGCTCCTGCTGAAATTACAAATATGTTAAACAATATAGAAAATAACGGAGCGCCGTGGCAATTTTCACAAACTGATAGAGCAAACTGGGTAAATGAAGGATAATACACAAAACACAATCAAACTAAAGGACTTAGAAGTAAACGGTAAGAAACTAAGTCCAGTTTTAGCGGAAGATCAAAAAAACTATATGATAGATATAGATGGAACAATCTGTGATGATATTCCAAATGAAGAACCTGAACGAATGGTGACTGCTGAACATTATCCAGATGCTTTAGTTACAATTAACAAGTGGTTTGAAGAAGGACATATCATTACTTATTTTACTTCCAGAACTGAAGATCATCGTAAGGTTACAGAAGATTGGTTGAATAAATATGGGTTTAAATACCATGGTTTGTTAATGGGAAAACCACGTGGAGGAAATTACCATTGGATTGATAATCATATGGTAAGAGCGACTCGATATAAAGGAAAATTTACGGACTTAATAGATAAAGAAGTTACGATACAAGTATTTGAAAAATAAAGATATGAGCGAATCATTGCAAGTTAACACCATGGCCGACTTAATGGCTCAAGGAAAGAAACCTGAAGTTTTATTTTGGGTAGGTTGCGCAGGAAGTTTTGACGATAGAGCAAAAAAAATTACCCGTGCTTTTGTTAAGATTTTGAATAATGTAGGGGTCAATTTTGCGATTTTAGGAACTGAGGAAAGTTGCACAGGAGATCCCGCAAAAAGAGCAGGGAACGAGTTTTTGTTTCAAATGCAAGCCATGTCAAACATTCAAGTGTTAAATGGCTATGAAGTCAAAAAAATTGTAACAACTTGTCCTCATTGTTTTAATACTTTAAAAAACGAATACCCAGGCTTAGGAGGTAATTATGAAGTGATGCATCATTCTCAGTTTTTGCAAAAATTGATGGAAGAAGGAAAGCTTAAAATTGAAGGGGGAGAATTTAAAGGGAAAAAAATTAGTTTTCACGACCCTTGCTACTTGGGAAGAGCCAATGGTGAATACGAAGCTCCTCGTAATCTATTACAAGAATTAGATGCCGAATTAGTTGAGCTGAAAAGGTGTAAAACTCAAGGTTTATGTTGTGGAGCTGGTGGTGCACAAATGTTTAAAGAAGCTGAACCGGGGAAAAAAGAAATAAACATTGAACGAATGGAAGATGTGGAAGAAGCAAAACCAGATATAGTTGCTGTGGGCTGTCCGTTCTGCATGACCATGATGACTGATGGAGTTAAAACAAAGGAAAAAGAAGACAGTATAAAAGTTTATGATTTAGCTGAGTTAATTGCAGAAAGCAACAAACTTTAATTCCTTAAACCGTATGATGTTCTCATAAACCTAAGTTATAGTAATTTTAATTTTTAATGTTTTTCAATTCTTACCTTTGAAATAATAATATAACTATGGATTATAAAGACCTATCGGATCATAGCAAAGTTTGGATTTATCAAAGCAACCGAAAGTTGACTGATGATGAAGTTTCTGAAATTAAGAATTATGGAAAGAAATTTATTGATACATGGTCAGCACATGGCAGTGAATTAAATGCAGCATTTGAAATATTTTACAATCAATTTATCGTCTTGTTTGCCGATGAAACTCAAGTCAAAACCTCTGGATGTAGCATAGACGCTTCTACAAGGTTTATTAAAGATATACAAAATGCATATCGTTTAGATTTGTTCGATAGAATGAACATTGCTTTTATGGCAGGAAATAAAGTTGATACCCTACGTATGACAGATTTTCAAAATTCAATTGCAGCAAAACGAATTACCGAAAATACGATAGTATTCAATAACCTTGTAAATAATAAAAAGGATTTTATGAATGCTTGGAAAGTTCCGCTAAAAGATAGCTGGCATAAGCAATTGCTTTAAATAGAGCTAAATCCAGCCCTTGATTTTGTAATAACTTATTGCAAAATATTCTCGCAGCACTTTAATTTCATACACCATATAACTCCACATGTTATAGCGCAAGGATAAATTTTTGATTCTTGTATCTTTTCTTTCAGTTTTATCTTTTAAATTCTCAGCATCGCTTGGAATCTCAAATGTTGGTAGGGAAGAAATTTTTTTAAAACCTTGTTTCTCAAAACATTTTACCGACCGATACATGTGCTCTGGTGCAGTCACAATGAGAATTTGTTTCGATTTATCACGTATCATTTTTGCTATATTACATGCTTGAGAGTAAGTATTGAACCCCTGAGGTTCGTAGCTGATTCTATTTGTATCAATCCCTTTTAAAATCAATTCATGAGCCATTAAATCTAACTGATATAAACTATCGTATTCATTATATGGCAAAGCAATGATAATTTTAGCTCGAGGATTTTTATTTCCAGCCTCAGCTCCAAAATAGGTTCTTACCAATCCAGATGGCGAGGGCATGCCATCACCGCCCATGATGATTATATAATCTACCTGTTGATTTGTTATGAGCTTGGTTAAAGCCAAACGATGATAAGCGTTGTAGGGTATATCAGTAAAAGCAAGCACAACAAAAACTAGAGCTAAAAGCCCTGAAAGCTTAATCGCATGTTTTGCCATTTTTTTAGAGAAATGAAGTACCTTCTGTATATATGTTTTAAACAAAATGAATCTAAGATTTATAAAACAAATTAAGGCAATAATTCATGCTTAAAAAAAAATATTAATAAACAGGTACTCGCTCAAAAGAGAAAAATTGTAATAGTGCTATTTAGAGTTGTAATAGAATTTAATCTAAAGGAATGATTAAAACAGGAATTTTAGATTGTTCGATAATTTCTGAAGAAGTACTTCCTATAAATGCATTATAGAAAAAACCACGGTCATGATGACCAGCAATAATCAAATCAACATTTAGTTTCTTAGATTCTTCAATAATCATTTCAATAGTAGCTCCTTGCACTAGCAAACCTTCAGAGTCAACTCCTTTACTTTTTAATGAAGCTGAATAATCTTGAAGCTGCTTATGTTCTTTGCGCAATTCAGCAGCCATCATGTCTCTAATGTATTTCGGGCCAACTTCAAACCCAACAAAATCAGGATTTGGGTCAGCAATGTGCATCAACCATAATTTAGAACCAAATGCTTTGGCTAGTTGCAAGGCATGATTAATTAATCGTTCTTCTTTATTATTAAAATCGATGGTAACTAATATCTGCTTCATTTCTTAATGTTTTAATGTACTATTTAATTTGAATAAGCTTCAAATGGTACATTCCAAATTAGGTTTTTAATTAAACTATTTCAAATTAATAATTGAATTAATTTATTAACCAACTTGAACCCATTTGATTAATCTATCTTGAAATGAGCTGGCTTAAGCCTTCAAAATAGCATTCGCATAATTCTGCCAGCTTAACTCTTTGGTTTTTTCGGCTACGTTTTCTCTTGGCAGTGGATTGTCTAAGAATCGAATCATTTGCTCTGCCATAGATTGTATATTATCTGCTTCAGCTAAATAGCCATTATAGCCATCCTCAATAGTTTCTGGAAAATGACCAACCTTGGTCGCCAATAAAGGCAGTTTAAAGTTATAACTCAAGGATTCAATTCCCGATGGCGTTGCATATTCGTAAAATAAACAAACGACATCACTTACTTGAAAATACTTGTTGACATCTTCATTTGGCACAAAGGTATTCACGACCATAATACTGTCTTGCAAACCTAAGGAATCAACCAAAGCCAATGGATTGTATTCTCTTTCATCATCCGCTTTTTTCAAAAAAAGCTTTTTGGCTAAACCAAATACAGCATTCTTTACTTTGGTGCTCATTTTAGTACTGTCCAAAGTTGCCCAAAAAGATTCTCCACAGATTAACAAGGAGACATCATCACGTTTTTCAGCTACTAATTTAAAAGCTTCAATTAGGTTATGCAAACCTTTGTATTTACGGATAAATCCAAAAAATAAGAAGACATTTTTCTTCAGTTTATGTTCCTGTTTAAAGGCTGCTACATCAAAATTAGCATCTGGTTGAAACAAGTCGTAAATCGGGTGGTAAAGTTTGATTACCGTATTGTCATTTTTAGTATTTCGCTCTCCAGTTTCGTTTACTTTGAAGTTTTTATTAGGGAAAGTCTCTTTTAGTTCATCAACGGTTTTGTATGCATGTACGATGTAATTATCCGATTGTCCAATTCCGTATTTGGTAAACAATTGGTCTAATTTGCTATTCTCTTTTTGAATGACAAAATGCAAATCAAAAATCACTTCTATATCTGAGTGTTTTTGCAAACGCTTGGCCAACCAACCCAAAGGCAAGCCTTGCACAGCAATAGACCATTGAAAAATCACTTTCTCGGGCTTTAGCTCAATTAAGTATTTGTATGTTGCTCTCCAAGATGCTGGATTGTTGTAATTGGTAATGTACTTTACTTGTATGTTGGTGCCTTCTAAAAAGTCCGTTTTACTGCTTTTATCTACAAATTCACGGGGAATAATAGCAGGGTATTGCTGAGTCCATGAAACAATATGGACTTCAACATCGTCCATTTTGTCAAATGTTTTAGCCAAGGAGGTATTGTAATTCGAAATACCTCCTTTAAATTTTGGCCCTGGACCAAAACAAACAATCTTACGCTTGCTCATTAGCTTTTTTATTTTCTACGGCTTTATCATAAACTCGTTTCATTCCTTCACGGATAGAAATTTTAGGTTCCCAGCCTAAATTTTCTTTAACCCAATCCATGTTGCAGTATCGAGAATGAACTCCAACTGGTTTATCTAATAAAGGTTTAATTTCGGGCTTGTAACCCGCAAAATCAGTAAACATGTCGATTAAATCAAGGAATGTAGTTAGCTCACCTTGGCCAATGTTAATTGCTGTTCCATCTGTGATTTTTTCCATTGCTAAAAGTGTGCAATCCAAAACATCGTCTATATGGACGAAATCTCTTCCTTGCATACCTGAGCCCCAAACTTCAAATGGTTCTTCTTTATTGGCTGCCCTAGCAGCAATTGCAGGTACAGGATAAGTCAAATCTTGATCTTCTCCATAGCCAGAGAAAGGTCGAATACAAGTTACAGAAACACCGTAATGTTTTGCAGCGATGTGAGCCAAATATTCACCAGTAAGTTTAGACCAACCATAAGTCATATCTGGCTGACCCATTTTGGTGAAATCAATATCAGATTCTGATAAAGCAATAGCGTTTGTGTCTGTTTGTAAGTCAACTGGATATGCAGCGCTAGAGCTTGGGTATAGTACTCTACTAGGTTTATGTCTGCAAATCCAATAAAAGAATTCAGCATCTATCGATAAATCTAGGGCAACCATCATAGGGTCGCCATCAATTTTAGCTCTACCGCCTACAATTGCCGCAAAGTGAAACACATCTGCAAACTTGTCGAATTCCATTCCATAGGTATCTTGAAAATGTTTTTCATTGTTGTTTAAACTATGCAAGGTATTTCTAAAATCCTCATGAATAAAAACCAAACGATCATTCTCACCATAAAAGGATGCATTCTTGTCAGTTCTATTTAATTCTGCTTTTAACCATGTTTTTGGTTCTGTACCTACAGACAAATCATCTATAAAAATGATTCGATCCTGAGTATTTTTAAATAATCGGTTTACCATGTTTCGGCCAACAAATCCGCAGCCACCAGATACTAAATGCGTTTTAATCATCAAATTGGAATGTTATATTTGAACTTCTTTATAAGGTTGACGAATTTCGCCAAAAAATGGGTGTTTACAAACTCTAAAAGAAACAAATAAACAAGAAAAATAGAGATATGGACATAAAAGATTTAGGGGTAGATAAAACATGGACACTGTTTTTAGACCGAGATGGAGTAATCAATGAAAAATTAGAAAACGATTATGTTAAAAATTTGGCAGAATTTAAATTTATAAAAGGAGCCAAAGAAGCTATAGTCGCCTTTTCTAAGATTTTCGGAAGAATTGTAGTGGTAACCAACCAACAAGGAATTGGAAAAGGAATCATGTCGCATGAAGAGTTGAAAATAGTGCATGATTATATGCAAGAGGAGATAGAAAAAGCAGGAGGGAAGCTAGATCAAATTTATTATTGTCCTGAATTAGCTGCTGCAAATGCACCTTGCCGCAAACCAAATATAGGAATGGCAGAGCAGGCTCAAAAAGATTTTCCAGAAATAGACTTTGAGAAATCGATTATGATTGGTGATTCTGTTTCTGATATAGAGATGGGAGTGAAGACCGGTATGTTTACTGTATTTATTAGTTCTGGAAAAAAATCAGAGTTGGCAGATTGGAAAGTAGGAAGTTTAAGTGATTTGAAGTTTTAGAAGATTGAGCTGTGTTTAAATGCTTTGTTAAAGCAACTATTTAGTTTACCATACTGTATTACCTTCTTTATCAGCATGTATTGTTCAACTACTACAAGAAAAATCAGCAAAGAAGAAAATATAGATTAAAACAAGCAAAGTAATTGTTCCTGCAATTGAGCTTCGAGTTGTTGCACGTTTTTTTTGTGCCAACAGTTTGATTCTGATTCTTTCGATATCTTCAGGTGATGCAGGTTTTTGGTTTAGCTTGTTTTTATTGTCGGATTTATATTTCTGAAATTTAAAGCATTTATCCTTAGTCGCATTTTTTAACTTGCGATTATTTCTCATCGAGCCCTCTCCGTCCTTGGCGAAACCTACGCCCATAATTAAATATTAAATTCAGTAATTTTTTTTAGCTAAGTTAAGCACAAAAAAAAGCCGCTTCAAATATGAGGCGGCTTCTTCTTTATTAATTGAAAATTGATTTATTTAATAAATAATTCTGATCTTCTGTTTGTTGCTCTACCTTCTTCAGTAGTGTTTGAAGCTTTTGGATTATCAATTCCTTTACCTTCAGCAGTTATTCTATCAGAAGTTATACCTTTTCTTATCAAATAACTCTTAATACGATCAGCTCTAGTTTGAGTTAAACGTATGTTAAATGAAAGTGGACCGGTATTATCTGCATATCCATGAATTATTAGTTTAGCATTATGAGCTTTTTTCATTGCAACAGCTAATTGATCTAATTGCTTATAATATTTAATGTTTATAGAAGAACTAGATAAGCTATATTGAATATCAGTTAGTAATTCTTTTGGTATATCAGAAGATTCAGGTTTTTTAGTTTCTACTTTAGTGTCAACTTTTGGTTTATCTCCTTTTTTAACATCATCCTTTTTAACTTCTTCATTATTAGCTAATGCAGTAGGTTTAAATTCAAATTTGCCGTCATCTCTCTTTGTAGTACCGTAAGTCTTGTTTCCTTCGTTGTCAACTAGGTATATATCAATTGCTTTATCATCTCCTTTAAACTCAATTGGCAAAATGGTGTAGTTTTTATCAGGATTTAAGTGAGAATAATTGAAGATACCATTTTCATCTGTAAGTACTGTGTCAACAGCAACTCCGTTTTCATCAAAGATAATTAACTTACCATTTTTGTAAGGTAATTTATTGTAAGTGTACATACCCATGTTTTTAACATCTACAGGCTCAGGACAACCTTCACGCTCAGATACACCAGCTTCTTCAGGGCATTTATCTAAATTATCAGCAATACCATCACCATCAGTGTCAGGGCAACCACCAAGTTCAGCAGTTCCTGCTTTATTTGGACAAGCATCTTCATGATCAGCTACTCCATCACCATCAGCATCAGGACAACCACCTAATTCTACTTTACCTGCAACATCTGGACATTTATCATTTTCATTAACAACACCATCAGCATCTCTATCAACTGGACATCCTTCTTTATCTACTTTAGTACCAGGGGCTGTTCCAGGGCATTTGTCATTCTTGTCTGAAACTCCATCGTTGTCAGCATCTTGTGTGCCAACTATTGTTGCATATAGGCCAATAGTTGTTTGTAAATAAGAGTCATTACCTCCACTTTTTCTATTGTCTAACTCATCATAATTAGACAATAACAAAGTGTTTTGATATCTGATTTTTACATTTGGATTCAGCATATAATTAACTCCAAGTCCAGCTGCTGGTAATGCAAGGTTAGTTTCTTTTCTACTATGACCTTCAAATTGGATTATTCCAACACCTGCAAACACGAAAGGTCTAAACTGTACATCGTCTTTACCTAAAATATTATACTTTACATTAAAATTAGCTTGGTACATATTGTACTCATACCGAACTAATTTGTTTTCTAAGTTTTTCTCACTAAACTTTATATCACCTAAAGTAATGTCAACACCCAAATCAAAATGATCTGTTAAGTAGCGACCAAATGATAATCCAGCTAGACCGTTGTAGTGGTCTGTGAATTTGAAAAACTGATTTCCTAACTCTCCATTGTATTGTTGAGTACCAGCATGAACACCAATACTCCAAGGGTTTAATTTTGTTTGAGAATAACCACTAACACAAGTAATTGTTAGAATTAAGGCAAATAAATATAACTTTTTCATAAGCGTTTGTTTACACAAATATGGTAAGATGCAAATAAAGGGTAAAAATTGGACTTATCCATGAATATCAGTAAAATATTTTTGACAAAAGTAATTTAATAACTCTCTCTAAAACAGTAAAAAGTATAAAATATAAATACTAAAGTATTTTTTAAAGTTAGGAAAGTATTTTTTATTGTGGATTTAAGGGTAAGATGTTGATTATCAGAATAGTATATTTATTCAATCTCAATATTATAGTGAATAAGCAAACCCATTAAGTTTTCTCTAGAGAATTTAGCTCCTTTTACTTTGTTTCTATTCAAGTCAAAAATAAAATTTTGAGCCGTTCTAAAATCAGCCTTCTGCAAATCGCAATGTTCGAATACCGCTCCTGATAAATCACTATTGCTAAAGCAAGCAGCATACAAATTACTTTCGGTAAAATCTGTTTCAATTAAGCTGCACTGTATAAAACTTGTTTGCTTTAGATTAACTTGATAAAACGACGATAAGTTTAGATTGCATTTAGTAAACCTCATTTGTAACAAAAAGGGATTGCTATCCTGAAATTGCATGCCTAATAATTTACAGTTTTCAAAAAAAACATCTTTAAATGCTGTATGCTCAATTTTTACTTCAGAAAAGTTACAGTCAGAAAAGGTACACTCTAAAAAGGATATATTATTCAAACGTGAATTAGAAAAATCACAGTTTTTAAATTGACAAAACTCAAAGGATTTAATACTCAAGCCAAAGTCTATAAATGACTTATTTTTAAATATTTTATCGGCAATATAATCCATTTTACCATTCAAAGGAATCTTCGTTGAACCAATTTCCTTGTAAGCGCAATACTTGCTCAATTAAATCCCTAACACATCCTTCGCCACCTTTTTTAGGAGAAATATAGTCGGAAATATTTTTTATTTCATCAGCGGCGTCGTTTGGACATGCTGCAAATCCAACTGCTTGCATTACTTTAAAATCAGGTATGTCATCACCCATGTACAAAATGTTTTCTTTTTCTAAATTGAATTCATTCTTTAGTTTTTCGAAAACTTCTATTTTATTCTTGCAAGCTAAATTAACTTCGCTTATCCCTAATCCATTTAGCCTTAATCGCACTGATTCAGATGTGCCGCCACTAATAATAGAAATATGATACCCTTTTTTAACTGCATGTTGTAAAGCGTACCCATCTTTAATGTTCATACTTCTAATTTGGTCGCCGTCGGGTAGAGTAGTAACCATACCATCAGTTAATACCCCATCTACATCAAGCATAAAAGCAGTTATGTTTTTAAGTTTTGCTTTTAAATTTGACATACTTACTTTTTCTTTTGAGCTTTAAAGATATTAGCGGTTATTAAACCGTATAATTCTTGATAGTCTTTTTGATTTTTTAAATATTCCATATGACTTTCAATTACTTTCAAATCATTCCTGACTGCAGGACCTGTTTGGGCTCCAAGTGGTGTTTCAGTTTTTAATTTGCCTGCTGTTTTTTCTAATAGCGGTCGAATAATTTCAAAGGAAATTTTATTTTGCTTTAAAAGATCATCGGCTATGTGAAACATATGATTGGTGAAATTATTGGCAAAAACAGCAGCTACATGTAAGGCCTTTCTCTTTTTAGAGTCCATTGCATAAACCTTAGTTGAGACTGATTTTGCAAAGCTGTATAGTAAATTTTCTGTGTTATCATTATTGCCTTCTACACAAATTGGAATGTTTTCTAAGCTCTCAGTTTCATTTTTAGAAAATGATTGTACAGGATAAAAAATCCCATATTGCTTAAATCCTTTATCATTAAACAGGCTTAGTGGTGTAGAACCAGAAGAATGCACTATAATTTTATCTTTTATTTTTATTTGATTTATTACAGTTTCTAAAGCATCGTCATTGATTGCTAGAATAATTAAATCGGTGTTTGATTTAATTGATTTTAAGTCGGTTGTGTAATCACAATTTAATGTTTGACTTAATAGTAATGCACTACTTTGTGTGCGACTATAGATTTCATTTATAACATACCCTGCTTGTCGAAATGCCTTTCCAAAATTATGGCCAACATTTCCAGCTCCAATTATTGTTACACGCTTGATTAGGTTTTTTGCATTCATTTGCCCAATTTGTTAGTTCTAACTCTATTTATTACGGCTACTAATGTACCTAAAAACATAATAATAGTACCTAACCATAAAATATTTATATAAGGAAAAACTATGGCTTGCATGATTACAAAATCTCCAGCATTAGCATTTTTTTCTGCTAGTAATATGGTCAACTTTTCTGTATCAGGATTAACACCTTTAAAAGTGAATTCTAAACCTAATTCATCAATATCTGAAGGAATAGAAAAGATTTGATTGCCACGTATAACCATGATTGGCATCGCTTTATAAACAGAACCTCCTAAAGGTCTAGCGGTGATATTTAAGCCTAAAGCAATGTCGGTTGAATCAAGGTTGTATTCATTAAAATCAATAGACCTAACAAATCCTTGAATTTTAACAACTGAATTGCTTGTAAAAAGTGAGTCTCCTAAAACCAGATTTAATGTGTCTGGGTCACCATACATGTGTTGCGAAGCAGAATCTAAATTTTCTAAATCGGCATAAGTAATGTGGGTAAATACATCTCGATCTAAATAATGCTTCGTAGATGGTTCAGGCACATTTCCCATCTGTTCATTCAACTGAATGTATGGATTGAGTTGAAATAGTTTAACATACTTGCCTTCAGAGTTTACTTTTAAATAATCCATGTCATAATAGACGAATCGATCTTCAACTCTGCGATTTACATAAGTGACATAATATGGTTCCATTAAAACTGTATCACCTTTTAAAAGCATTACATTTTCATTATTGGCATTTTCGTTTTCATCAAACTTGATGTTTACCTGTGTTCTATTTTTTGAAATTATTTTTTTGTTACCTGCAGAAAGCAATGAACCTAAAATAAGCAGACCAAAACCGATGTGAGCCAAGGCTGAACCGCCTTTTTTAATGTTTCCTTTCAACATTCTTATGAAATAATCTAAGTTCGCAATGCTTGCAAATAAAGAAGTAAACAATAAAGTATTTAAAAAGAACAGTCTGATTTCTAAGGCATAGGCTATGAAAATAGTTAAAGCTATAGATAGAATTAAAGCAGGTAATATGCTTTTAATGAAAGGAATAAAAGGAGTTGATTTATATTTTAAGAATTGACTAATACCGATAAAGAAAGTAACTAAAATTGCTAATGGTATTTGCCAAGAATTAAAATGTTCAATAGGTTTTGATGGTGGCGCTAAGTCAGTTCCAAATAATGCATTAAAAACAGGTGTTGAAGTAGAAATTGTTATTTGAAAGCATGATATTACAAGAACTAAAGCTCCTAAGAAAATCCAAAATTCACGAGACCAGAGTGCGTCATCTTCTGTTTTCTTTAAATATTGTCTTCCGTTTTTTATTAAAAAGAAAAGGGTGACAAATAGATAAAACAAGAGGAAAATAATCAATTGGCCGGGTAACCCATCAGCAAAAGAATGAACGGAAGTTTCACCTAAAATTCCACTTTTAGTTAAATAGGTAGAATAAACAACCATAATAAACGAAAATAAGGTCAAGGCATAAGCCGTGAACATAGATCTCATTTTTGTTCTGTTAATCAACATCAGGTGTCCTGCAGCTACGAGGATTAACCAAGGAACTAAGGATGAATTTTCAACGGGATCCCATGCCCAAAATCCACCAAAACTTAAAGCTTCATAAGCCCAAGCACCACCCATTAGAATTCCCAAGCCTAGAATTGCAATTCCAAAATAGGTCCAAGGAAGTGCAGGTTTTATCCATTCGTTTCCTTTGTTTTTCCACAAACCTACAAGGGCAAAGGCAAAGGGAATTAGAGTAGCTGCAAACCCTAAGAATAGAGTAGGTGGGTGAATAGTCATCCAATAGTTTTGCAACAGAGGGTTAAGTCCATTTCCTTCTACAAAACTTAAATAATTAGGGTTGCTTGTAAAAGGGAGATTAATCATATCGGGATGCTCTCTTAACAGAATAAAAGGATTGCTACCCACTTGTAAATCAAAAACAAAAATGCCCAATAACATAGCTGAAAGGAATACTTGAACGGAGCTGACAATAGTCATGACACCACCTTCCCATTTTTTGGAAGTATGGATTAAAATATTTCCTAAAACCATGTTCCAGAAAAGCCAAAGCATGGTGCTTCCTTCTTGACCTTCCCAAAAACACGAAAGTATAAATCGCATGGGTAACTCTGTAGAAGAGTGACGCCAAACATAATAATACTCAAATGAATGTGTTGCTAGTAAATAAAATAATACAACTATAAAGCTGAGAATTGATACCGATTGAATTTGAAAGAAAAGTCTTCCTAATCTACGCCACGAGTCATCAAGTGTTTTTTGAAGTGAGCTAGTGTAATAAAATATACTTGCTAAAATGCCACTAACAAAACTAAGAATAACAAGTATTTCTCCTAATTGACCGGCTATGCGGTTCTCCCCAATGTATTCTATCATGTTCTAAGAATTCTGATCAGCGGTTATTTCTGTTAAACCGTCGCTGTGGCCATCATTGTATTTAGATGGGCATTTCATTAATATTTTTTCTGCGGTAAATTCAGCACCTTCGGTGTGACCCGTAATTACAACTTGTTCAGAGCGTTCAAAGTCTTGGGGCTTAGTTCCATTAAAAACTACTTTTCTTTCTAATCCATTATTGTCAACCATGAAAAAAGAAAATTGATTGGCATTTACTTCTGGGTCATAAATGATGTCTTTATCTTTATTCAGTTGACCAACAACTTGGAATTCTTTGCCAGGAAATTTTTCAGCTGTCTCAAAATCAGCGTAGGTTGCTGCATCGCTCACCATGCTAATAATGGCTCCGATAGCAACGGCAATTAGAATAATTGCGATGATGTGTGTTTTTTTCATTTCTTTAGTTCTTTTTCAAGTTTTCCAACTTTTTTATCAATGTTTATTAGGTAAATCAGTAAGCCTATTAAAATCACGGTCAATACCGCAACTACGACATAAATTTTACCTTCTGAACGCATCTTTTCTGCCATTTCTAAATCTTGCGCCATGCTAAGCATAGAAAGCAAAAAAAGTGCGATTGTGATTATTATTCTCATGATTCTATCTGTTCTTTAATTTTTGAAATTCTAATTCGAATGGAAGCAATCCACAGTCCCAATAAAATCCAACCAAAAACTGCTGGATAAAAAACTAGTTTCATTTTATTGTCTAAATCATAATTGTTAAACCCAGGATTTCCTCCATTTCCTGGGTGAAGAGAATCGGTCATTCTAGGCAATATGCCTATAAATACTATTAACATTACAAAAGCAAATATGTTGTAAACTGCAGAAATTCTTGCTCTTTTTTGTTCATCATCCATCGAGTTTCGAAGAATGATATAGGCTAAATAAATTAACATGGTAATGGCAGATCCATTTAATTTAACATCGTTAGTCCACCATGCGCCCCAAGTATATTTAGCCCAAATGCTTCCAGTTATAATTCCAAGAGCGCCGAATATGATACCAGTATTAACATACTCTATCGCTTTTTGGTCACTTGCAATACTTCCACTTGAAAGATTTTTTACACTTTGAATGGTTGAAAGTAAAAACAACAAAATCATGGTAAACCACATGGGAACATGAAAATAAAGATTGCGAATACTTTCGTAAAGAATAACTTGTTTGGGTACTTCTATTAAAAAACCAGCAATTACCGTGTAAACAAGTAAAATGATTGCTAGTGCCTTCCACCAATTTCTCATTGATAATGAGTTGTTTAAGTCAATAAATGTGAAGCTAAATTAGCTCCTCCAAAGGTAGGGAAATAAAATATAAGAAAGTAAAATTATGACTACATTAATCAACCCAAGCATGGCAACATAGAGTTGACATTCGTCCCAGCCAAAACCAACGCCGCATAGCATGCTCGCTTTGATGGATGTAAGAATCATAGGGAGCAATATTGGAAATGCTAAAATGGCTGTAAGTGTAGAATTGTTGTTAGTTTTTGAAGCTATAGCTGACACTAAAGTTAATATTCCTGAGATACCTGTGCTTCCAAAAAAGAGTATCCAAAAGAAGATACTCATGTTTTCTATGGGATTGCCTAACAAAAGAGTGAAAAAAAGTAGATTAACCAAGCCAATTACAAAAAGCAAAATGGCATTATATATCAATTTTGAAATGATTAAAGCTTGCGGACTACACAAACTGTAATAATAATAAAACTGCCGACCCGTTTCGTTTTTAAAGGTATTGATGCTCGCATTGGTTGATGCAAAAATGAGCACTATCCAGAAAAGAGCAACCCAAGTACTTAAGTCATCTATTTGATTAAAAATTAAATAGGCTATAAATACCGTTGAGACCACATAAAGTATTATTCCATTCCAGGTTGACTTTTGACGAAATTCAGATTTTAGGTCTTTGTGTAATAAAGCAGATATGTGTTTTATAGATGCGATAGTTTTATTTTAAATTCAAGTCAAAATTACTCTTTGATTCTAAAGTGTTTTGTACTATGGTCAAGAATATTAAAAAAAGGCTTATTACTTTCTATAAAAAGATCTTTTTTTGTTTTCACCACCCGCAGCAGCTGATTTATGTGTATTCGGCCTTTTCTTAGGTTTATTTCCTTGATTTCCCTGAGGTCTTCTTCCGCCGCCACCGCCACCTTGTTTGGGTGGTGGTAATTCGGCTCTTGTATCAACATAGTTATGATCTTCTACAAGCGGAACGTTTTGTTTTATTAATTTTTGAATGTCTCTTAAATATGAGCGCTCTTCTGCATCACAAAACGAAATGGCAATCCCGCTCGCTTTTGCTCTTCCTGTTCTTCCAATCCGGTGCACATAAGATTCGGGTATATTGGGTAAATCATAATTAACAACTAGCGATAATTCTTCTACATCTATACCACGAGCAGCAATATCCGTAGCGACTAGAACTTTGGTGTCCCCAGCTTTAAAACTCGATAAAGCCTTTTGCCTCGCAGTTTGAGATTTATTACCATGAATTGCTTCTGCCTTTATTCCTTCTCGGTCTAATAGTTTGACAATTTTATTTGCTCCGTGTTTTGTTCTCGAAAAAACTAGGGTAGAAGTAGCATTTCGCTGATTTAGAATTTCAGTAAGCAATAAGATTTTATGTTCGTTCGCTACAAAATAAACTGCTTGTTCAATTTTTTCAGCTGTTGTTTGCTGTGGTTTTACAGTAACTTGTTCAGGATTTCCTAAAATCTTTTGCGAAAGCGCAACAATTGCAGGAGCCATAGTAGCAGAAAAGAATAAGGATTGCCTTTTTTGAGGAATCAGGGCAATAATTTTTTTAATGTCGTGAATGAAACCCATATCAAGCATTTGATCGGCTTCATCTAAAACAAAGTATTCGATATCTCTTAAACTGATAAATCCTTGATTAATTAGGTCTAATAATCTACCAGGGGTAGCGACCAATAAATCGATTCCCTGTTTTAGGCGATTTACTTGAGCTGTTTGTTTTACACCACCAAAGATAACTGCACTTTGAATTTTCGTGTTTTTACCGTAGGTTTTAAAACTCTCATCAATTTGTATTGCTAGTTCTCGTGTAGGAGTAATGACTAAAGCTTTTATCTTTTTTCTAAACCTTTGATTTTCATCATAAGCAGCGTGTAAGTGCTGAATAATAGGTATTGCAAAAGCAGCTGTTTTTCCAGTTCCAGTTTGAGCACAACCGAGTAAATCTTTTTTCTTTAAGAGAATTGGAATTGCTTGTTGTTGGATTGGAGTAGGGTTAGTATAACCTTCATCTTCAATTGCTTTTAGGATAGGTGCAATGATACCTAAATCGTTAAATGTCATAATGTAATTCAGTTTGCAAAAGTAGCCTTATTTATTGGACTTATTAATTGCATGACTCAGTTGTTGTAGAAGTTTGCAAAATCAGCTCAGATCAAGAACTTTAGAGCTTATTTATGGATTTTGAAAGCAAGAAAGTTTGGCTTATCTATAGTCTAGTTCCCGACTATGTCGTGAAAGTTGAATAATTACTAGTTAATTCATTGTTTGTTTCGCTTTTTATTCTGTTCTATTAAAACCACTCCAATTAATGATACCCCAATGAAGATTCCACTAATGGCATCCATAAATTTTCCCCCTTTATATACTCCATATAAAGCGAATGCAATTGAAATGATTCCTAATCCTATAATGAAACGTACTAATGATTTACTCATGATTCGATATGTTACATTGTTAGGATTTAAAAATAACAATTTGGTATTCATGAATGCTATAATTGTTAATGAAATATACCCTATATGTGGTATTGTTTAGAATGATTCTAAATAAGAATTTTGGTTTAAAATTATATTTATGGATACTTCGAATATAGCAAAAGCTCAAGGTCATTGGATTTTGGCTAAAATGGGCAAAAAAGTGCTTAGACCTGGTGGTAGAGAATTAACAAATAAATTAGTGGAAGGCTTATCGATTTCAGCGCAGGATGACGTAGTAGAATTTGCTCCAGGTTTAGGATATACAGCAGCATTAGCAATTAGCAAACATCCGAAAACATATACAGGTGTAGATGCTGATTTAGAAGCTGCGAAACGCTTGAAAAAAATAATTAATAAAAATGGATACCAAATTATACATGGCAATGCAGCCCAAACTTCAATAGAAAGTGGATGTAAAACTAAAGTTTATGGTGAGGCGATGCTGACCATGCACGCTGACCATCGGAAGACAGAAATTATAAAAGAAGCTTATCGGATTCTTAAAAAAGGAGGCTTATACGCAATTCATGAGTTAGGATTAACACCAAATACAATTTCTGAGGAATTAAAAGCAACAATACAAAAAGATTTAGCAATAGCCATAAAGGTAAATGCAAGACCATTAACTGAGAAGGAGTGGAGTGATTTGTTAGAAAAAGAAGGGTTTAAAATAAAGTCAATTAATACAAATTCGATGAGTTTATTAGAACCATCCCGAATTATTCAAGACGAGGGTTTCTTTGGAGCATTAAAGATTGGATTTAATATCTTGACTCATTCTGTTGCACGTAAACGAATTTTAGAAATGAAAAGTGTTTTTAGTAAACATGCTCAACACATGAATTCTGTAGCTATAGTAGCAGAAAAAATATAGTGATTTAAGGGCTTATCTTATTGTTTTATTCTGATTTGATTGTCAATGAGCAATTGTTACTAATGATAAATGTTCCTTTTATTCGATTGAAATATTGGTTAGTTAATTGTGTCAAAGGCTTGGAAACCACTGCGGAGCGATTATAAATGAATATACTAGTTTCTAAGTATGTTTAATTAATAATTACTTATTTTTAGTTGTTTATGTCGTCAACTATACTTTGAATTTCATTTTGAATTTCTTTGGAAACTATTGATTGAATTTGCGAGTCCACGATAAATACTTACAATTGGAATAGCAAGGATCAATTCTGCCAATAAGAAAATCCACCAATTAAAATCGCTAGGTATGTAATTTGCTGATTTTCCGAAAATGCTATTATTGTTAAGGTAGTTCCATTCGGAAAATTTGTAGTTGGTAATTAGGAAACCAAAGTAATCCTGAATAAAAGAAAAAATGGTTACCAAAGAACCGAGAATTAGCATAAATATTTCGAAAAACTTCAAACGAAAGTTCTTGACTTGATTCGCTTTTTTTACCATTACTATTGCCAAAATAATCATTGTGATGGAAGTTATTATAGGCGCAATTACTGGTCCGACCCAAGTAATTGGAATTAAGAATAATACATCCCAAGTAAAGATTGAATCGGGCCAATTCAGTAAACATTTTAAAAATACATAGTAAAATATATCCCAAACGGCAAAACTGTAAATGAAATAAGCAAAGCGTTCAATTTTAGTTTTGCCTACCAAAATTCCGATACCTAAAAGCATCACTAAAGTTGCGAACTCTCTAATTAATTCGGTTACTGCTAGTTTACTTTCTATTGGAACCAAAGGAAATTGAAACCCGTTTGGATAATAAATTTCACGCAAGTAAACCACTACGGCACTTTCTAAAAAAGCCATGGCTATGCTAAATAGTGTTAACCATATCCAATCCCTCTTATCCATATTGTATTTGTTTTTTAAGTTGAACAGTTTTTTTATTGATGATAAAAAGCAAAATGAATCCGAAAATTCCAAAGCTGCAATCTATTATTTGCCATAATATTGGAATACTTCTAAAATAACCAGCAATAAAGGCTACTGGGAAAATGGCAACACAGGCAATCATTCCATATCGAATAACCCAATTGTTTTCAATTGGTTTTTTAAGTGCGCCAACAAAAAACAAGGCAATAATTAAATGACCAAAGGCTAACCAATCATAGCCATAACTTATAAATGGTTGCTTTTTGTTTAAATCGGCTAAAACATTATGAACGTGGTATAACCAATTGTTTATTAAATGACCAAAATTAAAATTATCGATTAAAAACCTCAATTCAGTTTCAACGAAAAAGGCCGTAATTCCACTTAAAGCAAGCGAAATGATGAAAAACAAAATCAGGTTTTTGATTTGTATTAGTAAGCTTAATGGATTTGTCATGATGTATGATTTAAAGCACCCCTCAATATATTGAGGAGTGCTAATTAATTTATTCGTTATCAAAATTTAGTTTATACCAGTTTATGTTTCTAGTGAAATACATGGTTGCCCCAAGAATTAGTATTAATCCAACGCTTCCCATTAGCAGAGCATAATCAGCCATTTGTAGGGTTACAAATAAGAAGCTATAAATTGCAGTTAAAACAGCTACTAAAAGCATAGACATTTTCTTATTCTTAAACACACTAATCGAGTACAAACTAATCATGCTTACAATACCAATGGTTGAAACTCCAAACGCAAAGTTGAAATCGGTGTGTTCTGTAATTGATACCAAAAGAACGTAGAAAAGGCATAGTGCTAAACCAACTAAAATGTATTGAAAAGGGTGAATTTTTCGCTTGTTAGAAATTTCTACTAAAAAGAAGATTAAAAAAGTTAAGCAGATTGTCATAACTGCGTATTTGGCAGAACGCATTGTTTTTTGATAATCATCTAAAGGCAATAATAAATCGCAACCAAATGCTTCGCCGTGCATGTTAGGAGGAGAAGTGGTAGATAACCAAGTTTTTGGAAAGTTTCTATTCAGCTCCAATACCTTCCAATCGGCTGTAAAACCCTCTTTGCTTATAGCTCTATTATCTGGTAAAAACTTTCCATTAAAGCTTGGAGAATCCCAAGTAGAGTTAAGGTTTACGATGGTATTACTTCCTAAAGGTACAAAGGATAGGTTTTGGCTGCCATTTAAATTGATGTTGAAATCAAATTTCACTTCATCTCCTAATTTGAAGTTTCCAGGTAGATTAACCGTAACACCAGTTTCTATGATGGATTTAATTTTTGATCCAGGTTCTACCGAAAGGTTTTGATTGTTCCACTTGATTTTAATTTTATTTTTAATTCCTCTTAAATCAGAAATACCGAGCGTTAGAAAGGCTTTATTAAAATCAATGCTTTTTAGATTGGTAGAATCTATTTCGTGATTTAGATTAAAATTACCTGAAAAGTGGAGGTCAGATTTATACACCACTACTTCATATATTCCTCGTTTTAAAGTTTCCGGATCTATCTTTCCATTAATATTTAAATTTTCGGGAAGTATGTACCAATATTTTATCGTACTAGTTGTTTTTTCATTTTCAACTCTTTCGTAAGTTATCGGAATAGTTAATAAAGGGCCATTAACTTGTTGAACTTGCGCCCATTTATCACTCACTTCGCTAATGGCTTGTTTATTTAAATGTTCCCGCTCTTTAATGATATTTTTAATCATAGACGCCGGAATTAAGAGTAAAAGCATTAAAATGGTTATGATAATCAACTTTAAGGTTACAGAATTACTCATCCAATGCGTTTTATTTTGAGACTTTGTTTCAGGTTTAACTGATGTTGGTATTGCTGGTTTTTTTTCGTTTTCTAGATTCATTTTAATTGAGTTTAAAAGTACTTTGAAATTCAAAGTACAAGGTTAAAAAATATATTAGTTTCCGTTAATTAATTTTTCTAAAGCATCCAAATGTTGTTTAAATAGTTGTTTTCCTAGATCAGTAGCTTGGTAACTAGTTTTGGGTTTACGCCCAACAAATTCTTTGCTTACACTAATCATTTCTTTTTTTTCTAAAGCAATTAAATGACTTGCCAAATTCCCATCGGTAACACTTAAGGTTTCTTTCAAGCTATTGAAATCTACTGTTTCATTTACCATGAGTATAGACATGAGTCCTAGACGAACTCGGCTCTCAAATACTTTTTGTAAATTTTCTATCATGATCTATCGTACTTGAAATACATAGTAGCTCCGTAAATAATATGCAAAAGGCCGAAACCCAAAGCCCAAAATAGAAGACCGTAACCAATAAAATAGCTGCTAATTAAACCAAGAAAAATTTCAAAAAGTCCTAAATACCGAATATCATGTAGGGTGTACTTACTTGCATTAATTAATGCTAAACCATAAAACATTAGGGTAGTAGGGGCGACCAAGCCAAAGAGCTCATGTTTAATTAATATCAAGGCAAATAAACCGCCTGTTACTAAAGGGATACATAAATTGATTAATAGTCGTTTGCTTGTTTTGCTCCATAAGCTTTGCCCTTTTTTGTTAGCTTTTTTATAGGTTAGCAAAACTCCAAAACTAATGGCCACTACCAACATCATAATACCAGCAAATATTAAGTCTTTTATAACCTCATGGTTTATAGTGTGCATATCTAATCTCACCATGCTTGGATTATCTAGCGTGGCAGCACTACTAATTGCCCAATATGCATATAGAGAACCTGATAAAGCAGTAAGACCTGCAACGATTCCTGAAAGTCCGCTTAAAGAGATGAAACGAGAAGATTGCTCCATCATGTTGTGAATTTGGCTCAGTTGATCTAAGCTTTTTTTCTTGATATCTTTTTCTTTCATTTAAAAGTACTTTGAAGTGCAAAGTAAAATCTTTTTATTTGATTATTCCAAATTTTGTTAGAATTTTTTTTAAAATTGTTTGGGGAGGAGGGATTGGGAGAGGTAGTAAGCTTTTAAGCTATCCAATAGGTTTGACTAGAATAACTATTTAAAGTGTATTTTGTGATTAGCAGGTATTTATGGAACCTTCTTATCTTCATTAAACAGTAAATCAATGTTTCTAAAGTTTTTAGGCTGGTTTCGTAGTGTTCCTAGGAAAATTGGTTTATACTCATTTGTTCGCACTTTGAAGGTAAGCATGAACAAGTTCTTCTATGATTTGACTCAAATTAAAAATTAAGGGTTGAAAATGTTGTCTAAGTCTTGACTTCCTACTATTGCCACAATGTCAACTATATCATTTATATAAGTATAATAAATACTGTCAAATCCGCAAGGACAACATCTACAGTCTTTACTAATCTCATTAACTGATTTGAACGCTAAAGGTCTTTGAGCAATTAATTCAAAATAGTCAAATAAATTATTGAAATATTTATCTGCCTGAATCATTCCAAACTGCCTTATCCCAAATTGATGAATTCTTATTAGATCAGATTCTGCTTCATTTGTTATTCTGTATTTAGCCATTAAACGAAGCTTTGGATTTGGCTAATATTTCAGATGCTGATTTAGTTGAAATTCCACTCTTTTTCGCCCTATCCAGTTTTGTAGCAAGCCAATCTATTTTTTGTTGTTGGCCTCTTGCTTGTCTAATTAAATCATTGACTAATTCGCTTTTACTTGCGTATTCATTGCTTGCGACTTGTGCTTTTAACCATTTATCATTTGGCTCTGTAAATGATATGCTTTGACGACCCATAATTTATTTTTGATGCAAATTTACACCATATTTTGGAAATTCAAATATGGAGTTAAATTTTTTGGAAATTTCTTTACAAGCTTTTTGTGTATGATTAGTTGCGAGCACCTTGATTGTTATAAACAAGCTCTTTAAAAGTTTAAACTCCGACTTTCAAATAGCTATCGGGATAAGTTGGAGTATAGGTACTTATAAATGTGTCGCAGGCTTGGAAACCACTGCGGAGTTGATTTTTAGTCGGAGCCGACTACTCGATTAGCAGTAGTTTTTTTTATAGTCATTAATATTATTTCGCCTATAAATAAAAGTAAAATTAGAATAAGTCCAATTTTTGTTGATTCTGTTTTAAATCTATGGTTAGGGAAGTTAACATTAATGTATTCAAAGTGAACAATATATGATAAAATAAAAAGAAATTTTGAGATAATTCCACCGACAAATGGAATAACAGTCAAGTAAGCAACTGTTTTATATTTTTCATTCTTTATTAACTTATTAATCATGTTGTGTAGTAAAAGTCCAATTATTACCAAATTAAATAAAGTCCATAATATAAAGAAAGTCTGACCGGGCAATTCTGAAAGGGCTAAAGGAAATAGAAAAGCAGTTCCTTTAGTCAAAATAATAGCCGCTATTGCTTGTATAAACATGTGAATGAACCCAATTCTTAGAAAATTCATACTGATAATTTAAAGTAAGTTAATGTCAAACTTAGTATTACAGCATAGGAAAATCCAAGTAGGTTTATAATGACAAACTTTCTTTCACCTTTTAATAGGTCATAGATTGAAGTTCCGATTAAGAGATTGATTAAGAAACTAAAGGGCACTAGCATATATCCAAACCCCATTGGTCCACCATCAATTGCTGTCAAATAAATAGTTGTGGGCAAATAATAAAGATTTGCTAAGAGATTCAAGTAAAGAATATTTTTATAAGTCAGTTTCATTCAATTCCAAAAACACCCAAACTAAGCGAAATTACCCTTATCTTCAAATGCCATATTTAAACCAAATATAAGGTATCTAAGGGATTATATTTAAATCAAGCTAAATTTAAGAGCAGTTGTAAATCCCTTAAAACTTCAAACTCAACCTAAATCCGGTAGAATTGTGTTTGTTATCTATAAAACTGACAAAGGTTTCTATATTCATAAACAACAGTATTTTATTGATCGAATAACCAAATTCATAAAAATGCCGCTCTTGTTCGGTGTATAAATAATTGAAATGCAGGTCTTCGGTCAATGCGGTTTGGTTTAATAGGGGGAGTCGTTTCAACAATAGCGCATTGTCTTCTACCGAAAAATGCCCTTCCAGAAAATAGTCGTTTGAGTTGAAGGCATAATAATCCAACAATCGGAAAGAATAAGTATCGTTTTTGCCAGCAATGTAAAATGGCGTGGTGTTAAAGCTTTTATAATCTGCAAAATAACTTGCTCGGTGATTTAAAAATTTGCCAAGGCTTGCAGAATAACTGATTTTATCAATCAAGTTTACTTTTCTAGCTTGCTGCACCGTAAACTCAAGCAATTCGTATTTGCTTTCACTGCCATAAATTCCTGCAATTCCTTGATTGTATTTTAAGCTAAATGTTGGGTTTTCGCTATCTAAAACAGTCTTAACTCCTCGTATCATGCGATAACGTTGCTTGGGTGTAAAATTTAATTCGGCTTGCAGTTTAAATGCCTGATGACTAGCTAAGTTTTTTGTATAGAGATAATTATCAATATGCTCTGGAGAATTGTTTGTATATGATTTTTTTCGAGGGCCTAATAAACTCAAACTGCTGTTGTTTTGCTTTTGAGTTCTGTTTTCATAAGTAAAACCGGCAACAAGCTGTAATCCATTTTTTAGATCAACTTGATGTGCTAGATGCAGAAATTCTTTCTGATAAATTTTGCTGTAATTTTCTTTAAACAAAAGCGAAGAAACGGTATTTATTAAAGGGGGAATGGCTTGCTTATGATTAAAATCTTCGCTCACTTTTCCGATATCTAAAATAAAACCAGCTCGTTTTTTTCCATGGTAAATAGAATTAAAATTCAACTCTTTATTCAAGCCTGGACGGGCGAGCAAAAATTCTATTCTCGGCTCAAATTGTATGTATTTTCCCTTGTCAAAATAGTATTGATAATTAAACATGGTTTTGTCGATCACTATTCCGTCAACGGTATTGAAGTTTAACCTCAATTGCCTAAAAAGACCTGGAAGTTTTAAAAGCGAATTTTTGTTTTTGGTTTTTACATAGCCATTAAATAAAAACAGATTTCCGATAAAACGCCGTTCTTTATTAATGATGGTGTCACCATTTATAATTAGGTTTAGCGAATCTCGAGAAACGTAAATATTTGATTCTTCTTTAGATAGCGGAATTTTTCTGATTTTATTCCAAATGCTGTCTTTGGTTACAAAAGCAGAATCATCATATTCGATTTTATGGTTACGGACAACCTCAAATTCTTCTTTTTGCTCGCTTTTGGCCTTTCCTTCTTGCTCTTGCTTTTTTATCAGTCGAACTAATTTTAGGGCTTCTCTTTTATTAATCTCTTCTTTATGGATTAATTCTCCAATTTTTTGCTCGGTTTTACTCGCTTTTTCTCCTTCTTTTATTTGATATGTTTCTTCTACAATTGCCTCTATGTCTGCCTTTTTTTGTTTTAAAGAGGTTCTAATTTTTTCATCAATTACAGAGTCAGTTTTTAAAACTATGTTGCTTAAAGATGCCAAGTATTGAAAATGTACTTTAAAGCCCAAGAGTTTAGTTTCCACTCGAATATCGTGGTTAATTGGCATCCAAGCATTTGGTTTTATTTCAGAATAAATTTGTTTGTACGATACATCAATTAATTGCTGTTTAAAACTGACATCAATGCTGTTTAGATTCCAAGTCTTGTCATTGATGTAGATGATACCTTTCATTAAATCGGTTCCTTCACGTTTAGGAATGATCTTTATTTTATTGACAATAACTCCATTTTCTAAAAAGGAATTGATAAACTCAAAATCGTAAACAGAAAAAGCATTTTTGCTAAGTGGAGAAACTAGGGTAGGGCCACCCAAATTATAAAAACTCAAATTAATATAAGACGAACCAGTTTTCATGGTATCATTATCGCCAGTCTTTACATGTTTTATCTGCTCTTTTACTTCGTTGGGATAGGTGTATGAGTAATGCAACATTGTTTCATAAATGTTGCCCACTTTCATTTCCCTTAGGTCTTCCTCTTTTACCATTTTTTCTATCAGGTAGGGAATATCGTCCACATCATAAAAACTGCGTACATAAATATCACACTCGTAGGCTTTGATTTGTTTTTTATAATACTGAGCCATTACTATGGCTTTTCGAATAATGTTAAAAGCTGGGTCTTCATTGTTGGAACCAATTGTAACTTCTTGCAGTTTATATGCTTTGGTATTTAAAATAATGTTTCGTTCCAATTTTTTTCCAGTTAAATGTATTGGAATTTTAATTGCTTGATAACCGATGCATTGCACAATTAATTCGTTTTCGCCACAAGGCAAACTCAAATGATAATCGCCATCGATATTGGCCATACTACCTGTAGAAAGAGAGGGAATATAAATGCTGCTAAACGGAACAACTTCTCCTTTTTCGTTTAAAACCTTGCCATAGATTTCACATTTCTCTTGTGCGAGAATGGTAAAAGGAATTAACATTAAAAGAAAACAAAAAAGTAGGGATTTTGTCATGTTGTTGTTTCAATAATTCATTGACGAATAGTGTTAGCTAAATGTTACTGCATTCAATTTATTTTAATAAAATCTATCAAGGATGTAAAAATGCAGTTTTTTTAAGATTAATAAACTCCTCAGCTTGAATTAATAATTAAGGCTATGTAAAACCTATAAAAAGCATTATCATTGCAAATTGGATTAAAGCAAAAAATCTATGATTCGATCGTTTCAAAAAGAAGATAC
This sequence comes from Bacteroidota bacterium, assembly GCA_013112545.1. Taxonomy (GTDB): domain Bacteria; phylum Bacteroidota; class Bacteroidia; order Flavobacteriales_E; family Vicingaceae; genus BCD18. Next base: position 279,510 of record JABFGJ010000004.1, read on the forward strand.
TGGGCAATTATTAGAAATTTACAATCACTATGTCAAGACAAGCATTTCAACTTTAGATATTGACGAAGTGAACCTTGAAACCTTTTCTAAGGAGATGGAACGTATCGCAAGCCGATATCCCTTTATCGTTTACACCAAAGGCAAACAAGTATTGGCTTATGCCTATGTGAACCTGTGGAAAGCAAAACAAGGATATGACAAAACGGTTGAAAGTACCGTTTATATTCACGAAAGTTTAGTTGGTCAAGGAATTGGCACTTTAATGTATCGACATTTAAATAAGATATTAAAAACAAAAGGATATCAATGTGTTATAGCTTGTTTGTCATTACCCAATGCCATTAGCGTGGCTTTGCACGAAAAAATTGGATTTAATAAAGTAGCTCATTTTCCTGGTATTGCAGTAAAGTTTGACAAAAAAATTGACGTTGGATACTGGCAATTAGATATTGTTTAATGAATGGAACTAAGCACTTTATTCGCTTTTGCTTTAGCCTCCTTTTTTATGGCATTAATGCCAGGCCCCGATAATATTTACGTGATAACTGAAAGCATTTCCAAAGGGTTTAAAAATGGAATATTACTTTCTTTTGGATTAAATTCTGGTGTATTAGTTCATACTTTGGCCGCAGCAACTGGCCTTTCACTGATTTTAAAACAATCGGAATTAGCCTTTTTAGTGATGCAGTATTTGGGGGCTCTGTATTTGCTTTATATGGCTTGGGGTGCATATAAAGAACAAGCCTTGACGCTTGAAGCAGAACAAAATTTGCAAACGAGTAGCCAGATAAAAGTATTTAGAACTGGGTTTTTAATGAATGTGCTTAACCCAAAAGTATCTTTGTTTTTTATTGCTTTTTTACCACAATTTGTCAATACGAATTCTAGTATTCGAGTTTCTATGCAAATGATAAGTTTGGGCTTCATTTTTATGCTGATTGGATTTCTAACCTTCAGCACTTTGGCAGTTTTAGCAGCTCAACTAAGAAAACCATTGTCGAGCCCGCTTTTTTGGAAAGTTATTAAATGGACAAAAGTTATCGTATTGCTTAGCTTAAGCGCCTATTTAATACTCAATAATTAATTGATATTAAAATGAATTTCCATTCGTTTTTGCAGCTGTTCTGTTGTTAGATTGTTTTCAAGAATACCATTTTCAGCAATGGAAATTTTACCAGTTTCTTCAGATACTACAATTGCAAAAGAAGCAGTGTTTTCTGTTATTCCGATTGCAGCGCGATGTCTTAAACCATAATTGCCAGGTATATCAGGATTGTCTGAAATTGGCAAAATGCACCTAGCCGCTTTAATTCTATTTTCAAAAATGATGACTCCACCATCGTGAAGTGGACTATTTTTAAAAAAAATGGCTTCTAAAATAGCGCTTGATAATTTTGCGTCAATTTGCTCACCAGTAGAAGCATGGTAACGTAATTCGCTACCGCTTGCTATTACGATCAAAGCTCCTGTTTTGGTTTTAGCCATGTTGTAGCATGCCTTGATGATTGCATTTTGATTTAAAGCCTCTACATGCTCATCATTTTTTGTCCAATTGATAATTTTTTTGATAAATCCTGGTCCGGCAACTGAGCTTTGGGAACCAACCAATAATAAAAACCGCCTAATCTCTTGTTGAAAAACGATAATTAAAGCCAAAACCCCAACCCCTATAAACTGGCCTAAAATCTCAGAAAGCAATTCCATTTGCATAGCAGAAACCAACTTCCAAAACAAATAAATGGATAAAATCCCAATAAAAATGCGAATAGCTACTGTGCCTTTAATTAGCTTGTATAATTGAAAAATAAGGATGGCAACCAATAAAATATCAACGACATCTAGCCATCGGATAGAAATAAAAGCTATAGGTAGTTGTAAGGTGTTCCACATAATTCAACAATATTACTGCTTTTGCACAAAGTCAACAATACTTATTGCTTCTTTTGCTGCTTTTACATCGTGAACCCTTAAAATATTTGCGCCGTTCATCAAAGCTATGGTATTGGCAACAGTTGTTCCATTCAAGGCCTCTTTTACATTGGAATCGACCAGTTGTTGTATCATTTTTTTTCGACTAAAACCAACAAGTATAGGACAATTTAAGTTTTTGAAATGGCTTAACTCTTTCAACAATTGATAATTATGATTAAGGTTTTTGCCAAAACCAAAACCGGGGTCCACAATGATGTCCTGAACACCCATTGCCCTTAGCTGAATAATTTTTTGATGCAAGAATGAATAAATTTCGGTAACAACATTTTGGTAATTTGGCTTGATTTGCATGCTTTGAGGGTTTCCTTGCATGTGCATCAAAAGGTAAGGAATTTTATTTTTTGCTACCACTTCAAAAAGTTTCTTGTCAAACTCTCCTCCAGAAATGTCATTGATGATTGAAGCTCCCATTTCAAAAGCTTGCAATGCTACATCTGCACGAAAAGTATCAACAGAGATAATGGCACTAGGAAAGTTTTTCTTGATTTCTTTTAAAGCAGGTATCAATCGGTTTATTTCTTCTGATTGACTAATTTGATCGGCTCCAGGTCTGCTAGAAAATGCGCCAACATCAATAATATCAGCACCTTCATTTATCATACTTTCTACCCGATTTAGAATAGACTTTAAACTATTTAACTCGCCTCCATCGTAAAATGAGTCGGGAGTAAGATTTAAAATTCCCATCACTTTTGCTGTGGAAAAGTCCATCAAAAAGCCTTGTAAATTGATGGATAAATTCTTTTGAAAAAGGCTACTTTCGTTTTGTGTAAGCATGATTCAAAAATAATATAAAAAGCATGGAGAATACTTCTGAACAATTCGATAAAGCAGTTAAAATTTGTAGAGAAATTTTTGAAAAAAAAATGACTGATTATGGTAGCGCTTGGCGAGTACTAAGAACAAGTTCCTTAACCGACCAATTGTATATAAAAGCAAAAAGGATAAGAAGTTTAGAAGAAAAAGGAATGAGTCGAGTTGATGAAGGGATAGAGTCTGAGTTTATCGGCATTGTAAATTATTCGGTGATGGCCTTAGTTCAATTAGAAATGGGCTATAGCGAAGACTTAAACTTAGATGCAGAAATTGCTTTATCTCATTATACGAAATACATCGCTACTGCAAAAGGTTTGATGGAAAACAAAAACCACGATTATGATGAAGCTTGGAGAGAAATGAGAGTTTCTTCTTTAACTGATTTAATACTTCAAAAACTTTTGAGGATTAAGCAAATAGAAGACAATAAAGGGAAAACACTGATTTCAGAAGGCATAGACGCAAATTATTTAGACATGATAAATTATGCCGTTTTTGCTTTAATAAAACTGGATGAAGCGGCTTAATTTGTTAAAAGGTGTTAGGAAAAGAAAAGCCGAAGTTATCCTTGTTATTTTTGATTAAAATTGATGAAATATGAATTATTTAGTAAAGATATCGCGCCTTTTAGTGGGCAATTTATTTATTTTTAGTGGAATCGTTAAAGCAAACGATCCTTTGGGCTTTAGTTATAAACTTGACGAATATTTCGTTGAGTTTGGAATGACTTGGTCTTGGTTGCACGATATACTAGTGCCTTTAGCAACTTTTTTAGTTGTTATTGAAATTGTACTTGGAGTAGCGGTTTTGGTAGGCTATCGAATGAAAGAAGTTTCATGGTCCTTACTATTGATGATCGTCTTTTTTACCTTTTTAACAGGTGCTTCTGCCATTTTTGAAATCGTCCGTTCTTGTGGTTGCTTTGGCGATGCAATCCCTTTAACCCCTTGGGATTCATTTGTGAAAGATCTGATTTTACTGTTTTTTATTTTGATTATTTTCATCAAGAGAAACAGCATACAGCCTTTTGAAGATAAAAAAATGGATGCACTGTTTTTAGTTATTTCATCCTTGATTATGGTTCCGTTATCCATCATGCTCGATTGGTGGGCTCCTTTCACTTTTACATTTGGAATTTTAGCAGTTGGATTAGTCCTAAAGCAGTTTATGGCAAATAAGGCAGCAATGCTAAGTACGCTAGTTAGTTTAGTGGCATCCATTACTTTTTCGGTTTATGCTATCGAACATTTGCCTTTTGCCGACTTTAGACCTTATGCTATCAATAAAAATCTGCCTGAGCAAATGACCTTACCACCAAATGCAAAAGCTCCCATCTATGAAAACATCTTAACTTATAAAAACACAAAAACAGGTGAGGTGAAAGATTTCACAGGTATAGAGTATAATAATTCTAGGGTTTGGGAAGATAAAGACTGGGAATGGCAAAACACAGAAAGTAAATTGATAGAAGCAGGAGATGAAGCAAAAATTACTGACTTAACCATTATTACACATGATGATGAAGACATTACAGACCTTGTATTAGCAGAGGAAAATAGCTTGTGGATAGTTTGTTATGATCTATCATTAAGCAATGAGTCTAATTTAAAGCAAATCAATGATCTTGCTGTAAAAGCGAAGAAAAAAGGCATGACAGTTCATGGGTTTTCTTCAGCTGGAAGAGAACAAAAAGATGCGTTTATTAAAAAGAATAAATTGGATTTCGATTTCTTGATTACCGATGGCATTGTATTAAAAACAATGGTTCGTTCAAACCCGGGAATTATGCAATTGAAAAATGGAACAGTGGTTGGAAAGTGGCACGAAAATGACATCCCGACACTTGAAGAATTAAAATAAAACATTTGTTATCATTCATCATTAGAAGACTTAGTTATGGATTCCTCGTTTTACTGGGAGTTTTAACAGTCGTTTTTTTCATCTTTAATATTCTTCCAGGTGACCCTGCCCGCATGATGCTAGGGCAAAGGGCAGATCAAGAAGCAATTGATGAAATCAACAGAGAGCTTGGATTAGATAAAAATCTATTTGCTCAATATATGTTGTATTTGAATGATTTATCACCGATTTCATATCATTCTAAAAACGCACAAGACGCAAGTTATTATAGTGAGTCAAAATACGGTGGTTATTTGTTTTTAGAATTAGAGAACTCTGGAATAGCATTAAAAAGTCCATACCTTAGAAAATCCTACCAAACTAAAAAAAATGTCTCAAGTATTTTGTTTGAAAGTTTGCCAGAAACTGCCGTTTTAGCTGTTGCAGCTATTTTAATCGCCAGTTTTTTTGGGATTTTTTTAGGTTTGCTTTCAGCCTTGCAGAAAGATACGTGGATTGATCGCTTGTTGCTTTTCATTGCTACTTCGGGCATGGCTTTACCTTCCTTTTTTGTGGGTATTATTTTCGCATGGGTTTTTGGGTTTCTACTGTCCGATTACACTGGATTAAGCATGACTGGCAGCTTGTATGAAGTCGATGACTTAGGAAGGGGAGAATATATCAACTGGGCAAATTTGGTTTTACCTGCTCTTACTTTAGGGATTAGACCACTAGCAGTTGTCATTCAATTAAGTAGAAATTCTCTATTGGAAGTGTTATCAAAAGATTATATAAGAACGGCAAAAGCGAAAGGTTTGTCAAGTAGTAAGTTAATTTTTAAACACGCCATGCAAAATGCCTTGAACCCTGTAATAACCGCAATTTCAGGTATGTTCGCAAGCCTAATGGCGGGAGCTGTATTTGTAGAAATCATTTTTTCTTGGAAAGGAATCGGATGGGAAATCGTAAATGCCCTAGAAAAATATGATTTGCCAATTGTAATGGGCTCGGTTTTAATAATTGCAGTTATTTTTGTTTGTATAAATATTATCGTCGATATACTTTATGGTGTATTAGACCCTAGAGTTAGAATTTAAGAAATTATGAGAAAAAATAGAGTTGCCGGAAACTGGAAAATGAATAAATCGCTACAAGAAGGTGAGGAATTGACAAAAAATATCATAGCATTAAATGACAATTCAAATGATGTTGAACTCATTATTATTCCGCCATTTGTTCAATTATCAAGTTTGGTTAAGTTAACCCAGAACACTGATATTAAAATAGGGTCTCAAAACAACCATGAAGCTAAAAGTGGAGCATATACTGGAGAAATATCAGCAAGCATGTTAAGCGCTTTAGGAGTTTCTTATGGCCTTGTAGGTCATTCAGAACGAAGGACTTATTTTAATGAAACGAATGAGCAATTACTTGCAAAAACAAAAGCTCTGTTAAGTGAAGGAATCATACCGATCTTTTGTTGTGGGGAACATTTAAATGAAAGAAATTCCAATCAACATTTTGTTACTGTTGAAAATCAATTAAACGCTTTAAAAGAACTAACCGCAGAAGATTTTGCAAAACTGATTATAGCATACGAACCTGTTTGGGCTATAGGAACTGGAGAAACAGCAAGTGCAGAACAAGCGCAAGAAATGCACGCGTTTATTCGAAAATACATTTCATCAAATTTTGGCAAAAGCATAGCGGACAATTGTAGTGTTTTATACGGCGGAAGCTGTAAACCATCAAATGCCAAAGAGCTTTTCGCAATGCCTGATGTGGATGGAGGATTAATCGGTGGAGCCTCATTGGTGGCCGAAGATTTCATAGGAATTAAAAATTCATTTTAATAAGATGTCATACCTAGAATGTAAATTTCGATTAAATCCATTTGAGCCTTATAATGAGATAATTGTTGCGCAGTTAAGTGAATTAGGTTTTGAAAGTTTTGCAGAAACTAACGATGAAGTTTTGGCTTATATCCAGCTTGCCGAATTTAATGAAAGCATAAAAAATGCTTGTTCAGAAATGGCATTCCAAGGGGTTGAAATCGCTTTTGAAATGAAAGAAATTCCAAAAGAAAACTGGAATCAAAAATGGGAGAATTCTTTTGAACCTGTGTTAATCGATGATTTTTGTATCATTCGTGCTCCATTTCATCAAGCAAAAAGTGATTTTAAACATGAAATAATTATCGAACCTAAAATGTCTTTCGGAACTGGGCATCATGCTACAACTCAATTGATGGTGAAACTGATGTCGAGTATAAAAATAGAAGGTAGTAAGGTTATAGACATGGGAAGTGGAACTGGAGTTTTGGCAATATTAGCCGCCAAAATGAAAGCGAGCCAAGTGGATGCAATTGATATCGAAGAATGGGCTTTTGAAAACATTCAAGAAAATATAGAGCGAAATGATACTCTAATGGTAAAGCCTTATTTAGGAGGAGCGGAGGTTTTAAATCAGATGAATAAGACTTATGATGTCTTTTTAGCCAACATCAATAAAAATATTTTGTTGCGCGATATTCCTTTATATGATTTAAAAATCAATAAAGGTGGTTCTTTGCTATTGAGTGGTTTTTTTGTTTTTGATGCTGAAGAATTAGTTTTATTTATGGAGAAAATGAACTATAAACTACTAAGTTCAGATGCTTTACAAGACTGGTCTTGCTTGCATTTTAAAAAATGCTAGATCTTTTTTTTTGATAAACGATACCAAATCACTTAATTTACATTAATTAACTTGTCTTTGATATGCGATTCAACAGAATTCTATTTCTTACCATTATCACATTGCTAGTGCTGCTATTTAATTCTACACAAGTTAAATCGCAGTCGATTAAAGCCTTCCCAACAGACTCAATTGAATTCTTTGAAACCATGGAGGCTTATTTAGTTGAGGCTAGAAAAGAGGGAAAAGATTTCATGAAACAATTTAAAGATGTTTGGTATGGGGGATATTTTTCTGAAAACCAGCGACAAGGTGTTTATGCAACTACAAATAAAATGCTCAAAAAGAAGCTTAGAGCATTTCCTGATTTTAGAAATTACCTGTTTACGGTTGGCAGTTTTGTTGTTGATGAAGACCAAACAGAATCAAGTTTTAACTCTTGGCAAGGAATTATCGATCGTTTATTAGAAGACAAACGCAAAAAGAACTTTACCGATTTCTTAGAGTTTTGCAATGGGCTTTTTAGAGAAAATGCCATCTATACTTCTGCTTCAACAACTTGGGCGGCAGATAATAGCAATTATATTTTTGACTACGATAGCTTGCCAAAAATTACCTTTGAAAAACTTGATTTAGTATGCTATGCCAAAAGGGATAGCCTAAAAATATACAATACCAAAGGTGCTTATTATCCGACTGAAGAAATGTGGTATGGAGAAAATGGTGTTGTAAATTGGGCAAGAGCAAATTTACTAAGCGACGAAGTATATGCCGAGTTATCACATTATACTATTGAAACCCGAAAGTCTGACTATGAAGCGGATTCCGTTGTATTTTACAATAATTTTTATTTAAATGAACCGCTAGTTGGCAAACTGACCGATAAGGTTATGGCTAACTCTACACCTGAACGAGCTTCTTACCCTCAGTTTGATTCTTATGATAAACGGATTCGCATTGAAAACATAACCCCAGGAGTTAATTTTGATGCGGGATTTTCTATGGTTGGATCTAAATTATTGGCTCGAGGAGATGAAGAAAAGGATGCTATAATAGAATTTATTCGAAATGACACTTTATTTTTAAAAGCTGCCTCTGAGAGTTTTTCTATCCGAACCGACCGAATTTCTTCAACAGAAGCTTCTGTTCGAATTTACCTTGGACAAGATTCGCTTTTTCATCCTGGGCTAAACATTAAATATTTAATCGATCAGAAGTTAGTGACCTTGTATCGAGAAAACAAAGGAGTTGCCATAACGCCCTATACCAATTCATTTCACAACTTAGAAATGGATTTTGAAGTGTTAAATTGGAAAACAGATGAACCCATTTTGACCTTTACTAACCTTTTAGGAGGAACTAAGACAGATGCTTTTTTTACTTCAGCCAATTTCTTTAAAGAAGAGTTGTTTGATAAAATAGGAGGGCAGGCTGATGTGAATCCCTTGTTTCGGGTAAAGCGTTTTGTTGACGATAATAATTCTTCCGAATTAAGCATTCGAAGTTTGGGATATTACATGAATATGGATTATCCAGATGCTCAAAACTTTGTGATTTACCTCAGTAATATGGGATTTGCAACCTTTGATATGGACAAGGATTTAGTCGTTATCAAGCAAAAGTTAATTGACTTTGTTCTAGCTAAAACTAGAAAAATTGATTATGATGTAATTAGCATCTATTCTAATGAGTCAGAAACCTACAATGCTAAAATTAACTTGTTGAACTTTGACTTATCGATTAATGGTATTGATGGAATAGTTGTGAGTGATTCACAACAAGTGGTGATACGGCCTTCAGCTGGTCAGATTAAAATGAAAAGAGATCGCTTTTTTGAATTTGCAGGAAAAATTCAGGCGGGTCGATTTGAATTTTATGGAAAAGAATTTTCTTTTGATTATGAGCAATTTAAAGTGAATTTAATCAATGTTGATTCCTTGCAAATTAAAGCTTTATCTGGAGAAAAAGATGCCGAAGGAAAACCAATTTTAAAACCGGTAAAAACGGTTATTCAAGATATTAATGGAGACTTATTAATTGATAATCCTTTCAATAAATCAGGGCTTCAAGATTTTCCAGAATACCCTATTTTAAATAGTAAAGACAACAGTTATGTCTATTATAATAAGAAAGAAATATTAGGAGGGGTTTATAAAAAGAGTAATTTCTATTTTCAAGTTGACCCATTTACCATTGATAGTTTAGATAACTTTAGCAATGATCAGTTAAAATTTGACGGAACTTTTAGTTCTGCAGACATATTTCCAGACTTTAGAGAACAATTGAAATTACAAGAAGATTTCTCATTGGGTTTTATTAGAAATACTCCAGCTGGAGGATATCCAATGTATGGAGGAAAGGGAACATTTGACAATGAAATTCGATTGAGTCACAAAGGGCTAAGGGGAGATGGAGTGTTGGATTACGTTACTTCAAAAACTTATTCTAAGGATTTTATATTTTACCCAGATTCGATGCGTACGCTAGCAGACCAATATTTTGTTGAAAAGCAAAAAGGCGAAATAGAATTTCCTCCTGTAAAAGCTGAAAAAACAAACATGAGGTGGTTGCCTTATAAAGATGTAATGTATGCAACTACAACAGATGAGGGAATGATTTTTTACGATGAAGACTCAAGATTTCTGGGCACAACTACACTTACACCGTCATTTATGTCTGGGAATGGTGTTTACAAATTCATAAGAGCAGAGTTAAGTTCTAAAAAAATGTTTTTTAAATACGAAACTTTTGATGCTGATACTGCTGATTTTGTTTTAAAAGACAACGAAATAGTTGGAGCTTTTGCATTAAAAACTAAAAACCTAAAAGCACACGTTGATTATAAAGGAAGGTTTGCCGAATTCAAATCAAATGGAAAAGCAGAACCCATTGAGTTTCCAATCAATCAATACCTTTGCTTTATGGAAGAGTTTAAATGGTATATGGACAATGGCCAAATTGATTTAAAAAGCTCTAAAACCACACAAATTTCTGCTGATGTAAGAATGGAAGGTTCTAAATTCATTTCGACTCATCCTGATCAAGATAGTTTGCTTTTTTATGCTCCATTAGCGAGTTATGATTCTAGAAGACATATTATAAAAGCTAAGAACGTTCTGTTCATAAACACAGCAGATGCTAGAGTTTATCCAGATTCTGGTACCGATCTTACGATACAAAAAAAGGCGAATCTAGAACCGCTTGTAAATTCAACAATCATCACCAACAGTGTTACAGAATACCACAAAGTTTATCAAGCTAATACCAAAATTTTTGGAAGAAAATCTTACACCTCCTCTGGTTATGTTGATTATGTAGATGAAAATCAAAAAGTACAACCGATTTATTTTGCCAACATTTCTGTTGATACTACAGGTCAAACGACTGCTGTTGGAGAGATTGAAGATAGCTTAGAGTTTAGTTTAAGCTCAAATTTTGAGTTTGATGGAAAAGTGAAATTATATGGAGGTAAAGAGTTTTTAGTATTTGATGGAACATCAAGAATATTGCATAGTTGCGATGCTATTGCTCGCCCAAAATTTAAATTTGAAGCAGAAGTGAATCCCATGGATATTTTTATTCCCATTGATTCTAACATGAGGGATTCTTCAGACGCTGTGCTAGCAACTAGTATTAACCTGAATGTAGATTCTATCTTTTTGTACTCTGCTTTTCTCTCTGGTAGAACAAATTATAGCGACATCTATTTATTGCCAACTTATGGTTTTCTGAACTACAATAAAGAGACTAAAGAATATGTGATTTCTTCCAAAGAAAAAATTGCTGAACCATCATTGTCGGGTAATTACTTGAAGTTAAACACGAAAGACTGTAAAGTGTATGGAAATGGCTTGATTGATATTGGAGCAAGAACTGGAAACTTAAAGTTTAATTCTGCAGGAAATATAGTTCACAATCAAGTAGATAATACTGCTGTGTTTGATTTAGCCATGTCCATTGACTTCTTTTTTGATGATAACTCAATCAAAAAAATGGCTGATAACATCAATGAGAATATTAATTTGCAGTCAACTGACTTTAGCAGAGAAACTTTTGTTTCAGGTTTAAAGGAAATTGTAGGAGTTGAAAAGGCTGATGAACTCGTTTCTCAAATGACTTTAAATGGCAAAATAAAACGGATGCCAGATGAAATTAACAAAAGGCTCTTTTTGAACGATGTTAAATTAAATTGGGTTGAAGACATTAACTCTTATAAGTCGTTTGGCAAAATTGGAATTTCAAATATTAATAAAGAGGAAGTTAACAAATACGTTGATGGAAAAATCATGATAACCAAAAAGAGAAGCGGTGATTTGGTTGATATTTTACTTGAAGTCGATGCTAATACTTGGTACTTTTTCAGCTACAGAAGAGGTTTAATGAAGGTAATTTCTTCAAACGAAGTTTTTAATACTCAAATTAAAGAATTGAAAAGAGATAAACGAAAGTATCAAAATGCAAAAGGAGAGGAGCCTTTTACATATATGTTTGGGACGGAAAAAGATAAACGCGATTTTGAGCGTGATTTTGATAGTGATTTATAAAATAAAAACAGCCTATATTGTTGATAAATAAGCTGTTCGGAAATATTATTTAGAAATATTTATATTCGTATTTAAAGATTTGCTGCGTTTTATTGTTTTAAGTGTTTAATTTTAACGTTTTTGCACAAAAATATGTTGATGAATAAAATGACAAGTAGTCGTATTTTTAAAGAAAGTATAAATCTTTGTGTAATATCCTATAACCTTTACTTTTCATGAGAAGTATCATCTTAATATTACATGTATCATTTCTAGTTTTTTCATTAAACTTATCAGCTCAAGATGGATTTAAGTCTGAAGAAGACCTTAAACAAGCTGCTAATAAATTATTTGAAGAAGAGAAATTGGTAGATGCTGAGCCTTTGTTTGCTCAACTTTTAGCATTATACCCAAAAGACCCAAACTACAATTATAAATATGGCGCTTGTCTATTGGCTACAGATTCGGATAAAGAAAAACCTTTAAAGTTCATTGAGTTTGCTACTTCAACACCCGGAGTAGATCCTCTAGCTTTTTATTATTTAGGTAGAACATTTCACTTAAACTATAATTTTGCTCAAGCAGTAAAAGCATATTCGAAATTCAAAAACAAAGCAAGTTCAGCCGATAAAGCAAAATATCAGATTGAACGGCAAATAGAAATGTGTAAAAACGGAAATAATTTACTCAGTAAAATAAACGATGTACAAGTATTAGACAAACAAGTAATAGGAGAAAGTGATTTTTATCGAATTTATGATTTGAAAGGCATAGATGGTAATATAATCTCTAAACCTGAAGACTTTATGTCGAAATACGATAAGAAAAATGGCGAAAAATCCATTATTTATTTACCAAAAGGTGCGAAGGAAGTTTATTATTCTTCTTATGGAAATAAAGGCGAAGCAGGAAGAGATATTTTTAAAGTGGTGCAATTAGGAAGTGGCAAATGGAGTGACCCTGTTAATTTAGGAAGCTCTATTAATACACCTTACGATGAAAATTATGCCTTTATTCATCCTGATGGCAGAACATTGTATTTCGCCTCAAAAGGACACTCAAGCATGGGAGGATACGATTTGTTTCAATCCACTTTTGACAACAGCATTAATGATTGGACAGCCCCAGTGAATTTAGATTTTGCTTTTAGCTCTGCCGATGATGATGTATTATTTATTACGGACGAAGATAAAGCCTTAGCCTTTTTTGCTTCAAATAGAACCAACGAGGCTGGAAAATTGACTGTTTATAAAGTAAAAGTTGAGAAAAAAGCTCCAGACTTTGCAATTATTCAAGGTTCGTTTATTGCTGAAAACAATCCAAGCGCTAAGAAAGCAAAAATTACAGTCATTGATAAAGAAAGCAATCAAACAATAGGAGTCTATGAAACCGATGCAAATGGAAATTATCAAGTAGAAATTGCAGAAAATGGAGGAACTTATAAGTTCAACATTGAAACTACTGCAGATGCGCCTTTGCATACAGGTACTGTAACTGTCCCTGAGCAATCTGAATATGCTGTTTTAGGACAAGAATTGAGATTAGTAGGTGAAGGTGAAGCGCAGCAACTGGTTATTAAAAATATTTTTGACGGATCTGCAAAGCCGATCAATACAAGTGGCCCACAAATTTCCTCTGAATTGTTGCGAAAAAAAGCCAGCTTAGATGTTAACTTAAATGCTCAGGAAATTCTGGCAATAGAATCTGGGAACAAAGCAATAGCTGAAAATATTAATCAAACAAGCTCAGAAAATACTACAAATCGAGAACAAGGTAGCGAGGGAAGTGAAACAAATTTAAATGCAAACAATACATCGAGTAATCAAACTGATAATACTGCTAGCTCAAATGCTTTAAATGCATCAACTTTAAACACTGAAATTGAAAGTTTAACAAGTAAACTGGAACAACAAAAAAGCGAATCTAAAGCAGCTGAAAATTTTGCCTATCAAGATGCTATGCGTTTAAAATCAGAAGCGAATAATTTATTCAGTCAATTAGAAGATTTAAAGAACGATAATACAGCAAACGAAGAGCAAATTACTTTTACTGAGGAAGAAGCCAAACGATTTGCATTGCAATCGGCCTATGCTTTGGGTTTAGCTAAAGAGCTAGAAAGTAGAACAGATTTAATCGATGAAAATCAGCAGAAACTAAACTCCGCAAAACAGAAAGTGAGTTCTAATGAATTAGCTGATGCCGATTTAACCTTTAATGCTGTTAAGAATACCTATGAAAAATCGCCCACAGTAGCAGAATACATCCAAGATAAAAAAACAGAATTACAAGAGAAAGTTTTGTTTACGGCAGAACGATTTTCTAGTATTTCAAACAAAAAAAGTGCTTTTGAAACAGATAAAGCAAATTTAGAAAATCAAATTTCAGCTTTAGAAACTGAAAAAACGACAGCTAATGCCGCTCGTAAAACAGAAATTGACAAGCAAATAAGTGATTATCAACTTGATAAAAAAGATTTAGAATATCAAATTAATACCATCAACCAGCAATACAACAGTGCTTTGCAAGATGAGTCGGCATTACAGGTAGAGTTAGAGCAATTAGAAAATCTAGATTATACTTGGAAAGAAACTGACAAAACAGCTATTGCTTCTATTTCAGAAACTGAAAAAGAAAATATTGTAAGTGAAATAAAGAGCTACAGAGACAACAATCAGTTAGCATTTAATAAAGATGCTGCTAGTTTAGCTGCTTTGCCTAATTCTGCCGAAAACACTTCGATAGCTGAACTTGAAGACCGCAAGCAAAAGGAAAATGAATACCAATTAGACGCAAACGAATCAAACATTGCAACTTACAGCAACAATAGCATATCAGAGATAAACAAAGACTTTGAGGGCAAAATCAATTCATCAAATTCCATAGCGGATGAAGACTTGAGAAACGCTAAAAAAATAGAGCTTTACAACGATTGGATTAATCAGTTAGACCACAAGCTTGGCGAATCTGAAAACCAATTAGCGACAGCAAACCCTGAAGACGAAGCAAGCATAAACGCTGAAATGGAGAGTTTGCTAGTTCAAATAAATGACCTTAAAGCAGAGAAATTAGCATTAAGCAATGAAATTGCAGCCAACTCAAATGACGTTACTACGGCAAATACCAATGTAACAAGTAATGCATCAAACTTAAATCGAGTAAATCAAGCTCCAATTAAGTTGGAAGACATAGATGTTAGCCAAGTAGATGAGAACTCAATTATTCCTGAGAATTTTACAAGCTTAGATTTTAATCAGGAGTTTAATTATGGAAATGGGAATGTAAGACCTACATTATCTATGGCTAAAAAATCTATAGCTCAAGCAGCTACTTATGGTAAATTGGCTCAAGAAACTAGAGCAGGAGCATATGCTTTACCAACAGTAGATGCAAGAAATGAGGCCTTTGAAAAAGCATCAGAATATGAAAGAGCGAGCGAAAGAAAACAAATAGAGGCTGCCCAAGTTTATTCTAAGGTTAATGCTGCTGAATTTCAACGAAATGCTTCATTGATAAATAATGCAGACAATTACGGAGAAGGATTCGAATCCAGTAATTTAGATATTGCAAAATTATTAGCCGATGAGGCTCAAGTGTATTATAACTCAGCATTGGAATTAAAAGCTGCGGTCAACAACGATGATAGATTGTCTAAAAAACAAGCAGACTTGCAAAAGGCCTATGATTTTGAAATGTTGGCTTTAGCAAAACAAGAAAGCGCATTAAAAAAATTAAAAATTGTTGATAAAGAATACGTTGAAAATCCAATTGGGAATGTTTATGATATCAATGCAGCGATAGCTGTAACAGAGCAAGCTGTTGCAATCAACGATGCTCAAGTATTACAAATCAACAATTCTAATCTTGCCAGAAGCAAAGGCGATTCATTGAATGCAGTGGTTGAAAGTTTAAATGCAGAAGAAGCAAGCCTTACTGCTAAAAAAGCAAATCTAAGCGGTGAAGAATTAGCTCAAGTTGAAAATCAACTTAGTGAAATAAAAAGCGAAAAAGAAAGAACTTCCAAATTAGCAGAGCAGTATTATTTAAGAGCAAGTCAATTAGATTCTAAAGATGACGAAATAGTTTCCAATATCATTAAGCCTGCATCTGTTACAGATCTAAATACCATAGCTATAGATACGGTTGAAATCAGTGAAGCGAGAAAAGCTAATGTAATTAACTCACCTGCATATAAAACATATTTAGACAATGCGAACAAACGTGAAAGAGCATTAAAATCGGCCGAGATTGAATATCAAAAAGCTTTGAATTTAGCTGAAGAGAAAAAACAATTGATTGCTGAATCTAACTCAATTAGAGAAACAGCAAGTGAAGAAACTGATGCAACTGAAAAAGAGCGTTTAATTAAATCGGCAGATGTAATCGACCAAAGAGCTAATGCAATTCAAACGAGTATAGATTCCATCAACAGCATCATAAAAATTAAGAACTTCTTAATTGTAAGCAGCGAAAATGCTATGAATTCGGCCTTGGCAAATTTAGATCCAATTAAACAAAATGAGATTAAGATTATTGCAAGTAAAAACATTAGTGCTGAGCCCTTGGCTAGTGATTTAATTGCAGGCAATGTAAATGCAACAACTAGTGGAGGAGGAGAATTTAATGCCAGTGAAAACAGTTTGGAAACTAACAATTTGCCTGGTTTAAGACAAGATAATGCAAATAGACCCAACACTACAAACAATAGAGATTCGGGCATTAGTAATGAAACTGGAACAAACTCAGGAACTAGCGGAGGAACAAATGCAACTGGGAATAGGAATACAGCTTCTAATACAGGCCCTTTAAAGCCAATTCCTTCAACTACATTGAAAAACTTACCTTCTAATATAGATGTATTGCCACGTGTAGTTAAACAAGCCATCTTTGTAAAACTAGCTCCAAATGAGTCAGCTTATAGTGTTGAAAAACCTATACCAGTTGATCCAACTATGCCAGAAGGTTTGGTTTATAAAGTACAAATTGGAGCCTTTAGAAACCCCATCGCTCAAAATTTATTTAAAGGTTTTGCTCCTTTAATGGCCGAGAAAGTGCCCAATGGAATTACTAGATATACTGCAGGAGTTTTTGTAATTGAGCGTGAAGCTGTATTTGCAAGAAATGAAATTAGAAAATTAGGTTATCCAGATGCTTTTGTAGTTGCTTTTTTAAATGGTAAAAGAATCAGCATAAGCCAAGCTAGAAACCAAGACAATAGTGCAGCGGGCTTGAGTGATGCAACTGGAAATTCAGGTTCATCTAATCTAAATAATGCTACGCCAAGCAATGTTAGAACATCTGCAAGCGGAAGCAAAGAGAATTTACCTCAAAGTTTTAATGCAACCACGGTAGCACCTGTAGTCAATGCCGAAACGATTAGCGGTGTGTATTATACAGTACAAATTGGCGTATTCTCTAAACCAGTTCCAAAAGGAAAATTAGATGCGTTTCAACCATTAAATGTGAAAGTATTAGCAAGCGGGCTAATCCGATATAATTCTGGCAAGTTTGACAATGCAGTGGACGCTAATAATTTAAAAGAATCTATAAACAAAACAATCAGTGATGCGTTTGTTGTAGCCTATTATCAAGGAAATAGAATTAGCCTTGCTGAAGCAGCGAGATTAAACAATAGATAAACAAATGATAATCAAAGAAGAAACGATATTAGAAACCGCAAAAGAACTCGTAGAGGAAAGGCAATTAATCCTTTTCAACGACGATGTAAACACCTTTGACCATGTTATTGATTGCTTAATTGCCATTTGTGGACATGAGTTAACTCAGGCTGAGCAATGCGCTTACATTGTTCATTACAATGGGAAATGCGTAGTGAAAAGCGGATCTTTTGATAAATTAAAACCCCTATTAACAGCATTACAAATTCAAAAATTATCTGTAGAAATTAAATGAGAAAAGGATTATTAAGTCTAGCTCTTGTACTTTTTTTAGTGCAGTGTAGCAAAGTTCCAGTTACTGGTAGAAAACAAATGAAAATTGTGCCAACTAGTCAGATGGCAACAATGAGCGCAACGCAATACGAACAAGTAAAGAAGGAGACACCACCTTTACCGGATTCGGATCCTAGAGCACAGATGGTTAAAAAAGTAGGAGCCAAGATTGCTGCCTCAGTCAATAAATATTTAGCTGAAAATGGCTTTAAAGATCGTTTAGGTGAATTTAATTGGGAGTTTAATGTCGTAGAAGAAAAGACGGTAAATGCTTGGTGTATGCCAGGAGGAAAAGTGATGTTTTATACTGGCATATTAGACATTTGCCAAGGTGAGGAAGGGATTGCAACCGTTATGGGGCATGAAATAGCACATGCTGTTGCCAGACATGGAAACGAAAGAATGAGTCAGCAATTGGTGATACAAGGCGGGGGAATGGCGCTTTCAGTTTTGATAAGCGAAAAACCTCAAATGGCTCAAGACTTATTTATGACTGCCGTTGGTGCGGGTTCTCAATTGGGAATTTTAAAATTTTCTAGAATGAATGAATCTGAAGCCGACCAAATGGGGTTGGTGTTTATGGCTATGGCAGGATATGACCCTGGAGTAGCAGTTGATTTTTGGAAAAGAATGGCAGCCGGAAAAGGTGGAGAAGCACCACCTGAGTTTTTAAGCACACATCCTAGCGATGAAAGGAGAATTACAGATATAGAAGCCTATTTGCCAGAAGCTAGAAAATACTTGCCTTAGAAACTTTAGGTTAAAAGGATTTCATTTCTAAATCAGGAATTGTTTTTTTCGAAGCATTGAAAAGCGAGTAATTGCTTTAAGTATGTAATGATGGAAAGGTTCAAAATGAGCCAAACCCAATAGAATTTCATAGGTCGAAGTTTGTCTGACAGTATGCTTAAGTTCTATGAACTTATACTTAAAACGAATTCTAGTTCTTATCGATTATTTTAAAATTTTATAGGTATAACATGTCATCAGAAAAAAACCAACATGAAAAATCAAGATTACATGCTCGAAATAGAAATCGAGAAAGGTATGATTTGAACGCGTTAATTCGCTCAAATCCTGAATTGAAAAAACAAGTAAAACCAAATAAATATGGCCTTGATTCCATAGATTTTGCCAACCCTGTTGCGGTTAAAATTTTAAACAAAGCCCTACACTCAACCATTATTATGGAATTAAGCATTGGGATTTTCCAGAAGAAAATTTATGTCCTCCTATACCGGGTCGAGCTGATTACATACACTACATAGCAGATTTATTGAAGGATAGTAATTTTGGCTTAATGCCCAAAGGAAATCAAATTAATTGTTTAGATGTTGGAGTAGGAGCAAGTTGCATTTATCCGATTATTGGAGTGACAGAATATGATTGGAATTTTATAGGAAGTGACATTGATCCCAAATCTTTAGAAAACGCCAAGGAAATTGCTCAATTAAACCCGAGTCTAAAAGATAAAATGAGTTTCAGGCTACAAGAGAACCCCTATGCAATTTTTGAGGGAATCATAGCAACTGTTGAAAAAATTGATGTTACGATATGCAATCCACCTTTTCATGCATCAGTAGAAGCAGCTAAAAAAGGAACACAGAGAAAAATTAAGAACTTAACAGGGAAACGAGTTAAATCACCCAAGCTCAACTTTGCAGGAATAAGCAGTGAGTTAATTTGTGAAGGAGGAGAGCATCATTTTATTCAGAATATCATTAGAGAGAGTCAACAGTTTTCTAAAAATTCATTTTGGTTTTCAACCTTGGTTTCTAAGCAATCAAATTTAAAGGGAATCTATAAAGCTTTGGAAAATATGGGACTAAAAACCATAAAAACCATTTCCATGGGAACAGCTAATAAATCGACCCGAATAGTCGCATGGACATTCCTAAACAAAGAAGAACAACAAGCATGGAAAGAAACTCGGTGGAAGAATTAGGCAATTAAGAAAGTACTTAGCTCAATTATTTGAAGCTAAAATTGTGCTGTATAACTGTTCATTTTGGCATGATGCATTAAAAATCCGCTAGATAGCTTATATTTGAAAAAACAACAGCATCACATAAGGTGAATAAACGTACCTTTCGCTTTATTCGGGTGTTATGGTTAATTTTAAAACGATACAATGAAACTATTCGGGTTCTTGAAAAATAAGGAAAATGACACGTTTCGGATAACCGAGCCTGACAGACTTTGGGTTGAAGATAACTTTAGGTGGTTAATCAAAGTTTTTGGCTATCCTTACCGAGAAAGTGAACAAATCCTTCTTTCAGAAAACTATTTTCCAAAGACCTTTAAAAGCGACAAAGTTTCAATTGAAAATATCATTGAAGACTTGTGTTCACTACTTCAAATTCAAGAAGAGAAGATATCTTTTGAAGTCGTTAACGACATTAGAGATTCTTATGGTATGCCCTACGAAATCGAAGGAAAACCATTTGAAACAGAATTGGAAATTGAAGACGGTAAATATAGAATCTATATAGCGAACAGCCTTCATAAACACCCCAAAAGACTAATTCATAGTTTGGTTTATGAATTTATCAGAATCAAACTTACAGACAATAAACTCCAATACGACACAGGTGATGACACAGACTTGTTTATATACTTGGCAGGAATATATTTTGGTTTTGGAGTTTTACTTTCTCAAAACCTAAAAGACACAGGTAGAGTTGATGATGGATTTTGGGAAACAAAATGGAATTACATTGCAGAAATGCCAAATGAAATAATGGCATTTGCCCTTGCAACATATTCAAAATTAATCGAGCAAGACACACCAAAATGGAAAGATGATTTGCCAAGTGATTTGAAAAGACAATTTGGAAAAGCAATAAAATACTTAAACGACAACCCAAATGAACTTTATGATAAGCAAGAACTCGAATCAAATGAATTGTTTAAAACGGCTTACGACCTTTATTTAAAGAACGACTTTGAAGAAGCAATTGCCAATCTGCAAAAAATACTTTTCCTGACAAATGATGATGTATTGAAAGCTGATGTTTACAACAACTTGGGCTATTACAGTATCAGGATTAAAAATTATGAACAAAGTGTATTCTACTTAAAAAAATCTATTCAGATAATTCCAGACTATGGATATGCGTACGACAATCTAGGATATGCACTCATCCAATTAGGAAAATTGGAAGAAGGAAAAGAATGGCTTGATAAAGCAATGGAAACAGAAAATAATGATTTTGCATACACGTATAGAAATTTTGCCCTTTACTATCAAGCCAAAGGAGATACGAATAAAGCAGATGACTATTTTATAAAGTCTTTTGAATCCATCACGGACTCGGTTGACCTTTTAGAATATCATTATGCAGACTTCTTAATAAAGAACAGAGAGACAGATAAAGGACTAGAATTTTTAAAGAAAGCAGTTGAAAAAGGAGAACCCGAAGCAATTGAAAAAATGAACGAAATCAAGAAAAAATAACCATAATCGAGTAGATGGCTCCGACTAATCCTGCGGGATTAGTCGGAGTTCACCTCTCACACCACCGTACGTACGGGTCTCGTATACGGCGGTTCAATAATGATGCATCAACGTTTGTAGTATTCGACCAAACTAATGTAACCTCTCTTTTTCAACCGTTCGATTGTTATTGTAGTTCCTAAAATTGGACTCTGAGCTACTGCCCATCCTCCCATTCTTGTCCTACTCCATGCATACGCTTGTCCTTGGGGTATTCCTAATCGGA
>JABFGJ010000005.1 GCA_013112545.1 Bacteroidota bacterium
GTGTTTGCTCACATAAAAAGTAATCGAAACTTTAAACGATTTACATTAAAAGGAATAGAAAAAGCAGAAATAGAGTTCGGATTGCATGCTTTAGCTCATAATATCAAGAAGAAAAGGGCATGAAAAAGACCCTTTTTAACAGCTAACCTAAAAACAGTAAATAATCAACTCAATAAAAACTAAAACGAAAAAACCGCCTCACTTTTACAATGAGACGGCTTCTTTTGTAGTTATAATCCGTTTTTAAGCGAATTAATATCTATAGTATTCTGGCTTATATGGCCCTTCAACTGTTACTCCAATATACTCCGCTTGATCTTGAGAAAGCACTTCTAACTCAACGCCAATTTTAGCTAAGTGTAAATAAGCTACTTTTTCATCTAAATGCTTCGGTAAAGTATATACTTTGTTTTCGTAAGCATCTTTATTTGTCCACAATTCAATTTGAGCCAATGTCTGGTTTGTAAAAGAGTTTGACATTACAAATGAAGGATGGCCAGTTGCACAACCTAAGTTCACTAAACGCCCTTGAGCTAAAAGAATAATATCTTTTCCGTCAATGGTATATTTGTCAACTTGTGGTTTAATTTCAACTTTAGTTGAGCCATAATTATCATCTAAAAAGGCAACATCTATTTCATTATCAAAGTGTCCAATATTACAAACGATGGCTTTATCTTTCATCATTTTAAAGTGACGACCTTTAATAATGTCTTTATTTCCAGTAGCAGTAACTATGATGTCAACTTCAGGAATAGCATTGTCCATTTTTTTAACTTCAAAGCCATCCATTGCAGCTTGTAAAGCACAAATTGGATCCACTTCAGTCACAATTACTCGTGCACCAGCACCTCTTAATGAAGCAGCAGATCCTTTACCAACATCGCCGTAACCAGCAACTACAGCAACTTTACCAGCCATCATAATATCAGTTGCTCTTCTGATTGAGTCAACTAATGATTCTTTACAACCGTATTTGTTATCGAATTTAGATTTTGTTACTGAATCATTTACGTTGATTGCAGGCATTACTAAAGTTCCATTTTTCTCTCTTTCGTATAAACGATGTACACCTGTTGTAGTTTCTTCAGACAAACCATTTATTCCAGCAGTTAATTGAGGATATAAATCAAAAACCATGTTGGTTAAATCACCACCATCATCTAAAATCATATTTAATGGCTTTCTATCTTCGCCAAAGAAAATCGTTTGTTCTATACACCAATCAAACTCTTCATCGGTCATTCCTTTCCAAGCATAAACTGGAATACCAGCAGCAGCAATAGCAGCAGCAGCGTGATCTTGAGTCGAGAAAATATTACAAGATGACCATGTAACATCAGCTCCTAAAGCAACTAAAGTTTCAATTAAAACTGCAGTTTGAATGGTCATGTGCAAACAACCGGCGATTCTTGCGCCTTTTAATGGTTGAGATGCTCCATATTCTTCTCTAAGAGACATTAATCCTGGCATTTCTGCTTCGGCTAATTCAATTTCTCTTCTTCCCCACTCTGCTAGGGAAATATCTTTTACCTTATAAGGTATGTACTCAACAGATGTTGTACTCATATTTATTATTTTTATTTTTGGGACGGCAAATTTACCAATTAAAGATAAGAATCCTAGTATTTATATATTTACAATTAAATGATATTGAAATCAATTACTCGGAATCATCATGTTTTAATTGCTAAGGTTAATTACAATCATTTTGATAAATTGTTTTCCCTTTTAGAGAAAAACAAGATTGAACTTTCCCCACTAGGGCGAATTAAAAATATTAAACGCAAAATTGAATGGCTAACAGTACGATCGACATTAATTGAATTTTTGGGTAAACCCATTGAGATTGTATATGATCAAGAACACAAACCACATTTATCTGATAATTCAACCAACATCTCTATTTCTCATTCTCATGAGATGATTGCCCTCAGTTTGAATAATGATATCAATAACGGAATTGATATTCAACATTTATCTAATAAAATAATTCGCATAAAAGAAAAATTTCTAAGCCCTCAAGAGTTAGAAAAAATTGACCCAGGCGATGTAAAGACTTTAACTTTATACTGGTCTATCAAAGAAGCCCTCTTTAAAGTTTATGGAAAAAACGATATTTTTTTGAAAGAAAACATAGAGGTTGTAACCTTTTGTAAAAAAACAATGACAGCTGTTGGAAGAATAAAAACAGATAACTATTTCAACGAACTTCGTTTAAACTTAGAAATTATTGATGATTATTCATTAGCTTACACTGTGAATTCTTAATTTCGCAACTTATCTGATTTGAATTGAATAAGAGCATCATAAATAAAATACAAAATACTGCTAAAGCTAATCAGAAGCAATTAGCTGTTTTAATAGACCCAGATAAATCCTCAGATGAGTATATCCAATCCATTTGCAAGAATGCAAAACTAGCACAAGTCAGTTTTTTTTTGGTTGGAGGCAGTCTTTTAACCGATGGTAATATGGATGACACCATTAGTCAATTAAAACAGAAAACAGATATTCCAATTATTATTTTTCCTGGTAGCAGCTCGCAAATCAGCAAGCATGCTGATGGCATTTTATTCCTTTCACTTTTGTCAAGTAGAAACCCCGAAATGCTGATTGGACAACAAGTTGTTGCTGCTCCATTTTTGAAAAAAACAAATCTTGAAATAATTTCAACGGCATACTTACTAATCGATTCTGGAGAACAAACAACAGCATCATACATTAGTAATTCACAACCAATACCTGCTAACAAAGCTGAAATTGCTGCCTGCACTGCATTAGCTGGCGAATACATGGGAATGCAAGTTCTCTATTTGGACGGTGGAAGCGGAGCTAAAAATCCAGTGAGCGCCGAAATGATCAGCAAGGTAAAAGAATACACTAAAAATCCTCTGCTAATCGGCGGAGGAATAAACACGCTGGAAAAAGCTAAAACTGCTTGGAATGCAGGTGCTGATGTTATTGTTGTTGGAAATGCTTTTGAACAAGACGACTCTTTTTGTTTAGCCCTCGGGGAGCTGTTGAGCGAAATCAATCAATAAATGTTCGATTCACTTTTTGAACAAATACAACATCCTAACTTAGATTTTTTATTAGAAGCCATTGCAGTTATAACGGCAATCATATATGTTTGGTTGGCTGCTAGAAGTAATTATTGGTGCTTTTTGTTTGGTTTTATTAGCAGTGCAGTATATGTTTATATCTGTTTTCAATTTAAACTTTATTTTGATGTAATCATCAATTTATTTTACCTCCTGATGTCGGTTATTGGTTGGGTTAGTTGGAAAAACAACACAGAAGATAATATCCTTCAGATATTTTCAATGAATAAAAGGGAGTTCTGGAAGTTAATTGCATTGGGTATAAGCATTACAATACTTCTTGCTGCCTTTGCTACACATTTTTCCGATGCTTCACTACCCTATTTAGATGCTTTTACTACGGTGTTCGGCATTATAGCAACTATTCTAGTGATACAACGTAAGATCGAAAATTGGTTAATCTGGATAGCAGTTGATATTGTTGCTATAAGCATGTATTTTTACAAAGGCCTACAGCTTACTGCTTTGCTTTTTTTAATTTACACTATCATTGCAATAAGTGGCTATATCTCTTGGAAAAAACAATTGAATCATGATTAAAACTATTGCCATTGTTGGTCCTGAATCGAGCGGTAAATCGAGTTTAGCTCTTGAATTAGCTGCGTATTTTAAAGAGCCTTTGGTTTTGGAATATGCTAGAACATACCTATCAAAACAAAATGGAAAATACACCATTAATGATTTGGCATGTATTGCAAAGGGTCAGTTAGAAAGTGAAAAAAAAGCTATTCAAAAAGCCAATCAACTTATAATCGCTGACACCAGCAATATTGACATCCAAGTTTGGTCAAAAATAAAATATGGTTATACTTTGAAAGAAATTTACCAATATGAACCAGACTATATACAGACCCACTATCTTTTGACTGAACCTGATTTGCCATATGAGGCAGGAGTTTATAGAGAGCGCCCTAAAATTGAAGACCGTATTGAAATATTTGATACTTTTTTTGACTTGCTTATAGACAATGTTAACTTTCTTGGAATTGTAAATGGAATAGGTGAAATTCGATTTAAAAATGCTTTAGAAAGAATTAATTCAAGAATAAATATCTAAGTTTGCTTCATCTCTTTTGGGGTGCCTTTTTTACGAAAGTAAAATTAAAAACAGGCTGAGATTACACCCTTTGAACCTGATGCCGATAATGCGGACGCAGGGAGAAGAACAAGCACATTTTGTGCTACATAAATATATTTGTTTACACGAAAAATAACCCCAAGTTTTTCAATAATAGGTTAATTCATTATTATGAAAAAGTCGTTGTTTTTTATTTTGGCATTAAGCCCATGTTTATTTTTTGCACAAAACAGAATTTCTGGAAAAGTCTTTGACAAATCAAATCAAGAGGTTTTATCTGGGGCAAATGTTTTTATTGAGAACAGTTATTATGCAACTTTCACAGATGCAGAGGGCTCGTTCCAATTTAATAGTATTAAATCCGACCATTCAAACATCATTATTTCATTTATAGGTTACGAAAATGACACATTTGCTTTAAGCGATAAAAATCTCGAAAATATAAGAATATTCCTAAGCCCAAAGGAGTTTCAAACAGAAGAAGTGATTGTTTCGGCAACTCAAATTAACGATCAAAACCCATCGACAAAAAGCAATTTAAATGCAAAACAAATTGGTGAAAACAACATGGGAGCAGACATTCCTTATTTGCTTCAACAAACCCCATCAGTTGTAACAACTTCAGATGCTGGAGCAGGCGTGGGATATACTGGAGTTCGAATAAGAGGTATTGACCCAACTGGAATAAACATCACTTTAAATGGGATTCCGATTAATGACTCAGAATCTCATGGAGTTTTCTGGGTAAATATGCCAGATTTAGCGTCTTCTTTATCGAATATTCAAATTCAACGTGGAGTAGGCACTTCAACTAATGGTGCTGGTGCTTTTGGGGCATCGATTAACATGCAAACTGATGGGTTGACTAAAAAAAGTATTGGAGAGATCAATAATTCGTACGGCTCATTTAACACAAGAAAACACACCGTTAAAGTCGGCACAGGCTTAATCAACAATAGGTTTGCTATGGAAGGCCGCCTTTCTAAAATAAACTCTGATGGTTATATAGACCGAGCAAGCTCCGATTTAGGTTCCTACTTTTTATCGGGAACATATTATGGTAAAAAGACCATAATCAAAGCTATCATTTTTGGAGGAAGAGAAACAACGTATCAATCGTGGTACGGAACGCCTGAAGCAAGAATTAATAACGATTTAAATGCCCTTGAAAACACAATTAACAATGAGGGTTTTTCCGATAAAATTGCCAATAACCTTAGAAACTCAGATCGAAGATACAATCACTATTTATATGACAACCAGGTTGACCAATATGGGCAAGACCACAATCAACTGCATTTTTCGCATCAATTCTCAGAAAAGCTTACAGCCAACCTTTCTCTTCATTATACACATGGAGAAGGCTATTATGAGGAGTTTAAAGAAGATCAAGACTTTTCAGATTACAATTTAAACAACATCAATTTAGCTGCAGATACAATTGAATCAACTGACTTAATCAGAAGAAGGTGGCTTAAAAATGATTTTTATGGTTTTACATACTCCTTATTATATAAGCCAAATCACAAACTAAAATTTACTTTAGGAGGTGGTGCAAATCAATATGAGGGAGATCATTTTGGCGAGATTATTTGGGCTGAATTTTCTTCTAATAGTTTTCCTAGACAAAATTACTATTTGAACAGCAGCACCAAAACTGACGCAAACAGCTATTTAAAGGCCAGTTATCAAGTCAATAAAAAAATAATAGCTTTTGTTGATCTTCAAGCTAGATTTATAACTTACAAAAGCAAAGGTGTTGACAATGACCAAAGAAAGATAGATGTTCAAGAAAACTATCAATTCTTTAATCCCAAACTTGGATTGAATTATTTGCTGAATGAAAAAAATACGTTTTCCTTGTTATTTGCCATTGGAAATCGCGAACCAAACAGATCTGATTTAATCGACCAAGACAGTCTGGCAAACAAAGCTGAACAACTTCAAAATATTGAAATAGGTTACGAAAACAAAGGGAAAAAGCATTTACTTGGAATTAACCTTTACTATATGTTGTATAAAGACCAATTGATAAACACAGGCCAACTTAATGATGTGGGTTCACCCATTCGAAAAAACGTAAAGTCTAGTTATCGAAGAGGAATTGAGTTAACTGGAGCTTATGCATTTACCAAAAAATTGAAATATCAAGCCAACATCACTCTAAGTCAAAATCAAATAGAATCTTTTACAGAATTAACTTATGATTATACCAATGGATTTGATATACGGTCAACAAACAAGGGCACAACCGACATTGCATTTTCTCCTTCCATAATTGCCAATGGAGAATTGGTATTTAATCCAAGCAAAGTAATTGAAATAGGTTTTCAATCCAGATATGTAGGTGAACAATATTTAGACAATACTTCAAATAAAAACAGAAAATTGGATGCGTATTTTGTTAATGATTTGAGAATTGAATTTAAAATACCATCAAAAACCATTCGAGAAGTTAAAGTTATGGCAAGAGTTAATAATATTTTTTCTGAAGCATATAGCGCAAATGGATATACCTACACTTATATTGTAGGTAAATCAATTACAGAAAATTTTTATTATCCTCAGGCATTACGGAATTACATGATTGGGCTGAACCTTAAGTTTTAGTACTTGCAGTTACAAGCGTTTGAGATTCTGATTACAGTTTCAGGAAACCAATTCCTCAACTTTATTTCTAAATCTCTTGAAATTAACATACCGCTTAAGTCCAATAATTCTAGTTGACTTAATTCACCAAATGAATCTGGGAATTCTTTAATCTCATTAGACCATAAATCTAATCTTCTTAATGCGCTTAGTTTAGAAAACTCCTTGGGAATTTTTTTTATGGTATTGTTATTTAGAGTTAGTACCTCTAAAAATTGTAAGTGACCCATTTGATAAGGTAAGTGACTTATCTTGTTTTTAGATAAGTCCAATTCAGTTAATTGCGAAAGACTATCGATCTTCAATGGGATTTGTGAGATTTTATTTTTACTTAAATTAAGGTATTCAAGATTTTTAAACTCAAAAATGGAGTTTGGGAATTCAAGTAATTTATTTTTCGATAAATCTAAGCGATATACAATTTCAGGACGCTCTAAGGCATGTTTTAAATTTGTAAACACATAATCTCTTTCTCCAATTTCCTGACTTAAAAGGCTAAACGGCAAAATCAATAGAAAAATAAAAACTCTCATTTTAGAATTTGTTTTACTCGTTGTTGATCATTTCTAATTGCTTGAGTTAACAATTCTCTAGTTTCAAACTTTTTCTCATCTCGAATACGTTGCATCAACTCTACTTGAATAGTCTGCCCATAAATCATGTCATTAAAATCAAAAATGTTTACTTCTATAGTTAGCTGATCTTTTTGGTCTGAAATACTCGGACGAAATCCAATGTTCATCATTCCATGGTATTTTTGACCTGAAAATTTTACATAAACAGCATAAACACCATGTGCTGGAATTAATTTATAGTGCTTGTCAATTTTTAAATTTGCTGTTGGAAAACCCAATTCTCTCCCCAATTGCTGCCCTTTAACAACCGTGCCGGTCAAACTGTAAGGCTGGCCTAAATAATGCATAGCCGTTTGTATGTCTCCTGACAATAATGCATTTCGAATTTTAGTTGAACTTACATTTACATCTTCGATTTCTTGAGCTGGAATCTCCTCAACCTCAAACCCATATAATGGTCCAAACTCCATCAGATGCTCAAAAGAGCCTTCTCTATTTCTACCAAAATGATGGTCATAACCAATGACAAGTTTTTTAGTTCCTAATTGATTAACTAAAATATCTCTTACAAATTCGAGAGAGCTAATTCTTGAAAACTTTTTTGTAAAAGGATGAATTATGAGATGTTCTATTCCCGCTTTTTCTAGCAATTTAACTTTTTCATCAATCGTATTTAAAAGCTGTAAATCAGAATCTGGATTAAGCACCATACGTGGGTGAGGAAAAAAAGTGAGCAGAACTGTTTCTGCATCATTTTTTTGGGCAACTTCTATCAAGCGGTTCAAAATTTTTCGGTGGCCAATATGCACTCCGTCAAACGTTCCTGTTGTAACTACAGCCTTGTTTCGCTTAACGAAACTATCAATCCCATGGTAAACCTTCACGTAGAGAAAATATTAATTTTTGAATTTAAAGCTTAATCATTCATTATAGAAGACTCAAAATTAGCAAAATAAAAAGAGCAAAAAAGCTTTCCAATAAATAGAAAAAAGCAGTACTTTTGCAGCCTAAAATTTGGATACAATTTTATTATTATAAATTATAAGAAATGTCAACAAACTCTGGAAAAATAACTCAAATCATCGGCCCTGTTGTAGATGTTAGTTTTGACGCTGCAGACGCAGTACTTCCTAATATCTTAGATGCACTAGAAGTAACTAAGCCAAATGGCGAGAAAGTTATACTAGAAACTCAAACTCACGTTGGAGAAAATACGGTAAGAACAATCTCAATGGATTCTACAGAAGGCTTGCAAAGAGGCGCTGTAGTAACTGCTATGGGTACTCCTATTCAAATGCCAATTGGCGATGCCATTAAAGGTCGTTTATTCAATGTTGTTGGTGATGCAATTGATGGAATTGGAAACCTTCCTAAAACAGGAAAAGACGGATCCTCTATACATAGAGAGCCGCCAAAGTTTGAAGATTTATCAACTGCTACAGAAGTTTTATTTACTGGAATTAAAGTAATTGACTTAATTGAGCCTTATGCAAAAGGTGGTAAAATTGGTTTGTTTGGTGGTGCTGGTGTTGGTAAAACAGTTTTGATTCAAGAGCTAATTAACAACATTGCAAAAGGCCATGGTGGACTTTCAGTGTTTGCTGGTGTTGGTGAAAGAACTAGAGAAGGAAATGACTTAATGAGGGAAATGATTGAGGCTGGTATTGTAAAATACGGCGAAAAATTTCTAGAGTCTATGGAGAAAGGTGGATGGGATTTATCTGCTATTGACAAAGAAGAATTAAAAGAATCTAAGGCATCTTTCGTTTTTGGTCAAATGAATGAGCCTCCTGGTGCAAGAGCTAGAGTAGCCCTTTCTGGATTAACATTGGCTGAGTATTACAGAGATGGTGATAAAGCAAGTGGTGAAACACAAGGGAAAGACATTCTTTTCTTTATCGACAATATCTTTAGGTTTACTCAAGCTGGATCTGAAGTATCTGCATTGCTTGGACGTATGCCATCTGCTGTGGGTTACCAGCCAACTTTAGCAACTGAGATGGGTACGATGCAAGAAAGAATTACTTCTACAAAATCAGGATCTATTACTTCAGTACAAGCAGTTTATGTACCTGCGGATGATTTAACTGACCCTGCTCCTGCAACCACATTTGCTCACTTAGATGCAACTACTGTACTTTCGAGAAAAATTGCTGAATTAGGAATTTATCCTGCGGTTGATCCTTTGGATTCGACTTCTAGAATTCTAACTCCAGAGATTGTAGGTAATGAGCATTACGATACAGCTCAAAGAGTGAAAGAAATTTTGCAACGATACAAAGAACTTCAAGACATTATTGCTATTCTAGGTATGGACGAATTATCTGAAGAAGATAAATTAGTAGTACACAGAGCAAGAAGAGTTCAACGTTTCTTATCTCAACCATTCCATGTTGCTGAGCAATTTACAGGAATGAAAGGAGTATTAGTTGATATTGCTGATACCATTAAGGGTTTCAACATGATTATGGACGGTAAAGTTGACCAATATCCAGAAGCAGCCTTCAACCTAAAAGGAACTATTGAAGAAGCAATTGAAGCTGGAGAAAAAATGTTAGCTGAAAATAAATAAAACTGCGCCCTTCGGTGCTAATTAAATCACAATAAACGTTTATACAACAAACTTTTAGATTTTTTAATTCGCTAAGGGCTCTCAATAAAATTGAATTATGTTAATCGATATCGTTACACCTGATAAAAACATATTTAGTGGAGATATAGCATCTGCTGTTTTCCCAGGAACTGATGGAAGTTTTGGAGTGCAGGAAAATCACGCTGCATTAGTGGCTACACTTAAAGCAGGAAAAATTCTTGTTGTTGACAATGCAAACAAGGAACAAGAATTTGAAGTAAAAGGTGGTGTTGTAGAAATTAATCATAACAAAATCATTGTGTTGGCTGAATAGCTTATACAAACTTATATCAGAAAGCCGTTTCAACTGAAACGGCTTTTTTGGTTTTATACGATTAAACCCTTTTCTACCTTTAGCAAATGAGTTTTTCTATTATTCATTATATTTACTACAATTACTCAACTCATGAAACTATCAAAATCGAAATGGCTGATTGTTGGCTCTTTAATATCAGTATTACTAATTTTTCTATTATGGCCAAAAGACGAAAGAAACAACCTTAAAGCCGTAGTCACAAAGGGTGATTTTAAAATAGAAGTCAATACTTCTGGCGAACTTAAAGCGAAAGAAAGTGAGGATATAAAAGGCCCAACTGGTTTACGATCTCATGGAATCTGGCAAATTAAAATTACAGACCTTATCACAGAAGGAAGTTATGTGAAAGCAGGAGAATATGTTGCTCAACTCGATAAGTCTGAAGTTGGAACTAAAATTATAGCCGCTTCAACAGAGGTGGAAAAAATAACATCGGAATATGAGCAAGCACGTTTAGATACCGTTATAGAAATGATGCAATTGAAAGATGAGTTGCTAAACTTGACTTATGCCATTGAAGAGAAACAACTTATATTTGACCAAAGCACCTATGAAGCCCCTGCTGTTAGACGACAATCAGAAATTGATTTAGAAAAAACAAAAAGAAGCCATAGTCAAAAGGCGAATAATATTTTGTTAAAGCGAGAGCAAAACACTGCCAAACTTCGCCAAATTCAGCTGTCTTTAAATCAAGAACAATCTACATTAACCCGTTTAGAGGAATTGTTAAGTGAATTAAAAATAATAGCACCAAAAGATGGAATGGTTGTTTACAAAAGAACTTGGGATGGAACAAAAATAACTTCAGGGAGTCAGATAAGTGTTTGGGATCCAACTGTTGCAACCTTACCAGATTTGTCGAAAATGGTCACTCAAACTTATGTTAATGAAATAGACATTAGTAATCTAAAGAAAGGACTTCATGTGAGTTTAAGTGTAGATGCGTTTCCAGACAAGGTATTTACTGGAGAAGTAGTAGATGTAGCAAATGTTGGCGAACAACTGCCAAATAGCGACTCTAAGGTATTTGAGGTTACAGTAGAAATTAACGAGCAAGACACCTTGCTTCGCCCATCAATGACTACCAACAACAACATTCTAATTGAAGAACTCAAAGAGGTTTTATACATCCCTCAGGAAGGAGTTTTTGTAAATGATACGATAAGTTATGTTGTCGTAGAGTCAGGTATTGGGTTAAAGAAACAAAAAGTTACTTTAGGTAAAACAAATGCCAATTATGTTGTAGTTAAAGAAGGTTTAAAGGAAGGGGAAGAAATTCTTTTAGTTAAACCCGAAGATGTTGAATCAATAGCATGGAGATAAGCTTTGATTAATAGGTCCAACGTTAAAATAGCAATAGAAGCGCTAATTGAAAACAAATTTCGATCGGGGCTAACTGCACTCGGAATTATCTTCGGAGTAGCTGCCGTTATTACAATGCTTGCAATAGGAAACGGTGCACAACAGCAAATCATCAAACAAATTGAGCAAGTAGGAGCGAAAAACATTATTATACGGCCTAAGCTAATGGGCAACATTGAAAGGGATGATGATGTTTCAAAAAAGTATAGCCCTAAACTAACTATTCTAGATGTAGAAGCCATAAATAAAATATTGCCAGATATTGAAAAAATAACTCCTTTTTTAAGCTATGAAACCTCAGCAATAACCAATGGTAAAAAGAAAAATTGCAACTTGGTGGGTGTCAGTTCTGAGTATTTTTCCATTTATAATTTAAAGCTCGATCAAGGAACTATCTTTTCTGAAATCCATCAAAAAAAATCAGCTGCAGTTTGCATTATTGGAGCGAACCTAGCTGTGAAGTTATTTGCTGGTAAAAACCCCATTGGTAGAACTTTAAAAACAAATCGTTTGCAACTTACAGTAATCGGTGTTATTTCTTCAGGAACTGCCATAGGAGAATCACTTCAAAGCATTGGAATGAATAATTACAATGATGAAATTTTTGCTCCGATTAATACTGTTCTAAGAAGGTATAAAGATCGAGGAAGAATAACTGAAAAATTGATTAATTCTAGCAACGATGATGAAGAAAACAAAGAAGAACAAAAAAATCAATCAGAGATTACAGATCAAATTGAAAAAATAGTGCTCTCGATAAAAGAAACAGACAACATGGCTCAAAGTGTTGACATTCTATATCGATTATTATTAAGAAGGCATCAAAAGGTGGAAGATTTCGAAATTATTGTTCCTGAACAAATTCTTCAACAAAAAAAACAAACCGATGATATCTTTAACATATTACTTGGTGTAATTGCAGCAATATCCTTACTTGTTGGCGGCATTGGAATTATGAATATAATGCTAGCATCTGTTCTAGAAAGAATCAAAGAAATTGGTTTAAGAATGGCTATCGGGGCAACCAAAAGAGATATAAAACAGCAGTTTGTATATGAGTCGGGCTTAATTTCGTTAGTAGGTGGTATTATTGGTATCTTCTTGGGTATATTTTTATCTTATTTAGCGCAATGGTTAACCAGCACCCCAACAATTATTTCTTTTTGGAGTGTTGCAATCTCCTTTTTTATTAGCGCATTTATTGGGATTATTTTTGGTTACATGCCAGCTAAAAAAGCGGCAGAACAAGATCCTGTTTATTCTTTAAGACATAACTAAACATGAAGAAATTATACCTAATCCTTATCTGTATATTTTGCCTATTTTCAATAAAGGCTCAGAATCAACTCGACTTAACTGATGTTATCAACATCGCAAAAGAAAAAAGCATAAGAAGTAAACAAATTGAAAACAGATATCAGAATGCCTACTGGAGAAATTTCTCATACAAAAGACAGTTCTTACCCTCATTAAATTTTAATGGCACTCTTCCTGAAATACAACGCTCTATTTCTAGCGTCACTCAAAACGATGGTACTGAGATTTTTGTCAATAGAAATGTGATGTCAAATGGAGCTAACCTTAGTTTAAATCAAATAGTGCCCTTTACAGGAGGAAGTTTTTTTGCGAGATCTGGGCTAGACAATATAGAACTTTCGGGAAATCAAAACTCTACGACTTACCTTAGCAGGCCGGTAGAATTTGGCTATTCTCAAAATATATTTGGTTTTAATCAATTTAAATGGAATAAAAAAGTAGAACCTTTATTTTTCAATGAAGCAGATTTATTAAAAACAGAAGAGATTGAAGCGCTTTCTGTTGAAGCTGTCAACCGTTATTTTGATTTATTAAGAGATCAATTAAGTTTGGAAAATTCAGAAAAAAACCTGTTGAATAACGACACCATATATAAAATTGGTAAAGGGAGGTATTCGTATGGCAAAATCTCTGAAAATGAGTTGCTCCAATTGGAACTTTCATTATTAAACTCCGACATTGCATTTGAAAGAGAAAAGTTAAACTACGACTTAAGTCGGCAGAAACTAGCAACTTTTCTCGGTTATTCCTCTCAAGAGCAAATTAAATTGAAACTAGATTCTTTTATTCCTGACTTTACAATCAATCTTGTAGAGGCAATAACATATGCAAATCAAAATAATTCTGCTATTATCAGGCAAAAAAGACAGATAGTTGAAGCAGAAATGAATGTTGCAAAAATAAAAAGTGACAATCGCTTTAACTTTAATCTTTTTGCGTCCTTTGGTTTAAGTCAAACTGCTGACAATTTAGACGATGCATACCAAAATCCTCAGAACCAAGAATATGTTTCTATGGGGGTGAATATTCCTATTATACAGTGGGGTTTAGGAAAAGGAAGAATCAAGCAAGCTCAGGCGAATGCAGAATTAGTCAATTCAACTATTGAGCAAGAAAGAATAGATTTTGAGCAGGATGTTTATGAAAAAGTAGCTCGTTTTAACCTGAATAAAAAACAATTAAAAGTAAGTAAGCGTGCGAATGAGGTTGCCGAAAAAAGATTTGAAGTCACCAAGCAACGATACCTTTTGGGTAAAATATTAATAAGCGATTTACAAATTGCACAACAAGAAAAAGATCAGGCTTTAATCAGTTATATAGGAGCTTATCGTGCTTTTTGGCAATCTTATTATGAAATAAGAGGAGTAACACATTATGACTTTGAAAAAAATGCCCTGATTAAATATGAATGACTTAGTTCTATAATTTGTTCTTCTTGTAATAACTGGCTAATCTCTGCATAGAATAAGGAATTCTGGTTCTTTTTAGAATACGAGAATCTCAAAATAAACGTTAGCATTATTAACTTTTGGTGAATAGTAAAATTATATGTTCAATAGAATTGTTCAACAAAAGCTAAACCACTTCTTTAAAAAGGGAAAAGCAATACTTCTTTTAGGCCCAGGCAAGTGGGGAAAACAACCTTGATTAATACACTTTTGAAAAATGAAAGTGTTCTCTTTTTAAACGGCGACGACCCTTTTGTTAGAAATCTATTAAGCGAAATAAATTCAGAGCAGTTAAAGGAATTAATTGGTAAAAAAGAATTTGTTTTTATCGTTGAAGCACAACTTATTCCGAACATAGGATTAACCCTTAAACTAATTACCGATCAAATATCTACTATACAATTATTGGTTAGTGGTTCTTCCTCATTAGCCTTAGGTAATTTATTAAACGAGTCTTTAACTGGAAGAAAAAGAGAGTTTAAGTTCTTCCCTATTTCATGGTCAGAGTTTGAGGAGAAACATGGTGTTTTAAAGTCTATCCAACTATTAAACAACAGGTTGGTTTATGGATTCTATCCTGAAGTTTTAAATGCAGAAGGAGAAGAAGATGCTAAGGAGGTGCTACAAGAATTAACAACTAGTTATTTGTTCAAAGATATTTTAGCTCTTGGCAATATTCGCAAGCCGCAGGTATTAAACAAACTGATTCGCGCCTTAGCATTTCAAGTGGGTTCAGCGGTTAGCTACAATAAGCT
Organism: Bacteroidota bacterium; assembly: GCA_013112545.1. Lineage (GTDB taxonomy): Bacteria > Bacteroidota > Bacteroidia > Flavobacteriales_E > Vicingaceae > BCD18. Next base: position 15,237 of record JABFGJ010000005.1, read on the forward strand.
AGCACAGTTGGTTGGTGTAGATAAAAACACCGTTAGTAACTACATCGATTTATTGGAACAAGGTTTTGTAATTTATCGCTTAGGAAGCTTTAGCGGTAACATAAGAAATGAAATAAAAACCAATCAGAAAATATATTTTTACGACAACGGAATTCGAAATTTTGTGATTTGAAATCTTAATCCCATTGCATTAAGAAGTGACATAGGCGTCTTGTGGGAAAATTTTTTAATTATGGAAAGGGTTAAAAAACAAGCGTATGATAGATCTTTTGGTCAAAACTATTTTTGGAGAACTAAACAACAACAAGAGGTCGATTGGGTTGAGGAAAACAACGGTTCAATTAAGGGTTTCGAGTTTAAATGGAATCCTAAAGCCAAAGTGAAAATCCCCAAAAAGTTTGAAGAAGCATACAATACAAAAATTGAAGTTATAGATAGCAATAACTTTAGGGATTTTGTAATCTAAATACCAAGTTTAATTCAAGAGTACTATTTCAATTTCTCATTCTCTTTATGTCTTGTGCCATCTCGTTTAGTCTTTTTATCAAGATTTTTTTTCATGGCTGATTCTAAGTCAACTCCAGTTTGATTAGCAATGCACACCAAAACAAATAACACGTCAGCCAACTCATCTCCTAGGTCCTTTTCTTTATCGCTTTCTTTTTCAGATTGTTCACCATACCTCCTCGACATAATCCGAGCGACCTCCCCTACTTCTTCAGTTAAAATGGCCATATTGGTTAGTTCATCAAAATAACGAACACCATATTCTTTAATCCATCGGTCAATAAGTTGTTGTGTTTCTTGAATTGTCATTGTATGTTCTTTAGGGTTTCAAAAGAAAGGTTCATAATTGGGTATTGCTCCCATCCACGAAAATCAAAGTGCCACCATTCATTTTTATAAACATCAAAGCCATGTTTATCCATAATGTTTATTAAAAAGTCGCGATTATTTTTAGCATTTTCGGGCAAGTCTTCATAAGTAGGGTGAGCTTGTTCAGTAAAATCATCATAAGGTGTTGGCATATCCAACGGTTTTTTAGATATTAAGTCGATAAGCGTTAAATCTATAGCACAGCCTCGATTGTGTCTTGAACCACTGTAGGGCGATGCAACATAGTTTGTATCTTTATATAATTCATAAAACTTAACAGTAGCATCATAAGGCCTGTAGGCATCATAAATTAGCAAGGCTAGACCATTTTTGTTTATTTCCTGACTGATTGCTTTTAAAGCCTTAGCTACTTCAGCTCTTGCAAATGCCCCAATTTGAGGATAGACAACCGAACCAGTAAAGTTGTTTTTCGTAGCATATCGAATATCAAAAAACAGTCCCTGGATTTTTGTTAAATCAACTAAATGCTGAGTTGAGTCATTTTGGAGCTGTTCTAAGTAAATCGACTTATCTGAAACAGACTCAACGCCATACTTATTATTCTTTTGAGCATATACTGAACTTGTAATCATCATAAGAATTAAAAATAAAAACTTCATTATACTTTATCTTTTGAATCTATAATTAGAGTAACTGGCCCATCATTTAGCAAACTAACTTTCATGTCTGCACCAAACTGACCTTGTTGTATTTTCTTTCCCAAAAGCTTGGCTAAGTTTTCATTGAATTGCAAATACATTTTTTCGGCAAATTCAGGTTTTGCAGCGTAAATAAATGAAGGCCGATTTCCTTTTTTGGTGCTTGCATGCAAAGTAAATTGACTTATGGAAAGTAAATCACCTTGAACATCTAAAAGCGATAAATTCATTTTACCATCTTGGTCATTAAAAATTCGCATGTTACAAATCTTCTTACACAACCAGTCCACATCGGCAGGTTCATCATCTGCGGCAATTCCAACCAACAATAACAAACCAGTATTTATTTCGCCAATCACCTTTTGATTAACGCTTACTTTCGCTTCAGAAACTCGCTGTAATACAACCCTCATTTTAATCTAATTATTAATCATTCGAATTTCAAAAAATTCACAAAACAGATCAATATCCCTTTGCGCGAAACGTTTCTTCATCATCTTCGCTGTATATTGACAAATAGTTTTGATACCTCGATTTTTGAATTTCTCCCCGCTCAACAGCCTCTTTAATGGCACAGTTTGGTTCGTTGATGTGTACGCAGTTATTAAATTTACAGGCATTCAGTAAAGCCCTCATTTCTGGAAAATAATGTGCTAATTCTTCTTTTTCAATTTCTACGTTTCCAAAACCTTTAATGCCAGGAGTGTCTATGATATCGCCTCCGAATTCTAATTCAAATAATTCTGCAAAAGTGGTCGTATGTTGCCCTGATTTGTGATAATCCGATATTTTATTCACTCTTAAATCCAGATTTTTATCTAATTTATTGATTAGTGTACTTTTCCCAACTCCAGAATTTCCAGACAAAATATTCAATTTATCTTTCATTTTGTTTTTCAGCGCATCGAGTCCCAATTCTTGCTCGGCTGAAACCTGCAAACACACATAACCCACTGATTCATATTTATTAATCCATTCGGAAAGTTTCAATTGTTGGCTTTCGGTTTGTAACAAATCAATTTTATTAAACACTAAAATCGCTGGAATACGATAGGCTTCTGCACCAACTAAAAATCGATCGATAAAACCCAATGTTGTAACCGGATTTTCGAGTGTTACAATTAGAAAAAGTTGATCGACGTTGGCAGCTAAGATTTGAACTTGCTTCGAAAGGTTGATTGATTTGCGGATTATGTAATTTTTTCGATCCTTAATTTGATAAATTACAGCTTCGTCACCTTCTTCTTCAAATAAAACCCGATCTCCAACTGCAACTGGGTTTGTGCTCTTAATTCCTTTCAAGCGAAACTTGCCTTTCAAGCGAGCATTAACCCGCTTTCCCTGCTTCGTTTTTATCTCATACCAACTCCCAGTTGACTTTACAACAATTCCTTCCAATAGATTTAAATTTAGATTTTTAAAATTAGTAAATTCGTTCTCATAAAAAATTCGATTTTCTATGTCCATTATAGTTGAAAATGTAACTAAAATTTACGGAAAACAAAAAGCATTAAACGACGTTAGTTTTACTGCAAAGCCAGGCGAAATCGTTGGTTTCCTTGGCCCTAATGGAGCAGGCAAATCAACCATGATGAAAATTATAACAGGTTTTTTACCTGCAAATTCTGGTTCTGTTTCGGTTTGCGGTTTAGAGGTAAGTAGCAATCAAATTGAGATAAAAAAGAAAATTGGCTACTTGGCCGAACAAAATCCACTTTATTACGACATGTATGTTCGAGAATATCTTGCTTTTATTGCAGGTATTTTCAAAATCAATGACTCCAAAAACAAAATAAATGAAATCATCGAGTTAGTTGGATTAAGTTTAGAACAAAACAAAAAAATTGGCGCATTATCTAAAGGCTACAAACAACGAGTTGGGTTAGCTCACGCATTGTTGCATGACCCTGAAGTTCTTATTTTAGATGAGCCAACCACAGGTTTAGACCCCAATCAACTTGAAGAGATTCGCAATTTGATTAAAAAAATTGGCGCAAAAAAAACAGTTATGCTTTCTACACACATTATGCAAGAAGTAGAAGCCATTTGCGATCGAGTGATTATTATCAATCGAGGTGAGATTGTAGCCAACGATTCTACTAAAAATTTATCTTCAATATTCAATCAGAAATCGGTGATTATTGTTGAATTTAAAAAAGAGCTTAGCATAAAAAGAATAGCATCTATAAAAGGAATTACAAAGGTTGAAGCCATTGATAGCAAATCATTTAAGGTTTATCACAATCCCGAAGTTGAAGTAAGAAATGAGCTCTTTAATTTAGCAATTTCAGAAAACAACAGTGTAGAAACATTACATAAAGAAACTATAAACTTAGAGGGTATTTTTAAAGAGTTAACTTCTAAGAATTAATCATTTTATATTATTAATTCAATGCGTACTTTAGCGCACTTATAAAATTTAACAAATGTCATATTTATTTACATCAGAATCTGTATCTGAGGGGCATCCAGACAAGGTCGCCGATCAAATTTCAGATGCATTAATTGATAACTTTTTAGCTTTTGACAAAGAATCAAAGGTAGCATGCGAAACACTCGTTACAACTGGTCAGGTAGTTTTGGCTGGCGAGGTCAAATCAACAGCCTATCTTGATGTTCAGGTTATTGCAAGAGATGTAATCAATAAAATTGGTTACAACAAGGGAGAGTATATGTTTGATGGTAATAGTTGCGGTGTATTTTCTGCAATTCACGAACAATCTCCAGATATAAATCAAGGTGTTGAACGAGCAAACAAAGAAGATCAAGGTGCAGGTGACCAAGGTATGATGTTTGGCTATGCGACCAATGAAACCGAAAGCTTTATGCCTCTGCCATTAGAGATTTCGCACATCCTTTTAAAAGAGTTGGCTGTATTGAGAAGAGAAAATAAAGACATCACTTATTTAAGACCTGATTCAAAATCACAGGTTACTATTGAATATGATGACAACAATAAGCCAGTAAGAATTGATGCTATAGTAGTTTCTACTCAGCACGACGATTTTGATACTGAAGCGAATATGCTTGCAAAAATTAAGAAAGACATTATAGAAATCTTAATTCCACGAGTAAAGGCTCAGCTGCCAGCCGAAACTCAAGCATTGTTCGACGATAAAATCACATATCACATCAACCCTACTGGTATTTTTGTAATTGGCGGGCCACATGGAGATACTGGTTTAACTGGTCGTAAAATTATTGTAGATACTTACGGTGGAAAAGGAGCTCACGGTGGAGGTGCTTTTTCAGGAAAGGATCCAAGTAAAGTTGACCGATCTGCGGCTTATGCAACTAGACACATTGCAAAGAATTTAGTTGCCGCAGGCATAGCTGATGAAGCATTGGTGCAAGTAGCCTATGCAATTGGTGTTGCAAAACCAATGGGACTTTATGTAAATACCTACGGTACTTCTAAGGTAAGTATGAGTGATGGAGCAATTGCAAAAAAACTTATGGAAGTATTTGATATGCGTCCTTATGCTATTGAAACTCGATTTAACTTAAGAACTCCAATTTATTCTGAAACTGCTGCTTATGGTCACATGGGTAGAACCTGCGAAGTGGTTAACAAAACCTTTACTTCGCCAAATGGTGAAAAAATAAGCATGGATGTGAAATTATTTCCTTGGGAAGAATTAAACTATGTAGATAAAGTAAAAGCTGCTTTTGGTAAATAGTAGCGGTTAAACAATACAAAAAACCCTTTGAAACTGATCAGTTTCAAAGGGTTTTTTTTGCAGAAAATTATTATTCAGGATTATGCATTAGAAAAAGAATAATACATAAATCGGAATTGTCTTATTTTTTTCTAAAAAAGATTTGAATTGGCACTCCAGTAAAATCAAATTTCTCCCTTAGTCTATTTTCGATGTATCGCTTATATTGCTCTTTAATATATTGAGGGTGATTGCAATAAAAAACGAATGTCGGTTTGTAAGTAGGCATCATCGTAACATACTTTATCTTAATAAATTTTCCTTTAACCGATGGTGGTGGAAAAGCCTCTGTAATTGGAAGCATCACTTTATTTAGTTCAGATGTGCTAATTTTCTTGATTCTATTCTCATAAACTTGAATAGCCATTTTCAACACATCGTGTATTCTTTGTTTTTCTATAACCGAAGTAAAAATAATAGGCACATCAGTAAAAGGCGCTATCCGTTCTAAAATGGCTTCTTTAAACTCCTTCATGGTATTGGTTCCTTTGTTTTCTACTAAGTCCCATTTGTTTACCATTATCACGATGCCTTTTTTATTCTTTATCGCCAATTGATAAATATTCATATCCTGCGCCATCATACCCTCAAGCGCTTCAATCAAAATAACACACACGTCAGCATTTTCGATGGCTCGAATAGAACGCATCACCGAATAAAACTCTATATCTTCTTCCACTTTAGATTTCTTACGAAGACCTGCAGTATCAGTTAAAATAAAATCGAATCCATATGAATTATATCGTGTCCCAACTGCATCACGTGTTGTGCCAGCGATGGGCGTAACAATGTTGCGTTCTTTACCTATCAAAGTGTTTACAAATGAAGACTTTCCAACATTAGGTCTGCCAACTATTGCAATTCTTGGAATATCAGACTCCTCTTCAATATCATCTTCTAGAGTTTTAGCAATTTCATCTAAAAGATCACCTGTTCCACTACCGTTGATACTCGAAATGGCAAATACATCACCTAAGCCAAAATTGTAAAATTCTGCAACATCAGCTAAGCGATCAGGATTATCTACTTTGTTGGCAATGATGTATATTGGTTTCTTGGTCCTTCTCAATAAGGAAGCAACTGCCAAATCTAAATCCGTTATACCTACAGTAACATCAACAACAAACAAAATCATGTTTGCCTCTTCAAGAGCAATTTCAACTTGTTTTCTAATTTCTCCTTCAAACTCATCTTCAGAGCCCTTAACATAACCTCCAGTATCTATTACTGTGAACTCTTTACCGTTCCATTCTGCTTTTCCGTATTGTCGGTCACGCGTTACACCACTTGCTTCATCCACAATGGCTTGCCTGCTTTCGGTCAATCGATTAAAAAAAGTTGACTTTCCAACATTTGGCCTTCCTACTATTGCAACTATATTTCCCATAATTCTTATAAATACCCAAACTTTTTAAGTTGTTTATCGTCATTTCTCCAGTCTTTATTAACCTTGACATACAACTCTAAATAAATCTTTTTAGCAAAAAATTGTTCTAAATCTTTTCTTGATTCAGAACCTACAATTTTTAACATGGAGCCACCTTTGCCAATCAAAATACCTTTTTGACTTTCTCTACTCACATAAATGATGGCTCTAATTCGAATAATTTCTTCTTCTTCTTTAAATTCTTCTACTTGTATTTCAACAGAATAAGGCACTTCCTGATCATAATGCAATAATATCTTTTCACGCACTTTCTCTTCTACAAAAAATCGCTCTGACTTATCGGTCAAACTGTCTTTTGGATAATAAGGTGGATTTTCAGGCAAAAATTTTATGATTTGCGCTTTTAATTGATCCACATTAAAACCATGTAAAGCAGAAATTGGCAAAACATAAGAATTTGGCAATTTATCTTTCCAGCGAATCATTTCTTGTTCCAACAATTCTTGGTTCGATAAATCAACTTTATTGATAACCGTAATGATTGGAATTTTAGTTTTGATTAAAAAATCATTTAGCTTTTCGTCCTTTAATTCCTTTTGCCCACATTCAATTAATAAGACAACTACATCCGCATCTTTTAAAGAACTGTAAACAAACTTCATCATTCCTTCCTGCATTTTATATGCTGGATCTATAATTCCCGGAGTGTCAGAATATACAATTTGATAGTCCTCCTCGTTCACAATGCCAAGAATACGGTGCCTGGTTGTTTGTGCTTTAGAAGTAATTATAGAAAGTTGCTCGCCAACCAATTGATTCATCAAGGTTGATTTACCAACGTTTGGATGACCAATTATATTCACGAAGCCCGCTTTATGTGCCAATTTTATATTGTTTTAATTTTTTTGCAAAGAAACTAAATAAAGCGGAGTAGAAGCCACTATATTTTAATGGGTTAATTGACTATTTTTTGGATAATAAACTGGTATTTAATTGAGCGTTTTGATTATTTTGAGTGCTCCATATTACATCTTCAATTCCTATCCTTTATAAAACCTCTATGGTTAAGTCGATTTTTCTAACTTAGATGAGAGTTTCATTTTATTGATGGACTTGTACTTTAAGTTTAAATATTGGAGGTTTGGGGTTTGAGGCTGCAAATAAAAACCAAAAACTCCTAAGAATTAATTAATTTGGGCTAAATAAAATGCGGATATGATGTACTTGTGTGTTGTATTTTAAACTCCCCCCAAATAAGTACAGTTTATAAATAGTATTTATAATTTATAATAACTAATTTTAATCAACTGCCATATTTTTAGAATCAGACACCTAAACAAAGAAAACCCATGACCTCAAAATCAATATTCACAGCGTTATTATTTGTTTTCACAATTTCAAGTTGTGTAGAAACAAGTAATGATATTACCCCTGTTGACTTTGAAAAATATAAAAAAGAGTTTATTCCAGGGTTAACCCAAAAAAGAGCGAATGAAATCTTAAGCAAACAGAGGGTAGAAGTTTTAGAAAAGACTATAGGAAAAGAAATTCCTGACTCAATCTTTGTGAAAAACGAAAATGGTGAGGTAGAATTAAAAAAATTACTCACTGAAAAAACATTATTAGTACTGACTGCATCTCATTGTGCTTGGGGAATGGAAGGACTTACAAATGACATGCCTTATGCACTGAATAAACTAAAAGAAGAAAAGATAGAAATTAATGTAATTTGTCTTTTCATTAAAACAGAATTTGATGATGAAGATATTACGTATTTCAATACAACATACAATGAATTAAAAGTTTTCTATCCAAACATTTATGTGATTTCTGAAAAAGATTCAAGAAGACTTAATGTTACTGTAAATCCAGCAAGAATGTTAATTGACCAAGACAAGTCAGTTATTTCAAAAAGAGATGGAGTTTCTACACCAGAAGGCCTTTATGAAGAATTAAAGAAACTGCTGCAAACAAAAGCTAATCAATTATAATTCAGCACCTCCCATTCCAATATTTTATAAAACCCAAATGTTTAGTCGATTTTTCTAACAAAGTTGAGGATTTCATTTTATTGATGGACTTGTATTTTAAGTTTAAAAAACTGAGAAGTTTAACTTCTGAGGCTGCAAAGCCAACACGAAAAGCCCATTAGGCCAATATCATTTTAACACACAAAAAATATTAGTAATAATTCGAGATAAGTAGTTTATTTTGCTACTTTTATCAAAATTATACTAAAGTGAACGCAAAAGCGTATATCAACTATTTATTATCTATTGAGAATTACTCCTTCTCTCTTGAAGAGATTATTCAACATACTGACGGCAAGGGTACATCTCTAAAATTTGAGCTTGCTAGATTAATAAATAAAAAAGTAATTATTAATCTAAGAAAAGGGTTTTACTTAATAATTCCACCAAGGTATAGTAAGCAAGGTCATCTTCCTACTCAACTTTACATTGAAAAGCTTTTTAAATACCTCGATCGCAACTATTACTTAGGGTTTTACTCGGCTGCCAAATTTTATGGAGCAAGCCATCAACAAACTCAGCGAGATTATTTAATGACTGAAAAGCCAAAATTAATTGACATAAAGAAAGGCGCTTATGACATACGCTTTTTCACTAGTGCAAAATGGCCAACTAAAAATCTACTGGTCAAAAAATCTGATGCTGGCAATTTTAAAATTTCTAGCCCAGCTCTTACTGCTGTAGATTTAATTCATCACCAAACCAAATTAGGCGGAATAAACAGAATGTTAGCCGTTTTAGAAGAACTTGCAGAAGAAATAAACCAAAATGACATTGCAGAATTGCTGTCTTGGTATCCACATAAAAGCACTATGCAACGCTTCGGTTTTCTACTCGAAGTAGTTAACGCTGATAAAATCTTATGCAATCTTATAAAAACTCACTTAGATAAATTCAAGCTATTTCCTGTTTTATTAAGCCCAAAAACGGGACAAAAGCCAGGGGCTGTTGATAATTTCTGGAAAGTAGCTATAAACATAAAGCTGGAAAGTGATTTATGATTCCAAAACCTTACATAGCAAAATGGCAAGACCATGCTCCTTGGAATCAATTTTATCAAGTTGAACAAGACTTAGTAATTAGTCGTGCTTTGATAGAGGTATTTTCGGATGACTTCTTGCGTGAAAACTTAGCTTTTAGAGGAGGTACGGCATTACATAAATTATACCTAAATCCTGCACCAAGATATTCGGAAGATATTGATTTAGTTCAAATTAAAGCTGGGCCAATTAAGCCAATTATGGAACGAATCAAAGAGGTAATTACTTTTTTCGAAGAACCAAGAAAAACGCAGGTAAAAGGTCATGGAGCAAGAGCTCTGTATCGTTTTACATCTGAATACGAAGAAATTCGATTACGCTTAAAATTTGAAATCAACTGCAAAGAGCATTTTAACGTGTTGAATTGGGTTGATTTCCCTTTTGAAGTTGAAAGTGAATGTTTTTCTGGAAAATGCAAGATAAGAACCTACAATATCAATGAACTCCTAGGAACTAAACTTAGAGCATTATATCAAAGAAGTAAAGGACGAGATTTGTTTGATTTGGACTATTCTCGATTAAATATGGAGTTAAATATTGATGAAATTATCCACTGCTTTAAAAGGTACATCACATTTGCAACAGAAAATAGACCACCTAGCAAAAAGGATTTTTTAATGAATCTTGAAGAAAAAGAAATTGACCCCGATTTCACAGGAGATATGGAAGCTTTGTTGAGAACCGAAATTACATACAATCAAGAAGAAGCATTTTCTTGGTTGAAGAAAACAGTAATTGATAAAATATAAGTACTCGCTACCTAGAATTTGTAAATACTACATAGCACATCTTTGGTTTTTCTTGCATAATTCAGCACCTATCATTCCAATATTTTATAAAACCCAAATGTTTGGTCGATTTTTTCAAGCTTAGATGGTGTCTTAGTTTTTTATCTAGTTTTTGTTTTGCCCTTCATAACCTCGTTCAGTATGTTTCCCATAAAAAACTCCGAACTGTAAAAACAATTCGGAGTTAATTTAGATTCGTTGTCCGACTAGGGCTTCCTCCTACATTGCTTTCCGGCGGATAAACTTCTCGCCCTTAAATTCTGCAAAAAAAAAAAACTCCGAACTGTAAAAACAATTCGGAGTTAGTTTAGATTCGTTGTCCGACTAGGGCTTCCTCCTACATTGCATTCCGGCGGATAAACTTCTCGCCCTTAAATTTTGCAAAAAAAACTCCGAACTGTAAAATCAATTCGGAGTTAATTTAGATTCGTTGTCCGACTAGGGCTTCCTCCTACATTGCATTCCGGCGGATAAACTTCTCGCCCTTAAATTTTGCAAAAAAAACTCCGAACTGTAAAACAATTCGGAGTTAATTTAGATTCGTTGTCCGACTAGGGCTCGAACCTAGACTCTTCTGGACCAAAACCAGACGTGTTGCCAGTTACACCATCGGACAATTTTCTGCCTTTTTGCAAAGCGACCACAAAAGTAATAATTTTTTCATCTAATTTTATTAATTCTTAACAAATTTAGCCTCTTATTTATTGGTTTAATATTGATAAATTCGCAGCTTACTCTTTTTTGAACATAGATAGAATAGAATATGGATAATTTCAGAAAACTGAATTTAACTTTCGGATGGATAACATGGTTGATTGCAACCGTAGTTTATCTTCTAACAATAGAGCCAACAACTAGTTTTTGGGATTGCGGTGAATTTATCGCTACTGCTTACAAACTTGAAGTGGGACACCCTCCCGGTGCACCGTTCTTTATGATTCTGGCTCGTTTCTTCACTTTATTTGCAGGTCCAGAAAACGCCGCCTTGATGGTTAACTCGCTATCGGCGCTTGCAAGTTCATTTACTATTCTATTCCTATTTTGGACTATTACTGCTTTCGCTAAAAAAATTGCTTTGCAATCTGGCGAATTAACTCAAAGTAAAATATATGCCATCGTTGGTTCTGGAGTTGTTGGAGGTTTAGCTTATACTTTTTCAGATTCATTCTGGTTTTCAGCAGTTGAAGGTGAGGTTTATGCACTTTCATCTTTATTTACCGCTGCGGTATTTTGGGCCATTATCAAATGGGAAGGGGTTGCTGACAAAACTCATAACCTGCGATGGATAGTCTTAATTGCTTACCTAATGGGACTTTCTATAGGTGTTCACTTATTGAACTTATTGGCTATACCTGCTATTGTTTTAGTTTATTATTTCAAAAAATTCAAACCTACACCAAAAGGAACTGCCTTAGCTCTAGCGCTTTCTATTGTAATTCTAGGAGTTGTTCAATATGGAATTATTCCTGGAGTTATCATTATCGCTTCTAAATTTGAATTGCTTTTCACCAATTCTTTTGGAATGCCTTTTAATACAGGATTCTTTGTTTATTTAGCCTTGTTAATCGGTTTGTTGATTTTTGGAATTTACAAAACTCATCAGAAAGGGAAAGTTATTTATAACACGATCCTATTGTGCTTTATGGCCATTCTTATGGGTTACTCTTCGTTTGCAGTAATTATGATTCGTTCAAATGCAAACACACCGATGGATGAAAATAATCCTGAAAACGTATTTACATTTCTTTCTTATTTGAATCGAGAACAATACGGACAACGCCCCTTATTTAATGGACAATCTTTTAACACTCCTTTAGATGCTAGAAACCCTTACCTAGATGGATCTCCAGTTTATTTTCAAGACAAAGAATCTGGAAAATACATTATTACAGACCAACGTAAAAACTCGGAAGCAAATTATGATGAGCGTTTTTTAAGTGTAATTCCAAGAATGTGGAGCAGCGAAGCTCGACATAAAGGCCAATATAAAAATTGGTCTAACTTTAAAGGAAAACCGATACGTTATCAAGGTCCAGATGGGAGTACGAAAGTGATTAACACTCCAACCTTTGGTGAAAACATGACCTATTTCTTTAGGTATCAGGTTAATTGGATGTACATGAGGTATTTCATGTGGAATTTTGCTGGAAGGCAAAACGATATACAAGGACATGGCAATGTAGTAAATGGTAACTGGATTTCGGGAATTAAATTCATTGATGAAATGAGATTGGGCACTCAAGACAATCTACCTGAGTTTATAAAAGATAATCCTGCACATAATAAATATTATATGCTGCCATTAATTCTAGGCTTAATCGGATTATTCTTTCAATTTAGTAAAAACAATAAAGATGGTGCCATCGTTTTGTTACTCTTCTTTTTTACTGGTCTAGCGATTGTAATTTACCTTAATCAGTATCCACTCCAACCTAGAGAAAGAGATTATGCATATGCTGCATCCTTTTATGCTTTTGCCATTTGGATTGGACTGGGTGTATATGCTCTATATGATTGGATTGGGAATAAAATCCCCCAAAAAATAAGCGCAATTGCTGTTACTGCATTATGCCTTATTTTGGTTCCTGGTATTATGGCATCAGAAAACTGGGATGATCATAGCAGAGCTGATCGCTATACAGGAAGAGATTTCGCTAAAAACTATTTAGATTCTTGCGAACCCAATTCTATTTTGTTTACCAATGGCGATAATGATACTTTCCCACTTTGGTATGTGCAAGAAGTAGAAGAATATAGAACAGATGTTCGTGTAATTAATTTAAGCCTTTTAAACACTGACTGGTATATCAATCAAATGCGAATGAAAGCATACGAGTCTGAACCTGTTGCTTTAACACTTCCTGAAAAGAAAATCAGACAAGGAACTAATGATTATTTACCTGTTTACGAAAGGGAGCAAATTAAAGGAAATATTGATGTTAAGGATTTAATCAATTTTATATTGAGTGATAATCCTCAAACTAAAATTCCAGTTGGAAGCGGTGAAAAAATCGATTATATCCCAACTAAAAAATTAAAAATAAGTGTTGATAAAGCAAAAGTTTTAGCCAACGGAACTGTATCTGCGGACATGGCCGATGAAATTGTTGACAACATCACTTGGGACATTAAGAAAAACTATCTATTTAAAAATGATTTAACCATATTAGACATTCTAGCTTCAAACAATTGGGAAAGACCCATCTATTTTGCTAGTACAACTGGTATTGATAGCTATATTGGACTTGAAGATTATTTTAGAGCTGAAGGTATGGCTTATCGACTTGTTCCAATTAAGAAAGCTCCAAACCCAGATGGAAACCCAGGTTATGTAAACTCTGAAATTCTCTATGACAGACTGATGAACGATTTCAAGTGGGGCGGCATGGATGTTAGCGATATCTATATGGACGAAACTAACCGCAGAATGACAATGAGCTTGCGCATCACTTTTTCTAGGTTAGCTCAGCAACTAATAGAAGAAAATGATAAAGAAAAAGCACTTGAGGTTCTTGATAAAGCATTTGAAGTAATGCCAGAAAGAAATGTACCATATGATGTATTTGTGATGTATTTAGCAGAAAATTATTATGCAGCTGGCGATGCTGAAAAAGGCAATCAGGTGGTTGCAAGACTTGCCGATATTTATGAGCAAGAATTACTGTACTACAATAGCTTAGCTCCAGAATTTGCAAAATCTATCACACGAGAACAACAACAAGCGGGTGCTATTTTAAATCGATTAGTGGTGATGACAAATCAATTATACCCTCAGGGTGAATTTGGAGAGCAACTTAGAGATCGATTAAACCCTGTATTTAGTAGAGGCTCTCAGCAAAATAGGTAAACAAGTATTAAGCTAATGTAATTAGAAGCAATTGTCTATATTTGAGCTCATTATGAAAAAGCTTTATTCATTTCTAAAGATTTCAATGGTTTTAATAGCCATAGTTAGCACTTATCATTCATATGCTATTAGTAGTAAAAAGGATAGTATATTATTGGTTGGTAAGATTTTTAATAATGAAGAGCGGGTTAAGGATGTGGTGATTAATGTATTTGATCATAACTTGAAAATCAAAACCATAAAAGTGAAATCTTCAAATTTTGTTAGAACCTATCTACCTAAAAATACAATTCTAACCATAGAAATAACTGCACCTAATTTTCATGATAAACGATTTATGTTTGACTCGCATGTGCCGGACAAACTAACAAAATTACCTGGCTATGAGTTCGACATGGATATTTTTAGCATAGAGGAGTTGTCTGGAGTAAACACCTCTTTACTTGATTTTCCAGTAGGTCTAGTTAAATACAATTCCAAAAAGAAAATCTTTATACGGGATAAGGATTACACTAAAAGAATGAAGAAGCTCTATTTCCAATTGCTGGAAGAAGCTCAAATGTCGGAGCGTGGAACGCTTAAAGATGACTAATTAATGTCTCTAGACCTGTAATTGCCCTCCTTTTCTATCGTTAAACTTGCTTTCTGATACGCAAGATTTGATACTAGATAAATGGCTTTTTTCAAGCTTTCTATATCTTCTCCTTTGGTCATAACTCCCAACAAGAATGGTTTCCTTGATAAGTAAACTAATCCAAAATGATGTAGCTCTTGCAAGTTTTCATTTATCACCTTGTGACCAAATTTATGTGCTATAGGGATATCAACTGGGATTGCCTGACGAATACCAAAACCATATCCAGACTTTTTTAAAATTGATAGTGCAAGATTCGAGTATTCTTCATTCAAATATGAAGCGTTGTATAAGGTTCGAAAAAAAGAAGAAAATTGTTTTACTGTAATAAAATCTTCAGCATAAACGGCACTATCTGGGACAATTAGCCCAATCTCACTCTGAACTTGGTTTAAAAAATCAGGATTAAACGCATCTAAAAAATCCAATAACAAAATAGTTGCCTCGTTGTCACTTTCGTCTATCATGATTTCCATTAATTTCATTAGCGAATATCTCATCCCACTAATTAAAACAGTTGAATTGGCTCCCACAGTTCGTCCATTATTATATTGATTTTCCTGAATGCCCTTGAATTCAATTTCTTGACTTAAAACTTTTGAGTCATTTTCAGCTAATTTTAAAATAGCAATCATAACAGGCACTTTCATCAAACTTGCTGGGGAAAATATCTCTAAGTCATTTATTGAAACTGTATTCCCATTGCTAAGGTCTTGAAAGTAAATCGAAATACTTTTTACATTTTTATTTTTTACCAATTGTTCAGCTTCAATGGTTAAATCTTCCTCAAGCCCTTCTATCATTTTTAAACTATTTGTTCTATAATCTCGAATGGATTGTAGCGGATTCAAATTCTCATAAAGTATTGCTTTACGCTCTACACTTTTTATCTCTTGTGGCTGACTTAATTTCCCACCAACCTCACTACCAACAAAATAGCCCACTAGCAAAAAAAATAATGCAGTGCTAATTAATTTCAAAATCTTCATTTTTTTAGTTTCTTTTCTAATCAAATAATCCTTTTCCTCATTTCAAAAAGGATGCGAAAATTAGAGAAAAGAATTCTGTGGAATTTAAGCTTGTAAAAAAACTTCTTATTTAATATTACGTGTAATTTAGTGCTATGGTAAAATCAAAACGTGTAGCACTTCTCATTATAGATGGTTGGGGTTATGGGAAAAAAGACAAATCAGATGCTATTTTTCAAGCAAACACCCCAGTATTCGACGACTTAATTTCAACTTATCCCAATGCTACATTATTAACAGATGGATTAAATGTGGGTTTGCCTAAAGGACAAATGGGTAACTCAGAAGTAGGGCATTTAAATATAGGCGCAGGAAGGGTCGTATATCAAGATTTAGTTAAAATAAATAATGCCATTGAAGATGATAGCATTTCAACGAATCCCGAATTAATTAAAGCTATTGAATATGCTAAGAATGAGAACAAATCAATACATTTTATAGGTTTAGTTTCCGATGGTGGAATTCATTCACATCAAAAGCATCTGGAGAAACTAAGTGAAATTGCATCAAAAAATGGATTAAGCAATATATTTATTCACGCTTTTACCGATGGCCGAGATACCGACCCCAATAGTGGGAAGAAGTTTTTAGCCAATTTACAAAAGCACAATCAAAAAACTGGGGCAAAGATTGCAAGTATTACTGGTCGTTATTATGCCATGGATAGAGATTTAAGATGGGAACGCATAAAAATTGCCTACGATGCTCTAGTTCATGGAAAAGGTACTACATCTAAGAATTTGCTAGAAAGCGTGCAGAAATCTTATGATGCTGGAATTAGCGACGAGTTTATCAAACCGATAATAGCCCTAGACAACCAAGGTGATCCAATAGCTCGAATTCGTGAAAACGATGTGGTTGTCTGTTTTAATTACAGAACAGATCGATGTAGAGAAATTACCAGAGCATTATCGCAAGAAGATTTTGAGGATTTTGACATGTTTAAGCTACCCTTGAATTATGTAACAATGACAAATTATGATAACTCATTTCAAGGAGTATCGGTTTTGTTTCAGAAAGATAACCTTAAAAACACCTTGGGCGAGGTGCTAAGTAAAGCTGGCAAAAAGCAAATTCGGATTGCAGAAACTGAAAAGTATCCGCATGTCACGTTCTTTTTTTCAGGTGGTAGAGAAAAACCATTTGAAGGAGAAAAAAGAATCATGGCTGCATCGCCCAAAGTGGCAACTTATGATTTACAGCCAGAAATGAACGCCAAAGAAGTTAAAACTAAAATCATAGCTGAAATTAAGAATAAATCTGCTGATTTTATATGCCTCAACTTTGCTAACCCTGATATGGTCGGCCATACAGGAGTTTTTTCTGCCATAATTAAAGCTGTAGAAACAGTAGATCAATACACTGGAGAGATTGTCAAAGCTGGACTGGAAAATGATTATTCCTTTATCATTATTGCAGATCATGGGAATGCTGATTATGCAATAAACGAAGATGGTAGTGCAAACACCGCTCACACAACCAACCCAGTTCCAATCATTTTAATTGACAAGGATTACACACATATTCAATCTGGTAAGCTTGCAGATGTTGCACCAAGCATTCTCAAATTGTTAAATCTTGAAATTCCTCAAGAAATGGATGGCAACCTATTAATCTAATCCTTACCTTGCATTTCCTATATTTAATAATGAAAAACACTTAGATGAAAAACGTAAAAGAATACATAGACCAACATAAAGATCGATTTATAAACGAGCTAATAGAATTGCTTAAAATTCCATCTATAAGTGCAGATTCAGCCTATAAAAATGATGTTTTTGCAGCTGCTGAAGCAGTAAGGCAAACCCTAGAAGAAGCAGGGGCTGACAATACTGAAATTTGTCAAACTGCTGGCTTTCCTGTTGTTTACGCAGAAAAAATCATTGATATTAACAAACCCACAATACTTGTTTATGGTCATTACGACGTGCAACCTGCCGACCCATTAGAATTGTGGGACAGCCCTCCATTTGACCCAGTAATTAAAGACGGGAAAATTTATGCACGTGGCTCTTCAGATGATAAAGGTCAAATGTATATGCATGTTAAGGCCTTTGAATTAATGATGAATACTAACCAATTGCCTTGTAATGTGAAATTCATTATAGAAGGAGAGGAAGAAGTTGGTTCAGCAAATCTTGAGACTTTTATCGTTGACAATAAAGAAAAACTAAAAGCAGATATCATTTTAATTTCTGACACTTCTATGCTTTCGCTTGAGCATCCTTCTATCACTACTGGTTTGAAAGGACTTAGCTATTTAGAAGTTGAAGTAACAGGCCCAAATCGAGATTTACACTCTGGAATGTATGGCGGTGCAGTTGCCAATCCTATCAATATTCTTTCAAAAATGATTGCCTCGTTGCACGATGAGAATAACCGCATTACGATTCCTGGATTTTACGACAAAGTGATAGAAGCTAGTCCAGAAGAAAGAGCGTTGATTGCAAAAACACCTTTTGAATTAGACCTTTATAAATCAAAACTTGGTATTAAAGCTGTCCATGGAGAAAAAGGATATTCTACCATTGAGCGCACAGGCATTAGGCCAACTTTAGATGTTAATGGTATTTGGGGTGGATATATAGGAGAAGGTGCTAAAACCGTGTTGCCCTCTAAAGCTTATGCTAAAATTTCTATGCGATTAGTTCCAAATCAAAGCGATGACGAGATAACTACTTTGTTTGAAAATCATTTTAATTCCATCGCTCCAGATTCAGTAAGCGTTAAGGTAAAACCTCATCATGGAGGAGAACCTTATGTTACCCCAATTGACACAAAAGAATATCAAGCTGCAAGTGAGGCTATCGTTATGGCTTTTGGTAAAGAACCCGTACCTGTCAGAGCAGGCGGAAGTATTCCTATTGTTGCCTTGTTTGAACAAATTCTTGGGTTAAAGTCTATATTGTTAGGCTTTGGATTAGACACAGATGCAATACACTCACCTAATGAATCTTATGGGGTGCAAAATTTCTTAAAAGGTATTGAGACCATTACTTATTTCTACAAAACTTATTCTTCCAAAAAATGATATTAATTAAATCCGTTTACAAATTGCTAGGCCTAGGCCTAGTGATTTGTTTTTTTAGCTCATGTATCAATTTTCAAGAAGTTAAAATAGAAGATATCAAAACCATACACATCAACGAACTTGGAAATAGTAGTTTGCGATTTAATTCTGAGATAAAAATCTCAAACCCTAACTTTTTCGAGATAAAGGTTATAGATTCTAATTTTGATGTATTTATTAAAAACACAAAAGTAGGTCAAGCTAAATTTGAAGAAGAAATTACAATTCCTGGAAATTCTAGTAATTATGTTGATGTTAGTTTTAAAGGTTCATACAATGAAGCTGATATGAACACCTTATCCAGTTTAATGGGAAGTGTTTTATTTGGAAATAAAGAAATAGACTTTAAGGTTGACGGATTTGTTGAAGGAAAAGCCTTGTGGATTAAGCGAAAAATAGAATTGCAGCACGAAGGAAAAGTCCCCCTAGAGCTTTTTAATCCCAAATAATTCCTAAAATAAGCCAAACTTATTTTGTTAAACGCTTATAAGTAATAAACCGCTTTAGCTTAATCTAAATCTTTTCCGCTGTAGTGGATTGAATGCTTATAAGGTTTAAAAGAGTCTTTTGGATTCCTGATTAAAGCGCATTTAAACTATAATTAATCTCTAATCAAAGTGAGGGCTCCATTATAATTTCGATATTCACCCATAAAATCTTTAATCTTGATTTTATAAAAATAAACTCCTTCGCTAGCTATACGTTCATTTATTCTTCCAGTCCAATTTATATTCATGGAAGTACTTTGAAAAACGGATATCCCGTAACGATTAAAAATTTCTATTTCGTATTCGTAAACACCACATGCTCTAACAGCAAATTCATCATTTACCCTATCTCCATTGGGTGTAAAAATATTGGGTATAATAAATTCGAATTCATCATATACAAAAACTATTGCTGAAGTAGTGTCAAAGCATCCAAAGTCATTTTGAACAATTTGAGTCACAGTGAAATGACCAGTATCTGTAAAAGTGTAATCAACTAAACTAGAGTTAGAAATAAACACACCGTTAATGTATAATTGCGAGGAGGTATTTGATAAACTTGAAGAACCATCGAAAGAAAAGCTTGCATGCTTTAAAGGCTTCATGCTGTCTGATAACTCTAAAATAGATGTTGGAGTCGGTAAAATCCTTATTGCGCTATCTTTACTTAGTACTAAAGTGTCCACGCATTTGTCTTTAGTTATCAATAATAAGCCAACAGAATAATAGCCTGTGTCTGTATAAGTATAGCTTGGGTTTTGAAGTTGAGACAAACTATTGTTGCCAAAATCCCAAAAGTAGTCGGCACTGCCTTCATAAAAAGATGAATCGAGAAACATGATAGGTGTTCCAGGGCAAGCTTCAGTTGGGCTAATTCCAAATTTAATTTCATTCAAGCTCGAATCTAAAGAAATATAAATAGCACTGTCTTTTTGTAAGCTAAATGTCTCAATACATTTTTCAGTTGTAGTTACAGCTAAGCTCACATTATAATAGCCATTGGCAGTATAGGTATGTCGTGGATTCTCAGTTGTTGAAGTTGTTCCATCTCCAAAATCCCACAAGAAAGTTGCATTTCCTTCATAAACCGAATGATTTAAAAACTGAACAGGTAAAGGATAACAACCAGCTGAATCAGTATAGGAATAGTTCACTTTATTTTTACTTGAATCTAAAGAAATATCAATCACGCTCTTTTTGATTATAGTCAAGGTATCGATGCATTTATCTGTAGTTCGTATAGTTAATTCCACATCGTAAAATCCATTCGCCAAATAGGTATGACTAGGGTTTTTTAAACTTGAGCTTGCTCCATCTCCAAAATCCCATTGGTGAACTATAGCTGAATTTGGGGTAGCTAAACTTGTAAAATTAACCGGCAATGGATAACAACCAGCTGAATCGCTATATGTAAAATCTATGGTTGGATTTGGGTACAAAACAACTTGTTGGTCTATCGTGTCTGAACATTCATCTTGACTAACAATTAGCTGCACAGGATAAGTTCCAGCTCCTCCGGAAAAGATTATACCTGCAACACTATCGCTTGTGCTACTTGTAATATTTGCCGAACTGCCAAAATTCCAATTAAAGCTAGCATAAGGTTCATACAGCCCTCTCGCAACAAAAGTTACATTATTGGCATCTATACAGGTTTGTCCTTCAATTGCCAAAATGGGGGAGAGTTTCTTGTAAACATGAAAGTCGTTTGTAGAAGTATCGGTACATGGTAAGCCAGGGTTCGATATTAAAGTAATGGTGTAAACTCCAGTGTCTGGATAAGTGAATATAGGGTTCCTTTTACGCGAGGTGTCGTTTTGTTGGTTAAGTACACCAAAATCCCACTTATACCCTTGCAATGCAACATTAGAGGTGCTATTGTTTTGAAATTGAACAGTTAATCCATCGCAAAATAAATTTTGATCTTGGATGGCAGAAGTAATTACAGGGTCACAGCTGCCAGTATTCACTTGTATATCTCTTCTTGTTGTATTAATTAAAACACCATTTCTATATTCTTCTACACAATAGCCTAATAAGTATTGCCCCAAAGTAGTGGGGGTTCCATTCAGTTTGCCACTAATGGGGTTCAAAGTCAAAGCAGGGTTTGAAGGCATAGGATTGCTTGCTGAAAAAAGACTTAGGTAGGGAATGAAACTATAGGGCGGAGGATTGGCAGGGATTGGTCTAACATCTAATCTATCGGGATAGTTAAATGGAGCACATAAACTATAAACTAAAGAATCTCCGTCGGGGTCGAACGCTGATAAATCTAGGTTAACATCATACCCAGAGCAAATACTAATGGGAGGAAAGTCGTTAAAAACTGGTGATGAATTGCAAGAATCGGTATTAAAAGCAGGAATCACAGTTGTTAATGTTGTGCCTTGTTCGTCAGGTCTAAATACATTTGCAATACTGTTGTTTCTACAACATCGTTGATAAGTTATTCGATGTGGTCTATTTGGTGAAAGTAATAGGGTTGTGGTATAAATTTCCTCTTTTACGCAAACATTTGGGCCAGTTACAACACAAGGATTACTGATGTTGTTTGGCAAAATACTGTCTTTTGTTAATTGCATGCTGCTGTTCAACACATCCAAACCAGTGTTTTCATCAAAAATAGTAAAGGCAGCAGGTTCAATAATGACATTAGAGCCTGGTCCACAGTCAACATACAAATAGAGCTTTAATTCATATTGAACAATATTTCCGGTGCTTAATCCAAGGCAGTTATACTCCATATAGCCTCCAATCAAATGTGTCGATTTAGCTTGGAATGATAAGACGCTTAAAAAAAGCAAAATAAAAATATTTCTCAAATAAGAAAACATAAAATAAAAGTAATAAATCCCTTTAAACTGTTGAAGCATTATAATTTATTAAAAAAGAAGATTGAGTCTCACTTGCAGCAATAAACTAAATAACTTCTTCTCACCCGCTAATTCCGCTGATTGACGCTAATAATTATTGCAATAACTTAACCCGATTAACAATATAAAATCTGCGAAGATTCGCGAGATCAGCGGGAAATACTTCTGGCTTAAATCTCTCCCGCAGATTACGCAGTTTCCGCCCCTTCGGGCAAGTTCACGCTGAAACAAATTGTAAAATTGGATTGAATTTAGAAATCTAAATTTTGCTAAGACTCCCGAGAAATAAAAATCGCTTCTTAATAATAACGACATTTGATTCTTATATGTTTAAGTTAAATCTTTGTTGCACTTTTATACTTTTGCTTTTAATCTTTTCTTGTGCGCCAAATTCTCAAAAATCAGATATGAATTCATCCAACAAAGCAGCTAATGAGCTAATTCATGAAACTAGTCCATATTTACTGCAACATGCATACAATCCAGTTAATTGGTTGCCATGGGGCAAAGAAGCTCTTGAAAAAGCGAAATCTGAGAACAAAGCAATTTTAATTAGCATTGGTTACTCAGCCTGCCACTGGTGCCACGTGATGGAGCATGAATCCTTTGAAGATAGCTTGGTAGCTAAAATAATGAATGAACACTTTATTTGCATTAAAGTAGATCGTGAAGAGCGCCCAGATATTGATCAAGTATATATGAATGCTGTACAATTAATGACTGGCCGCGGTGGATGGCCTTTAAACTGTTTTGCGACTCCCGATGGAAAACCATTTTATGGCGGCACCTATTTTCCGAAAGATGATTGGCAAAATTTATTAAGTCAATTAAGTGATTTATATCAAAACCAACCTGAGAAAGTCTTGGAGTATGCTGAAAAGTTAACCCTTGGAGTGCGCTCTTCAGAGTTAATTGAAAAACAAGAAATAGCGAAACAATTTAAAAATGAAGACTTAAAAATTGGCATAGATAAATGGAAAGCTCAATTCGACACACATGAAGGAGGTAATAACTATGCTCCTAAATTTCCAATTCCTAACAATTATGAGTTTTTGCTGCATTATGCTTCTGCCCTAAAAGACAATGAAGTTCTTGAACACCTGCATCTAACCCTTAAAAAAATGGCCTATGGAGGTATTTATGATCAAATTGCTGGGGGATTTGCAAGATATTCTACCGATATGGAATGGAAGGTCCCTCATTTTGAAAAAATGCTTTACGACAATGCACAGTTGGTGAGTTTATACACAAAGGCATATCAAGCAGAAAAAAATTCCATTTACAAACACATTGTTTCAGAAACATTAGATTTTATTGCTCGTGATTTTACCGATAAAACAAGCGCTTTCTATTCTGCTTATGACGCTGACTCAGAAGGAGAAGAAGGAAAGTTTTATGTATGGCAAAAAGAAGAATTAAAAGCCTTACTCGGAGCTGATTTTGAATTGGCTCAACATTATTTTAACATCAATGAAAAGGGATATTGGGAACACGAAAACTATATTTTATTAAGAGATAAGGATAATGGTGAATTGGCTCAACATTTTAACCTGAATGAAATAGAGTTCGCTGAGCGTATTCAAAAAATCAAAAAAATTCTGTTAACTGAAAGATCAAAAAGAGAAAAGCCAGGCTTAGATGATAAATCTCTGACTTCGTGGAATGCCCTAATGCTAAAGGCTTATGCTGAGGCTTATTTGTGTTTTGGTGAAAGAAAGTATTTAGAAGCTGCAGAAAAAAACGCTCAATTTATACTCAAGCTTCAAAAAAAATCGGATGGTGGACTCTATCACAGTTATAAAGAAGGAATCTCAAAACTCAATGGCTATTTAGAAGACTATTGTTTTACTATAGAAGCATTTATCGCCTTATATCAAGCTACGAGTAATGTTGCCTATTTAGAAGAAGCTTCTCAGCTGATGGAGTATTCCATAAAACACTTTTATGATCAAGAGTCGGGAATGTTCTTTTTTACAAGTAATGAAGATGAAGCTTTAATCGCACGAAAAACTGAAATAAGTGATAATGTAATCGTAGCTTCGAATAGTAGCATGGCACACTCACTATTCAGACTAGGCCTTATATACGATCATGCTAGCCATATCAATATGTCAAAACAAATGCTCTCAAATGTTAAAAATCAAATAAACACACATTTGTCTTCATATAGCAATTGGGCATTGCTGTTATTACAAATGGCAAACCCTTATTATGAAGTGGCAATTTCTGGGAAAAACGCCAACGAAAAGCTTCATGAATTACAACAAAGTTATTTTCCTAATTGCTTATTTCTGGTATCCAAAGAAGAAAGCACCATTCCCCTATTAGAAAATAAATTCATTCAAGATAAAACCATGATTTATGTTTGCGAAAATAAAGTTTGCCAATTACCCGTTGAAAACCCTGCTGAAGCAATAAAACAAATTCAATTTTAATGCGAATATCCTTTCTTTTACTTGCAATTCTTATCACAGTACAATCCTCTGCCCAAATTTTAGATTTAGAAAAGGAATGGTTTGAAATAGATGGTTTTTTTAATAAAAATTCAATTCAAAAACGCGGAATAAAATCCATAAGCATACGTAGTTCAAACAAATATGATGGCCAAAAGATAAAGACCAAGAAGGACTTATTAATTTTTGAATTTTACCCTAGTGGCCAATTAAAAAGAGGTTTAAAAGTGAATGAGTTCATCAATAAGTTAGACACCATGTCGCTTAGTTTTTATTATGATCTAGAAAATAGGCTTTATAAAAAAATAGAACATTTTAAGTATTACACCTTTGCTTATTATTATCAATACAATAAACAAGGAGAGCTGGTAAGAGAAATCAAAATTGATGTGAAAGACCAGGCTTCAGATACTTTATACATGAGAAGCTATTCGTATGAACAAAATGATTCTTTAAAAATACAATTTGTTAGAAATGAGAATGGCAAAACTTTTCAAACGAATCGCTACCTCATAAAACCAAATTTTAAATCAATTAAAATAAGTTACACTCAAAATCAAAGTTATCTTTTAGATGAATTTTTTTATCAAGAAGGCCGACTTAAGGAGTGGAAAGTGTCTGCTTTTTATAAGGACTTAAATGAAATGAGTTTTCGATATAGTTTTAAGCAAAACGAAATAGATGAACAAGATCTTTATAAAGGTAATATCTTAACACTTAAAAGAGCTATACTATATGAACCCGAAGGTTTAATCAAAAATGTAGTTGAAAGGAATTATGCAGAACAGACTATTAGAATTTACTTTTTTGACTATAACTTCTATTAAAATCATTCAACTTAATCGAAGTGTATAAGGTTAATTTCTATTTCGTTAAAAGTAAAATCCTTGTAATTGATTAGCTCTTGTTTGACAAATTTATTCCAATTGATTTGTTCTCTAATGGTTTTAGAAAAGTTGGTTTCTTTATCGTATTTATCTTGCATGGCTCTGTATTTAACATTCCAATACTTATTAATAATTTTTTCTGCTACTTCCTTATAATTATCCTTATCCATTTTAGCATTTAGCAATTCTCTTACAATCATTCTACGAAATAACTCAGCTATATCAAAATGCAATTGTTCGTGTTGAAGCAAAACATTGTTTTGTTTATCCTCTTTTGACCAGGACTCATTTTTTATAAAACAGACGTTGATATACATTTTTAGAGTCCCTTCTCCATCAGAGATAAATGAATATGGCAATCCGATGGATGATTGAGCAGCTACCCCTTTTCCAGCACTTTCTTCGCTTTGAAAATCAGACCATTCTAATTTATACCATTCATCCCAAAATATTCGAGTCTGGCTGCTATCTAATTTAGGTTTAGGTTTTTGGACTTGCACTTGAGAAAAACTTGTAACGGTTATAACCAAACCCAAGGATAAAAATAGAATATACTTTAGCATTTTTCAAATATAGAGAATAAAGTTCTAGGAAGTTTAACCGTACAAAGTTAAAAACAAACACTTTAAATTTTTTAAAAAAAAATTAATTAACCGAAAATAAACTTCAGATTTTAATAAAAATAAAAAGAGGAGTCAAATGACTCCTCTTTAAATTGCATTATCGTATTTGTTTTATAGTTTTTGAGCTACTTCAACTTCTTCATAAGCTTCTACAATATCACCTACCTTAATGTCATTATAATTGGCAATATTCAAACCACATTCATAGCCCCTTGCAACTTCTTTTACGTCATCTTTAAAACGCTTCAATGATCCAAGTTCACCTGTATAGACAACTACTCCATCGCGAATAACTCGAACTTTGTTCTTGCGATTTACTTTTCCGTCAGTTACCATACAACCTGCAATGGTTCCTACTTTAGAAATTTTAAACGTTTCTCTAATCTCAATCGTTGCAGTAACTTGCTCAACCACTTTTGGTTTCAACATGCCTTCCATGGCAGATTTTAACTCCTCAATTGCATCGTAAATAATTGAATACAATCTAATGTCAATTTCTTCTTGTTCGGCTATTCTTCTTGCATTTACAGATGGCCTTACTTGGAATCCAATCACAATTGCATCGGATGCAGCAGCTAGCATAATGTCTGATTCAGAAATTTGTCCAACTGATTTGTGAATTATATTCACTTGGATTTGCTCAGTAGATAACTTCAATAAGGAGTCTGAAAGTGCTTCAATAGAACCATCCACATCACCTTTCACAATAACGTTTAATTCTTGGAAATCACCAATTGCTATACGTCTTCCAATTTCATCAAGCGTAATGTGTTTTTTAACTCTTGACCCTTGTTCACGTTGTAATTGTAATCTTTTTGTTGCAATATTTCTAGCCTCACGTTCATCATCCATGATGTTAAAGCGATCGCCAGCATTGGGTGCACCGCTTAAACCAAGAACAGAAACTGGAATAGAAGGTCCTGCCTCATCTACATCAACCCCTCTTTCATTAAACATTGCTTTCACACGACCACTATGAGGTCCTGCAAGAATAACATCTCCAACACGCATCGTTCCCGATTGAACAATTAAGGTAGAAACATATCCTCGACCTTTATCTAATTCCGACTCGATAACAACACCTTTAGCGTTTTTATTTGGGTTCGCTTTCAATTCTAAGACTTCAGCTTCAAGCAATACTTTTTCTAATAAATCTGGAATTCCTTGTCCAGTTTTAGCTGAAACCTCCTGACTTTGGAATTTTCCTCCCCACTCTTCAACTAAAATATCCATTTGAGATAATTCTTCTCTTAGTTTATCAGGGTTGGCTGCTGGTCTATCAATCTTATTAAATGCAAATACGATTGGCACTCCAGCTGCTTGAGCGTGGTTAATAGCCTCTTTAGTTTGCGGCATCACATTATCGTCAGCAGCAATTACAACAATTACAACATCAGTCACTTGCGCTCCACGTGCTCTCATGGCCGTAAAGGCTTCGTGACCAGGAGTATCTAAGAAAGTAATGTTTTTGCCATTTTTAAGACCTACATTATATGCTCCAATGTGTTGTGTAATTCCACCTGCTTCGCCAGCTATCACGTTTGCTTCACGAATATAATCCAACAAGGATGTTTTACCGTGGTCAACGTGACCCATAACGGTAACAATTGGATATCTTTCAACTAAATCTTCAGGTTTGTCTTCAACTTCTAGAACATCATTTTGAGATTCAGGTTTAATAAATTCTAATTCAAATCCAAATTCTTCGGCAACAATACTAAGTGTTTCGGCATCCAATCTTTGGTTAATAGAAACAAACAAACCTAGTGACATACAAGCAGAAATGACTTCATTTACACTTACGCTCATCATACTTGCCAATTCATTAGCAGTAACAAATTCTGTTACCTTTAGTATGCTTTTTTGTAATTCTGCTTCTTCTGCTTCTTGCTGTGCAATATCGGCAGCAGCATCTCTTTTTTGTCTTCTGTATTTAGAACCTTTAGATTTTCCACCTCCACCGGTCAATCGAGCCAAGGTTTCCTTTATTTGTTCTTGAATCTGTTTATCAGTTAATTCAGCTTTTTCTTCCTTCTTAACTGGTTTTTTTCCTCTTCCGGAAGCACCAGAACCACCTCTATTTGCTGAGCCTGCTCCAGGTTTTGGTTCAATAATACGCTTGCGTTTGCGTTTTGGTTTTTGGGTATCCTTGCTTTCAGATGAAGAAGCCACAGGTTTCTTAGGTTTCTCAACTGGTATTTCAATTTTACCTAGCACTTTTACACCCGATAATTTTTCAATCTTAGTAACGTGTTCTTGACGCTCAGCTGGTTTGTCAGCAAGTGGTTTTTCAACCTTAGTCGCTTCTTTTTCAGCTTCTGCTTCAGCCTCAGCAGCTGCTTTTGATTTTGCTTTTTCGGCCTCAATTTTTGCAGCAGCTTTTGCTTTTTCATCAGCAGCTTTTTTATCAGCAGCGGCTTTATCTTTTTTCGCTTTTTCAGCAGCTCCAGATTTAGATTTCTTGTCAGGTCTTGTTTTTAGATTTAAAGAATCTAAATCTATTTTACCTACAACTCTAACTTTTCCATCTGCAATTTCTTCGGCAGGTTCAATTCTTGGGGACTCTTGTTTAGCAACAACAGGCTTCTCTTCTTTTTCTTCGGACTTCGTTTCTTCCTTAGGTTCAGTAGGGGATTCAACTGGTTTTTCAACCTTAGATTTTGGCTCTGGCTTTACCTCAGGTTCAGTGTCAGCCGGAATATTTTTAATTAAAATACTATCTTCCTCTTCTGTAGATTTTACAGAAGGTGCTGGAGCTTCAATCGAAACACTTTCTCGATCGGTAGAAGGCATACTTACATTCTTTGATTCTTCTTTTGCACTTTTTTCAGATTGAAATTCTGCACTCAAAAGATCATAAATATCAGCTTCTATTTTGGTGTTAGGCTTAGCGTCAATCTCTACCCCTTTTCCACTTAAAAAGTCAACGATAGTACTAATCCCAACATTCAGCTCTTTAGCAACTTTACTTAGTCTTTGCACGGCCATATAAACGGTTCCCTTTTTTATTATAAAATTCTCTTAGCAGTATAATTTGACTTATTCAAACTCTGCTTTAAATATATTTCTAATCTCTCGAATTGTCTCTTCTTCTAAATCTGTTCTTTTTAACAGCTCTTCTTCTGACAATTCTAAAACATTTTTTGCAGTATCACAACCGATACCTTTTAATTCGTCAATTATCCAATCTTCAATTTCGTCTGCAAACTCATCTAAAGCAACGTCATCCTCAACGTCGTTTCCTTTATCTTCTCTATAAACATCTATTTCATAGCCAGTTAATTTACCAGCCAACTTAATGTTATGCCCACCTCTACCAATTGCTAATGAAACTTGGTCGGGCGACAAGAATACCTCAGCCTTACCTGTTTCTTCATTAATGGTTATCGAAGATACTTTTGCAGGGCTTAAAGCTCTTGTTATATATAATTGAATATTGTTTGTGTAATTAATTACGTCTATGTTTTCATTTCGTAACTCACGAACAATACCGTGGATTCGAGAACCTTTCATACCAACACAAGCACCTACAGGGTCAATACGATCATCATAGGATTCTACAGCCACTTTTGCTCTTTCTCCTGGTTCTCTAACGATGTTTTTAATGGTAATTAAACCATCGAAAATTTCTGGCACTTCCATCTCGAAAAGTCTTTCCAAGAAAACTGGTGAGGTCCTCGAAAGTGTAATCAAAGGTTTGTTGTTTCTCATTTCAACCTTTTTTACAACTGCTCTAATGTTATCTCCTTTTTTGAAATAATCATTTGGAATTTGCTCTGTTTTTGGTAGAATTAACTCATTGCTTTCATCATCTAAAATTAACAATTCTCTTTTCCATACCTGATAAACTTCACCTGTGATAATATCACCAACTCGGTCTTCGTATTTTTTAAAGATATTGTCTTTTTCTAATTCCAATACTTTAGAAATCAAATTCTGACGCAAAGCCAAAACTGCCCTTCTTCCAAAGTCATTTAATTTCACTTCTTCAGAAGCTTCCTCACCTACTTCAAAATCTGGTTCAATTTTAATTGCTTCAGATAAAGCAATCTGACTATTTTCATCTTCTACTTGATCATCTTCAACAATCTCGCGGTTTCTCCAAACCTCTAAATCTCCTTTATCAATATTTAATATAATATCGAAATTTTCGTCAGAACCATATTTCTTAATAATCATATTTCGGAAAACGCTTTCCAAAATATTCATCATAGTAGGACGGTCAATGTCCTTAAACTCTTTAAACTCTGCAAATGACTCAGTTAAATTAATCTTATCCATTTTTTCTATTTGAAAGATATTACCACTTTAGTTTCTTTTATTTCATTCATCGGAATATGCTTATTCTCAATAATTGTTTCCTTTTTTTTCTTACCCTCTATTCGCTCTTTTCTACTTGTTTCAAGTACAATTTCATCTTCATTAGCAGACAATAACTTGCCCTGTAACTTATTCCCGCTATTCGTTTTTACAGTAACTTCTCTGTTTAAATAGCGTTGGTATTGTCTTAAAATCTTAAAAGGTTGATCCATACCAGCTGAGCTAACAGTCAACTCAAAATCTTCTTGCTCTCTATCTAAACTTCCTTCTATGTGTCGGCTTATTTCTACGCAGTCTGCTATATTAACCCCTTGATCACCATCGATTTCTACACGAATAGAGTTTGATGAACTCACATTTACATCAACAATAAAATAGGGCATTTCTTTAATTTTCTGCTCTACTAAACCTCGAATGTATTTTTGTGAAATCATACTTAAATCTAACTTATAAAAAGAGGGGACTTTTGTCCCCTCAATATTTAAATCCTCAAATTCAATGCAAAAGTAATAATATTTTCTCTAAAAATAAACTATTCACTTTGTTTTACTCCATTTTTAAACTTAATCTCTCTTATTAATTCCCCTTCTTTTTTCCCATAAAACTTAAATGTCCCTGTAGGAACCCCTTCTTTATAAAACTTTTCGCTTTCAAGAGTGCCCACATCATACCACGAACTAACCTTGCCGTTTAAGCGTCCTTCAAGGTAGGTTGACTCCATCATTTTATTCCCCCTTTCGTAGTAATAGATCCAAAGTCCATCTTGTTTCCCCATTTTAAACGAACCTTCATCTCTCAATTTCCCATTGGCATACCAGCTTTTTCTAGGGCCATTTAATACTCCATCTAGATAATTTTCCTCCAACTCTTTAGCTCCTCTCTCATTCCAATAAATCCATTGCCCATTCTTTAAGCCAGCTTTATAAGCTCCTTGATATCTGGTTTGCCCAGTTTGATAATAACCCAACCAATCGCCATCCATTTTACCTAAAAGATATGTCCCTTCATCTTGTTGATTTCCATCAGCGTAATATGTAAACCAGCGGCCATCTTCCTGGCCTTTTAAGTAACTTCCTTTGATAATGACGTTTCCGTTTTCATGCCAAGTTTGCCACAAACCACTTTTTAAGTCATTCACAAACTCCCCTGACTTCCATATACTGCCATCTTCATAATAATAATTCCAAACTCCAACTCGTTTATCTTCTTTAAATGAGCCCTTAGAAATCACTTGGGTTGTGTCTTCATAATAATATTTCCATTCACCAGACTGCTTTCCATGCAAGAAATCTCCTTGCATTTCCATTGCTCCACTTTCTAAATAAAACTTCCATTCCCCAATTTTCTCTCCATCTAAGTATTTTCCTTCCTCGGCTAATTTCCCATTTTCAAACCATTGCTTATAGTCTCCACTTAGCAACCCATTGTTATAAAACTCTTCCTGGCTTTTCTTTCCTGATTCAAAAAAATAGTTCCATTGACCAGCTTTTTTATTGTTAGCATAAGCACCTTCCCACAAGAGCTGGCCTTTTTCATTATATAAAGCCCAAACTCCGTTTGCAAGGCCATTTTTATAATT
Organism: Bacteroidota bacterium; assembly: GCA_013112545.1. Taxonomy (GTDB): domain Bacteria; phylum Bacteroidota; class Bacteroidia; order Flavobacteriales_E; family Vicingaceae; genus BCD18. Next base: position 47,538 of record JABFGJ010000005.1, read on the forward strand.
TTGGACAGACTTTATTTGCCCTTTTTCATCCCATTCTTGCCATTTGCCATTAGGCTTGCCAGCTAAATATTCTCCAGCCAATATTTTAATCCCATTTTTAGAATATTCTTCAAACTTTCCATTTCCATCACTGAGAAGTTCTGCACCCGTTCGACTGTAAAAGCTCAATATTTTTTCTCCATCTTCTTGGTATTCTATTTGCTTTTGAACCTGTCCGTTTTCATACCAAAATTTCCATATACTACTGCGTTCATCTTTTTCATAAGGGCCTTGCATTTTTTTATTTCCATTTTCATAAAATGAAGTCCAAACACTATCTTTAAGTCCCAATTTATAAAAACCTGTCAATTGCAGCTTTCCATTTTCATAATATGTTTTAAATGCTTGATCTCGAACCGCATTTTTGAAAATCCCCTCCTCTGTTAACACTCCATCTTCCGAGAAATTTTGGTAAGGCCCATTAAATTGACCAAAGGAATAATTCACAATTTGAACAAGTATGCCTTTCTGATTGTAGAACTTCCACTCTCCTTCTTCTATACCCCCTTGAACAATTTTGCCTTCCGCTTTTATCTTACCATTAGGCCATTTATATTCAGCTTGTTGAGCAAAAATATTGGTAAACGAGAACAATAGTGCTAGAAAAAATAAACGATTTATCATAGTGTAATTATATCTAACAAAAATAGTCCAAAGACCAAAACAGATGTATAGGTTTTAAACGCTTTTATAAACAAATCAATTAAAAGAAAAAACCTATTTCTATTTTAACAGTTAAGCATAAATGTTTAATTAGCAATTTTTTGATGTATGTTTGCTTTATTTAACGAAATAAAGCAACAAAGTGTCGTTAAAATTTATCCTTTAGCAGAATTTTATTCCCCCAATTAAAAATTAGATTTAACTTTACTTAATGACTCAGCGACCATTAATTATTGCACACCGTGGCGCATCAGGTTTAGCTCCTGAAAACACCCTTGCGGCATTTGCAAAAGCAATAGAAATTGGGGTTGACCGCTTAGAGATGGATTTGCGGCAAACCATAGATGGCGAAGTTGTCGTAATTCATGACAAAACCATCATGAGAACAACCAATGGATGGGGTTCAGTGCGAAAATTGAGTTTAAAAAACATTCAAAAATACAGTGCTGGTTCTTGGTTCCACTATAATTTTAGCTCCGAAAAAGTGCCCACCTTTAGAGAGGTTTTGAAGCTGGTAAATGGGCAAACAAAATTATTGCTAGAAGTAAAAGAAGGTAGCCCCTACCACCATAACATTGAAAGAAATATATTGAATTTAATTAATGAATTCGATGCTCATAAATGGTGTATAGTTCAATCTTTTAATGATAAGGTTTTAGAAAACTTTAGAGAACTTCCCAACTTAAATAGCGACGTTCAGAAACTGTTTGAAGCCTTTATTCCAGTTGCACCTTTTTATGGAGGCAGTAGGTTTAGTTATAAACGCATTAGAAGTTATGGCTTTGCAGAAGAAGTAAATATTAATTACCGATATGTAACTCCCTTGGTAGTGCGAAAAGTGCATGAATTGGGGAAAAAAGTAAATGTGTGGACGGTTAATCAACCTGAAAACTTGGTAAAATATACCAAAATGGGGGTTGATGGAATAATCACCGATTATCCAGATCGATTGAGGCAGGCTTTAGGCTTGTAATTCAAATGGAATCTATAATTGCATTGAACGATTAACTAAGCTATGGAATCTATTTATTGCGAGCTTATTCAGAGGGAGAGATTCGAAATCTGAAAATGGTGATAAATAAAAAAATAAATCCTACATTTATGTTCCAACTTAAATTTAAATGAAAAAGTTTCTCCTTGTATTCTTTACAATATTTACCTACCACCTTTACGCCCAGGTAACGCTAGATCAGGTAATCATCAAAATAGATTCTATTGGATACGATACAGCATTTATACGTTATACTTCTCATTTAAATAAACCTGTTACAATTGGAGGTGTTACCGCCACCTACCCCAATGGTTGTCACTATTTACATACTTCAATGGATTTTCAAGGCAGTTTAACCCTTAACCCAATTACTAGAGACACATTCATTCGTGTTGGCTATTTAGGACTAGTAACGGATTATATACGAATCAATGCACTCTGGGACACAGCAACAACACCTCCCCCACCCCCTACACCAAAAATTCTTCTTGACCAATTTATATATGATTCATGTTTTACAACAAAAATATCTGAGACAAGGCTTAGAATAGAAACTGAACTATTCCCTAATCCCGCTTCAAATTACTTTAAGGTGGTATCTAAAAATAACAGCGAAAAAATAAAGCTCATCGAACTATTTAATATAAACGGTAAGAGTATCAAAAGATTTAAATATAACTCAAACAATACTTACAACACATCAAAATTAAGTTCTGGGGTATATTTTGTTTTTATCTATACTACAGCTGGAAGGAATTCTCATAAATTAATAATAAATAAATAGAAATACATCATACCCTAAACCACTCAAAAATGAAAAACTTTATACCGTTTTTTGGAATAATTTTAATGTTTCAATTCAGTTATTCTCAAAATACCATTGTCAACGGGAACAAAACATCAATAAAGGAGGTTCCTTTTCAAGTTTCAATTATGGATTGGACACCAATTAATGGAGTTCCAGGAATACGACTCAGAGGATCAGGGTATATAATTGGAGATAAATGGATTTTAACTGCTGCACATTGCTTGGAAAATAACGATCCAACACTTTTTATTACCAATCCAATAGTCCTAAAGTCAGACATATACATTCATAGTGGTAGTTCTTATTACGGAAATTATGGTAACGCAAATAACCAACCTCCAGACATTCATAGTGTAGCAGCTATCCATATTTACCCTAATTACAGCTTTATCACAGGGACTTTTAATAGACCTGATGAAGACATTGCAATCATAGAATTAAACAATCCAATTCAATATAATCATAATCAATACCCTATTGAATTTGCTAACTCTAGTAACACCCAGCCTACAGATTATCTTTCTGGGGATTCTATATTAATAAGTGGGTGGGGTGCAACCAGTCAATATCGCTCAAATACCCCATCTACAGAATTATTTAGCACCAATAGTGTACAAATTGATAATTCAGTTGCCACACAAATGTTATTTGCGAATTCCTATAGCCAAGTTCTATATAATGGTGTTCCGATAAATAACAATATGCTCTCTTTATTTAATGGTTTTTCTACTTCATATAATTTTGACAGTGGAAGCCCTGCAGTACTTGACAAAAATGGGAACAAAGTCAGTATTGGAACTACATCTTGGAGTTACAAACCTAAATCTAGTAATCCTATAAATTTACCAACTATATATACAGATATAAAGCATTACGAAAATTGGATTACGACAATAACTGGAATAAGTCTCCCTTCAAATACTTTAGACTTGTATACTAAAGACAAACCGTGGGATCAAGGGGAAGAGCCATTTGTAACACCAGATGCCTGGACTAGTGAAGATATTTGGGTAAGAAATATCAATGATAGAATTGAAATTCATCAACCACCAGAATATAAAGCAAATTCGTCAAATTATGTTTACGTAAGAGTTACAAATAATAGTGCTGTTCCTTCTACAGGCAGCGAACTATTAACTTTAAATTGGGCTAAAGCAGCTACTAACTTAACTTGGCCAAGTAATTGGGATGGTTCAATAAGTGCTGGAAGTCAGCCTTTAGGTGGTCTTGTAGGAACAGTTAACTTACCAGTAATTCAACCTGGTGATGCTTATATTGCAGAGATTCCATGGAATCCTGCAGACCCTGCTGTGTTTTCTCAGCTTTATGCATCAAATATGAATCTCTTTCTAGCAAATGAACCACATCATTTCTGTTTATTATCAAGAATTGTATCTACAACTGATCCCATAATAAACGAAACCTCAAGTGTATATTCTAATACCCTTACTAATAACAACATTGCCTGGAAAAATGTAACTGTCCTTAATTCTGATATAAATGATATTTCAGGAAATGGTGTCCCAAGAGATGATAGGCCAGTAGGAGCCAATGTAATTGTAGGTGGAACTGGTGACGGGGATGAAGAATTTGATATAAATTTCTGTAACTTACCTATTGCAGGTGAGGATTTGGTAACGAATTATGCAGAAGTAAAACTTACTTTAGATGATGCTTTATGGAGTATTTGGGAAAATGCTGGTCTTAATAGCACAGGTATAGAGATAATAAACGAAGAGAAAAAACAGGTTCTTTTAGTTGATAATTGTGGTAGTCTTAATAACTTAACATTTAACAATCATGATAATTACATACTTCATACAAGCTTCAATTTTTTAACAGATGAAATTGAAGAAGTAAAGACATTCCATTTTTCTGTTTTTCAAAAAAGAACTATTGACGGCACAACGATTGGAGGAGAAACTTTTGAGATAACTAGTAACGATAGAACCGACTTTGACGCAGATGCAGGAGACGATATTGAAGTAACTAAATATACAGATTCTGTCACAATTAGTGCCGGCCCAATAAGCGAACCCGCAATCTACAATTGGTATGATGAAGAAGGTAATTTATTACATACAGGAAAAGATTTTAAAGTTTCTGCTGAAATCTCTAATAAATTTAAATTAGAAGTAATTGCTCTTGAGGATGGATTTAAGGATTATGATGAAGTTGAAATAGTAGTAAAAGAAAATTATATTGAAAGTTATTCTCCAAACCCAGCCGACAATTATTTAAATATTAACTATAAAGTTATAGATGCTCAATCTGCCTTTTTTGTTCTTCTGAATTTGCAATCTAACACATCTAACCAACACTTAGTTGACCCTTCTAATGGCAGTATTCAACTGAATACAAGCAGTCTATCAAATGGCAATTATGCTCTAATTTTATTTGTTGACGGCGTAGTTCAAGACAGCAAAAATATAGTTATCCAATAATGTTAATTTAAATAAAAAGTCTTGAAAAATTCAAGGCTTTTTATTTTTGCGCTCTCTTACCCAAGTAAATTAACAAGAATCCAATAATTATAGTCCCGATTTTAAAGGTGTATCTGTTCGAATAAATCCAATTTCCATCATTTATGGTTAAGTGTAGATTTAAACCAGAAATAATGGCGTAAACAATTAACACACTTCCAAAAACTGTTAAAACTTTTCCTAATGTCATGATCTCTAATTTGAATTAAATTTAAGTTTTTCTTTGTACATGAAAAACTCAGCTATAAAATAGCAAAAAACAGCAAGGTATTCAAAGGCAATCAAATATAAGTTTTCTTGATAAGCCGGAGTTTGATATGCCCAATATGAAAGCACCGCCAAGAAACTCCACAATACCGCGAATTTATACTTGGTGAAAACCCCTAAAACTAGAACCGTACAGATATACCAAGGGTGAACAATAAATGCAAATAAATAATAAATTGAAAGTGCAAAAAATAGCGATTCAAAAATTCTCAACCAATTGTTATTTGCTTTTCTCAATAAAATCAACAACATGATTAACAAAGCTATTTTGGGCATAATTAGGCCAGCCATCTCTATCACATTATATCCTAGCATTTCAAAACCTAGCCAACGCACTACATAATAGATACTCGCATTAAATTCAAAGCTTTTGAAATACAAATTAAATGATTCGGAAAAGTGAATAAGAAAGTCTTTATTATAGAGTGGAAACCATAAAAACAAAAAGAGAAAAGTGCTTATTCCACAGATAAACAACAAATCTTTTAACTTAAACCTACGATATAGAACTGGTAAAAAAACCAAAGGAATTAACTTAGTGGCTGCAGCTAAAGCCCAAAACACAGAACCTGCAAGATTTTTTTGTTTTAAAATAAAAAATAAAGCCGCTAACAAAAAGAATATCATTATGCCTTCGAAATGCAAATTGCCTGTTAGCTCAACAATAACTAGTGGATTTAAAATATACCATAAACTACTGATGGGGTTTAGATTTAACTGTTTCAGAATTTTAGGAAGCAAGAATATGGTGCCAATTTCAGCTAAAACAACAATTACTCTCATGGATACGATAGACCCTAAAATAGAATTAGGTGAAAGAACCGCCCCTAGCCAGTAAACCAATTGCGCCATTGGTGGATAAATGGAATAATATTCAGGGCTATTCATTCCGCTAAGTAATACTGCTTTATTCGGGAACTCAGCTAAAACCTCAGCTGGTAAATAATCGAAAGGGTTTATGCCTTTGGCAAGCAATTGCCCATCCCAAATAAATCTAAAATAATCGTCGGAGAGTTTGGGGAAAGAAAAAAGAAAAATCAATCGAAATAAAACTCCAAGAAATTGATACTTTTTTAAATTACTTAAATCCGCTTGTTTAACTAATAAGGCATAAGCAGAAAATAAAACAGAAAAACCGATTAGAATTTCATAAAACTGAGTTCGATCTAGATAATATCCAACATAAGCATAAACCAACAGGCTTAGAAAAACAAGAATTCCTATTTTCCAATTGCTGCGCATTGCCTATGATCTAGAAACTTTAAATACATGAATTAGCGAATAAAACGCTACATAAATAAACCCAAAGGCCAATAAAATATGAAACGGCAGTAGGCCAAAATCATCATATTTGAAGGCCAAGGAAATTCCAAAAATAAAATACGCTGCAAAAGCTAATTCGATAAAGGTCAGTGGAGTTAGATGGCTCTTTAAATACACGTTGCGTTTCCATTTCCCAGTATTTTTATTGGTCAAATTCATTTTAGGTGTTCTAATAAAAGGAGTTTTCTTGCCGATATATCCTTCTATAACTGCAAGGGCATTGTGTAAAGACAAACCCATAGATACGGAAAGAAACAAGGGAAATAGAATAAAAAATTTAAAAAACGATTTGACTTTATTAGGTTTTTTATAAGCATAAGAAGTCCAGTAAAACCAAGCTAAAATGGGCAAACTCAAAATAAATGCACTTGCAATTTGAAAAAGCACTTTATACTCCAAGTGATAATTTTTAACCATTAAAGCCGGAATACTCAAGAGTGAAATAAGAACCACGCAAATAAAAACTGCTGAATTCATTAAGTGAAAAATGGCATTCACTTTAGTTCCAAAGCCTAAATTCTTTGACCTTAATACTTTTCCTAAATTTTTTCGAGTACATTCTGCCGCTCCTTTATTCCATCTAAACTGCTGTGTTTTAAGCGCATTCATTTCTGCAGGCAATTCAGCTGGAGCTCCTATTTCTTCTAAAAATTTAAACTTCCACCCTTTCAGTTGTGCCCGGTAACTTAAATCCAAATCTTCGGTTAAGGTATCCGATTGCCAACCCCCTGCATCTTCAATGGTTTTTTTTCGCCAAACGCCCGCAGTTCCATTAAAATTCATAAAATGTCCTCCTGCATTTCTTCCGCCCTGTTCTACCGTAAAATGGGCATCCAAGCCAAAAGCTTGTAACTTGGTTAATAAGGAATAATTTTCATTGATATGCTCCCACCTCGTTTGAACCATTCCAATATTGAAATCAGTAAACTGGCTTAAGGTTTTCTTTAAAAAATCAGGATTGGGCAGAAAGTCTGCATCAAATATGGCTAAAAATTCTCCTTTGGCCCTTTTTAATCCTTCGGCCAATGCGCCTGCTTTAAAACCAGAACGATTTGTTCTACAAATTTGAATAATGTCAACTCCTTTGTTTTTCCACTCTTCTACTTTCTTTTTAACGATTTCAATGGTTTCATCCGTAGAATCGTCCAATACTTGAATTTCTAACTTATCGGAAGGATAATCTAGTTGAGCCATTGCATCAATTAAGCGAGCAGCTACATATTGCTCATTAAAAAGTGGAAGTTGCACTGTTACTTTGGGCAAATCCATGGGGATGTCCCCTTCTTCCAATCGCTTTTTCTGAGTGATTTTGTATTTGTTGTATTTAAAAACCAATTGAATTTGAATCAAGCTATAGCCGAATATAAAAAACAAAGCAAGACCGTAAATGATAAAGAGAGCTATTTCCATGTAAGATTCAAATTTCGCTTCAAAGGTATTTAAATATGGTTGTGATAATTTTATATCCTGCTAGAACAGTTCCTTTGACTGTGCCACTTATCTTAGAAAACCCAATCCGATTTCTATACTTCACAGGAACTTCTTCAAAAGGGACTTTCTGCTTTACTGCCTTTACTTGCATTTCAACTGTCCAGCCATAGGTTTTGTCTTGCATGTTTAAATCCAAAAGGGTTTGGTAATCTATGGCTCTAAATGGCCCCAAATCAGTAAAGCTTGCGCCGTAAATAATTCGAATTAAAGTTGTTGCCAACCAATTCCCAAAAATTTGAGGAAAAGTCATTGAGCCAGACTCTCGCTGACCCAAGGCTCTTGAGCCTATTACCATTTTTGCTCGATTGGCCATAATGGGCTCAATTAATTGTTCAATCTCTTCGGGATAATCTGAATAATCTGCATCGAGAAAAACAACGATATCCGTTTTTTCTTTTCTGCTGTTTTGCAAATATTCGATTCCTTTCAAACAAGCATTTCCGTAGCCTTTAATTGGTTCAAACAAAACAGTAGCGCCTTCTTTTGCGGCAGCTTCAGAAGTTTTATCAGTAGAATTATTGTTGATTACTACCACTTCGTCAACCAATCTCTTAGGGATATCGGCGACTACTTTACCAACTGCATTTTCTTCATTAAAAGCCGGTATTAACACGACTACAATAGGATTCGTCATGTTTTTAGAAATTCAATTTTACTCCATCATTTCCAAATGTGATGGGATTAGATTCATGTCTTGAAGAACCAGTGTCTTCGCCATTTTCTAATTTTAAAACGCCTCTTGGACAAACTGCCGAGCAAACTCCGCAACCAACACAAGAAGAACGAACTATGTTTTGCCCTTTTTGAGCATAAGCTTTTACATCGATTCCCATTTCACAATAAGTAGAACAGTTTCCACAAGAGATACATTGCCCGCCGTTGGTGGTGATTCTAAACTTGGAAAACAAGCGTTGTTGCATCCCCAAAATAGCAGCCATTGGACAGCCAAAGCGGCACCAAACTCGATTTCCAAAAATGGGATAAAACCCTGTACCGATAACACCACTAAAAATTGAACCGATTAGAAATCCATAAGTTGAACGAAGGCTTTCTGCTTCAAATAAAAATACATTCTGATTATCGCTAAAAAAGTGCATTCCTATTAGAAATAGAACTATCGTTAAATATCCTATCGCTCCGAGTTTAGCATCTTTGCCAAGCTCATGTTTTTTGAAATAATAAATTAGGGCAAACAGCAAACCCAAGCCTAGCCCAACAATCAAAAGAAACACATCTTTAGTTAACCAGTATTTTTCTGGATCCCAACCCAAATAAGTTGAAATAACTGCCGTAGTCATCACAACTACAAAGACCAAAACACTGTGAACAAGCCATCGTTCTACTTTCCAAGCAAAAGTGCTTTTATCGGACAATTGGCGAAAAGAATCGCCTGCGGTTTCTGCTAAACCTCCACAGCCACAAACCCAAGAGCAATACCATCGCTTGCCAAATTTGTAGGTTAAAATTGGCGTGATTATCAAAATGGAAGCAATTCCAAAAAACAATAAAAATAAACCTACTGAACCAGCAGAAATAAAATCATCAACTCGATATTGCTCGAAATTATAGTAATTCAGCGGCCATATATTTTTTAAATCGTAATAAGGTAAATGAAAGGTTTCGCTGTTTAAACGAGCCATTAATTCGGGAATAATGAAAGCAAAAGCCAATTGAAAAAACATGACACTTAGCGTTCTTAACTTCTCGTAATTGTTGTTTCTGTACTTCCAAATGAATTTGATACCAAAAGCAAAAATAGCGACAGTATAAAGTGTTCCATAAACAAACCACTGGCTAGCATCGTGACCGCTTAAAAGATGACTTAATGGGTCAAAAAATGCAATAACACCAGTATTTCCAGATTCGTTTAATCCCAAGAATTGAGGAAAAAAGTACAAGACTATGTAAAAACTAGTTAAGCAAATCCCTAAAATCCAAGCTAAGAAACCTCGGCTAGAAATGGAATAAAACCAAACATGATCGTTTTTAATTCCCGATAGTTTGGCATCGTACAAACCTTTAGAGTATAAAATAACTCCCAAAGTCATAGCAGCAATAGACAGGCCTAACCAAAGCCCTTTGTTGGGAAAATCTACATTAAATCCAGCTAAAGCAATGATAATCAGCCCTAGCATTCCGATTAATGTCCCAAGCTTTTGGAAAACATTAAATGTTGTTGGTGGCCCTTTGATTAATGCCATATCTTTTTGAACTTTAGTCATCTATTAGGCATTTTCAGTGATTTTGTTTTTAAATAAAGCAGCAAGCTCATGTAAGTTGTTCTCGAAAAATTCAGGATCGAAATTAGCTTCGTTCAAATGATCTAAAACAGTATAAATTGGAGTTTTTTCTTTAATCCATTTATCTATCACTTGATGCCGGATTCGAATTCCAAAAGCATTCACCCCCACCAAATTATTTTCGTTTTTATTATACACCAACTTAATACACTTCTCTTGCTTAGAATGTTCCCAGTATAATTCTATTTCATCCTCATTGGGTTCTGCAGAAACCTGCCCATAAGTTTGGTATTCGATATCAAAAAACTTGGCAGAATTAAACCACACTCCAGGTTTGTAAGCTGTTTTATTCCCGCATATACTTTGTGCAATCGTTTCGCCCATCATTTTTCCGGTGTACCAAACTTGTTCGATGTTTTTACGCCCTGTTGGGTGTTGAATAAATTCGGCACAATCGCCAATCGCATAAACATTGGGGACATTGGTTTCTAAAAACTCATTAACTAAAACTCCTCGATTGGTCTCAATTTTTGAGTTTTTTATAAATTCTATATTGGGGATAACCCCTGTAGTTAATCCAACAAATTGGCAATTGATAATTTCTCCCGCTTTGGTTTTAATTTTTTCAACTCTACCATCTTCTCCAGCTATAATTTCTTCTAATTCCGATTCTAAACGCAAATCAACATGATGCGATTTTAGATGTCGAGAAATCAGTCCTCCTTCTTCTTTAGGTAATATGTTACCCCAAAATCGATCTTCTCGAACTAAAAATGTCACTCCAATTCCTCTTGAAGTTAACATTTCTGCCATTTCAACCCCAATTAATCCTCCACCAACAATAAGCGCATGCTGAATGTCTTTGGTATTCTCTTCCATTAACTCAAGGTCTTGCCAACTGTATAAACCTTGCACTCCAGGTAAATCTTGGCCTTTCCAACCAAATTTATTCGGTTTAGACCCACTTGCAATAATTAAATCATCGTAATCAAAAATTTCACCTCCACTTAATTTCAACTGCTTATGATCTGTATCAACAGCTTCCACAAAAGCCTTTTTCAAGTCTATTCTATTTTTCTTCCAAAAGTGATCTTCATAAGGTTTGATGTGTTCAAAGTTCATGTGTCCCATATATACATACATCAACGCAGTCCTTGAAAAGAAATACTCTGTTTCTGCTGAGATAATTGTAATCTTGTTTGCAGAAAGCTTGCGAATATGCCTTGCAGCTGTAACTCCCGAAATTCCATTACCAATAATAACTGTATGTTTCGTCATAAGCCTTGAAGCAATTAAATATAAAAAACGTAAAATTGTTTGTCAAAATTCAGACTCATCAATATCAATTTTTTATTAAACGTGAAGTTAAAAAAGATAATCGATAAAAACCCAGCACTATTACTTGGACTTATCCTCATTCTTGGTTTTGTTATTTATTACCCTTCAACAAAGTTTCAGTTTTTAATCAATTTTGATGATGACACCCTTATCCTTAACAGCCCCGAGATTCAGTCACTTAACTGGGAAAACGTAAAATATATTTTTGCACATACCAAAGATGGGCTTTATCATCCAATCACGTCTTTAACCTGGCAAATCGAACATTATTTTTTCAAACTCGACCCCTTTTATTATCATTTAGACAATCTGCTCATTCACTTGTTGAGTGTTTTTTTGGTTTTTCTTTTTATCAAAACTTTGTTTAAAGATGTTAGAATAGCATTGTTTAGCGCATTGCTTTTCACAATACACCCCATGCATGTAGAAAATATTTCGTGGATTTCTTCACGAAAAGATTTGGTGTATGGCATTTTCTTTCTGCTTTCTTTGTTTCAGTATAGCAAATACAAGCAAGAGGGGAAAAACTGGCACTTTTTATTAAGCATTCTATTTTTTGTGCTTTCGCTGCTTAGTAAAGCCAATGCAGTTGTGTTACCAGCTTTGTTTTTATTAATCGATTGGTTTGTTGGCGATAAAAATTGGAAGAAAAACAGTTTAACTAAAATTCCATTATTTGGGCTGAGTATAGCTTTTGTCATTTTAACCATCAACGCTCAACAATCTGCTGGATTTATTGCCGATACAAGTTTTACTTATAATATCGTTGATCGAATATTTATGCTTGCGGCAAGTTTACTTCATTATCTGAGCAATTTTGTTCTCCCATTTAATTTGGCTCCTAAAAATTTCTATCCTGAAAAAACTGCCGCTTTTTTACCTTGGTTTTATTATGCAAGCATTCCCATTCTTGGATTAATTGCTTTTTTCACTTTCAAATCAAAACATAAAAAGTATTTATTGTTTGGTTTCTTATTTCTAGGAATTACCTTGGGGCCAGTTTTAAAGATTATACCAACGGGAAACGATCTCGTTTCTAACCGTTACGCTTATATGCCATATATTGGACTTTATGCTGTGCTTGGCTATTTTATTTTTAATCTAAAAAAAACATGGTTAAACACCTTCGCTTTTATTTTAATTGTGGCTTTTGGGGTTAAATCATACAGCTATCAATTCACCTACAAAGACAGCCTTGCCGTTTGGACAAAAATTATAGAAATAAGCAATGGAAACAAGTGGGCGACCGCCATGTCGTATAATGAACGAGGGCAGGTTTATTTAAAATATCGAAATCAAACGGCTGCATTAAAAGATATTACTCAGGCTTTAAAAATAGAACCAACACTCTTGCGTGGGCTTATGAATAGGGCGAATATTTACGAGCTAAACAATCAACTGGACTTGGCTTTAAAAGACTTAAACAAAGCGATTGAAATTGAACCTGACCAAGTAGAAGCATTAAGGATAAGAAGTGTGATTCACGGAAAAATGCAGCATCCGAAATTGGCCATTACCGATTTAGATCGAGCTATTTCGCTTAGCCCTCAACGAGCCGACTTATACAACAACAGAGGTATTGCAAATGCCATATTGGGAAATAACGAAGCCGCTAAAAAAGATTTTTCGAAAGCAATAGCCTTAGATCAATTTTACTTTGACCCTTATGTCAATCGAGCGAATTTACACATTGAACTTCAAGAAATTAAATTGGCTCAACAAGACTTAGCCTTTTTGTATCAAAAGAATCCTGATCATTTTATTTATGCTTATTTAATTGCAAAAACGCACTTAATGCAAAACAACGAAGACAAGGCTCATGCATTTTTAGCTCCGTTTGCAAAAGATGAAATGATGGCCGGTCAAGTTGCTGAACACTTAGCCAATGATGGCTATTATGCCCAAAGTTTACCGTATTTTACAATTGCTATAGGGAACGAATCAATTCGAGAAAAATCACTTTACCAAAGAGCGAATTCATACAGAGAACTTGGAAACTATCAGAATGCCATTGACGACTTAATGGCAATTTTAGAAAAAATGCCTAACCCGCAGTTTTTCTTTGAGATTGGGAACTTATACCACACTCTAGAAAACAATAGTAAAGCCTGCGAATTTTGGAATGAAGGTGCCATTCGAAATCATGAAGCATGTAAAGCAAGCTTAACCGAATATTGTCAATAAAAACCCATCTCTCCTGCTTACTTTTACAAGGTGAAATTTTACCTGTCAGATACGATACAATTTCTTAAAAGAGCAACTTTTAGGCGTGGTATAAATGCAATAAAAGTTCTTGGCAGCTATTATGTTTCTATGTTAACTAAAATTCCACGTCAAGCGGGATTGCCATTAGCCATTGCTATAGAGCCAACCACAGCTTGTAACCTGAGTTGCCCAGAATGCCCTAGCGGTCTTAAAATGTTTACTCGCCCTACTGGAAATCTTAAAGAGGATTTTTATAAGTCGGTTATCGACCAAGTTCATAAAGACACGTTTTACCTCACTTTTTATTTTCAAGGAGAGCCGTTTATCAATCCGAAATTTTTAGATATGGTTTCTTATGCCGCTTCTAAAAATTTATATACGGCTACATCCACCAATGCTCATTTTTTAACGGATGAAAACGCAAAGAAAACAATAGAGTCAGGTTTAGATCGCTTGATTATTTCCATTGATGGAACAACCCAAGAAACCTATGAAAGTTATCGAATTGGGGGAAGATTAGAAAAAGTATTGGCTGGCGCAAAAAACATAGTCAAATGGAAAAAGAAGCTAAAGTCTAAAACACCTCATGTTATTTTTCAGTTTTTGGTGGTTAAGCCCAATGAACATCAAATTGATGATGTATATCGACTTGCGAAAGAAATTGGCGTGGATGAAGTTAAGTTAAAAACAGCACAGGTTTATGATTTTAAACATGGGAATCCACTTATCCCTACTATTGATAAATACGCAAGGTATCGCAAACAAAAAGATGGCACTTATGCCATTAAAAATGCACTAGCAGACCATTGTTGGAAACTGTGGCATTCTTGTGTCATCACTTGGGATGGCAAGGTTATTCCCTGCTGTTTTGATAAGGATGGTGACTACCGTTTGGGTGAATTGGAAAACGACAGTTTTAAGAATATATGGCAAGGCCAAAAATACCTTGACTTTCGAAAACAGATTTTTAAAGGTAGAGAGCATATTGATATTTGCAAAAACTGCTCTGAAGGCACTAAGATTTGGGGTTGATTATTCCTTTAATTATTTCTTTACAATTTTCTTCGAAACCACTCCTTCTCTCGTTCTTAATGCACCAAATAAACCCCTTGTGATACTTAAATAGATTTTAATCTTTTATCCCACTTTCCCTTGATGAAATTGGAGCAAAAATCAAGAAAAAACAAAGCATTAATAATTATAACATTGGTAATTACTAATTAATCCTTCACTATTTTCTGGCTGCTTATTCCTCCATTAAGGGTCTCTATTCGAATAAAGTATATCCCTTTTTCTTCTGGCAATTTAATTTGTGTCGTGTTGCCTTCGTATTGTTTTACCTTTTTTCCGAGCAAATTAAAAACGTCTATCCGTTTTAATTCCTGCTCCACAGCTATAAAAACTTCTCCTTTACTAGGATTGGGGTATATTTTAAGTTTATTTTCTTTGGTAACAACCGGTATTCCTGTTACAAAACTGCAATCATAATAAAAAACTGGGATTGACCAGACTGGGTAGGGATTTTCAAATTTGAAATAACTATACTGTTTAAAGCAAAATAAGGTGTTTGAAGTATGCCAATCTGCAAAACTAGATCCCGATGGATAAATTAAATCTAAATCAATGGCACCAATACCTTCAATCCAAGTCATGGTTTTTGGAATTCCTTTATGATTGATTAAATTAAGTCCTATTCTTTTTCTATGGTTGCTGTCTAAATCAGTTATTGAATCTAACTGAACAACGGAGAAGTAAAGCGTATCAAAGAAAATCTCGAAAGAAGCAATTTGAAATGTATCGCCCAATGCCAAGCCAAAATCATACAGTAACACTTCGTCTGAGAATTGAAATGCCCCTAGTGTATCTTGATACCAAATCCTTGCAAAAACTTGTTTTTGGATTGTGTCTTCTCGAATTATACTTTTTGAATGGCTATCTATCTTATAGCTTAATCCTTGATATATAGTGTCTTTTGCAAGGCTTATATTATATGGACTATACGAGGTTGAGCCTGACCCCATTGACTCAACATGTATATAATTCCATTCAGCACTATCTGTTATTAGTGGAAAATACTTTTGCGCTTTGGCTCTATTTGATGTGCCTATAACGATCAATAAAGTTAAAAGAAGCTGGATGAGTTTGATTTTTTGTGGTTTCATAAACTGTTCAATTTTTACAGTCTAAAATTAGCAAAAATTTTAACACACTCAATACAATGGATTTAGACGACACAAATCCACAGAAGTGAATTAGCGATTCGTTTATAAAAATCAAAAATTATTTTAGATGTTTGAGAAATAATATGTCCAAGAAAAAACCATTCAGGCTTTATACTTTCATAATGTCTGCTTCTTTTCTAACTAAGACTTCATCAATTTTAGCTCCATGAGAGTCCGTTAGTTTTTGAATTTCTGCTACTAAATCTTTCGCTCGATCTTCAGACAAACCATCTTTTTCTAACTTCTTAATTTCATCATTAGCATCTCTTCTGGCGTTTCTGATGCCCACCTTGGCGTCTTCTGCTTCTGCTTTAGCTTGTTTTGTTAAATCTCTTCTTCGTTCTTCGGTTAATTGAGGCACATTAATTAAGATCATGTCCCCATTATTTTGAGGATTTAATCCCAAATTAGAATTTATAATTGCTCGTTCTATCGGTTCAAGCATGGCTTTTTCCCATGGCTGAACAGTTATGGTTCTGGCATCTAAAGTACCTACATTAGCTACTTGCGCAAGTGGGGTTTGTGAACCATAGTAATCTACATACACAGTGTCTAACATACTTGGGCTTGCTTTACCAGCTCTAATTTTAGTTAAATTCTTTTCAAAATGAACTATTGACTTAGCCATCAACTCTTTAGCGCTTTCAAAAATAAAATCTATTTCCTCTTCCATAACTTAAATTTTCGTGGTATGAAATTAATAATTATTGTTTTCATGAAGAAATTCATTAAAAAAAATTATAATTGTTCCTGATTTAATTAATTGTTAGGCAATTAAAATAAAGTTCAGCATTATGAAGCCATACCAAACTCTCTTTACAATTCTATTTATACTTAGTTTTTTCACTACTTATAGCCAAGTTGATACTATACAAAATTCAAAAACAAATAGCCTTCGAATTTATACTAAGCCAAAGGAAGGTGTAATCATAAAAATAGATTCAAATTATTTTTCGTTTGGGAAGCAATATTTTTTTAAACCAGGAAAATACACATTCTTGGTATGGGCTCCAACAAGAGAGCTTATTAGCCAAGAAATTAATATTACCAAACAGAGTTTCGTAAAAATAAAACTCCCCTACACTAAGGAATATAAAACCTATAGAAAAAAACTACTAGCTTATAAGGTTAAAAAGCAGTCATTACGCTATTTGCTCTTGGGAGGTTTTGCTTATTATACTAGTCAAGCCATGTCAAACATTCATTCCTTAAACAAGGAACTGGATCGTGAAAAGGAAGCGGCATTGCAAGCTCAAGAACAATACAATGCTGCCATATGGTTAGAGGATTTTAATACTTATAGAACAAAATTTGAAGCTCACAAATCTAACTATAACAACACTTTAGATGAAATAAATAAATCTTGGACTAATCTAACAATTGCAGCTAGTTTAACAGCTGTATCAACTTACTTTACATGGAGAATGTCAAATAAAATTATAAAACCTCAATATAAAGAAACCCCATTGTTGTCAAGCTCCAGTATTGGTCCGAGTTTTATAAATAACCACCTAGTAATGAACTTAACTTTAAACATCCATTAGCTATGAGATATTTAATTTATACCCTTTTACTGTTAAGTTTAGTGTTAATTTCTTGCGAAAAGGAGAATCTTCTAGAGCCTGTTAAACTAGTGAATAATCCAAATGAAAACCCAGCTTTGCCTTATGTCTCAATTGAATCTTACGGATTTCCAATTAGGTGTAGCCAAGTATATATGTCCATAAAGGTTCATTTGGATAGGCTTCCCGAAGGAATGGAATACACAAGACATCGTATAGAGGGGCCAAATGGGGAATCTTATCTTGCTACTAGAACGACTCCTTTATTTGTTGAGGTTGTTTGTGGCCAAACAAATACAATTTATATTTCTTTGGTAAATGAGGTTTTAGATAAAGAATCTCCTCGTTTCGCTTTTGAAATAAATCCTTAAAATTCAACCAAAGTTCCCACATTAGCTTCTTCGTTAACAACACGTTTCAAATTGCCAGGTTTGTTCATGTCAAAAACTACTATGGGTAAATTGTTTTCGTTGCACAAAGTAAATGCGGTTAAGTCCATTACATTCAATCCTTTTTCATAGACTTCTGTGAATGAAATCTTATCGTATTTTACTGCATTCTTATTTTTCTCCGGGTCAGAATCATAAATTCCATCCACGCGCGTACCTTTTAAAATCACATCTGCACCGACTTCAATTGCTCTTAAACTAGCGGCAGTATCTGTAGTAAAATAAGGATTTCCAGTGCCTGCTCCAAAAATAACTACTCTTCCTTTTTCTAGATGTCGTACAGCTTTTCGTTTAATGTATGGTTCGGCAATTTGCTCCATTTTAATGGCTGTTTGCAGTCTTGTAAAAACACCCAACTCCTCTAAAGCTGACTGCAAGGCCAAACTATTAATTACCGTAGCCAACATTCCCATATAATCACCTTGAACTCGATCTATGCCGCCATTTTCTGCCTGAATACCTCTAAAGATATTGCCTCCGCCAATCACGATTGCCACTTCTATTCCATCTCTTACGACATCTTTAATTTCATTTGCGTATTGGTTTAATCTGTCGTGGTCGATTCCAAATTGTTTATCACCCATTAAGGCTTCGCCACTTAATTTTAAAAGAATTCGTTTATAAGACATGGAATATATTTTTTGTAAAATTAATTTTTTCAGCTGGTCATCTGACCATAAATTTAAAGTTTAGCGCAAAAAAAAGAGAGAATAAATATTCTCTCTTTTTAAATCATTTCAATTAAACCAATGAACTTCGTTTAAAGTCTGTTACGGTTAATTCTTTATTTACAGATTTTAAATACTGGCTAACACTTAATTTATTGTCAACAAAGTATTGCTGATTTAATAAAGTATTGTCTTTATAGTATTTCTGTAATTTACCTTCTGCAATTTTATCTAAAATAGCTTCTGGCTTGCCTTCTTTAATGGCTAGTTCTCTTCCTATTTCTAGTTCTCTAGCTTTAATTTCTTCACTTACTGAATTTTCATCTAAAGCTACTGGTGCCATTGCTGCAATTTGCATAGCCACATTTTTACCAGCTTGGTCAGCTTCATCAGACTTCAAGTTTAATGCTACTATTGTAGCAGTTTTGTTGCCTGGATGATTATAAGCAATTACGTTAGCAGCAGAAACTGTTTCGTATTCAGACAAGTCGATTTTTTCACCGATTTTACCTATTTCTTCTAAAATCTTTTCAGAAATAGTTAGTTCATCGTTAAACTTCATTCCTCTTAAATCTTCAACAGAACCTGGTTTTTCAGCTAATGCAACATTTAAAATTCTATTAGCTACAGCAATAAAATCAGCATTTTGCGCAACGAAATCAGTTTCGCAGTTTAAAGAGATCAAAGCTGCAAAATTGCCAGAAGTACCAGCCATAATAACACCTTCGTTTGCATCTCTGTCGCCTCTTTTTTCAGCAACTTTTTGACCTTTTTTTCTTAAAATTTCAATTGCTTTGTCAAAATCGCCTTCAGCCTCTACTAAGGCTTTTTTACAGTCCATCATACCTGCTCCGGTATGCTTTCTTAATTTGTTTACTTCAGCAGCAGTTATCGTTGCCATTGTAATGTATTTTTTAAGTTAATGAATTAAGCTTCTTCTTGCTCTTCTGTTTTTGCAGAAGATTTAGCCGCTTTATTTTTTTCTTTATCGTTTTTTCTTTCTTCCAATCCTTCTGAAACGGCAGTAGTAATAATCTCTAAGATTTTATCGATTGATTTTGCAGCATCATCATTTGCAGGAATTGGAAAATCAACAGCACCTGGGTTTGAGTTCGTGTCAACGATTGCAAACGTAGGGATGTTTAATTTTTTAGCTTCAGCTACAGCGATGTGTTCTTTTCTGATATCAACTACAAACAAAGCAGATGGTAATCTATTCAAATCAGAAATAGACCCTAAATCTCTTTCTAATTTTGCTCTTTGTCTTGTAATTTGAAGTCTTTCTCTTTTAGACAAAACTTTGAAAGTACCATCTTTCATCATGTTGTCAATAGAAGACATCTTGCGAACTGCTTTACGGATTGTTGCAAAGTTTGTCAACATTCCACCTGGCCATCTTTCAGTAACATAAGGCATAGCCGTTGGCTGTACTCTTTTTTCTACTACTTCTTTCGCTTGTTTTTTTGTTGCAACGAAAAGAATTTTTTTACCTGACTTTGCAATTTGTTTCATTGCAGTTGCAGCATCATCTAATTTTACTGCTGTTTTGTGCAGGTCAATGATGTGGATCCCGTTTTTCTCCATAAAAATATAAGGAGCCATTTTTGGATGCCATTTTCTTTTTAAGTGTCCAAAGTGTACACCTGCCTCTAAAAGGTCTTTGTAATCTGTTTTTGCCATTTTTTTTGTGTTTACATTCGATTAAAAAACAATTGCAGAGTAGTGAAATGAATCAGTCTCTGCAATTTTGATACTAAACACACCTTTCGGTGAGTACTGTTCGGTATATATTTTTGATATATCCCAACAACAAGAATCTTAACGCTTGCTGAATTGGAATTTCTTTCTTGCTTTTTTCTGACCTGGTTTCTTTCTTTCAACCATTCTTGGGTCTCTTGTCATTAAACCTTCTGCTTTAAGCGCAGGCTTATTGTCAGCGTTTATTTCTACCAAAGCTCTTGATACTGCTAATCTAAAAGCTTCAGCTTGGCCAGTGATACCACCACCAGTTAAGTTCGCTTTTACATCATACTGACCTTCTGTTTCAGTTAATTTAAATGCTTGATTGATTCTATATTGCAAAGCAAATGTTGGAAAATACTCTTTGTAATCTCTTCCATTTACAGTTACATTTCCTTTACCTTTAGAAAGGTAAATTCTTGCGATAGACTTTTTTCTTCTTCCTAATGTATTAACTACGTCCATACTATTTAATTGAATCTAATTTTATAACTGTTGGCTTTTGAGCTTCAAATTTATGTTCTGTTCCTTCAACAGCATGTAGGTTGTTGAACAAAGCTCTACCTAATCTATTTTTTGGCAACATACCTCTAACTGCTCTTTCTACCATTGCAGTAGGTTTTTTCTTCATCAAGTTTTCAGCAGTAATAAACTTTTGACCACCAGGATATTCGGTATAAGAGATATATGTTTTCTCTTGCATCTTATTTCCTGTTAATCTGATTTTATCTGCATTAATTACTATTACATTGTCACCACAATCAACATGAGGTGTGTAATTTGTTTTGTGCTTTCCTCTTATCATTTTTGCCACCTTTGATGACAAACGACCTAAAGTTTCATTCTCTGCATCTACCAAAACCCAGTTTTTATTTACTGTTGCTTTGTTTGCTGAAACTGTCTTATAACTTAATGTATTCACGGCTTATGTGCTTTTACTTTATTGAATAAACATTCTATCCCCTAAAATTGGGGCTGCAAAGTTAGAATAATTTTTATTTTAGACAACATCGACTTGAAAATATTATGCTCAAATTGTCTTTTCTTTGAAAATTTAAAGGGAATGCCGATAAAATCTACATTCCCTCGCTACTATTTTGATAAAATTAACAGTATTCGTTGAAAGCTGCGGCTAAATTTTCTGCTATTGCAACGGCTGGTCTTCCTTCAATGTGGTGTCTTTCGATAAAGTGAACCAATTTACCACCTTTAAATAAAGCAATTGATGGAGAAGACGGAGGATAAGGCAACATGTACTTTCTTGCTTGCGCTACTGCTTCTGAGTCAACACCTGCAAAAACAGTTGTTAATTTAGTTGGCAATTTATCGTTTGTTGCTGCAATAGCAACTGCTGGTCTTGCATTTGCTGCTGCACAACCACAAACTGAATTAATCATAACCAATACCGTGTCGTCTTTACTAGCCAATGTTTGGTCAACAGCTTCTGCTGTTTTTAATTCTTCAAAGCCCGCTGAAGTTAATTCTCTAATCATTGGGGCTACCATTTCTGCTGGATACATATAAGCTGTTTTTTTATTATACTATTTGAATGACAAAATTAGTCATTAATGAATTGAAAGTATAACAAAATACACTGCATTTGTTTGGATTATTATCTACTATAGTGTTTTTGTTTTTTGCTTGTAAACTCAATAGATACACCTAAACTAATTGTTATCTTCCAAAAACCATTCGGCATAAGAATTTGGCGTTTCTCTTAAATAAAGGCGAATCAACGTGACTTTTTTAGGAAGTTTAGCTTGAATTAATTTAGCGAAATGATCCAATAAATTTTCACAAGTTGGCTGAAAAGGCACAGTAATTAGTTTTTGCATAAAACTTAATTGCGGCAAATCAAGCCCCATTTTTTTATTTAAAACCAGCGCGTGGTCATAAAGATCAACGATTTCTGTTTTTACAACTCGCTTAATGTTTCCAAAATCAACCACCATTCCTTCATCAGAATCATTTGTCTCATTTTTTACAAGTCCTTTTACTGTAACTTCTAAATGATAAGAATGGCCGTGAATGTTTTTGCAAGGTCCATCATAACCCATTAAGGCATGAGCCATTTCGAAATTAAACTCTTTTGTAATTCTAATTACTGACACGATTATTTTTTCGGCAAAATTAATATTAAACCCTGATTCTATGTTCTTATATCAAAAAGCCTTTAATAAAAAGTCTATTTATTTTCTCTTTTTTCTTTAAAAAACAGCTGCATTAAATCTTTGCAATCGTCTTCCATCACGCCGCTTTTAATTTCTGTTTTTGGGTGAATTAAATCTCGAATGGGAACATTTTTTCGAGACACATCGGAAGCCCCATAAACAATTTTGCCGATTTGTGTCCAATAAGAAGCTCCTGAACACATCACGCATGGCTCTAAAGTAACATATAAGGTGCATTCGTTTAGGTATTTACCGCCTATAAAATCCGCTGCCGAAGTAAAAGCTTGCATTTCGGCATGTGCGGTTACATCATTTAATGTTTCTGTTAGATTATGCGCTCTCGCTATGATTTTATTGTTTAAAACAATTACTGCACCAATAGGCACTTCCTCTTTGTCAAAAGCATAATTGGCTTCGTTTAAAGCCTGTTTCATAAAGTATTTATCGTCAAAGGGGTTAATTTCCATTTTTCAAAAGTAATTAGTCGAGTTTAATATAAAGCAATTTAGCTGCTTTTTTAACTGGGTTTCCTAATTTCGCAGCAAAATATAATGTCATGCTTCGAACACACAATTGTGGAGAAATCCGAATAGAAAACTTAAACGAAAAAGTAACTCTAAGCGGTTGGGTTCAAAAATCTAGGGATTTAGGGGGATTAACTTTTGTCGATTTAAGAGATCGTTATGGAATCACACAACTGACTTTTAACATGGATGAGAATGCTGATTTATGTAAACAAGCCAGGGGTTTGGGGCGTGAGTTTGTCATTCAGGTCATTGGAATTGTTATTGAAAGAAGCAGTAAAAACAAAAATATTCCGACTGGTGAAATTGAAATTCTGGTTGACAAATTACATGTGTTAAACAGCTCAAAAACACCTCCATTTACCATAGAAGATGAAACAGATGGTGGCGAAGAATTGAGAATGAAATACCGCTATTTAGATTTGAGAAGAAAGCCTGTTCAACAAGGTTTATTTTTAAGACACAAGTTGGCGAAGGAAGTTAGAAACTATTTAGATTCTAAAGATTTTATTGAGGTTGAAACGCCAGTTTTAATTAAATCAACTCCGGAAGGTGCGCGTGATTTTGTGGTTCCATCACGAATGAATGCAGGACAGTTTTACGCTTTACCACAGTCACCACAAACCTTTAAGCAATTGTTGATGGTTGGCGGTTTTGACCGTTATTTTCAGTTAGTAAAATGTTTTAGAGATGAAGATTTAAGAGCCGACAGGCAGCCTGAATTTACTCAAATAGATTGCGAAATGGCTTTTGTAGAACAAGAAGACATTTTATCCACTTTCGAGCAGATGATGCGCCATTTGTTTAAGGCCGTTTTGGATGTTAAGCTAAACGAATTTCCGAGAATGGATTATGCAGACGCTATGCGCTTGTATGGTTCTGACAAACCAGATATTCGATTTGGAATGCCTTTCGTTGAACTAAATGATGTTACTCAGAACAAAGGCTTCCAAATATTTGATGATGCTGAGTTGGTGCTGGGAATATGCGCTAAAGGAGCTGCAGAATACACTCGAAAACAATTAGATGCTTTAACTGACTATGTGAAGCGACCACAAGTTGGTGCAATAGGTTTGGTGTATGCCAAAATGAATGAAGATGGCAGTATTAAATCTTCTGTTGATAAATTTTATACGCAAGAAGATCTAACCGTTTGGGCTGAAAAAATGGGCGCTGAAAAAGGCGATTTGATTTTAATAATTTCTGGCGATAAGCATAAAAGTCGTTCAGCGATGAGTGAATTACGCTTGCATTTAGGTTCTCAATTGGGATTAAGAAGCAAAAACAAATTTGCTCCGCTTTGGGTCACTGATTTTCCTTTATTAGAATGGGACGAAGAAACAAAACGTTTTCATGCCATGCACCATCCGTTTACTTCACCAAAAACAGAAGACTTAGGACTCATAGAAACTGAACCAGGAAAAGTTAGAGCCAATGCTTACGACATGGTAATTAATGGTGTAGAAGTTGGCGGCGGTTCCATTCGAATTCACAACAAAGAATTGCAAAACAAGATGTTGAGCCTCTTAGGTTTTTCGCAAGAAGAAGCTAGAGCTCAGTTCGGATTTTTAATGGATGCTTTTGAATATGGTGCTCCTCCTCATGGAGGAATCGCTTTAGGGTTTGACAGAATGTGTTCATTGTTTGGCGGCTCTGATTCTATTCGAGATTATATCGCTTTCCCCAAAAACAATTCGGGTAGAGATGTGATGATAGATGCTCCTGCGCCAATTGCTAAAGAACAGTTAGTTGAATTGGGTTTGGAGGTTAAAATACAGTCTTAAATGTAGCTTAACCCTTCCCATTTTGAAAATTTGAAGGCTTGGTTTGGACTGCGTAACACCTATTATACCAATTAAGTTTTAAAATGCCGTAAATAATTATATAACTCCCATTTTAAAACGTAGATTCCGATAGCTATCGGAAGGTAAATCCACCTCGGCGGACACGTGCCGAATACTTAGATAACGAGTAAACGAGGAACGAAGTGTACGACACGTGTCCGCCCTTTTGGAGGATTAGATAACTATATCGGTATTAATGAATATTCTACTGATCTATTTCGAACCTAGCAATAAATTATACACGTGTTGGCAAACGCAATTTATTTGACATTAAGTTTTTTATTGTCTTGTCTATTATCCCAGAATGAAACTATTTCGATGGTATCTTTTTTTATTTCATAGAAAATCATATAAACTTTCATTGGTATTACGCGTGTTTTTTTATTTGATGTTAATCGTCCAATAAATTCGCTTTTTGAGAGCGTTTTTAATAAATTTTCTGTTTCATCAAGAAGTTTTAAACTATATGTAGCAGATTCATTTCTATCAATATAAAATTCAAGAATATCTCGAAACTCTGATTTGGCTATATCTGACCAAATTATTTTTTTGCTAGCCATTCTTTCATTTCGGAAATTACAGATTCGTTACTTGAAAACTGACCATTTTTTATTTGTTTTCTACCAATTGAAATTGCATCTTTTTGTTCAGGCGATAATTGGTATAGTTCCTGTTCGGATGCATCAAATATTGTCTGAAGAGCTCTTAAAAAGTTTAAATCTTTAGAATCCTTAATTCTCGAAATCAAGTTATTTTTTATTTGAGCAGTCGTAACCATTTTAATCCAATTTTTACTTTAATCAAAAATAGTGATTTTTGTTCAGTTCTCTAATTTTCGCGTATGAGTTTTTATGTTTGCCAACAACTAAATATAACACACTTTATCGCATCAAATACCCAGTTGCTTTCCAAAAACTAAATGTAGCTTAAGCCTTCCAATTTTGAAAATTGGAAGGCTTGGTTTGGATTGCGGAACACCTTTTAATGAATATTCTACTGAGCTATTTTAGTTTATTCAATTTTGTGTATTTTTATTTTACTAATATAATAGAAAAAACCTATCATGAAACAATTTTTAATCCTTTTTATATCAAGTATCTTCTTTTCAACTACACTTAATGGTCAAACGCCATCTCAGGTATTTGAATGGGTAAATTATATCAATAATCCTAGCCGGTTTTATCCTACAAGTGGTAAATCAATCGCTCTTGAAAATGGGAGCTCTATTTCTGTTGGTGTTTTTAAGGACAACATTGATTTTGACAATGGGCCTGGAACACACATTTTAAGCGCCCCAAACGTTGGATACAACATTTATGTCTTAAAATTAGATAGTCTAGGAAAATTTTTATGGGTAAAACAATTTGAAAATCAATCTTCTGTGGGTAATTTTCCAAGTAACCTAAGTATAAGAGTACTTCCAAATGGCAACATTGCAATTGGTGGTGGGTTTGCTGGTTCAGTTGATTTTGATCCCGGTCCTGGAACTTTTATTCTTACTTCAAACTCTCCAACTAATTATGCTAATAACGCTTTTGTTACAATATTAAATTCGTCTGGAAATTTTATTTCTGCATTTTCATTTGGAGAGGCAATAACTGGATTCGGCCCTAATCACTGCTACGCCAAAGACTTGGCAGTTGACATGCAGGGCAATATTTATCTTACTGGGCACAATGAAGGGTATTCTGATATAGACCCAGGTACTGGACAAGCTATTATTACCAAGCTGTATCCAGGTGGCACAACCGTTTTTTCAAGTTTTTTAGTCAAATTTAATTCAGCAGGAAACTATCTATGGCACAATCAATTTGTGTCAAACAATTCATCTGCAAACTCCTTGGCCATTTCACCTACAGGTCACATTTATGTAGCGGGAACTTATAGAGACACCCTATTTGATAATAACTTCAATCCCATCTCTAATACTAGTTTCAATAATTCAGTGGCTAATGCTTTCGTAAACAAGTACAATTCAGCCGGCAATTTAATATGGGCCAAAACATTTGAAGATCAAAGAGTTTCGGCTAATGCGAGCGGCTATGGGTCTGAACCTTCAGATATCCAATTGGATGCTAATCAAAATGTGTATGTTGTAGGGTATGTAAGAGACACTACCGACTTTGATCCCGATCCAATTCAAAGCCACGTTATTATACCGAGTAATCCAAGCGCCTTTCTGGCAAAAATAGACAGCAATGGCAATTATATAAATGCATTTATTCTTGATTCCCAAGATTTTTCACAAGCAACTAGCCTAGCAATAGATCTTCAAAATGAGGTTTATATCGCAGGCGCATTCAGCGGAACAATTGATGTCGATCCCAGTAATGGTAGCACTACTTACAACACCCTTTTTACTTCAGGATATTCAGGTTTTATAGCTAAATATACTTCTAGTGGCAATTACTTATGGTCCAGGTCTTTACTAACTTCATCTCCAGGAGATTGGTTTGGGTGGTTAGATGTCGCCGTATCTAACAACTATAAAGTTTTAATAGATGGCTCGATAGGTTATTATACTCATGTTCCTACTACCTATAATTTCAACCCTCCCTTTGCAAATGGGATTGTATCTTCTTCTGGAAATATTGACATGTTTTTATTCCAACTAAATCAATGCTACACTGACCGCGACACCATTTCTGCTTATGGTTGTACTTCTTACTTTTCACCAGATGAAAATACTTATACAAGCTCTGGAATATACATAGATACCCTGTATAATGAAGGAGGTTGCGATAGTATTTTGTATATAAACCTCAGTCTTGGCCAAGCAGACACCGTTGTATTACGCAAAAGCCATGTTCGCTTAGAAGCTAGAACAGCAAATAAAGCATACCAATGGTTGGATTGTAATAATGGCTATGCTCCGATACCGGGGGCAAATCAAAAATCTTTCACAGCCACTTCGAACGGAAGTTATGCACTTCGTATTACAGATGGGGCGTGTAGAGATACTTCAGCATGCTTTAGTATTTTAAGTGTTGGTCTAGATGATTATGGAAGTGAAGCTGCATTTAGCATTTTTCCAAACCCAAGTTCAGGAGAGTTTAATCTCTCATCAAGAAAAAAAGTTTCAAGCATAGTGATCTTCAACATTAAACAACAACTGGTGAGCACAATAGAAAAACCAGGGAATCAATTTCAAATTAAGGAGGGCCCGGGTTTGTATTTTGTGAAGTTCAAGTTTTTTGATGGAAGTGAGCGAATGGAAAAGGTGATGAAGCATTAACGAGTATTTCAGTGCTGTAGGGGGTTGTAAACAATCCTGCATTGTCTTTCATACTCCTTATTTGATATTTCAAATATAAATAATTACTAGATTAGTTTACCGCAGGGTGCATCTGTTTGTATTCTATGGTTTTTACAAGATTTGTCTCAGACTGCTAATCCGAGACTACAGTAAATCTGCTAAAAAACAAAACTTGATGTGAACGCAATCTTTTTTGTTATGAAGGATAGAATTTTTAACATTAAAATATATTTAGCCGCATAACATATAAACAATTTATTAAGTTTGATACCTTTTGGTCAACGGTTATATAGCTTTAATGCATGCAGAAACTCTATTTATTCCTTTTCAGCTTATTTATAGTTACATACACGTATAGTCAAACGGGTCCTGGAGGTGTTGGTAATTCTAGCTCAAATTTAATTTGGGTAAAAGCAGACGAAATACCTGCTTTACTAGATAATGATTTAGTGACGAGTTGGCCTGACTTTTCTGGAAACTCTAACAACCTAGACCAACCTTCAGCAAGTTTTCAACCCATTTTTAAAACCGGCATATTGAACGGCAAACCAGTTGTTCGGTTCAACAAAGCCGCAAGTCGATTGAGAAAAACTAGCTTTAGCTCTCCTACTACTGCTTTAACAGCAATTTATGTTAACTCTAATGCGGACAGCGATGATGGAATTATTTCTTATGCTAGCTCATCTTCGGCCAATGATTTTCTATTATTTAATAGTTCTAACATCCAATTTTGGATTAATAATGTCAGCGCAAGTTCTGGTGTAAGCGTTAACAATAGTGCTTTTCACATCGTAAACGCTTCTTGGCAAAGCAGCAATGGCAACACTGTGGTTTGGAAAGACGGCACAAAAAGCTTTACTTCAACTTTAAGAACAGGAGGAACCATTACAAGTGGAGGCTCTATCGCTTTAGCACATGAACAAGATGCTATAGACGGCAATTATGAAGCAAGTCAAGTACATGAGGGTGATTTTGCAGAAGTCATATTGTTCAATACCTATATTAATGATGCGCAGCACATTATTATTGCAAATTACTTAGCTGCCAAATACAACTTAAGCATATCTAACGATTATTATTCTTATCAAGCTACTCATGGTTATGATGTTGCGGGAATTGGTAGAGAGGACGCTTCAAACACTCATACTGAAGCTCAATCGGATTCTATTTTACAACTAGGAAACCCAAGTGCCCTAGATGCCAATAAAGAGTATTTATTATTTGGCCATGAAAATGGAGATGTTAGTTCTTGGACGACTACTGAAGCTCCAGATGCAGGGGTTAATATACAACGAATAGCCAGAGAATGGAGAATCGATGAAACAGGAGATTTAGGAACTATCGATTTTACTATTGATGCTGCTAACTTACCCACATTACCTGCTGGACATACCATGTATGCTTTAATGATTGATAGCGATGGAGATTTTAGCAGTGGCGCCTTAGTTTATGAAATGGTTTTAAACGCAGGAACTGAATACGAGGTTCTGGGAATTGAAGTAGCGGATGGAGATTATGTTTCCATTGCTGTTTTAGACCCCAAAGTACAGCATACCTTAGCCGCCTCAAGCGGTTTTGAACCCAACAATGCTGTAATAGAGGTTAGTCTGAATTTTATACCAGAAAGCGACAGAACGGTTGACTATACTACTGCCGATGGAACAGCACTAGTGGCTCAACCAGACTACACCGCAGTAGCAGGTGCTACTTTAACTATTTTAGCTGGTAACCAAACCCAAACCTACACGATTAATGTTACAAACGATATACTAGTGGAGTTAAGTGAAAATTTCACTATCACATTAAGCAATCCTTCAGCAGGCATCGATTTAGGTACAAATACGGTACACACCTACACCATTAACGACGATGATGATACAAGGAAAATCTATTTTAATTTAGCTATTTCTTCTGGTAATGAAAACATTTCTCCTGTAAACATTGCCATTAGCATAAATAATGTGGATGCAGTAAATCCAACAACTGTAGATTATGCCGTAAGTGGTGGAACAGCAACAGGCTCGGGAACAGATTTTACTTTAGCCTCAGGCACTGCAACCATTCCTGCAGGAGCTACAACAACAAACATTGTTTTAACTGTTGTTGATGATATTATTTATGAGTTAGACGAAACCATAATTATAGAACTATCAAATCCTACCAATTCGAATTTAGATGGAGTTATGCCCTTAGGCGGAACTGGTTTTCTAGAACATACGTTTACTATTCTAAATGAAGATCCTGCCCCAGAGATAGAATTTGATGTCAGCTCAAGTTCTGGAAGTGAGACGTTAAGTCCAGTACTTATTCAAGTGAACCTTGATCCAGTTTCAGGAATTGATGCAAGTGCAAGCTACACCGTAACAGGCACTGCTACTGGCTCGGGAACAGACTATACCTTAGCTAATGGAACGATTAGCATAACAGCAGGAAATACAAGCAATACCATATCGCTTATCATTCATGATGATTTAATAAATGAATTAGACGAAACTGTAATTATAACTCTAAGTGCGCCTGTACACGCCACTTTAGGAGCAAATACTAGTTATACTTACACCATTATAGACGATGAAGAATTTGGCTATATTGGCCCTGGAGGGGTGGGCGATGCTACAACTAATAAATTGTGGGTAAAACCCGAAGATTTAAGCGTGGTTGCTGATGCCACCGACATTAGCGCTTGGTCTGATGTATCTGGAAATGCAAATCATTTAGCACAAAGTAATGCTAGTTTTAAGCCGAGGTATTACAATAATGTAATTAATGGTAAACCAGTAGCTCGATTTAATCAGGCAAACGGGAGGCTAGTTCGCAACCCGTTTACAGGCTTTCCGACTACAGAAATATCTACTTATTTTGTCAATAAAAATGGAGACTCTGGAGATGGCTTAGTCTCTTATGCTCCATCAAGTGCTAAAAACAATGATTACTTGTTGTTTAATAGTGCAAACTTATCGACCTATATCGCAGGAAGTAATACCTCAACTTCAAGTGCCATTAATGGTAATGTTTTTAGAATTATTAACCACACTTGGAGAAGTTCTGACGGACAAAATAAACTTTATGTTAATGGCACACAAACCTATTCGGGGGTTTTATCCACAGGCAATTCTATAACTTCTGGTGGTTCGCTTGCTATTGCAGGTGAGCAAGATGCTGTTGATGCTAGTTATGATGCAGGACAATCGCATCAAGGTGATTTTGCAGAAGTGATTATTTATAATGCTGTATTAAATACGGCTAGAAAAAAGATAGTCGATAATTATTTAGCAGCTAAATACAATTTAACCATCTCTTCTGATTTGTACAGTTTTGATGCACCTGGTACTTTTGAAAATGAAGTTGCAGGAATCGGAAAAGATGACAATAACAATTTTCATGATGATGCTCAGGGAAGTTCCATTGTAAGGATTAAGAATCCTTCAAGTTTAGATAATGGAGATTTTCTATTGTGGGGTCACAATAATGCTGACCGCTCACTAGATACTGTTGATGTTCCTATTGGTATTGACAACCGCATGAATCGAGTTTGGAGAATACAAGAGACTGGCGATATTGGTACTGTTACGGTAGAGATAGACTTAGATGCATTTGTTATTGGAAGTGATGCAGATTTGTTTCTGGTCATAGATTCAGATGATGGCTCTTTTGTAAATTCTTCTCTAACAGCAATTTCAAGTTATGCTGGAAAAATTGCAACTTTCGACAATGTTAATCTCTCTAATGGTGACTACATTTCCATAGCAAGTGCTGTGAGAGCGAACCCTCTGCCTATTGAACTAATTGAGTTTAATGCGCTTTTAAAACATGATAAAGTAGAGTTAACCTGGTCAACTGCAAGCGAAATAAACAACGACTACTTTACCATAGAAAGAACTAAAGATGGATTTCATTGGCAAGAAATATTGACTGTAAAAGGAGCCGGTAATTCTACTGAACTACTCCACTACAAAACAATTGATAAGAGCCCAATACATGGAACATCTTATTACCGTTTAAAACAAACAGACTTTAATGGAGACTCGGAAACATCAGATCCAGTAGCAATTAATTATCACGCGAAAACTGCACATGGATTAAAGGTTTATCCAAATCCGACACAAGGAAATGTAACCATAGAGGGCTTTTCAAAAGAATTAAATGACATTCGAGTGTATAGTTTACTAGGGAAAGATTTAACAAAAAACATTCAATTCATCAGTAAAAGCGAAACTAGAGTTGTGATAAGTATAGCTAAGCTAATCAAGGGAACATACCTTATTAAAGCCGACAACTCTTTTCAATACATAATTAAAGAATAACTCGAATTAGATTTGATATTCAGACTAATTACTTTTAAATAGTATAGTTGGTTGACTGGTTTAAACAAAAAAAGCTGTGGAGTAAAACTCCACAGCGCTAACCAACTAATTTAAATGAAAAAATTAATCCACTTCTACTAGCTTTTTTGAAGTAACCCACCAAGAATCTTTATATCCCAATTGGTGTTGCTTAGCATTTTCTTTTATAGCTTCTTGCATGCTAAAAGGAATTGCGATTACAACATGATACCACGTTTTTCTCTTATTCTGAAATAATTGAACTTCTTGTTTTTTTTGTAGATTTTTTAGAAGTGACTTTGCTCTTTTAAGCTCCCTTTCAGAACTAATCACCACATAATACTTCCCATTTTCTACTTCACTTATTTTGTTGTCAATTTTGTTCAGTTTAGTTTGAGATTCTACATCTAACTTCTGTACTGTCTTTTTTAATTCCTGCATTTCGCTTTTAATTTCTTTGATATCAGAAATCAAGCGATCAATTTTAAGACTAATGCTATCACCAGAAATTTGCGCCGACCCGCCAATTAATCGGTCTAAACGCTCATTTAATTCTCCAATTTTTTGGTCGTTTTCAGTTACTTTTTTATCTCCTTCTTGTGCAAAGCAAATGACAGAGAATAAAAGAAATGCTATCGTTATGTACTTTTTACCCATTATTTGTATTTCTTTTCTAATTCAGTAATTTGATTTTCAATCACAATTAATCGTTTCTTTACTGCTTTGGCTTTCTTCTTATCGTTTTGTTTTGCTAATGCATCTAACTCTTTTCTGATGTTTTGTATTTCGCTAAACACCGCAGATTTGCTATAGGTGTTTTGTGTGTCTTTTATCATAGCATTGAATTTAGCGACATATTCATCGAGCATTTTAGTGGTTTCGTTTCTTTCTTTTTGCTTTGCTGGCAAAAAGCTCATTCGTACTACAATTTCATTTGAGTTTTTAGAAATATTGCTAAACGCTGAATTGTTCATCTCATAGGAATATCCAATTCCGAATGGTCCTAAATCAAAGCCAATTCCAAAATTTAGATTTTGAGTTGATTGATAACCCACCTGGGCCCATACTTTTTCTTGGTATTCCCCTTTCAACAAAATATCATAACGATTATCTATTACTGGCATGTTTTGATATATTAAAGTTGGGATTATGTTAAAATCAGAATTTTCTAATTTATACTTATATGATGCTGTCCCAACTATATGCTCCGATAGGTCTTCTCCCCCAACCACTAAGCTTGGTGCACTTAAACCAAACTGAAACTGATTGTAATCATAGACTAAACCCACGCCTGCAATAAAGTTTGTTTCGTCAAAATAATTACCTGCTAATGTCGGGTCTGTTTGATCAAGGTATTCTAAATTGCTAATGCTATTTGGGTTCATCATTCTGCGTAAAGCTCCTGCTGAAATACCAAACCTCAAATCTGAATTATCGGCAAAACGAACTTGATAACTATAGGTTGCATCGTATTTACTCACTTCATAGGCTCCTCTCTTGTCTGAAATAATTCTCGCTCCAATACCTTGCACATTGTTTATTGGTGTGTGAATTCCAAACATGGTGTTGCGTGGTGCATCGTTAAAGCCTGCTGCATAGGTTTTGGTGTTCATTATGGCCGAAACATTTCCGCTATTTCCTGCAAATGCTGGATTAAGATTAAAACGGTTCATGATGTAATTGTAATAACCATGAGATAATTCTTGTGCATCTACAACTCCATTTAGCATGATTGCAACGATGAAGATTAGTCCTTTTATTTTTTTCATTTTTCTATTGTTGAATGAATTCTTTTTATTGTCTTGCATTTTTTATCTTTTTAAAGTGATAACTCCTTTAAAAACTTGACTGCTGTTTGTAGTATTTTCAAATAAGTAGTAATAAATTCCATCTGGAAGTTGAGTACCTCCTAGTGTGCCATCCCAATTGTTGTTGTAATTGCTTGCTGCTTCATATACTATTTCTCCACTTGCTGTAAATATTTTCAAATTGAAGTCGCTATAAAGCTCTACGTTCTGAACTTTCCAATTATCATTGATTCCATCTCCGTTTGGCGAAAAATATCCAGCTGCTGGCAATGTGCCTTCTATTAAGTCTAGAATTTCAATTTCTACACTAGCGGTGTCTTTAAGTCCACCTAAATCAGTTACCTCAACTTTTAATTCATAGCTTCTTTGATTTTCATAATCAAAGCTTCTCAAACTCTTTAACTCACCTGTTGCAGCGATAATTTCAAGGTTTAATTGTGAACCAACTATACGATAAGTAAACGTTTCATTAGCGTCTAAATCACTTGCAATTACGGTTCCTATTGTGGTTCCTGCAGGGCTGTTTTCTTCAATTGCAAAAAACTGATTCTCAATGCTTGGCTTTTCGTTCCCGTTTCTGATGGCTATTGTAAAGGTTTTTTCAAAACTCCCGCCTTGGTTGTCTGTTGTTTTCAATCGAATTGGGAAGCTATTCTGTGTTTCAAAATCAAAATTTGCATTGCTGAGCAATAAATTTCCACTTATTGTAAAAGCGGCATTTCCTTGATCTCCGGAACCATTAACTAAACTATATACAAATGTATCTGAAAGGTCGGCGTCTGTTGTTGTTAGTATGGCTACTCGTGTTCCAATAGGCGCAATTTCGTTAATGCTTGTATCTGAAAGTTGAATATCACTTGGTAAATCATTTTGGTTAATAACCCGAATAACAAAGCTCTTCTGTATGGTTCTTCCTCCTTTATCCGTCGATTGTATTCTTACTTTTCTGGTTTTTGCATTGTTGTAATTTAATACGGAGTCAACTTCTAATAAATTGCCGTTAATTCTAAACAAAGCATTGTCAGTCGCTCCCTGGCCTGGCACCAAACTGTATGTAAAATTATCCGTTGCATCTTCATCTGTAGTACTTAGATCTGCTATAAATGTTCCCTTTGCTGACCTTTCTAATACGCTATCTGCTGAAATAGATAAATTTGTTGGTGCATCATTGCTGTCTAATACCAACACGCTCATTTGACGAGTATAACTTAAACCAGCATTATCTGTAGTTTTAACTAAAATCACATATAGGTTTTTAGTTTCAAAATCAAATGTTGATGAGGTTTTTAACTCATTCCCTGAGATTATAAACAAAGAGTTGTCGTTTGTACCTTGATTATCGAATGAATAACTAAATACATCACTACTATCTTTATCTGTAGTGGAAAATAAGCCTATGGTTGTGCTTAATGGTACATTTTCTTTAAAACCGTTTGCTGACAAACTTATATTTGTTGGTGCGTCGTTGCTGTTAATAATGTTTATTGTAAAAGTCTTCTCTACAAACAAGCCACCCTGGTCTGTTGATTTTATTCTGATATTGTGCTTTCTTTTGTTGTTATAATCAAATAGCACATTGCTTTTTAGTTTATTACCTGAGATAATAAAATTGCCATTATCTGCGTCGCCCGCTCCTGTTGCAAATTGATAAGTAAATGTTTGAGCAGGGTCAATGTCTGTTGTTGAAAATGTTCCAATTGTCGAATTTATCGTTGTATTTTCAGGTGTAGAAGAATTGTCAATAGTCATATCTATTGGTGCATCGTTTACATTTTGAACATAAATTGCAAATACTTTCTCGAAAGTTTTATTTCTAGAGTCACTTGTTTTAATGCGAATGCTTAACTGACTTTTTACTAAAACATCAAAACTTGCATTGGAAAACAAACTGTCGTTTTTAATGGTAAAACCAGAATTGTCTGTCGCTCCTGTGCCGTTTACTAAAGTATAATTGTAGGTATCTGTTGCGTCTTGGTCAACTGAGTTTAACTTTCCTATAAATTCTCCGATAGCTTGTTTTTCTTTTACACTGTTGGCTGATAACACAAGATCCGTTGGAATATCATTGGTGTCATTCACATTTACAAACAGTTGGCGGCTATAAGTTCCTCCATTGCCATCACTTGTCTGTACTTGAATAAAATAAACCGATTTGGTTTCAAAATCGAAAACAGCTGAAGTTCTCAGTTCATTACCTACAATTACAAAGCTTGAATTATCATTTGATGATAGGTTTGCAAAGGTGTATATGTGATTATCTCCTGCATCGGCATCTACTGTAGTAAAGTTGCCAACTAAGGTATTTGCAGGTAAATTTTCATTAATATTAGAGGGACTTAATCCTATATCAGTTGGGGCGTCATTTGCATTAGTTATTGTTATTGCAAATGTTTTTTCAAATGATAATCCTTGTGCATCCGTTGTTCTAACTCGAATAGAATATGCAGTTCTAACATTTACATCAAATAATGTATCTGTTTTTAATGCATTACCGACTATAGAAAAATCATCGTTATCTGAGTCTCCCAATCCACTTACTAGCATATAACTATGAGTGTTTCCAGTATCTGGATCCAATGTAGTAAATATCCCTATCGTAGTATTTATATTGGCATCTTCTCCAATGTTTGAATTACTTAATGCAATATCTGTTGGTGCATCATTCGCATTGCTGATATTAACCCTAAAAGCCTTCTCTGTGTATAAACCGCTTGCGTCTGTACTTCTAATTCGTATATCATATTTTTTTCTTGCTTCAAAATTGAATATCGCTGCCGAAAACAATGAATCGTTAGAAACACTGAATGCGTTATTATCAGTAGAATTAATTCCACTAACTAAGGCATAGCTAAAACTATCTGAAACATCTTCATCTGTAGAGGTGAAGACTCCAATAAAAGTTCCTACTGGACTATTTTCTGGAACAATTGCATTGTTTATTGCAATGTCAGATGGTCCATCCGTAGTGTCTTTGATATTAATATTAAATTGTTTGCTATATGTCCCTCCATTTCCATCTGAGGTCATCACATTAATAAAGTAATTGCTTTTGGCTTCATAGTTAAATGAAGCAGCCGATCTTAGTTGTTTACCTACAATAGCAAATGATGCATTATCATTTGTACCATTTACAAAACTATAGGAGTGATTATCAGAAGAATCAGGATCTGTTGTTGTGAAATGCCCTATCAATGTATTGGGAGGAAGGCTCTCGTAAATACTGTCGTTTGATATTGAAATATCAGTCGGAGCATCGTTCGAATTTGTAATAGATATTGTAAATATTTCTTGATAAACTCCTCCAAATCCATCATCAGTTTGAACTCGAATTGTATATAAATTCTGATTGTTTACATCAAATGTAGTATTACTAAGGAGTTTATTTGAAGAGATTGAAAATGAGCTATTGTCTGCATCACCTGAGCCAGAAACTAACATATAAGTATGTATATCTCCTGCATCGGCATCGGTTGTGCTTAACGTTCCAACTTCTGTTCCTTGTATTTTATTTTCGGGTATTATATTATTAGAAAGAGCAATATCTGTTGGAACATCATTTATGTCTTTAACATTAATTGTAAATGCTTTTGCAAAAGTCCCAAGACCATCGTTTGTTTTAATTCTAATATCATGTGTTGCTTGTGCATTTAAATTCAAAACTGCATTGGTAAATAAGCTATCGTTTTTTATCAAGAAATCCGAATTATCAGCATCACCTACACCATTCACTAAGCTATACACAAAACTTGAATTTGCATCTTGGTCTGTAGTGATTATTGTTGCAACAAATGTTCCAACTGGCATATTTTCGTTGACGCTTAAAGTTGAGAGTTGTATGTCTGTTGGAGCATCATTTACATCAATAACTCTAATGGTTAGTTGCTTGGTATATGTTCCACCATTCAAATCATTGGTTTGAATATAAATAAAATAAAGGTTGGTTGCTTCAAAATCGAAAACTTCCTTCGTTCTTAACGAGTTTCCTACAATGTTAAACTTATCATTATCATTTCCTGCAACATTACTGAAGCTGTATGCAAAGGTTTGTCCTGCATCTTCATCTGTGGTAGCTAAGGTTGCAATTACCGAATTTTTAGGCTTATTTTCTTGTATTGAATCTGCAGTTAATAAAACATCTGTTGGTGCATCATTGATGTCGTTTACCGTAATTTTAAAGGTATCTACATAAGTATTATTTGCCCTATCTGCAACTTGAACTCTTATATTATAAACCGACTTGGTCTCAAAGTTAAATTTGGAAGAAGTTCTTAGATTAGATCCAGCTAAATTGAAGCTAGCATTATCTGAGCCTCCAGCTCCGGGAACTAAACTAAAAGTAAAGGTTTCGTTAGCGTCAGTATCAACTGCACTTAAGCTGCCAATAACTGAATTAGAAAAGCTATTCTCATCTATTTGAGCATTAGAAAGTGAAATTCCTGTCGGTGCATCATTTTTATCTTTAATAAATATGGTAAAGGCTTTATCTAAAGTACAACCGTTGGAATCTGTAGTTCTTAAACGAATTGAATAGGAAGATTTATTTTCAAAATCTGCTGAAAAATTTGCTATTAAATTATTACCCGATATTGAAAATAAGCTATTGTTTGTGCTACCAGTTCCATTCACTAAGGTATAAGTATGGGTTTGACTCAAGTCTAAATCTGTAGTTGTAAGAGACCCTACTATGCTATTCACAGCATTATTTTCATTTAAAGTATCTCTACTTAAAGTAATTTGAGTTGGTTTATTATTTGTTCTAACTACAATAGGCGCTGAAGGGCTGCCATAAATTGCATTATCTTGAAAAGCAGCACTATCTATACTATTAAAAACTGTGTTAGAAGAAGATTGGTAAAACCGGAAAGTAACCTTTTCCCCATTGACTAAGTCGCTATATACAGTCATACTTGCTTCATACCTTCCACCAATCACAGTAGAAGTATATGCGGTTCCTCTTAAACTATCTCCAACAAATGCCCCCAATTGATTGGATGGACTGGTTAATTCTGTACAATTCAAGTCTAAAACAGCGGTTATAGTCATACTGTATTGGAAACGATTAGGATTAACCGACCAGTTTGGAGCTTGAGCATTGCCAACCAATGTTATTGAAAAAAAGCCGATAAATAGTAGGAAATAGTGTTTAATCTTCATTTTATGTTTATTAGATATTTAACTTAGTTTTTTAAGTGTACAGCAGTCCAAATATATATTATATAGTTTCTGAACCCATTTTTTTGAGATAGAATACAGTTTTTTGTTGTGAATGAATCAAGATAGAATAATTATCGTTTCCCTCTTATTCGAACTAATTTTTCAGATTTTACCGTTTCGCCATCTGTAAATTTAACTTGATAAACTCCGTCAACAAAATACTGAAGCTGTGCTCCATTCAAGAAAATTTTATTCTTTGAACCTACATTTTGTTCTATTAAAACCCTTCCTGTTTGATCTATAATTTCCAACACGCCATTCTCGCTTATTTCTTTAGGCACAACTATAGTTACAAATTGAGAGAAAGGGTTTGGATAACAGCTTAACCTTAATTCAGAATCAATGACTTCGTTTTTAATGAATTGATCACAATCAATTGGTTTATTTATTTCAAATTTTAAAGGATTGTTAATATTTCCTTGTAACTGATTTTTTTCAAATGAAACCTGACCAATTACCTGTATTTTTTCTTCAGTTAAAGAATTAATCATTTCAAAATTGTAGGTTTCATTCCCTTCTCCATAAATAGTTATGAAATATTCTGAACCAACATCTTCATTTACTTTAATGGTCGATTTTGAATAGCCTCTGACCTCAGCTCCTTTAAAAGCCACTAAACTCCATGTAGAATCGTTCAATAGCTCTTCGCACGTATTAATCTTTATAATTGCATTGGTGCTTGCTTCAAAATTGTTCGGATTTAAAGTAAAATTAGATGGTAAAACATCTACTAACTTTTCTTGCAAAGCATTTTCTTTCAACCTAAACAAACCTTTTCTTGGATACACAAAAGTGGTAGATGAAGCAGCTTTCAACAAGTAACCTTCGGTAGGTTCTAATGTAGTTAAGCTACCAATCCACCCTAAGGAGGATAAATAAACTGCAAATGCCTGCTGAGATTTTATTAAATCACCATCGGTTGCATTATAGTTAGCTAAAGCTGAGTTGATTTCTATATTTTTAGTTGAAATAAAACCTATTCTGTTCCAGCCTGACGCTACATTAATTGGTAAAGTATCTGGGTCAATTGCCAAACCTTTGTAATCTAACGTATCCTGATTAGAAATGTAAATAAGATAAGATTGATGATTGTTTAATCCATCTCTGGTTAAACTTCCCGTCCAACCAAAAGCAGTTCCGCCATATTGAGCAAAAGTATTATTACCAATAGTTTTCACTAAATCACCATCGTTAAAATTCAACTTATGTAAAAATGTCGGGAAACTTCGCATTTTAGTATCGGTTAATGGAAATGAAACCCAATTCCAACCTTGATTTAACACAATTGGCATAGCTAAATTATTTACTGCATCAAATAGTTGAGGGTTTAATAAACTGCCTACCAAGTTATTTTCAACAAAATATACATTTGGAGAAACATTTTCATGAAGTTGACCTTCAGTAGCATTCCATACTTTAAAATTAATGCTATCCATTGTATTTGAATAAACATCTAAAAAAGCAATGTATTTATCTAAGGACGGTACATAACGTAAATTGGCAACACCTCTAATTTCATTGTTAATGTAGGCCACCAACTTGTCTTCTGCATTTACGCTTACATTCCCATTGATTGCTATTTGACCAACTATGCTCATTGATTTACTATAGAGGTTTCGATTGAAACTAAAATCTGGAGACTGCTTTTCAACTTTTAAATTGACAAATAGTTTTTCATTGAAGCCAAAGTCTGTACGTAATATGATATCTTCAGCATACTTACCAATAATAATCCCGGAATTTACAGTGAATACTATGGTTTTTACGCTCTGTGGTTGAATAGTACCCGTTGTTGAACTTGCTGTTAACCATGCGGGAAGGTTAGAAATTGTATAATTCTTTACTTCTCCTCCACTATTCACAATCTTAGCAGTAAAGGTCATTGTATCTCCAAATTGTTTTAGTAGATTTTTTTCTGCATCTTGCCAAACTACTTGATTTTTATTGATAAAAGCTATCCAACTTTTTGGTGATTGCATGGTATTGCCATGTAAATCTTTTACATTTTTTACTGAAATGTTAAGTGTCACATTTTCAATATTGGCCGGCGCTTCGTTTGGCGTAATTACAATTTTATCTCCATTTACACTCCAAGAAAAAGCTATGTTTTTAACTGGTCGCTGTAATGCAATCGCTGGTGATAATGTAGATATGGAAGCGCCGTTTGCTGCTGTTAAATCAAGTGTTCGATTTAAGTTTGTGGTGTTAGAAACCGAGCTGTAAGAGCTATTTCTAAAAGATGGAGTTAATGTTGGAACACCTAATTGATTTATAAAAAGTTCAAAAGGGTAGTACGCTAGCAATCCAAATTCATCTCCTTTTAATCGGTTGAACATGTCAAATTCGAGGTTCTCTCTTAGCCTTGCCGAGTTCCAAATCCTTACCTCATCTATGTTTCCATTGAAAAACTGATCATAACTTACAACTGTTCCATTTTGCAAATATCTTGCACCAATCGCTAGTTTTTCTCCACCAAAACCATTTAATTCACTTGCATTTAGGCTATTTTGTTCAACTCCATCAATATAGGCTGTTAAGTTGGATAATCGATTTAAAACTAAAGCAAAATGGTGCCAAGCTCCATCTGCAAAATCTTGACTTACCACTTCAAAACTTATTGAATCATGTTGAATATGGATAGAATTATCTGCACTCATCTCAATATTCCAACCGTTTTGATTTACGTCGTTAGTAGCAAATAGTCCACTGCCATTAGAAAGTAAAGACTGAACTTGACCACCTGTGGTTCTAAACCACAATTCAATAGTCATATCCATTTCAGAATTAATAGAAATACCTCCGGCGGTATCTACCACTAATAAATCGTCTATTCCATCAAACGCAGCACTTGAACTTTTAGGATTAATTTCCCATTCTGCATTTAAGATAGCATTTCTCGATTTTGCATTATCTTGCGCTAAATCACCCTTTCCTTCGTCCATCGGCCAATACCCAATTAAACCTGCTTCTCTACCATGCAAGTTTTTTGACATATGACTGCTTATTGTTGAATTTGATAATGGTTTGTTCCAAATTCTAAGTTGATGGATGCTTCCATTATAAAAATCTGAATTGTTAACTGCATTTTTACCTATATAAGTTTTACCTCCACTTTGGTAGCTGGCGAAAAAATTATTATTGGTACTCGTTTGGCTAGAAGCGCTTGTTCGGTCGGTAATTTCTAAAGAAAGATTTTCCTTATCAAAAATAACGGAATAATGATGCCAATTAGCAAGATCAATTATACTAAAAGTTGATTCATAAGAATGTGAACCTACTTGAATCTCTATTTTATTGGCTGCATTGAAAGAAATATTAAAAGTATTATTGGCGTTTATTCCCTGCGAAATAATTGTTTGCTTAGTTCCTAGCGTATTTCTTTTTGCCCAAAATTCAATGGTAAAACTACCTGAAGCAAAATCAAATCCATTGGCAATTTCCATAAAAGAATTAGTGCCATTAAATGCCACAGCTTTATCGTGCCTTAATTCCTGTCCGTTAACCACTCCGGTAAATTGGAAGTTATCTGGTGTTAGCGAACCAGCCTCAATGTTTTCATTAAATTGAATTGAAATATCATCATTAGGATCCAATACACCATCCGCCGGAGTTGGAGAACCAAACGGATGTGGGTTTAATCGGTCTGCAATTCCACCGATAATTGGTGAAAACTCTTGAGCATTTGGATTGCCAGGAATTTTACAGGTGGAAACAGCTCTTAATTGATAAGGCTGATCAATCAATTGATTCATTTCAAAATCGTATTGGATATATGCCTTATCTCTTGGTATTAACTTTGGAGAAGGATGTGGTGGCGTTAAACCTACGTAGCTATTTGAATCTAAAAACCATTCATCTGGCAAAGTAATCCACGAAGCTTGAGCAGATGGCTTGTATTGTAGTTGTAGTTTTTCAAATCCTCCATGATTCACATCGTAACCATCTATTAAAATTGGCAATTGGTTATCATATGAGTTATTTACCACAAACTGATCTAGTGGAGAAGATATTTCCACATCTGTACAAGAAGGTAAAAAGTTCACAGATATATATACGGTATCTGCAATGTCATCATTATTTCCGGTGCTAAACGAATATTGACATTGAGAGTGTAGGACTATTCCTATGCTATCATACTTAATGTGGTTAGGCCCCTTTTTAATTACTAAAGTTTTATTAAGCGAACTTTGTGGATTTGTGAAAGCAAAGCTTCTGTTCGGATTAATTCCATCTATCGTTAATATTGCCCCATTAGGGTTTGTGTTTTCTAAAACCCTTAAATCATATACATTTCCGTAGTTGGCATCATTGGAGAGCGTTAAAGTAATGTTTGCTTCTCCATCGGCAGGTATATTATAAACCACAGGCGGTGTGGCTGAAATTTTTGGATTCTCGGTTGACACAGTAGCCTGATCAATAATTTGACCAGGGCGATAATATTTGGTCACACTTTCACCTTGAACAGGACAAGAAGAAACACCGCCTCTGACTCTAAAAATTGGACTAAAACCATCCTTTGAAGTATAAACATCTGTGGTAATTTTATCATCAGAATCAGTATCATCAATAGTATAGCTGAAAGTTGTTGAAGTGGACTTGGTAGTATTCCCTCCTGTATTGTGTGAATACCCAATGTTTGCGGACTGCTCAACTTCTACACCATTTCCTCCTATTTCAGCTCCGATTGTTAAAATTAATTGTTCTGCCAAGTTGAAGTTGACTGCAAAACCTTCTGAAACATCCCTAGAAGTGGTGTTAGAGTAAGTAGCTGCCGCTCCTCCGCCGATAGAAATATTTCCTGTTTTATTCAAATTACTAACTTGAATTTTTTCTTTCTCATTTCTTGCTAATGCATCTTCCCAAATTTTGATTTGTTGGTTCAATACCCAAACACTATCAACACCTAAAGTAACTTTTACTGTTTTTGTCAACAGATTAAAAGGTCCGTAATTTACTGTTCTATTAACAGTAGTGTAGCCTGAAAAGCTATAACTCACTCCTGAAGAATCTTGGGTTGTTCTTGCATCAGGATTAGGTGTTGCAACAGTTCCTACAGAAGGGTCATTAAAAACTGGATTATCATTGCTAAAACCATAATATTGATGACTGGTTGGAAGATTAGAATTGTAACGGCTATCGGTTTGTAATAAATTGTTTCTCAATTGTATTAAATCGGGAATTACGCTATTCTCAATTGTATTTTGAGTATATAT
Source organism: Bacteroidota bacterium (assembly GCA_013112545.1). Lineage (GTDB taxonomy): Bacteria > Bacteroidota > Bacteroidia > Flavobacteriales_E > Vicingaceae > BCD18. Next base: position 92,379 of record JABFGJ010000005.1, read on the forward strand.
GAATTGAGTAGAGTAAGTACCAGGAACTGCAAATAGTGTTTTTTGCGAAGCAATTTTAAATCCTTTACCGTTATAGGATAATACATTTCCAATACAATCTGTATTATCATCAGCACATAATGCCGTATCCACTAAACCAATTACTTGAGAAAGTCCAAAATCCATATTTAGGGCTTTTCCTACAAAAATATCTGCATGAGCTCCTACAAACTCTTCGTCAGCACTAGTACTTACAGAAAAAGTATTTTCTACCACCTCAACTAATTCACCGTTGGTGCTTATATCTGTAGATATAGTAGTATTCAAATCTAAGGTATTGCTAATTTCAGTTTCTGTCTGATAACCAAGCCCTACCGTAAATTTAGTTCCTAACTTTGTGGTGTACCCTAAATCTACTCCCACACTACCTGTATTCTCAAAGGAGCTTACTGTTGTATGGGAAGTATTTTTCTCCCAAGTTGCAGTACTATTTGAGCCAGGTGGGTCACGCAAAATCATTGTAACTACATCAGGACCTGAAGTAGCAAACGAGTTTCCAAGTGCTTTTCCGCCAAAGATTATTCCTCGGAAATAAGGTTGTGGCCCAACGGTATTTGGAGTCCACTCTACAGCGTTTCCACCATTGGGTTTTAGAGTAATAAATAATTGTTTAGTATAGTTATAAGCAGGAAAAGGATTAGTGGCCGTTTCCGCTTGACCAGCTGTAAAACTATACTCTTGTGTTCCATTAAACTCTGAAAACCTATCATAATTAAATTCTTTTATCGGAGCAGAAGCCAACTCATTATTGATTTCAATTTTCCCATTTCCAAAAGGTACTTTATCCTCAATAAATGAACTGCCTGCACCATCATAATTTTTATAAATTTCGAATGCTTCTATTTGCATCGTATAGCGTTGGTTTTCTTCAAATACAGGGAAGGGTAAATTCAATGTATCTGTTGGAATTTTGAAGTTTGCATTTTGTGACGAAAAAGTAATACTATCGGAACCAAATTTTTGATCAAAATTTTCACTTAAAACATTAATTGAAGGAGGGGCTTGGTAGATAAAACTTTGCTGATAGTTGTAATGAGCACTATCAATTCCACTATAAGTAGTGCTTGATGTCCAAACGGTATCAATGGAAGTTTTTTCTGGATGAATTGGAGTTAAATCCATTAAAGTATTATTCTCAAAACGAACACTTTGATTAGAATCAATTCTAAAATCCGGAATTTCAAATTTCATTGGAGGCAAGTCAATGGCATACTCCCCTGTAGAAGAGTTAGTTGAAATGGTGGTATCTAAACAGCCATTTCCTTGTTGAGACTTAAAGCGAACCTTCGCCTGACCAATGTTATTGGTACCTCTTCCTAATCCTGCTGGTAATGCAGCTTGTATTCCTCCACCCGCAACTCGTCCTACTACTCTTACCAATGTGCTGTCAATAAAAGGGTTTAAATTTTCATTTTGCTGAAAATCCCATAAACCTGTTTTAGGAAAACGTCCTTCAGAAAAAACATGACCGTCTTTTCTCACAGATATTACATGTTGGCCTATTGGTACTTGAATTTTAAACTTTCCACTATCATTAGTTTGTACAGGACTTCCTCCTTGAACTACCACTTCACCATCAACTAAAACAAATATATTTTCTACAAAACAGCTAGTATTTTTGAATTTAACTGAGCCATTAACAGTAAAAGAGGAGTTGTCAGTAAAATCAATTCCAGAAAAATTGGGGGAAACTCCACCTACAAATATGCTTTTATTGGCCGGAGAGAATGTGTGAGTTCCATAAGAAGGAGTTATAATAAAATTGTCGCCATTGCCCAAGTACGGAACAAAGGGTATAAAGTAACTTCCATTCTTATTAGTGTAGGCTCCAGCAGTTAATTGACTGGTTGTTGGTTTATGAGAACTAAATGTTACTCCCTGAAGACGAGCATGATTCTTATTTGCATTTTGGAGGGTTTTAGAATAATCGTAAGCGGTAGAACCAAAATCCTCATCGAATCTCCAATAACCTTTTAGGTTGGCCATAGACGGATTGATGTACACATCATAGCTAGTTTGTATTTGTGCAGTAGATAGTGCTACGTTGTAATATCGTACTTCGTCAATTTGACCGTCAAAATAATTACCCGTGCTAGATTTTCCAATCAATAATGGTTGTGTAGTTTCTGCTGCAGATTGATTGTTTGTTGTTTGTAAAATTGTTTGTCCATTAATATAAAGGTAAACTGAATCGGTTGCTATGGTAGCTCCGATAGAAATCCAATTTCCAGAAACTATTTGATTTGAAGTTGCAGTATAGGTTGCGGTGCCAACGGTCAATTTTAAATTTGTTCCATTGATAAAAAGTTCGAAGCCTGTATTGCTAGTCCTTTTAGATGCAATTACTTTATTTCCGGATATTGAATTTGGACGAATGTAGGCTAAAATAGATATTTCATTATTTTGCAAATCTTGATGGTTCGCTATTTCAGCAAAAGCAGATGTACCATTAAAATGACCGCTTTTTCCGCTTGTTCCGCTAGTAGCATCTGCTACTACTTTAACACCTTCTACTGCAGTACCTCCGTCGTAAGTTATTTGTCCATTTATAGTTCCATAAGCCAATCTAAATCCAATATCTTCCGAAGTGTTTGAATTGGTAACATTTCCTGCGCAATCCGATTCTCCCTGTATAAGATATTTATATATGGTATTTGCATTGGCGGTATTGTCTGAATAAGATTTTAACCTTCCATCTAAATTGATTAAAGGAACGGTATCATTAGTTTTTGGATTAATTCTTAGAATATTCCAGTTGTCATTTTGTCGATTTTGAGTGTTCCATTTTAAGTCTATCCGTTCGCCAAACTCTCCATCAGTTGCTTCAATTTTTTCGCCATTACTGAAAGTTGTGGCAACATCAGAAGGGATATATCCACTAATGCTATTACCTGAAATTACACCTGTTGTTTTACAACTATTATACGTTTTTACCAAATAAGTGTAATTAGTGCAATTATCTGCCGTTCTATCCTGATAAGATGTTGAGTTTGCAGCAACGTCAAACTCTACTTGTCCACTTCCAGATTGTCTCAGTACCTTAAACCCATCTTCTAAATTAGTATTGTCTGCCCAGTTTACCGTAACAGCTTTCCCGGCGGTATCAATGCTAATAGAGGCTACTATTGGCGCAGGTGGAACTCCTAAACCAACTTGAGTTTCGGTAGAAGAGGGTTGTGATCGAGCTTTTAAACTTGCATTCCCAGGACAGTCGTCTTGTGCAAACACACGGTAGTAATAAGTAGATCCTATTGCGGTTCCTGCGTCACGTATATTTCTGTCTGATCCTGATACTATTAATTCAACTACATTAGCCGTAAATGTGGAGTTTGTAGCTCGTTGAACCACAAAATTACTTGGGTTAGTAGCTTGGCTCCAGTTCCAATTAACTTCAATCTGACCATCGCAAGTAGCTTGATCCAAATAAAGGCCAGTAGCTTGTCCTGGCGGACCATATTTTCTTCCGGTTACTCGAACTGTACCACCCCAAGCTTGCCTAACAATACCATTGTTAGTCCAATGCATATAAGTTTGAACGTCAAATGTTAAATTATTTCCTGCTGGACCTTCGTAAAAGCTTGCTGAATTATATGGGCTATTTATATGTGATGCTGTTGAAGTACCAACAACTCTGCGTATTTGCACTCTAGAGCTTGAAAACCCGTTTACATTTGTACCGTCTTGCCATGATAAGTCCACCCTATCGCAATAAGAATCCATAGTAGCAGAAACACTTCTTGGAGCATCTATGGAATTATTCAAGGTGTATTCAAAATCTTGATCTTTACAACCCCCACCACAAAAAAATGATTGTCTCTCGCACCACCTACCAGCAAATCTTACTTGTACTGTCTGCATGAAAAAACTTCCAGGTAAGGTTGTAAAGTTCGCACTACCACCATTTGAATGAGTAGAGTGCGTAATGGTATGATACGGGGTAGAAGCGTTACCATCGTCGGGCCCGTAAATCTGAATCCAAGTTCCACTAGTACCTAAGCGATACCAAACTCTTTCTGTATCCATTTCATCGGGACAAGTAGAATTTGATGCGTAGTTTTTCCAAGTTACTGTCATTGATCCATAATTATAATCGACACCAACGGATACATCACCGCTACCATAACCTGAAGGGTCTGCACGCAACCAAGTAAAAGAAAAAAGAAAAGTGAATAATAAAAGAAATCGGATAATAGTTTTCATAGAAACAAAATTTTTTCAAAAAAAATCATTTCTTCTAGAAGTAAAAATTTTACTTCAAAAAACTATCTTAACATCATCTTAACCCTTTAGTTAACTTGCTATAAATCAAAGGCTATCTAAATAGTGTTGAAAATCTTCATCTCTAGGTATTCTCATTTTTTTACGCAACTTGCTTCGAGCAACATCCACAGAAGCCGGAGTATTGTTTAAAAATTCTGCAATTTGTTTAGAGGAAAAACCAAGTTTTATAAGGGAAGCTAAACGTACTTGTCCTTTGGTTAATTCAGGAAATTTAGTTCTAAGCTTAACCAAAAACTCATTATCTACTTGTTCGAAACGTTCTTTAAATTCTTTCCAATCGTTTTTTTGGTTTAAGCCTAATTTTATTTCTCTTTCAATATTTGTAAAATCTTGCTCATTTTTAGCCTTATTTAAGTCTGTTTTTATTTCTCGAAGTAGATTATTTTTTTCAATTAACTCTAATGTATATGAAGTTAATTCCTTTCTACGTTGAGTAACCTCTTTACTTAATCCTCCAATTTTTTGCTCTGCTATGATAATCTTTTGCTCATTTATGGTTTTTTGCAAAGCCCTATTTTGGGTTCTATGAATTATCCAAATACCCACAATAAAAAAAACCACTAAAAATAATAATTGAATCCACCGTATTTCGTACCAATGAGCGGGAATAATCACTAACAATTTTGCAACTGCATTACTAACAACACCTTCGTTTGATCTTGCACGAACTTGCATAGAATAGCTTCCCGGTGCTAATCTTGTGTATTTAGTTTTTCTACTAAAACCATTTGAAATCCAATCCGAATCATAACCTTCCAATTTATACTCAAATTGAATCAATTCTGGAGAATTAAAATAAGGTGCTGTGAAAACTACTTCCAAATCTCGTACACCAATTGGCAGATTAATAGAATCTTGTGGAAAGTTAATTTGTGAATCTGAAAATACAATATTTTCAATCACCACATCATTAATTTGTTGAGATCTATTGCTGCTTTTACTGTTAAACACTGAAATTCCTTTTGCCGTGGGATAAAGCAAATAATCTTTAATTTTTACACTTGATGATTGAAACCCTCCATTTGTCTCTGAATCGCCCATACCATGAGATTGATCAAAAACTTTACAATCGACTTTGATTCGTTCTCCTTTAATAAATTCAATCAGTTCTTTACGTTTCGATTTGAAGACTCCTCTATTGCAACTAAACCATAAGTAGCCATAATCATCTTCATTTATAGTAGAAATTAAATTATCAAATAGACCATTTCTTACATTAACAGTTTTAAATTTCGATTCACCATTCAATCTCACTGAAATACCCTTTCCATAGGTTCCAGCCCATAGATTATTCTCGCCATCAAGATACAAACATCTAAGGTGGTTATAAGCTAAACCATTGTCGGCTGTTATAAACTCAACACCTTTATCTTTTAAAATTCCTATTCCTTGCCCTTGAGTTGCAAAATATATAGTTGAGCCATCTAATGAAGGAACAAATTGGGTTATTCTAGATTGTTTTACATTTTCTGGGATTAAATTTGACCATTGCTGATTTTTAAATTCAAAAATTCCTCCTCTATTATTTCCTACCAACAATCGATTTTCTGCTTTGTCAAAATACATAGCCAAAACAACATGGTTAGTGGCACCCCAATCCTTAATCCATTTAAATACAGGGTCTCTCTCGTGCTGATTGATATGAAAAATTCCATATCCAAAAGTTCCATACCAAACATTTCCAAGCGTATCTGAAGCTATAGACCAAACACCTTCCCCGATGCCTTTCTCATCAGATGGAATTTTAATCCAATTACCATTTTCATAACTCAGTTTAAAAATTCCATCCTTATAGGTTCCAATCCATAAATTGTTCTGATAATCTTTGTGAACTGCTAAAATAGTTTTATCATTAAAAAATTCATCATTTTCATTTAGTGTAGCTACTTCATTTTTTTTAACTTTTGCCAAACCACCTCCGTTTAACCCAATCCACAGGTTATTTGATTTATCTTTGAAAATGGCCGTCACATCACCTTTAGGTAGGCCGTTCTTCTCTGTCCAAAGGACAGTGTCACTTTTCGAATAATGAAGTACTCCTTTCTGCCGTAAACCGCAATAAAAATTATTTTTACCATCTGCTAATAGTTGCTTTGAAGATAATGATTGGCCAAAGCCTAGTTGCTTCTTTATTGTTAGATTATCTTGATTAATTTTAAAAACACCTCTTTTGTCTGCAAAGAAAAGTTCTTCACCATTCATTGATAGAGCTCTTCCGTGACTTTCACCCATGCTATTTTCCACAAGTTCTAATTTTCCATTAAATTCCTTTAATCGGAAGACTCCTTTAGATGTGGCTAACCAAATAAAACCTTTTTTATCTACAATGGCTTGCTCTAAGAGAATAGAATTTTCAAAAAAACCTCTTTCCTCATATTTAACTTCTCCTTCTTCAAATAATACTAAACCTCTATCGTGAATTAATGCTCCAATTACCCCATTATTCAATTGAAAAATGCTACTTATACCGTTGCCAGGAAGGCCGTTTTTGGTTGAGTAATGTTCTATTTTAGTTCCTTGTAACCTAAATATTCCATTATTCTCTGTTCCTACCCAAAGACTTTTGTCTTTGGCCTCAAACAATGCTATTACTCGTTCATATGCTAACTCCGGTTGTGCAATTCTTTCAAAATGGAGTCCGTCAAATCTACATAACCCACCAAAAGTTCCAATCCACAAAAACCCATTATGAGATTGAATAATAGAATTTACAGAATTTTGCGGAAGACCGTTTTTTGTTGTCCAATTTTGAATCTGACTAGTTGGCTGATAAAGTTTAGATAGCAAAGCCGCATTTTGTCCAAAGCATGCCACTGTAATTAAAAAGAAAATATGGATAGAAAAAAACTTCCAACTTAGTTTTTGTAATAGATATAAAAATCTTATATTTTTATAGGTCATAGGGCGAAAAATAAGACCAAATATGATTATCCTGCAAATATTTGCCAAAAAATAATTAATCCAAAAAAAGATGTATTATGCGAATTTTATTGAACCTCAATTAAGTTGTCGTAAATATCTTACCCAAGTTGCATAATCTGACAGATGTACTTATTGAAAAAATACTCCAAAGTCGTTGAGACCTTGGAGGTTTAGTTATTATTTAGTTTTACCGCTTGCCGCCTTCGGCACACTCTCCTAGCGTCAAACAATCAGTCTGACAAACTGCTTTGAACTCAATATTAATGTGTAAAAACCAACCTAATAACCACTTTTATTTTTTTGAATCAATAGTTAAGTTCATAAGCTAAGAAATCCTCCAAGGTTTTGAAAACCTTGGAGGATTAAAAATAATATAACTATTGATTTCGTAATTCAACGATTCGTAATCAATTACTACAACTTCACCAACTTCTCAACTATCACATGATCACCGTCAATAAACCTCAACTGGTAAACTCCACTTGACAATCTTCGCAACTGAGCTCCATTTAATTGAATTTTTCTACTGTTACCAACTTTAGTTTCATACATTACTCTTCCGTTCTGGTCGATTAATTCTACTCTTCCATTTTCAGAAATTTTGCTAGGAACATTAATGTTTAAATAATTTGTAAATGGATTAGGATAAACTGCTCCATTAATAGCGTTTGCGAAAGATTCATTTTCATCTAATTTCTTAAATTGCTCGCAATCCACTTTTTTGGTTAATTCAAAATAAAGCGGTTTATCAAGTTTACCTTGCACTTGATCTTTCAAAAAGCTTAGCTGACCTATTACATGCATTTTTTCTTTGCTAATTGAATTAAGCATCTCAAAACGATAGTTTTCGCCTACATTACCATAGATGGTTACAAAGTATTCTGAGCCGATTGCTTCGTTAACTTTTATTGCTGCGCTAGAGTAGCCTCTTACATTATTTTCATTAAAGGCCACCAAACTCCATGTTGAATCTTCTAAAATTTCTTCGCAGGTATTTATTTTAATAATCGCGTTGGTGCTTGTTTCAAAATCATTCGGGTTTAATACTAATTGAGGTGGCAATACATCAACCAACTTCTCTTGTGTTGCATTTCCTTTCAACCTAAACAAGCCTCTTCTTGGATAAACAAAATTGGCTGAATTGGCAGCTTTTAACAAATAACCTTCGGTAGGCTCCATCGTGGTTAAACTTCCTATCCACCCTAAATTAGATTGATAAACAGCAAAACCTTGTTGCGATTTAATTAAGTCGCCATCCGTAGCATTGTAATTTGCCAATGCCGTATTTAGCTCCATGTTTTTTGTTGAAATAAATCCGATTCTATTCCACCCTTGTACAACAGGAATTGACATGGTGTCTGGGTCAATTGCCATTCCTTTATAGTTAATGGTATCTGTATTTGAAATGTAAATCATATACGATTGGTGGTTGTTAAATCCATTTCTTGTTAAACCACCCGACCAGCCTAAACTAGTTCCACCATATTGAGCAAAAGCATTATTACCTACTGTTTTAATTACATCACCATTGGCAAAGTTTAAACCTTGTAAGAAAGATGTAATGCTTTTCATTTTTCCATCAACTAAAGGGAAGGAAACCCAATTCCATCCTCTGTTTAACACAATTGGTTTTGATAAATTGTCAACAGCATTAAATATGGTAGGATTATTTAAGCTACCAACTAAAGCATTTTCTACAAAATAAGTGGAGGGGCTAACGTTTTCATGCAATTCACCTTTTGATGCATTCCAAACTTTAAAGAAAACACTGTCTGTCGTATTGGTATAAACATCTAAAAATGCAATGTACTGGTCTAAAGATGGCACGTATCGTAAATTAGCAACACCTCTTACTTCATTGTTAATGTAGGCTACTAGTTTGTCTTCATTGTTTACACTAATTCTTCCATTAATAGCAATCTGACCAATAAAGTTCATGCTCTTAGCGTACAGGTTTTTGTTAAAGGTAAATGCAGGAGCGGTTTTTCTAACTTTCAACTTCACCAATAACTTTTCATTAAAGCCAAAGTCGGTAGTTAATATTAAATCTTCTGCATAATCGCCAATGTTAATGGCAGGGTTTACCGTAAAACGGATGGTTTTTGTGCTTAACGGATTAATTGTTCCACTTGATGGAGAAACGCTTAACCAAGCAGGAATATTAGAGATGGTAAAGTTTTTAACTTCACCACCACTGTTAATTACCTTAGAAGTAAAGGTCATGGTGTCGTTAAATTCTTTCGCTAAATTCTTCTCAGCATCTTGCCAAAGCACTTGATTTTTGTTTACATAAGCAATCCATGTTTTAGGCGATTGCATTATATTACCATGCAAATCTTTTACGTCTTTTACAGAAATATTTAAAGTTACATTTTCTATGTTAGCTGCCTGCTCATTAGGAGTAATTACGATTTTATCGTTGTTTACACTCCAAGAATATTTAATTTTTTCAACCGGGCGTTGTAGCGCTATAGCAGGAGATTCTAAAGAGAAAACAAGGCCGTTTACCGCTTTAGAATTTATACGAGCAGGATTAACTAAAATATTAGATTGATTTGCCATAGAAGCATCCAATACCGGAACTCCCAACTCTAAACGATAACTTTCAAAAGGATAATAGGCCAATAAACCAAACTCATCTCCTTTTAATCTATTGTAACGATTCAATTCTATATTTTCTCGTAATAATGCAGTATTCCAAATACGAACTTCATCCATATTACCTGAGAAATATTGATCGAATGACTCTTGAGTTCCATTGATACTGTATCGAGCACCTACAGCTAACTTAGCTGCACCAAATCCCCAGAAGTTGGCACTTGAAACCGTTTTCTGCTGAATACCATCAATGTATGCTGTTGTATTAGCCAATCGATTCACCACTAATGCAAAATGATGCCATATATTATCAGCATAATTGTTTTGAACTGCTTTAAAAGCAAATGAATCGTTCTTTACCCAAATCTCATTTTGTGAATTCATTTCTATATTCCAGCCGTTTCTGTTGGCATCGGTAGAGATAAATCTTCCACTTCCATTGGAAAGAAAGGTTTGCAAACGACCTCCACTTGTTTTGAACCAAAACTCAATACTTAAGTCCATTTCTTGCGTCATGGCAATAGTTCCGGCAGTGTCAACCACAACATATTGCGAAATTCCATCAAATGCTGCTCCTTTACTTTTTGGGTTAATTTCCCAATTGGCCTTCATTTCTGCATGGCGGAATCGTGCTTTATCTTCGGCAATTATTCCTCGTCCTTCGTCCATTGGCCAATAACCAACTAATCCAGCTTCTCTGCCATTTAAGTTTTGATTAATTCTACTGCTTACTTCGCCTGAAGTCAAAGTTTTATTCCAAATTCTCAATTGATGTATTGATCCGTTAAACCAATCTCCATTGTTTTCTGCATTTTTACCGATAAACGTTTTTCCTCCGCTTGTATAAGTAGAAAAGAAATTATTATTAGTACTTACTTGAGAAGTTTGAGCATCTCTTTCGGTTATTTCTAATGTGAGGTTATTCTTATTATAAGTTACCGTATAATGATGCCAATAGCTCATATCTTGTATGGCAAAACTTGAAGTATAACTGCTATTTCCCAAATTCACTTCAATATTATTCGAAGTATTAAATCCAATTGAAAATTTGTTATTGCTTGCTACGCCTTGAGAGATTACGGTTTGTTTTGTTCCAATTGCATCTCTTTTTGCCCAAAATTCAATGGTAAAATCATTCGAAGCAAAATCGAAACCGTTGGCAATTTCCATGTATCCTATTGCTCCATCAAAAGCTACTGCCTTATCGTGCCGTAACTCTTGTCCGTTAACTACTCCTGTTATCTGAAAATTAGAAGCTGTTAAAGTTCCTGCTTCAATGGTTTCGTTAAACTGAATTGAAATGTCGTCGTTAGGGTCTAAAACTCCATCTGCAGGACTTGGGGTCCCAAATGGGTGCGGATTAACCCTATCTACAACTCCTGAAATAACAGCGGATTCTTGACTAAACTTTGGGTTAAAGGGAATTTTACAAGTTGAAATTGCCCTTAAATCATACGTTTGATCGGTTAAATTTTTCATATCCAATTGATAAGAAATATAAGACTGATTTCTTGGAATTTGTAAAGTGTCGGCATGTGTTCTTGAACCATTAGGGTCTTCTTTGAACCACTCGGTAGCTACAGGTATCCAAGCTGCTTGATTTGAAGGTTTGTACTGCAATTGAATTTTTTCTAATCCACCATAATTTATATCATAATTAGAAATAATTACAGGCAATTTATTATCGTAAGAATTATTAGCAACAAATTGATTTTGAGGAGAAAAAACAGAAACATCCGTGCAAGAAGCTAAAAAATTAACTGAAACATAAACGGTATCTGCAATATCATCATAACCAGCTGTTCCAAATGCATATTGGCATTCTGAATGGAAAACCAAACCAATACTGTCATAAGCTATGTGATTAGGGCCTTTTTCTACTACCAATGTTTTAGTAATAGAGGTTTGTGCAGGTACAGCAAAATTTCTATTCGGGTTTATTCCGTCAATTTTTATTATTGCTCCATTTGGGTTTGTATTTTCTAATACTTTAAAGGAATAAATTGCATCTTCTAAGCCATCGTTAATTAGACTTAAAGTTATGTTTCCTTGTCCGTTAGCAGGCACATTAAATAAATTTACAGGACTAGCAACCAGTCTTGGCTGATCTAATTGAATGGTTGCCTTATCTAAAACGGTTACAGGCTTGTAGTATTTAGTTTTTACCTCTCCCTGGTAAGGGCAAGAGGTTTGGCCGCCTCTAGTTTTAAATATTGGTCCATAACCATCGTTCGATTTAAAAACATCTACCGTAAATTCATCGTCGGAGTCAGGATCGTCAAGTGTGTAGGAGAAAGTTGCACTTGTTTCTTTTGAAGTTCCTGCTGTAGCATTTGTACTCATAGAAATACTTGTAGCTTGTTCTATGCTTGCACCAGTTCCGCCAACTTCTGCTCCTACCGCCAATGTCATTTCTTTCGATAAATTAAAATTTAACGAAATACTCCCACCAACCGACTTGGTAGTGCTTGTAGTGTAAGTGATAGAGCTTCCTCCTTGATAGGAAATATTACGATCTAAATTACCTGAATTAGAAAAAACCTTAGCTCTCTCATTTCTTTCTAAAGTCTGTTCCCATAGTTTTATTTGTTTATTATACCACCACACACTATCAACTCCATCATAAAAAGTCATTAATTTAGATGTGTTTGTAAAAGGGCTGGTATATAGAGTATCGGTTCTTTTATAGCCAGTAAAATGATAGCTTAAACCTAAACTATCTTCCATAGCATTATTTTCAGGGTCTGGTTTTGCAGCTGTTCCAAAAATGGCATCATCATTACTTTTTCCAAAATTAGGATCCGAAGCATTTAAGAATGAACTATAATCAGCGTGATTGATTAACAGCTGATCTCTTAGAGCCTCTAACTTAGGAATAACTGAATTTTCAATTCCTGCTTGAGTAAAAACAAATTCTGTTTCATATCCTTTAGGAATGGCAAACATGCTTACAGTTGTTCCAATTCTGTAGGTAGTACCGTTAAAGTTATAAGCTGTACTTCCACAATTTCCATTACAATTTGCATCTTCAATTAAAGATAAAACCTGAGATAAGCCAAAATCCATATTCATGGATCTTCCAAAGAATAAATCAGCATTAGCTCCAACAAACTCATCTCCGCCACCGGTTGAAATTCCTAAAGAATTTGTAGTTGTTTCAATTAATTCTCCTGCCACTCCGATACTAGTTTCAGTAGAAATATTGTTGTTTGCCGACAATTCTATTTTCGTTGGCGTTGTATATCCTAAACCTACGTCAAACTCAGTACCCATTGATAATTCTTTAGTAAGACTGGTGGCTATTCCAGCTTCAACTCCAAAAGAAAATGAATTGGTTACTGCTGAAGATTTTTCCCAAGATGCCGTACTTCCCGTTCCGGGTGGGTCTCTCAATATCATAGTAACTACCTGTGGCCCTTGAGTGGCAAAGGAATTTCCCAATGCTCTTCCTCCGAACACTATTCCTCTAAAATATTTTGGAGCATCAGTTGGGTTGGGTTCCCACTCTGCCTGCCCACCAGCATCTGTAAGCAATTGCACTTGACAAGTTTTGGTGAATGAGTATTTAGGGGTAATTGAATTCATACTTGTTTCAGCTTGACCGGCTGTAAAGGTATATTCTTGAATTCCATCAAATCGCACTGTATCGGTTAAAGCGTATTCAAAAACTTTTTCGGTTTCATTAGAAACATTGTTGTTAATTGTAATTCTACCCGCTGTCATAGGAACAGAATCAAACACACTATTTGCTCCATCTTTATTTTCATAAATTTCAAAAGCTGAAATCAACCAAGTATATTCATTGTTTTCTTCAAAAACGGGATAATCTAAATTTAAAGCTGCGGTAGGAATTTTAGTAGTATTTCCGGAATTACTGTAGGTAATTGTATCAGCACCATAAACGTTTGCTTGTTCCTTACCAAGTACGTTTACTACTGGTGTTTCAGAATAAATAAAATCTCTTTGAGTTTGAAACTTTGCTGAATCTACTCTTGCAAACACTTTTTTATTATTTACTTGGTTAAAAACAGAATCAGAAGAAGTTTGCACTGGTGGTACATTTGAAATATCTAAAGTTGTTTGATTTGGGAAAGTAATGGTTAACTGATTTGCTACTGTAGCAATTGGCACTTTATAACGCAGAGGAGGTAACATAGCAACATACTCTCCTGTAGAAGAATTCGTAGTAAACTCTACAATTTCCTTATTACTTCCTTTAGTTCGATTGGGGTTTACATTACAAACTTTTATTGGTTCAAAGGCAACAGTTGCTTGGCCAATATTATTTTTTCCTCTTCCTAAGGCAGGAGGCAAACTTTTTTGAATTCCACCACCGGCAACTCTTCCAACTACTTTAACTAAAGTGCTATCCAAAAAGTTTATACCGTTAATATTCTGCTGAAAGTTATGCGCTCCCGAAGATGGGAATCTACCGGCTAAAAAGTCGTGAGATGTTTTTTCTACTGTAATAACATGTGGTCCAATTGGCACTTGTATGCTAAAGTTTCCGCTATCATTGGTTGTTGCTACCTCTCCATTTTTTACAACTACCTCTCCATCAATTAATATACGAACATCTTTAACTGCACAATTGGTAGTATCATTTAAGCCTGCAAACATTACGTTACCGCTAACATTAAATGAAGATTGATCTGTAAAATCTTGTCCGGTATAATTCGCCGATCCACTACCTATTAATAAAGTAGTTGTTGCTGGAGCAAAAGAGTGCGTTCCATATTGTGGTATAATTGTAAAATTATCACCACTACCTAAATAAGGAATAAATGGTATAAAGTAGCTACCCAATGAATCGGTGTAAGCGCCCGCCGTAAGTTGACTGGTTGACGGCTTAACATTAGACGTAACCAAACTTGTAAATACTAAGTGATTTTTATTTGCTGTTTGTAACGTTTTTGAATAATCATAGGCAGTGTTTCCAAAACCTTCATCAAATCTCCAATAGCCTTTTAAACCGGGGCTAGATGGGTTTATGTACACATCGAACGATCTAGCAATTTCTAAATCTGTTAATGCTCTATTAAATACTCTTACTTCGTCAATTTCTCCATCAAAATTATTCCCTATTAGAAAATCAGAAACGGTATTTAGCGTATTTGAAGTATTTGCAAATTTTCCAATTTGCTTCCCATTGGCATAAAGGGTAATTGAATCTAGATTTGAGGTTGCTGCAACGGCTGTCCAACTATTAACATTATAATTAGGAATTGGCGCATTTACAGCCAAAGCACCAGAGGTAAACACTAAAGTTCTATTGTTTACTTCTAGTTTAAAACCATTTGTGTTATTATGTTTATTAATAATTGAATATAATCCGCTAACACTATGCGGCCTAATGTATGCCATGGTTGTAATTTCATTGCTTTCAAAATCTGTTGCCTTGGCTGCTGGTACTCTACCTGTAGAATTGCCATTGCTAAAGGTGGCAGAACGTCCACTAGCGCCTGAAGCGGCAGTGGCGGTTACTTTTACTCCTTTTACCGCTGTTCCACCGGCATAAGTTATTTGACCGTTTACAGTTCCATAAGACAATCTAAAACCAATGTCTTCAGAGGTGTTTGATTGTAACAAGTTTCCTGCACAATCTAATTCGCCTTGAATAAGGTATTTATATAAAGTGTTTGCATTTGCGGTATTGTCTGTAAAAAATTTAGTTGACCCACTTGGTCCTGCTATTTGCAGTGTATCATTAGTTTGAGGATCAATTCTGTTAATAATCCAATTATCATTTTGGCGGTTACTACTTTTCCACTTTAAAACAATTCTATCGCCATATTCTCCGTCTGTAGCTTCTATTTTATTATTATTGTTATCGAAGGTAGTAGAAACATCTGCAGGAATATATGCAGCCAAAGAGTTATTAGAAACAACACCATTTACAGCACATTGGTTATTTATGGCTTTAACTTCATAGTTATAATTTACGCAGGCCGATGCCTTATCATCGATGTAACTGGTAATGTCTTTTCCTACCGTAAATTCATTAGTACCTGTATTAGAGCTTCGAACCACCTTAAAATTATCCTCTAAAGAATTTTGAGACCAATTAATCGTTACTGATTTGTTTGCTACATTAGGTACTACAGACGAAACAATAGGTGCTGTAGGTATCCCGTTTCCTACCGCATTAGCACCTACATGCGCAGATTCTATAGAACAGCCCGAACCACCTTGCGTATATGACCGTACGGTATAATAATAATTTTGCCCTGAAACAGTATTAACGTCTCTGAAAGTTCTATCTGACCCAGAAACTTGAAAATTATTCCTATTATAGTTCATATCTGGACTTTGAGCACGAGCTATATAAAATTTAGTAGGATTTGTACCGCTAGAAAAGTTCCAATTGACTTGCAAATGTCCGTTACAATTCACCTGATCAATATAAACTCCAGATGGTGCTTCTATTCCTTGTCTTCTTCCTTGCACAGTAGCTTGTCCTCCCGTCCCAAACTGGTTGTTGCTAAAAACCCCTGCTACAACTCTATATTCATAATTCACACCTGATTGAGCACTGTAGTCATTATAACTACTGTCCGTTACATTTCCATTTAAAAGAGAATAATTTCCATTTGGCAACTCTTTTCGATACACCTTAAAACGACGATTGTTTGGTGTTTGATTAGCACCCAAATTCCAATTTAATAGTACTTTATCACAAAATTGATCTAATGTTGAACTTAAATTTCGAGGTGTGCCAATAGAATTATTAAGAGTATAAGTATGTCTGTTATAATTCCCTCCGTTTGCCCAGCTAGCGCAAGGTGTAAATGGATTGCCATTTCCATTTGGAGCATTCCACTCACCCCATTTACCCACAACTTGAATTTGAACAGTTTGACTGAAAAAATCTCCTGGTAAATTAGTAAATTCTACCAAATCGAATCTTAAGTTACCTGTAGATCTATAATCATTTGTATATGCAGGCCCTACATAAGCGGGCTGTGAACCTGGAAATTGATCAGCTTTATTGCCATAAATTTTTAACCAAGTTCCGGAAGTACCTAATCGATAAGCCACACCTACATCAAAAACTTCTTCATCACAATTTGGATAATCTTGCCAAGCTTTTATATCCAAAGAAAGTTTAAGATCATTGTAATTTACAGTTATAGTCACATCTCCAGAAATCAAATTTGATCCAGCACCTGCAATTAAACTAGTACTGAATCCTAAAAAAAATGCAAAAACCAAAACTTTAGAAAAAAGTAAGGAGTAATTAAGTAAAAAGTAATTATTAGTTTTCATGAGGCTATTGTATATATTGATAGTTCTTTTTATTGTTTTACTGATTTAATTATGGCTTAATTTAAAAATGTAATGAATAACTGCTTTTTGTTAGTTTTTTAAAATAATCTTTCTTAATTGGGTCGTATTTTCAATTTATTTCAAATAATTATTTCAGTTCTTTCTTTAATATCCTTTTCGATTGTTGAACAAAACACTATTTTGCACGAAAGTAGGATATGTCGTTTTTAGTTTGTAAAAAATAAGGTGGACTACATGATTTTGTTGTGAATGACACTATCGTGGTTCTTTTAAGAAAAAAACAATTCCTTTCTTTGCTGCTCTAATATAGAGTCAAAATCGAAACACACAAATACATTAAATTCTTATTAATCCTATTGTTGAGCACCTTGGCTAGCAATAGATGTATGGCTAGTTCGGATTTATATGAAATTGATAGTTTACTGAAGCTTACCTCGGCTGGGAACTTTACCGCAGCTAGAGATTACTTATTGAGTGTTCAAAATAAGGCAGGTAATTATACTGACTCAATCCATGTAGAATTCTTAATTGCATTAGGAGAAGTATCTACTAATGCTCAAAAAGAGGGTGAAGGATTTAAAACATTACAATTTGCTTTAGCTCTAGCAAAAAAAACGCAAAACAAATACCTTATAAGCAAAGCAAGAATACAGCTAATTGAATTTTACAGAAAGATAAGAGAATATGAAAATGCCCAAACTTTAATAAAAATATTATTAAAAGAACTCCCAATAAATGTTGAATTAAAATGTCGTTTTTACCATCGTGCTTCTGCAGTATATAATGAACTATATAATGCAAAGAATGGAACAGTGCCCGAATACCTAGATACCGCATTATACTATTCATACAACTCCTTGGCTATTTCTAAAAAACACCATTTATATGATCATCAGTTTACGAGTTACAGGGAGTTGAGTACCATTTATAATTCTACTTCTTTTCTACATTCAATGAATAAGTCTAAATTATATTTAGATAGCGCGTTAATGACAACAAAAATCAAAAGTGAACTTGCTTATCATAATTTGTTAAAGGTTAAAGCACATTTGTTTTTAAACAACAATGAAATAGACTCATCACTCTATTACGCAAAGAAAGCCATAACATTTATTGAAAGCACAAATAATTATCAGCTACAGATGGAGATTTACTGGGTGCTTTCTAAGTCTTATTTTGCCCTAAACGACTCATTAACTGGCTATAAATACATGGTAAAAGAGGCACGAAGCGATGTAAAATATAGAGAGAGTTTTGCTAAAAATAAATTGGCAGAAATAACTACTGCCTATCAAGTTGAAGCTAAAGATAAGTTAATCGCTCAAAATCGTGAAGAGCTCTTAGAAGCGGATAAAACAATGTCCTTTTATTTTTATCTAGGGGTTTTACTCGTCACTATCACGCTGTTTATAATTTTCTACTCTTATAAAACGAAACGTAAAAACAAGCTATTAGCCAAACTTGTTAATGAAAATAATTTTTTAATTGGTGAGTCAAATCATCGAATTAAGAATAATCTACAATTGATTATTTCACTTATCGGTAGGGAGATATATAAGTCTGATCAAGCAAAAAATGAATTGAGGGAAGTTTCTGAGAAAATAAATACCATTGCTGCTTTGCATCAACTACTTTATGTAAAAGATACAAAAGATAAAATCTCCTTAAAGTCTTATCTAAAAAGCATTGAAGATAACTTTAATTCTGGCTTTATAGAAGATGGAATTAAACTGAGTTTAGAAGTGGAAGATTTTGAAATGCCTATTGAACGTTCTGTATATTTAGGCTTACTAGTTACAGAACTTATTACCAACTCGCTAAAATACGCGTTTAAAGGAAACGATGAAAAAATAATTAAACTTTCTGCTTGGAAATCAAATTCGAACACCATAAATCTAATTTATAAAGACAATGGCATAGGTTTGAAAAGTGGAGAATCTCCGGCTTTAGTTAATTTGTTATTAAAGCAACTAAGAGCCTCTGTAACAGCTAAAAACACAATGGGCTATAGCTTATTTATAAAATTTGAAGTATGAATGCAATAATAATAGAAGACGATTTTATCGTTGCTGATCACCTAAGGTTAATGCTTGAAAAGCATCAAGTTAAAGTATTGGAAATAATAGACAATGTTGAAGAAGCAATTACTAGCTCACACCTTAAGCCTGACTTATTTTTTGTTGACATTCGATTGGCAGGAGATAAATCTGGAATAGAGCTGGGTGAATACCTTAGTTTAAACAAATTGCCTTTTATTTATTTAACTGCCAACAATGAACTAGCTACGCTTAAAAAAGCAACGCAAACTAAACCATTAGCTTACATCACAAAACCATATAAAGAAAGTGATATTATTGCATTGGTTGAGTTATTTAAAACCAAATTTAAAAAACCTATTGTTGTCAAAACTAAATTTGGCAAAAAATCGATTGACAGCAATACCATTCTGTATATAGAAGCTAAGGGCTCTTATGTTAATATTGTAACTCTAATAGATACTTTTAATGAAAGAGTTAGTTTATCGCAACTTATGGAAGAATTAGATGATGATTTTATAAGAGTTCATAGAAGCTTTATCGTGAATAAAAATAAAATAAATCAATACAATTCTACTTCAGTATTTATCAAAAATACAGAGATTCCAATTTCAAGAACTTATAAAGACAATATAGTTTAATATGCTAAACACAAAAAGGCAGTAAAGAGCCATCTCTTTACTGCCTTTAAAAAACTATTTAATTCTAATATTTACAACGTCCCCCTTTGTTCTTGTTCTCTTTCTATGGATTCAAACAAAGCTTTGAAGTTTCCTGCTCCAAAACCTCTAGCTCCCATTCGTTGAATGAGTTCAAAAAATAAAGTAGATTTTCCTTCAATTAGTTAAGTGAATAATTAAATCTAATGGTATGCATATAGAAGCATCATTCCTATTACCTAAAAACAGGAGTTGCTTTTGCGACTGCCGTTTTTTAAATCCAGAATAATTAATGATTTATTGAATCATTATTTTCTCTATTTTCTGATCTGAATCTGATTCCAGTTTTAAGAAGTAAACTCCTTTTACTAGATATTGAACATCTATTCTTTGGGATCGATTACTTATGAATTCAACTGCCCTTTTTGAATAAACCAATTGTCCTCGAATATCAATTATTTCGATATCGTATTGCTTATCTTGATCGATAACCAAATTAAACACTCCATTATTTGGATTGGGAAATAAATCTATCGAAACTTCTTCTAACTCTTCATCCACTTTCATTCTTAATGTTTGACTCAAATTAGACATCGTTTCTGTTGTAAATGTTTGAGCAGGCATCCATTTATTTCCAGACGATAATGGAGCGTATTCACAAACGCTTTTTATTTGCCATTCATACGTTGTTGCTGGGCTTAAACCTACAACCCAATATTTATTACGCGATCCTGTTATAGCCACCTTTGTCCAAACTGAAGTTCCTTGTTCTCGATATCTCAACCTCGTCTTTTTAACGTTTGAATTAATAACCCATTGGAGTCTAGCCTTAGAGTCAAAAATAGGATGCACGCTTGCATTTACAGGATCTTGACAAGGAGCACTTAGTGTCCAAAAACTTTCAAGGTAAGCTAAATGTGTCCATCCAGATGGTAGCCTAGCCATTACTGACCAAAAATATTTAGTAGAAGGCGTTAGCCCATTCATATCTAAAACATTTGTATTCCCATTCTTGAATTCAATTCTTGACCACGAATTTGAGCCAGCTGGTTTTAAAACAACTTTATATGAGATTGCTCCAGCAACTTTAGACCAATTTAAGATTGCTGAAGTATCCTGAATAAACAATGTTCTTAGATTTATTGGAGCTCCGCAAGTAGGGTCAACCATGCCTAATAATTCTGATTCTATTGTCGAGCAACCATTCCCATCTGTAATTGTTACTGTATAGGTTCCTATTTCAATACCTGTTAAAGATCGATTAGTTGAACCATTGCTCCACAAATAAGAATATGGTCCCGTTCCTCCAATTTCAGTCGCTGTTATTCCTCCACTAAATGCATCAGAACAGGTTACTAAACTATCAATAGTAATTAAGGAGCTGAGTATTGCCGGTTCAGTAATACTAAAAGATACCGTATCATAAGCACCTGCTTGATCGCTCACGATTACGGTATATGTTCCGGCATTTACTCCAGTGATACTTGCTGTGGTTGCACTGTTGCTCCAAACATAAGTATAGGGCATTACTCCACCTGTGGCACTTGCAGTGGCTCCTCCATTAGAAGAACCATAACAAGTCACATGGCTATCTACAACCACCGCTGCAATTAATGCAGCAGGTTCTGTTATGGTGACTATTAAAGAATCTGATCCACATCCATTGGCATCGATAACAGCGACAGAATAAGTTCCCGCTATTAAATTATTGGCTGTACTTAACGAAGTGCCATTTCCCCAAAAATAAGAGTATGGACTTGTTCCACCGGTTACTTGAACTGTTGCAGATCCATCATTTCCTCCGTTTACGGATACATTATTTTGGGATGCTAAATTGATAACTAATAGATTCGGTTGAGTTAAGCTTATACTTGAACTATCTGTGCATCCATTGGCATCGCTTACGGTTACCGTGTAATTACCGACTCCAAGTCCAGTCAAAATAGCCGTTGTATCTCCTGTATTCCAAGAATAGGTATAAGGAGAAGTTCCACCAACCTGATTAGCGGTTACTTGCCCATCGTTTGATCCATTACAGTTTATTGCTGAGTTCATTACTAAACTCCCAGAAACACCTTGATTAATGGTTAAATCTAGGATAACAATTGAGTCACACCCTAAAGCATTTGAAATTGTATCAGCATACATTCCTGTTGAAATATACATTACTCCATTTTGCGGCCAAACATAACTTCCACAGCTTGAAACAACTTGCGTCGAAAAAGTTGCTTGATTAATTGTTAAGTCTAAAATCACCATCGAATCACAACCTACAGCATTTGGTATCGTATCTACATACATTCCACTTGTGCTATATGTCATGCCATTTTGTGACCACGAGTATGCTGAACATGCTGTCACATTTACAGTTGATGCTGTTGATTGATTAATCGTTAGTTGTAAAGTGATTACTGAATCACAGCCGTTATTTTTGCTAAAAGTTTCTTGATAAACTCCAGAGGTCGTGTAAATTTGACTATTTACATTCCAAGTATAAGAATTACAAGCTGTAGCTGACATAAAAATTGAATCTGAATTATTGATGGTTAGATTCAATCGAACAATAGAGTCGCAGCCAAATTGATTTTGTAAGGTATCTTGATATTGTCCACTTGTGTTGTAGGTCAATCCTGTTAATGCCCAATTGTATTGATCACATGCAACCACAGAAGTCGAACTGAAAGATTTATTATAAATTGTTAAATCTAGCTGTACAATAGAATCACATCCACTGCTATTTTGAAATACCTTTGTGTAAATGCCAGAACCCGAATAGGTAATATTGTTTGCATTCCACTTATACGAACCGCAAGCTGACTGCTGTATTGTTGTAATACCAGCAGTTGAATTATTGATGGTTAGATCAAGTGTAACCAAACTGTCACATCCAGAAACATTCGTAAGACTATCTGAGTAAACTCCTGAGCTAGTATATTCCAATCCATTCCAATTATAAGAATCACAAGCAATTATTTGAATAGTATCCAACGTGGTTGACAGAACTGTAAGAGTAGTTGTAACAATTGAATCACAACTTAAAGATGAAACAAGTGTATCTGAGTATGTACCGCTTTGCGTATAAGTACTACTTCCAATAGTATAACTTCCACATACTGTTGTATCTATAGCATAGCCACCATTTATTACTTCTACCGTAAAAGGTTGTGAATTCGAAGTAAAACAAGAATTATATGCTGAGCCCAAACCTGTTTTCCATGAAGAAATTGTGTCTAATCCTATCAACTGCCCATTGTTATTCCCAGTCAAATCCACTAAAGTTTCTCCAATACCTTCTTCAAAATTGTAGTATGCTACTAGACCGGCATCTGATCCATCAGACTCTAAGAGCATATCACTAAAAATTTGAGAAGGCGTTCTAGCCACATTCCAAACTTTTACTTCATCAATTAATCCATTGAATTCACTTCCTCCTGTAGGATATGACCCTATTACCAAATTATGATTTGAATTTCCGATAGTAAATGTTCTCTGACTAGAATGCACTTGTTTTCCATTAACAAAGATTCGGATAGTAAGCCCATCGTAAGTAGCTGCAACGTGCTGCCATTGATTCAATTCAAGCACTTGAATAGGAGTTGTCAATTCATTCCATGATCCATTTCCTGCGTTAAAATTAATTTGGCCATTTCCTCCACATCGTAACATATATCCATAATCTGGGCTATTGGTTTCCTTGCTAATAATATGTGCTTCATGTGCGTTATTTCTGAACTGTTCAGGATAAATCCAAGCCATTAAGGTAATTTGATTCCCAGTAATCTGAACAGATGCATCATTTCCACAATCTATTCTGCCATTATTAGAAAAACGAGTGCCTTCAAACTGAATGCTGTTTCCTGTACCTTGATTCAAAATAGTATCGGAAGTAACTGCCCAATAATAATCTTGATCATTCAACAAATTACCAGAAGTATAGGTTAAGGTTGAACCATTTCCTAAAGTTGGCCCAAAGAGCAATGAATTAGAATCGTCAAACAAACTATAGGTGAAAATTGGGGAACTATTTAAAATTGAAATATCAGTCGTAGTGTTTGGACAAATTAGATCTGTAAAATCCAATTCTGGTTCAGTGTAATACTCTAAAGTCAATTGAATAATTGAGTCACATCCTAAAGAGTTGATTAGGGTATCATAATAGAGTCCGGCAGCACTATAGATATTCCCTCTCCAAGAGTAATTGCCACATGTGATCTTAGCGTAATCTTCATGTTGAACTCCTAAGTCGAGTGTCAAATTCAATTGAACTATTGAATCGCAACCCCTTGATGATACCAATGAATCAGTATAGGTTCCAGATTCATAATAGGTTGTACCTAGCCAATTGTAATTATCACAATTAACAGTTACATCAATTTGATTGACCATACTCCCGTAATAAACGGTAACCTGATAGTAGTTATCATCTATATCGCAGTCTTCGTTAATATAAAACTCGAAGGTTGTGGTTTGAGTTATTAAAGGGGTTGTCACTTTTCCAGACGCTGGTACATCATACCAATCATCACCATCATAGAATTCCATAGTTCCACCAGTCCATTCGATAAACAACTCTACCGAATCAGGTGAACAAATTAGCTGGTCTGGTGAGACACGAATCACTTTCGACTCTAAAGGATAAATAATATAAGGAACTCGATCAGATTTACAATATTGACCATAGGCTTCCACCCAAAGGGTATCTGGTCCTGTTATGTAATAATCTGGAATTGATGAGCCAAAGCTATAAAAAGGACCTTCTTCTTCTCCCCCTCCGCCAGAGCTTTGAGATTTTATATCATCCCATTTATCACCATAGATTAAGGTAGTATCTGTGGGGTCTGCGCTTGCAAAATAACCGAAACCTTGAACTCCACCTCCAATATCGCCTTCAAATTCGCCCCCTCTAAATCGGTCGCCCAAACAAATTGAATCTGTTTTAGCAATAAAAGTTGTTGGAACTACATTTACTCTTATCTCTGTTTCAATTAATGAACAACTGTTGGACGAGGTACCGATGTAAAGTGTTGTATCTCGATCCAATTCAATAGTAAGAGTATCTCCCAAGTGGATCAAATTATCTCCCTCCGGTGAGTCGTACCAATAAACCAAACCTGAGGAAGCTCTGGCAATGACTTGAACGGTATCAATTCCACAGGCAGAATCATTTGGTGATTCATAGCTTTCCTCGTATTCAGTAAGATAGGGTTCATCAAGAACCGTAATGGTAAAACTGTCGGTATAAAAAACATTGGCTTGTGGTATTTCGCAACTGCTGTTTACTCTTATAATCTGTCTTCCAATAAAGTATTGGTTGTTATTTACAACTACTCCAGAGCCGATATCGCTTTTATAGTGTTCAGGAATACTTCCTGAACGACGTTGAATCTGACCGAAATCGTTGTAGAATATTAGGTCTGCATCAGACTCCTGACAGTTGATCATACTAGCTTGAATTTGTTCAGCCGTGCGAGCGGTTTTCCAAATTTTGAATTCATCCAATTGCTCAACATATTGGGTAGCTTCTATTCGAACTGAAACCAATGAGTCAGCTGAAAATGCCATAATTGGATAATTGTTGAAAACTATATTAAACGAATCTTCTTTAACCAATACCCCATCATAATATATTTTTAAGTGAGTGGAGTCAGCAACGGTTGCAATATGTACCCAATCATCAGTAGTAGCCAGAGGAGGGAAAGTTATTTGTCTAGTACCCCCTCCAAAACTTAGATCAAAATTGCTTACTTGCCAGCCATTAATGTCCCAGGTAATTGGACCACGCAGCTGGTTTCCTAATGCTTCTGAACTCAATGAAAACAAATTACCTGCAGGAATTGAGGTTCCTGAAGGGTTATTCACTTTAAACCATCCTTCAACCGTTATTGCTCTATCGGCATTGCCTGTGGGTTTAAAAGCTAGTTCTTCAGGGCTACAAGAGCTGCAACCTTGCGGAATATATCCCATTCCACCTGAGTTATAGCTATTGAATCCAAAACCATCATTAAATAATTTTACGCGATACTTCGCCGTTGTGTCTGGATATAGATAAAAGAAAGGACCTGTAGTTGGACCTTCAATTTTCTCCCAGCTGTTCTCAAAGTTCTTACGATATAGCTCCATCGTTTTTTCATGCCAATTGTGATTAAATGCAATGACAGTTTGGCCAGATGCACAAATAGAATCTTCGTAGGTGAACTGAGCAGTGGAGTCTATTGGATAATTTAAAGCTGGATAAGGAATTTCTGCAAGAACAGGGGTTAAGTTCATATCACCGCTACATTGTCCATCAGTCGCACGAACATAGTAGGTAGTTGTTGAGTCCAATAATGGTGTTTCAAAAGCAAGTGAGGTGGTTAAATAGTTCGTATCCGAATCATACCAGTCAACACTTCCAAAATTTGGCACCGCAGAAAGATTTAGGATTCCAGGACCCTGTGTTAACAGTCTGTCACCGCTTACTGATATAATGGAGGCACTGCTATCTACATATAAATAGCCAAAGTCTGAAACTTCTGTGTCGCAACCAGTCCCAAATTCGCATCGAATCCGCTTGCCATTCATATTTTTGGTGACTCCTGCTATAACTAAAGGATCTCCAGTTTCACCAACAAGGTCTTCCCATAAGTCTAATTCATTCAATTCTATTTTACCGCTGTCTTGTGCAAAAAGTAAAACTGTTTCTCCATCAAGTACCATGTTTGAAAAAGCATTTGCTGTCGATCCACCGCTAATATGAGATTTGAATTTTGGAGAAAGTAACTGCCAATTATTATTTATGTAGCGGTAAATATGCGTTTCAACAGGGCTTCCAGTTGAATAGGAAACATAAGGAGTATTATCCCCATCAAACTCAATATGAATATTATCTGCAGCAACTTCGCTGAACCCAGGGCTTCCAACATATTGCCAGTTTGTTCCATTATATTTAAGTACAGATAATTTATTTCCAGCGTTGAGATCTATGTAAGCAACATAAATATTACCATTATACCACTTGGCTTCTATTTGCGAATTCTTTTCGCCCTTAGCCCTAACAGCATCAGTTTGACCAATTGAGTAGGTATATAGATCATTAATGGTAGCACCTTTGCTTTCAGTATAAACTACTTTCAGTTTGTTGTCAGAATTCTGAACATAGGCAATAATGGGTTTATTGTAATATGGGGTGGCAACAGAAGGGTCCGACATAGTTAAATCGAAGCAAGCTACATTTGAAATCCAAGGGCTCAATACAGTAGTGCTGTTTGTTGTTCCTATTTGAAGTCGCTCAGCTCGCATGGAGCCGCCATTTGAATAAACATAATAGGTATAAAGGTCTAATCCATTGTGATATTCCATATCAAAGCCGTTTACGTTAAGGAAAGAGCTTGTGCTTCCAAACAGTCGCATCGTTTGATCTGTGGGAGAGTGAGGATTGTTTGCTCCCCAGATTTCTATTTGAGTACCGGTATTATTAAAATTTGATTTAGCTGCAGCTATTACCGGTCTTTTATATCTGTCAATAAGAATATCGACGATTGAATCATGTCCGTAAAAGCTTCCAGCTGTCGTTGGAAAAGAATAAGAATACCACGCACCACTTGTAACTTTAAAAACGTTACCATTGACCCCTGCGTAATAGGTGTTGGTATTTAAAAAGTTGTCTTTTCGATAAGCAAACGAACCATAGTTAATGTTGCCAATATTCCAGCTTGAGGCGATGTTATCCCATTCTAAATTCTCTTTTTCCCATTGCCATTGGTAAGAGGCAACATTGTTTCCATTTAGGGTAAAAATGGCTGTGTCGCCTGTACATACTCTTTGCTCTCCTGGATTATCAACATAGAAGCTGTCCAATTGAACATTGATGAAAGCAAGAAGTGTATCAGATAGGTTTCCATTCACATCAGTGATCAACAATTGCACTTGGTTGAGTCCGTAATCTGAGCAGCTTAAAGAATCAATATTGAGTATCTGTACCGATTGAATCCCACAATTATCGTCAGCCATAGCAGTTAAGTCAATTGAACTAGTAGCTACTATAGTAGAAGGATCAATTGATAAGTCAAATACCGGATTGATACGATCAATTAAGAAAGGTCTGTTTGTATCGGCAACAGTTACTTGAGTAACACATGTAGCTGATTGACCTAAGGAGTTTTGATTAACAACTGAAACGGAATTTGTACCAATGTCAGCACAGGTGAAAAAAGTTTTAGACATCGTTCTTGTTGACGACTCGCAGGAAACTAAAACGTCTTCGGGGGATAAGCGGGCCTCACCGGCACGATTCAAATAAACAGTAATATTCTGGCAAGTAGCACTAACAGGATTGTTATCTATCACATTTACCTGTTGTAGACATTCATTAGTATTTCCAAACTCATCGTAAAAACGATGGTAGAAGGTATAATTCCCAGGAGTGAGATTGTTATAGATATTTGTGTAGTAAGAGTATTCGCACTCGTCGCTAACCAAAATTGGATAGTTAGGCTGGTAGTCAGGAGCTTGCGCCAGACTTAAAGTCAAGCTTGCTCCTTGGGTCCCATTATTGGCATTCACCAAGCCAATATCCAACACTTCACCTTCAACAGCATTAATCGTTAATGTGCCTGTCTGACTGCTGGTTGAATTTTGGTCAAAACTAGGAAAATAGGAAATCTCATTGGAGCCTATTCTATAGCCAGGTTGGTTGAAAATAGCCGTATTTGGAGATGAACCAGGATTATAGGCCCAGTTGAAAATAAAGGTGGTATTTACACATGCTACCCTAATTCTGGTAGCTGTAAATCCAGCAAAACTGCTTCCGGTATTGGTATCGTTTATTAATATGGAGGAAGGCGCGCCGGAATAGTCAATTCTTCCTTCGGCAAAGGTGTTGACC
Organism: Bacteroidota bacterium; assembly: GCA_013112545.1. Taxonomy (GTDB): domain Bacteria; phylum Bacteroidota; class Bacteroidia; order Flavobacteriales_E; family Vicingaceae; genus BCD18. The sequence goes on from JABFGJ010000005.1 coordinate 121,064, forward strand.
GTTTCTAATCGATTGGGAGCAAAATTTCCTGTCCATCCGCCGGTTTCAATACCGCATGTGCCAGTTTCTATACTACATGCGTTAGAAGGTAAGGTAAAGGTTAAACTTCCCGGACAAGTAACTTCTGGAGGAGTAATATCTATTACTTTTAATGAAGTAGAGCAAGTTTCTAGGTTACCAACATTGTCTTTTCCGTATATGACAAATGAATAGTCTCCCGGTTCTATATCGTATTGACTCAATAAAGAATCATACGGTAGTTCAGGCGAGGTGTAATTGACGTCTCCTGCTAATGTAAAATACCAAGTATTTAAAGAATCTGTTAAGTCATAAAGCGGGTTTGAAACACTTAGTTCTCCGGTGCATTTTCCGGCTACAGTATTAATTATTATTGGGTTTGATTGACAGTAAATTCTGGGTGGAATTTGATCAACAAGACTCACATTGGTTATGCATCTATTCGTACTTTGAGCAGTTCCCCCAGTTTGTACAATCTGATAATTTCCCAGACTCGCATTGGAAGTGGGAGTAAGAGTGACAGTAGCTGATTGGTTCATTCCTAAAGGTCCACCCGACGTAATGGATTGAAGGTTTCCGTTAATAACTTGCCCATTGTGTACATAATAGTCCCACTGCACACCTTGAACTTGCCCGCAGCTTACATCTATAGGAGAAGGAATTGTGACCGTATATGGATTTGGAATTTTATCCGTTAAGATAATGTCCTGTGAGCATTGAACCGCAGGCCTTCCAGTTGGTCTTACATCGTAAAATTTAACAAGCTGAGAAGAATTCCCCGACACATCAATAGCATTATAGCTAACCCTTGTAACTCCAAAGTTTAACTGAATATCGTGAAAAGGTTCTTTTCCTAGATCTAGTCCAACTTTTAGTCCTTGAGTAGCACCACTCAATCCAATGGACCATTGTCCTCGTGTTACAGGGGTAGGTTGAGCATTAAATGGGACAAAAGGACATTGCACCCTTGTTAATGCGTTACAATTATTGATGTCTTTGGTAACAACGATGGTGTCCGTATTCCACTGATCTTTCGGAGGAACTGTATCCAAAACGATTACAGTACTATTTAATGTCGCTACAAAAGGCGAATTATTGGCTAGGAGAATACTGGGGTGGGTTTGATTTCTAACTAAATTATATACTCCTGGATATAAGTTTGGTGAGAGTGCAAACTCAACTGTACGTGTTTCACTTGTATTTAAATAATTGTTAGGTCCTCCAGATATATTGTAACTCCATGAAGGAGAATTCTGACAAGTCAGATACATCGGTTGATAGAAAATATGTTGAAAGAGATCTAGCTCATGATGCGCATATACGACAGTTGTTTGCGGGTATTGCCCTCTGTTATTTTGATAGAAGTCTGCTTCATAATTTAGGTAATCATCTGAGTCAAAATCTATGACTTCAACTTTCGCCTGACATTGGGTGGTGTCAAAACCTCCAAGATCGTTGGATCTCGAAATGACTATATCAACAAAATTAATACCTAGGTCATTACAACCAAAAGTGGATTTACTCAAAGTAACAGTTTGCTGCAAACATCCCCCTGGTCCTTTATATACATCATCTATACTAATCGTTGCAGTTTGAGTTAAATAATCTAATGAAGTAAGGATATCTACACATTGATCAAAATTTAATGGCAGAATGTTCACATTCGCTTGACAGCTGGACTGCTGCTGTGTGATTCTGTCCTTCACGACAAATGTTACTTGCTTTGTAGTTCCTTCTTCACTGCATGGCCAAAATAAGCTATCTACTAAGTTGGGGTCATTTTGAGTACCTATGGCTGGTACAGCTCCTGAACCAGTCCAAAATTTCAAACTCAAATCATTACTGGCTACATCACTACTGTTCAGATTAATATTTTTCGCAGTTGCAATAGCAACTGATGGATTACTTCCGCTGCCAGAAGAATAGCCAATCGATACATTTTGACAATTCGCAATGGGTGGAGTGACATCATTAACTTGAATATCCTGTCTGTATGCATTTGTAAAGTTTCCTGAGTTATCTACGAATGTCCACCAGAGTATATAACTTCCATGACCTCCAATTGTACCAGCCCAAGAAAGCTGACTTGATACCAATCCATCACTGGTAGTATTATATGTTGGAGGAATAAGATCTCTCGTGTGTAACACTGCTGAATCTGGATGAAGATCATAGGTTTTATTGGGAATTTGATAATTTGCAGGAACGTTTGGAGGAACATTGTCTGACAGGTTTACCATTGTATTGCATGAAGCAGAAGTATTAGATATTGGATTAAAGATAGTGATGGTAACGGGAACTGAAATGGGTAAATCAGAAGCCGCATAGGAGCGAGTAGAACCATCATCTATGGTCCAAATCAAATCATTGTAAGAACATCCACCAAGGTTGCTCGCATTAAAGTCTATATAGTTAATCGGGTTTCTATATCCAGATTCAGATAAAGACAAATTATCAAAACTAATAACCTGACCTGAAACCAATTTCAGGTTTACCGGATTTAAGCAAGCCAGGTTTAAAGCAGTGGGGGCATTTATAGAAATACCTTCGATCTTAAATTGAACGGTAGGGAAGCTAGGGTGGTTGGTATTAAAAGAAATGATTGCTTCTTTTCTACCTGGACTTGAAGGATTGAATTTAATAAGTAAGCGTGATGGATTAACACTGTTTGAAGTGAAATCTCTCCAGCCACCGAACCCATGGAATTGAAAACTACTGGCATCAGGACCACTTATTAGCCCGTTTGTGAAATTTATATTGCTGCCGCGATAGTTGAGTATATTAAAAGCTTGAACATTGTAACCATAAATTTGATTTTGATTAGGCAGATTAACCCCTTGTATATCTTCATTTATACAATAATCTTTTACAAGGGTAGCTACCGGGTTTGAGGTGCTTTGGGTAGTGAAAACGATACCGGCTTCATTCGATAGTTTTAAATCTAAGGGATCGAACTCGAAACCATCGATTAGGATGGTTGTTTTATCAGTGTTTCCAAAAAAATTGCTAAAGAAATTGAAAATATTGACACCCCAATCAAAAAATAATTTTCCTACCCCAAACAAACCGTCAGTTGCCTCATCCAAGACCATAAATAAGAGGTCGATCCCAATGCTTTGGAGGTAGCTACTTGTATTTTGCCAAGCGAGATCAGTGGGGTCTTCATTTCCTACGGGTGGTGTGATTGACATTCCTTTTAACCATGGCAAATAATAGCGTAATGCAAAGTGGGTATTTACGACTTTTCCATTTGGCAAACCACTGACTATATATGTTTTTTTTGTCCAATTACTCGGATAACCACCTTTAGCGTTACCGCTATTAATATCATCTAATAGGATGTCAAAGTCTCCAGCTTGAAAAGGATTAGAAGGTATAGATATGCCACCAGTTGAAGAAAGTCTTACTTGAAGACGGTCTTCTCCACTACTATTTGTGTGACTTTTTGTCCAAAAGCTAATTATATCCCCATTCGTAACAGAAAATTGTTTTGTGATTAACCATTGACTTACCACATCACCTTCAGTGGGGTCCTTGGCCATTCCCGCCATCATAGCAGACGAACCTGTCCCATTTAAAGCACTACCAGAACTGGTGGAAGGTAATTTTTCCCAGCCGTACATGCCATGATTAGCTGAGCTAAGGATCTCAACACGCCATCCACTCGGGAATGTTTCGAAATTTTCTACATCCTTAATTGGATTTTGAGAAAAGGACGTTTGAATTGAAAAAAGAACTATTAATGAAAGAAATAAAAGCTTTTTCATAAGAATTAATTTTATGAGCTCAAATCTAAGGCATCAAATAGTTATAATTAAGTTTTTGCTACCAACTACCTTTTTTTGCTATTAACTACGTATTTTTTATTTTTAGAGAAGAAATTGAATTGTTCCCTTTGTATTATTAAATTTCCCAATTGAGCTCTAATTCAAAACATACCATTCTAAAGGCTATATTTTTAGTGTTAATCTATGTGGTTTCCGTAGGTTTCGAACCTAAAAATTATCCCGATAGTATTGCAAAATATTCGGCAAGCGGTGACTATGGAAAAGCAAAAGAGTTTTTAAATGAATCTCGATTAAATACGCCTATTGATAATGATTCTAACTTGGTAGAATGGCTGATTAACCATGCTCAATTAACAGCTATTATTGGGGAAAACGATAGTGCGTTATACAGTATCCAACAGGCATTAGCACTCAGTAAAAAACTAAATTCAAAATACTTACAGCATAAAATTCAAGTTCAACAAATAGAATTTAACAGAAAGCTTCGAAAATACATCCTGGCTCATAAAATAATAAAAGCACTTTTAAAAGAAGGAATAGAAGACGCTACTTTACGTTGTAGGTTTTATCATAGGTCGGCAGCGGTTTACAATGAAATGCACTACGGTAACTTGAAGTCAAGTACCTTAGATAGCGCAAGGCTATTTGCGGAAACAGCCTTAACCCTAGCTAAGCAACTAAACAACATATCTGCTCAAGCTACTTGTTATAATGAGCTAGGTGATATTTATGAAAAAATGAATGCTCCTGAGCTCAGTTATAAAAATTACCACGAGGCCATTAAATTATGGAAGGGAGAGAACAATTTTGAAAGGTATAACGCAATAAAAAATTTAGGTAAATTCTTTTTCAAAAACCAATTGTACGATTCTTCTCTATACTATTATAATTATGCTTTGGTTAATGTTAAAAACAGTAAAGATTTTGCATTAATCTCTAACGTTTATGGTGGATTAAAAGAGGCTTACTTTGGAAAGGGGGATTCTCTCAACGGCCATAAAAGCCATGTTTACGAGGTTTATAATATGGCATTACTTGGTGAACAAATAATGAAAAGCAGAATCAATGAATTATATGTTGAACTTGAAACCGAGGTAAAGGAAAAGGAGATTGTAAAGAAGGAAGTTGAACTAAAACAAAAAGATAAGCAGTTTAAATACTTTTCTGTCTTTGGGGTGTTGCTGTTAATTGTGATCATCTTTTTAATTTACTCTTTCTATATATCAAAAAAGAAAAATAAACTATTGAGGAAGTTAAATGACGAAAACCAATTTTTGATTGGTGAAACTAATCACCGCGTAAAAAATAATTTACAATTAATTATTTCCCTCATCGGTAGAGAAATGTATAAGTATAAAGGAGAGGTTACCTCCCTTGAAAGCATTTCAGACAAAATAAATGCAATAGCATCGTTGCACCAGCAACTCTATTTAAACGAATCAATAAGCGCTATTTCGGTTAAAGCTTATGTCTATAATATCTATGAAAATTTGAAAGATAGTATGGCTCTTTCTGATTTTAACCTTGAAATGGATATAGAGGATACAGAATTACCTGCTGAAAAGGCAACTTATTTGGGCTTACTAATAACAGAACTAATTACCAATACAGCTAAACATGCTTATGACTTGAGTGACGAGAAGCTCATTGGATTAAAAATATTTAAGAAGGAAAATAAGTTAGTTTTAAACTATTTTGATAACGGTAAAGGCATAGCCGAGGGAATTAAGCTAAAGTTGATAGATTTGTTGGTAAAGCAGCTGGAAGGAGAAATAACTCCCTTTCAACATGAAGGTATTAGTGGTTATTCGGTTCAATTAAAATTTATGATATGAAAGTCATTATTGTAGAAGATGATTTTTTAATAGCAGACCATTTAAGTATGATGCTTGAAGAACAAGGAGTTAAGGTATTAGATGTAGTTAATTCTGTGGATTTAGCTTTAAAACTGCTTCCCAATGACCCAGATTTACTTTTTGTTGACATTCGATTAAAAGGCGAAAAAACGGGTATCGATTTAGGAGAGATATTAAGCGAAAAAAAGATTCCATTTATTTATGTTTCTGCTAATAATGAAATGACTACGCTTAAAAAAGCAACCAAAACAAACCCTTTAAGCTATATTACAAAACCCTACAAGAAAAGTGATGTTATAGCTCAATTGGAATTATTCAAAATGAACTATATACGCACTTATGAAGTAAAAACGACTTTTGGTAAAAAACAAATCAAAATTTCTGACATTATTTACTTCGAAAGCGACAAGTCTTATGTGAAAATCGTTACGAACAAAGCAATTTATTCTGAGCGTAACAGTATGGCTGATTTAGAAAAAAGACTTAAAGGTGATTTTATTCGAATCCATCGAAGCTTTTTAGTTAATATCAACCATGTCGGTGAGTACACTTCAACTCACCTTTACATGAAAGAAAAAACAATTCCAATATCTAGAAAATATAAAGAGCAGTTAAAAGAATTAATGAGGGGAGGGTAATAAAACTCCCGCTTCATGAATAAAAACGAGAGTTTCACTTTATATTTTGTAACTTTTTCAGTATTCTAAATTATGCTTCTTTGGTAAACTACTTTCCGGTTAATTAGTATTCTTCCGAACTCATCTATAAACCGTACCTCAACATTCATTATAAAATCTTTAGGTTTTTGTAAATTTAGTTCATTGGTAAACGGATTTGGAAAACTACCAATTGTTGATCCATTTTTACAAGCTCTTGATTCTACCTAGCATAGTCAATTTTTGAAAGCTATAAAGCAGCAATGTTAAGGTACTCTTCTCCAAATAAGGTCAAAAAGTACATCGAAGATAAATTCTAATCGATTAGTGTAGTACTTGAACCAACCCACTTAGCTGATTTTGATACACTGTAGCCAATCCGAATATCTTGTTTAAGTTACTGACTTGATTAGAAATACATGCCATAAAAAAAGCCCATGTCACAAAATTCTGCTTCGCTCAGTTTGACATGGGCTTTTATATTTTAAATAAGTGGGTTTTACAACGTCCCCCTTTGTTCTTGCTCTCTTTCTATGGATTCAAACAAAGCTTTGAAGTTTCCTGCTCCAAAACCTCTAGCACCCATTCGTTGTATGATTTCAAAAAATAAGGTTGGCCTGTCTTCTAACGGCTTGGTAAATATTTGCAATAAGTATCCTTCCTCGTCTGCATCAATCATAATTCCTAAACTCATCAACGTTTTGATGTCTTCTTGCAATTCATGACTAAATTCTTCTAATCGACCTGGAACCGCTTTGTAATATTCATCTGGGGGAGTTGACAAAAACTCTATCCCTCTGCTTCTTAAATCACTTACAGTTTTTATTATGTCGTCAGTAGCAACAGCAATGTGCTGAACACCAGGGCCTTCATAAAAGTCTAAGTATTCTTCAATTTGTGATTTCTTTTTCCCCTCAGCAGGCTCGTTTATTGGAAACTTAATTCTACCGTTTCCGTTACTCATTACCTTACTCATCAACGCGGAGTATTCCGTATGAATTTGCTTGTCGTCAAAGGATAAGAAGTTTACAAATCCCATTACATCTTCATACCATTTTACCCAAATATTCATTTCATTCCAGCCTACATTACCTACCATGTGATCGATGTATTTTAAGCCAGTTGGTGCTGGATTATAGTCTGACTCCCATTTTCTAAATCCTGGCAAAAATTGTCCCTTGTAGTTTTTGCGTTCTACAAATAGGTGAACAGTTTCTCCATAAGTATAAATGCCCGATCTTACCACTTCTCCATGTTCATCTTTCTCTACAGTTGGTTCCATGTATGATTTTGCTCCTCTTGAAGTTGTTTCTTCCCATGATTTTCTAGCATCTTCAACCCAAAGAGCAATTACTTTTACACCATCGCCATGTTTTACAATGTGGTCGTTAATTGGGCTTTTAGAATTTAAAGGCGTAGTTAATACCAATCGAATTTTATCTTGTTTTAGCACATAGGATACTTTATCTCTACTCCCAGTCTCTAAGCCTTTGTAGGCATAAGATTGAAACCCAAAAGCAGTTTTATAAAAATGTGCTGCTTGTTTCGCATTTCCTACGTAAAACTCTACGTAATCTGTTCCTAATAGAGGCAAAAAGTCTTGTGCCCCTTCAAAAATTTTTTCTAAGCCGTAGTTTACGGATTCCGGTTGTTTTTTCATAGTTATTTAAGAATTAGGAGGAAAGAATATAGAATAAAGACTCTAAAGTCTTTTTTGAAAACCCATGGTCCTCTTCTGAAATTCTTCTATGTTCTTTTCTATCTGTGTTAATTTTTCGTGTGTAATGTATTTTCTTTTTTCTGCTAATATTAGTTGAGTGCTCAATTCAAAAGTGGATCCAAGCGAAATATCTAGAAAGTGAGCAAATGACTTATCTGTTCTTACAGAACCTTCGGCGATATTACTGGGAATAGAAATTGAGCAATTATTAATTTGCGAAGTTAATCCAAATTTCTCTTCCTTAGGAAAACACGATTTAATTTCAAAAACTTCATTAGCAATCTCGATTCCTAAACTCCAATTTTTAAGATTTTTATAGTTATGTCTTTTCCGATCCAAAATAATTTCTGTAATAACTTATTCCCAAAATCAACCTTTTATTTCTAATAGCGAAGCGGTCTAGCTTCTTACTTCTATCAGCACAGCGATCTTAATGTATCCAACTCTTATAATACTTTCCATCATCAATTTTCATAGCATTTTCCGTAACTTTTAATGGCTTAAATGTGTCTAACATAACTGCCAGTTCTTGGGTGTCTTTCTGCCCTACACTTCTCTCATAAGCTCCAGGGTGCGGTCCATGAGGAATTCCAGCTTGGTGCAAAGTAATTTGACCTTGAGCAATATCATTTCGACTCATGAAATCGCCATCAACATAATACAGTACTTCATCAGAATCTATATTGCTATGGTTGTATGGTGCTGGAATAGCTTGTGGATGATAATCATAAAGACGAGGTACGAATGAACAAATTACAAAACCACCCCCTTCAAACATTTGGTGAACAGTAGGTGGCTGATGAACTCTTCCTGTTATTGGTTCAAAATCGTGAATAGAAATAGCATAAGGATAATTTAGCCCATCCCAACCAACAACATCAAACGGATGAGATGCATATAAATAATCGTGAATGATGCCTTCTTTCTTAATTTTTATAATAAAATCTCCTAACTCATCATGAGTCTCTAAATCTTTTGGTGTTCTTATGTCTCTTTCGCAATAAGGCGAATGTTCTAATAGTTGGCCAAACCAATTTCGGTAACGCTTGGGTGTGTAAACAGGACTATACGATTCAATTACCAAGTGTCTATTGTCTTCCGAATCGAATTCCATTTGATAAATCATTCCTCTAGGAATAACCAAGTAATCGCCATATTTGAAATCGATATTACCAAGCATTGTTCTCAACTTACCACTGCCTTTGTGAATAAAAATCACTTCATCGGCGTCAGTATTTTTATAGAAATAAGCTTTCATTGATTTTTTAGGTGCAGCTAAGCCCATAAGTACATCTGAGTTGCACAACATCACTTCTCGCGACTCTAAATAATCATCCGTTGGTTTTACATCAAAACCAATTAATCTTCGAGATTTAAAATTTTTCTCTACTGCTATTTTGGGTCTAACGTCTTTAGAGCCTAAGTATTCTTTAACCATCGTTGGCCGATGAGTATGATACAGCAATGTTGACATCCCATCGAAACCAACCGTTCCAAATAGTTGTTCGTAATACAAAGAGCCATCTGCTTTTTTAAACGTGATGTGTCTTTTGTTTGGAATCTTTCCTAAAGTTCTATAAAATGGCATTTCTTATTTTTTTAATGTTCTAAATTAACAATGTTCTAATTATTTCACGAAGAAAATATTAGATTTCATTCAATTTTGGTCTTAGTCTGCTTTTATAAACAGCATGTGCATCTGTTTTTAATTTCCCTTTTCTAATTTTTCGTTGTTCTTCAATTGGCAAATTAGCAATTTCTTGACACCCTGGGGTGCAAGCTCCATCATATTTTTCATTACATGTTTCACACTGGATAAACAACAAGTGGCAGTCGTCGTTAGAGCAATTGGTGTGGTCGTCACACAAGTTTCCACATTGATGACATTTGCTAATTATTTCATCAGAAATACGCTCTCCTAGCCGCTCATCGAAAACAAAGTTTTTTCCAATAAATTTATTCTCTAAATTCTCCGCTTTTATTTGCCTTACATAATCAATGATTCCACCATATAATTGATTGACATCGGCATAACCCTTATGTTTTAAATACGCACTGGCCTTTTCACAGCGAATTCCTCCTGTGCAATACAACAACACCTTTTTGTCTTCCTTGCCTTTCAAAATTTCTTCCACTTGAGGTAATTCTTCACGAAAAGTATCTGCATCAGGACAAATAGCCTTTTCAAAATGACCTATCTCACTTTCGTAATGGTTTCTCATGTCTATAACAATAGCGTTTGGGTTTTGAAGCGCTTCATTAAACTCTTTAGCCGTTAAGTGTTTTCCAACATTGGTAACATCAAAAGTGCCGTCGTCTAAACCATCGGCAACGATCTTATATCGCACTTTAACTTTTAGCTTATAAAACGATTTGCCATCGTCTTCAACCGCAATTTTAAAAGGTATTTCCTTGAAGTAGTCTCGAACATAAAGTTTTTCAACAAATTCATCCCAATTGTGCTCAGGCACACTCATTTGTGCATTTACTCCTTCTCGAGCCAAATAGGTTCGGCCAAACACATTTAACTCAGACCATTCTTTATAAAGCTCATTTCTAAGTTCATTTGGGTTATCAATAATTACATATCTATAAAAGGAAACAGTGATTCTTTTGAAATCCTCCAACATGAGTTTTTCTTTCAAAATGCGCTTGTCGTATTTATTGTACAATTCCATAAGGCCATTATTAAGGAGCTTACAAAGTTACGCAAAGCTAGATTGTAGTAAAAATGATAAATGTCAGCTTGAAGAGACTTTAGCTGTTAGACTTTCGGCGCAAGAAGACATGCTCAATAGTTTTCCAAATCTCTGAGTCCTGATTTCATCTTTCACATTTCTTATTTTCATAAATGTGCCTAAAGTTTGAAGTATTTCAAGTTAATTAAGTCTAATTTAATTACCAATCTGTTTATGACCAATTAATAATCAGAGCATTCTGTACTTTTTACTCTAAGGTCTAAGTAAATAAATTATAGAATACTTAATAGTATCTCATTCGCCTTTAAACCCAATACAATTAAGTTACTGCTTCACAAATTTCTGCCGCCAACTTCCATCTTTACCAATAATATTCAACAAGTAAATTCCACTGGACAAGCTCTCTACATTCAACTGCCTATTAGTTTCGGTATAAGCTTTAACTAATCGACCCTTTACGTCCCTGACCTCTATTCTTTCGATAGCCAAAGACATAAAGCCATCAATATTTAGTTTATCACCCACGGGATTAGGATATAGGCTAAAATTAGACTTGAAATTTTCTAAAATAGAAGTTACTCCGGATTGAACCAATAGTTGCAAAGTATCTGAATCATAACGCGAATAAAAATTATTGGATCCTCCAGTTGTATCCAAAGCACTCCAAAATACTATTACCTCGTGTACTCCAGTAGATTGAAATTTATTAGTTGAAATTATTGTATCAAATCTGGTACAAGCACTACCCGGACTTCGAATACCACTTATATCAATGGTAATATCATAAATCAATTCTTGTTGTCCAATGGTATCGGATGAGGAAACAAATGAACCGCAAAAAAAAGGAGGGTTTCCAACACTAAATAAAAAGCTTGTTGAAAGGTATAGCGTTAATTCATCACCTTGTTTAGGATTAGATGGTGAAAAAGTCTGAATATGTTGAGCCATACTAACTAAGCTCAGTATTATAAATAGGAAAAACAATCTATATCTCATCACAAATTAATTTACAGTTAATACTTTTGCATCCACTAGCACTCCATCGCAAATTAGTCTTAAAATGTAATTGCCTTGATTTAGATTGGAAATGTTAATGGATGTTTGTTGTTGTTTGGGGTGTAATATGTGATTTGCTATTACCGTTTGACCCGAGTTTAAAACTTGCAAGTAAGCTGAACTAGCAGTACTTGCTTCATACTCTACTGTTAGTTGACTCTGATTACTGCTTGGGTTTGGATATAGATGAGATATATACTGTTCTTTAATAACTACCGTTTTTTTATCATAGTCTTTAAACCCATCTGCATGGGCAATTACTTCAAGGGTATAGGTAGTGTTTTCGGTAGGCACAAAAGTGGTGTCTCTTCCCTCATAGATTAATTCACCTGCTTCATTATACCAACGGTAGAATGCCGCTTCTCCAATGTCAGCGGATTGTAAATGAACTGATTCGCCCATTTGCAATTGTTCATCGTCTCCGGCGTCTGCTGTAAATAAATTTCGATTGTCTCTATGTATTAAAAATTGCTCTCCTCCAATAAACTCTCCAAATTCTACATCCTCACTTTGCTCTACATGGTACTTATAAACTATCTTTTCTTCTACTTCTTCAGTTAAAAAATTTACGCCTAAATATAAATAGGCTTGCTCTCCTGCTTCAAAATTTAGATTACTTAGGTTTACTTCTTCGTCAGTTACTTTAAAAACTCCATCTCCATGATATTCTAGCCCATTTGATTCTTCACCGCCGTTCTCCCATTTTTGAGTAGCTTTCTCATCTAACTTGATGGTAATTTCGGCGGCGTCAAATAATGGATTCCCAAATTCAATGGTGCTTTCAAAAAAATCTAATTTGATGGTTTTGCTTCCTTCATCTTCATCGTTTCCAATAGCAATAGAAGCACCTAGTCCATATTCCGGCTCGGCAATTACATCTTGGTGTTTATCTACTAAGGTTACGTTTTTCCAAGCTATATTATTGTTGTTCTTTACATTTTGCCACAATACACTTCCCTCTTGAACGGACATTGGGTCAGTTGTGCTTAAGATTCTAGCCAACAAACAAAAGTGCCAAATATCTTGATTTATGGAAGCATAGTCATTAGGATTTGGCAGTAACCAAGGAAATCTTATTATAGTGTCTTTGCCTGCTATTAGTCCGTTTAAGGAAACAATATCTAAGGCCTCGCCCATTAATACCGGAGAAGTCATGCTGCCATCCCAATGAGATGGCCACGACAAGGCTGTGGATGCTTTTGCCCAATGTAACTTTAGACTATCATTTACACCTGCATCTACGCAACTTTTGTTTCGCACCCTTACATATACATAAACTGAATCAGTACTACTATACTCCGGATTTTCGGTGTATTGAAATGTTAATCCATCGGTGTCATTTCTAACCCAAATATCCTCGCTAACATACAAATACTGAGCTACTGTATCCGGTTCATAGCCAAAATCTTCAGGTACATCTTTAATGAGCAAGTCTAATGTAGAAGATTGCATGCTTTGAGCAGCCAAAACAGCTTGATGGGCATTTACTTTGCCATAACCTAACTCTTTGGAATGACCGGGCTTCATGCTGCTCCAATTATAATTGTACCCACCCACTTTATCAGCTGTGTTTAATAAAATATCTTTCACTTGATTATTGCCCAAACAATTATTAACCGAAAGCACTAGGGCCGCAACTCCGGCAACCATGGGAGTGGCAGCGGAAGTACCACTAAATCTGCCAGAAAGAGCTAAATGATTTATACCACTTGAAGGTAAAACTTCGCCATTTGGTGGAAAATTAAAAGAAGAATTAGGCCACGGATTTCTTCCAGCTGAATCTGGTACGTCAATTGTCCAAATATCTTCACCCTCGTTTGGAAGAATTCCTCTCATTGTTTTTGAAGAAGGTGCAACTATGTCTATCTGTTCATTAATCGGACTGTATAATGCAATTTGATTATTTCTATCACTTGCCCCAACTCTCAATACTCCTTTTTCAACTAAAGTATTTGCAGGAAAATCCACTACACCATTTATATTACCACCCGGAAAAGATCCATTCCTAGTATTACCAACTGCGAAAACTTGAATAACATCTTTAACGCTTGAGGTTCTAATAGCTGTTTCTACAACAGGAATTATATTCGATCCATAAGTCCAACTATTTGAAGTTATCCTTGAATTATTATTTGCAGAAAAATCAATAATCTGAGCAAGGCTAGAAGCAGAAACACCAGCTTCAAATTTAACTGGCATTATTTTGCAAACCGGGGCAACTCCGCTGATTCCATAATTGTTATCTTGCTCTGCTGCCAAAATTCCAGCACAGGCATCTCCATGATAAAAAGTAGGAGTTAAATCGTTCGGGTCATAAGGAAAAGCACCGCCAAAATTTGCGCCTGGCAATCTAACTTGTCTTGAATTCGGTAAATCAGGATGGTTTGAAGTTATTCCTCGATCAACTATTGATACGATTATATTGTTGTTCCCTTTGGTAATATTCCAAGCTTCAGGCGCATCTATATCAGCATCTGCCATGCCTGTTAACCCATTATTTATAGGTTGCCCAGTATTATTTAAATAAAACTGCTTGTGAAAGTAAGTGTCATTAGGTATATGGGTTGGTTTAGGATTAATAATAAAATTAGGGTGACAGAATTTCACTAAACCACTTTCAAAAATGGCGGCAGCATCTTCTAATGGATTTTCAGTTCCATATTGTTTAAAAAATGAAGAATCTTGAATTAAGCTAAGATTAAAAGCATTTATAAGACTATCCTTTTGGCTCTGATTAGTTGAGTTTTTAAAAGCCAAAACAAGCTCATCATTTTCATAGATAGTATCTACCCCATTAGTCAGACACTTAGAAATAGTATAATTCTCGTAATTCTCTTCAATTTCGGTCGTATTAGAAAGCAAATAATAATCTCCAACAAATTGATACTGACTTATTTCTAAAGGATCTTCACCAAGTCCATTTTTAAAATGCACCAAGTAGAGGTTTTCTATTTCTGAATAAAAGACTTTACTTCCATCGCTTAAATAGTAAAAATTAGTTTGAGATTTTAGGGTTGAAAGTAAAACTAATAAAGAAAACAAAGTGAAATAAATACGTTTTCCCATTCTATAACAATTTGATTATAAATTGTTTTCAAATCAAATATACGAATAAATATTAATTTTAAAAAAATTGCTTCACTAACAAAAGCTTAGATAACTACCTTTGTCCTCAAAATTTAATTGCATGATATTAGTAATTGGTGCCGGAGGGCAAGTTGGACAGGAGTTAGTCTTTAACCTGAGAGAAATTTATGGTAATGATAAAGTGGTTGCTTCAGATTTAAGAGAACTACAAGACCAGAGTGGCCCATTCGAAGTATTAAATGCTTTAGACAAAAATAGATTACATGAAATTGTTGCCAAATACAAAATAAAAGAGGTTTATCATTTAGCTGCTTTATTATCAGCAACTGCAGAAAAACAACCTAAGTTTGGATGGGAATTAAACATGGATAGTTTGTTTTATGTGCTTGATTTAGCCAAAGACAAAATTATAGATAAGATTTTCTGGCCTAGTTCTATTGCTGTTTTTGGCCCTAATACGCCAAGAGATAACACACCCCAACATACGGTTACAGATCCTACAACGGTTTATGGGATTAGCAAATTAGCTGGTGAACGCTGGTGCGAGTATTATGCTAAAAACTATGGAGTTGATGTCAGAAGTATTCGCTATCCTGGTTTAATTGGTTACAAAACACTACCAGGTGGAGGCACAACAGATTATGCAGTTGATATTTATCATCAAGCGCTTGCTGAAGGAAAATATGAATGTTTTCTAAAAGAGAATGCCTATTTACCTATGATGTATATGGAAGATGCGATTCGAGCAACTATAGAATTAATGCAATCTGATTCCGATAAAATAAGCATCCGATCAAGTTATAACTTGGGTGGAATTTCATTTTCTCCTAAAGAAATAGCAGCTGCAATAAAAAAAGAAATTCCAAGCTTTACAATTTCGTATAATCCTGATTTTAGGCAAAAAATTGCAGAAAGTTGGCCTTCGAGCATCGACGATTCTCAAGCCCAAAAAGATTGGAATTGGAAAATGAAGTACGATTTAGATAACATGACAATTGACATGTTATCTCAATTAAAAAAAATGAAGGCTCTATAAAAAAGATTTTTGTACATTTAAATTTCAAAATTTATACATGAAGAGAATCCTCTATTTCTTTATTCTAATTTATACTTTTAATTCAAGCCTTGCACAAACTTCTAAGGTAATAAACGGCGAAACAGTTAATGTAATTGACGAAAACAACAAGCGCCAAGGAAAATGGCTAATCGCCGCAAGACCCAAAGTAGATGTGGGCTATGCAGCAGGTGAAATCGTTGAAGAAGGAAATTATGTAAATACTCGAAAAGAGGGATTCTGGAAAAAATATTATCCTGGAGGTAAATTGAAAAGTGAAATTTTCTATGTTGGAAGCAGACCAAAAGGTGCCTATACCTTGTACTATGAAAATGGCCAAATAGAGGAACAAGGGAATTGGGAAAGAAGTAAAAACACTGGAGAATTTAAAAGGTATCATCCAAATGGTAAAATAGCACAAGATTTTTCTTTTTCTGAAACAGGTCAGCGAACTGGTAAACAAACCTATTATTATGAAAACGGGAATGTAAGATTAGAAGGCACTTGGCAAGAAGGATTAGAGGCTGGAGAAATGAAAGAATACTACGAAAATGGCGACATTATGAGTGTTAAAAATTTCAATAGTGGTGTTCTTGACAAAGCAAGTGTTGAAGTTTATGCCTCAAAAGTTGCTATTAAAGACCCAGTAAAAGCTGTGGTTGATGCAGGAAAAGACATCAATGCAAGTGTTGAAAAAGAAGAAAAACCAAACCAAGGCACTTTTGATGGGAATGGCTACAAACAGTTATTTAATGCCAACAAACAAATTGCAAAAGATGGCACTTTTAAACGATATCGCTTAATGGATGGCAAGCAATATGTTTATGATGACAATGGCTTGTTAAAGCAAATTATGATTTTTAAAGAAGGCCGTTATATTGGTGATGGCGTTATTGAAGAATAAATTAAAGACTAGCCTCTATTTAATCTCTTGATGATTTCATCTCGCTGGACTTTACCCACTGGCACTTCATCCTGATTTATAAACACTGTGTTTTGATTTAATTGCGTTAAATGGGCTAGGTTAACAATATAGCTTCGATGAACTCTGAAAAACTTGCCACCCAGTTTATTCATGTATTCATTTAAGCTCCCTCTTACAATATGAATCTCTCCAGATTTCATTTTAATTTCAATATACACGTGATCACTTTTTAAATAAAGAATTTCATTAAAATTGAGCCGAATAAAAGCTTTGTTTTGTTTAATGAATAATGCATCTTGAATTATTAAACTAGTTTCGTTTAATTGATCAGAAGCTTTTTGAGAATAATTAAAAAGTGCAATTTCAATTGATGTATATAATTCTTCTTTGCTAAAGGGCTTGACTAAGTATGCAAGTGGCTGTACACTCTTAGCCTCTTCTAAGGTAATCTGATCTGTGTTTGAACTTAAAAAAATGAATGGAAACTTATAGATGTCATTAATGCGAGTAGCCAAATCTATACCTGATTTTTTTCCGGAAAGCTGTATATCTAAAATAGCTATGTCTGGCGATTCGCTAACTATTTTTTCAATAGCCTCAGTAAAGGTATTTGCAGGTTCAATTACATCGTAACCCAATTCCTCTAAACTGTCATAGATGTCGTTAGCAATAATTGCTTCATCTTCTACTATTAAAACCTTTACTTTAGACATATAAGTGATGTTTAGTTCAAATATAAAACTCTTAAAAAGAACTCAAGCTTTTTTATTGTTAACTGTTACTAATTGCTTCTAGTTTGTTATAGACAAGTTGTCTTGGGTTCTAAATTATGCGATTTCTGTTCTTTGATTCGCGTCTTTGAAGGTGATCTCAAAGTTTGCTCCTTTATTATATGTATAATGAAATTTACCTTGCAATTGCTTTGTTAATGTTCTTACAAGTCGTAGTCCCATGCTTTTCACTTTGTTAATATCAATTTCCTGTGGTATTCCTCTCCCAGAATCTTTAACATTCAACACATAATCATTTTCCCGTTTTATCAATTTCAAGCTAATGATGTCCGAATCGCTTAAAACACCATATTTAAATGCATTGGTTAATAACTCATTAATAATTAAACCTAAAGGTATTGCAGTATCAATATCCAAGGAAATTTTATCAATAAACAATTCCACTTGTGGATCAAATTCTCCAGCATATAAATTGGAAATTTCTCGGACTAACTTACTTGTATAATCTGCGAAGTCTATGTTCAAGTCATCATTTTCGTACAATCGCTGATGAATTAAAGCCATAGACTTCACCCTGTTTTTCCCTTCTAATGCTAATTCTCTTGCTTTATGGTCTTCTATACCTTTAGATTGCATCTCTAACAAACTTGAAATGATTTGGAAATTATTTTTAACCCGATGATGTACTTCCTTTAACAATAAACCTTTTTCATGTTCACGTTTTTCAATCTCCCTATTTTGAGCTTCAATTTTCTTGTTTTTCTGTTCTACAATTTTCTTTTGTTTTTTCATTCTGAACCAAGACAATAGAACAAACGATAACAATGTGCTAATAAAGATTAAACTAGCTATATACCTATTTGATTTCTCATGCTCTAAACTTAATTCCAGTTCTTTTTCCTTTCGAATCAAATTGCTTTTTTGATCAGCAAGCGATGCTGAAAGATCTTGGCTATAAATTTTACGGTTTAAACTAATTGCTTTTACCATGAGTCCGTTTGAAATCTTTAATTCACCATAAGATTCCATTAAATCTGCAAGCACTTGATATAAATAAAATTGATCATAATCGTATAAAAACCCTTCGGTTTCTGCTAATGCTTTATTTTTAAAATCAACGATATCTTTTACGTCTAACAGGTTAAATAGTGCTTGCTTTTCATCTTCATTTGATTTGATATTCATAAAGTACCTTGCAAACATTTCAAAGCTTATTAGCCTACTTTCATCATTTTGATAGATCTTGCTAAGCATTCTTTTAGTTTGTTCTGGGTTTCGTTCAAAAAAAATATTTAACTCAACTAACTTTGATAAATTTTCGTAATAATGACTTGTCTTTACTGCTAATTCTTCATCTAAGCGAATCGCTTCATTTATTGCATGGGTTGCCTTTTCTACATCCCTTTGTAAAGTATAAAGATTATACATATTCTGCCATCCTAACACTAATAAATTGGTATCTTTTAAAGCAGCAACATTCTTTAAATATTGTAGGCCCAGTTTTTTAGACATCATGGTGTCTTTCTGGATGTGAAACAATACCATATCGTTAATTAAAGTGTATTGCCAAGCTCTATTTACTTCCTTTTTAGAAGTATCATGCTCCAATACATATGTCTCAAGCCCTTTATTTAGTTTTACAGCTTGATCTAGGTTATTGTTATTCCTATAGTTAGAAATCAGATTAAACATGAGCTCAACATAAGCCATATCTAATTCTTGATTAGTCTCAGGTATTAAAATCTTTTGTATTACATAGTCACAAAGCCTTTTAAAATCAATTTTTGGTGTTTTCTGAATGCTAACCATAAACGCAAGTAATTCTTGATTACTTGGCTGTTCTTTTCTAATTATTTGAAATAGAGCTTTGTTTTCTAACTGGTATTTTTTATATATTAATCCAGCGGAATCTTTTTGATTCTCATACAATTGATGAACGATGGATTTCACCACCTCTTCTCTGCTATACTCTTTAGATTCTAGTTGAGCTATGGCTCCTTGGTTTAAAAATAAAAACGAAAAGGCTAATAAAGTATTTTTAATAAACATGATTCTCTAAAAAAACTAAAATAGCTGTTTTTATTTAAAACGACTGTTCAATTGTGATTTAATCTATAACAATCCAAACAATTCTTTCATTTTATTCTCCCTAAAACTAAATATTTCATTCAGTTTTGGCCTAACTAAAATGGGCTCTAAAAATCGCCCAATAAAACCAAAAGGCACAACGTAGTCAATTATATCTGTCATTTCTACACCTCCTTCTATGGCTTTAAAATGGTGTTGATGATGCCAAATCTTATAGGGGCCTATGCGTTGTTCATCAACAAAAAAAACTCGGTCATGTATGTGAGTAATTTCAGTCATCCAACGTATCGGAATATTTAAAACTGGTCTTACTTTGTATGTAATTATCATTCCATTATACATAGAATCATTATATAGTTGTGAAGTGATATCAAAGCCCATATACTCAGGCGTAATCACTTTTAGATTCTTAGGGTTACTAAAAAATGCCCAAGCTTCATCAATAGAGATTGGTAGTCGAGTACTTGTTTTAAAAACGTGCAAAATTTTTTAGTAGTTAACAAGCTGGTTTTACAATTGTTTGTTTCAATTATGTTAACTGGCTTTTTTACTAGAGTAAACATTCTATAGTTATAATTTTTATAAATGATGGTTTTATTTTAACATGATGAAACCCTATTTAGAAGTTTCGATTAACTCAACAATATAATACATCTAAAATATAAATGCCTTCGAATCAAGACACATGCAATTTTTATCAATTACCTTTACCGAACTATAAATGCAATTCTATGTAATTGTGCAATTTTATTTTTAAGCATAACTAGATTTATAATCATACGTAACACGCACATTTAAATGAAAACCCTGATCATTATTCCTTGTTACAATGAAGAAAATCGACTCCCAATCCAAGATTTTATTCATTTCTTTAAAGCTGAACAAGAAGATATTAGGTTCTTATTTGTGAACGACGGTAGCACTGATAATACTATTAATATTTTAAATGATTTAGAAAAGAGGTTTCAAGTTGTTCGTGTTTTAGACCTGAAACAAAACGTAGGAAAAGCAGAAGCCGTTAGAACTGCCATGCTTAAAAGTGTTTCCACCGATTTCGATTATATCTGTTATTTTGATGCTGACTTAGCTACTCCATTAGAAGAGATTTATCAATTTATTGCTAAAGCAGAAAAATATAATCCTCTAGTAATTATGGGTTCTAGAGTAAAACTATTGGGTATAACAAAAATAAAACGCAAATGGCATAGGCATTACTTTGGGCGTGTATTCGCCACCATCGCAAGCAATATGCTAAAAATCCCAGTTTACGATACACAGTGTGGTGCTAAGATGATAAAAGCTTCTATTATTAAAGAGCTTTTTGCTTCACCATTTATAAGTTCATGGTTGTTTGACGTAGAGATGTTATTTCGTTTGAAAAACCTCCAAGTGTATAATCAAAGTCAAACTCCTATTATAGAGCTTCCTTTGACTCGCTGGGAAGACAAAGGTGACTCTAAATTTCCTCTCAGCTATTTGTTTAAATTCCCTTTTGAATTGATTCGAATCTATTTATAGTATTCTTGACAAACTAACTCTTTCTGACGCAATTTTATCTTTAAATACTACTATTATTATTATTATCGCAAGCATAGGTATTAAAAATATTATTCGCCCTTGATATCGTGGAATTACATTTGAAAGTGTTGCGCAAAATGCTGCATTAAAAAATAAACCACTAAAAATTGCAATTAGTAATAAATATGAGTTACCATCAATTTTTGCTTTATGTTTAATGATGAAGTAAACTAATATTAAAAAAGATATAAATACGAGTATAGCCTCAACAACACTTTTATTTACAAATATAACATCCCTTGACGTTTGATTAGCTGAATCATAACTATATAAATCGTCTTCATAATACTTTTCTATGATGTATCTTAAATCGTGTGGATTCATCTCCGATTGCTCAATTGTAATTAATTGCTTTAGTGTTCCTGTGAAAGCTAATGCTACAAAGTCGATTAATAATTTGTCATCTGATAATATATCTTTGATAAGCACTCCATAAGCTTCGTTTCTTTCTTCCCAACAAGTTGACCAGTTTCCTCTGCTCTTACAGTCTCCTAAATAAAGTGGACTGTTGTCGCTATACAAATAAAACCCAGCAGCAGGCCATTGATGAAATTGATCAACATATCCACACAATTCTTTGTATGGCGGATTGAAATCAGGTGAATTACAATGTTTTTTCAAGTATTTATTTGCCAAACCACTTTCAATATAACGAGTAGCTAGAATTATATTATTAGTTCGTGAAATTATAAATCCATAGCCAAATGAATAGTTTATTGTAGAAATAGTAAGGAGGCTCACCCCAAATAATCCACCAATTAAAACTAGCCTTCCAAATTTTCGTTTAAATTGTCCTTTAAGTATAAAATATATAGCTATTAAGCAGATAACCATAAAAACAATCGGAATATGTGAAAGGTGAGTAATAATAGAAAAAATTAGAATAATAGATAAGCAAGTTAGGTGAAATACATTTTTCTTATCTAGAATAATTAATAAAACAGCACTAACTAAAGATATAGAAGTAAAAATATCAGCCACAACTTGTCCAGCATAATAGCCAACACCTGTAAATAGTCCTAAAAAAATTGCAATAAAAGTACTTATTGTTAAAGGTTGTTTTGCCTTAATTATAAATTTGCTAATCAAGTATAATAAATAATTAAAAAGCAGAGATTGAGCTATTACAACTAACCAAATACTCCAAGAAAGACTAATATGTCTTACAAATAACCCATAAATTATCGGTCGATCGATAGGAACCTCACCGGAATGACCTGTAGCTAAATAAGTTCCTGAATCAGAAAACAACAAAGGATATCCATTTTTAATAGCAGGCCAAATAAGTATTATCGTAGATACCAATAAAAGAATACTATAAAAAATAATTTCTTTTCTAATCTTTATCATCTTTCACCCTTTATTGCTTTTTCATAATCTGGTTTTACTAATAACTCATAATACTCATTATCAACATTTAATGTGCCAAAACTTTTAGTAAACGCTTGAAAAGTCATTGAGTCATAATGCAATGAACCTTTAATATACTGTTCGTTTTGAAAAAAATTAAGCCCAACAAGTAAAGCAATTAGAACAAGAAATGGAACTTTTATCTTGTAAGATAACTTTAAAATATAATTAACTAATACACCAATCGGTATAATCAAAAGTGGATAAATATCTATTAAAGCTCTCATTCCAAATGAACCTCCATACCACCAACACCACCAAGAAAAAGTAATGTATAAATGAATCGTCAGGAAAAGAAGTAGAGTTGATTTATACTTTTGAATTATGTCATTTCTAAGAAAAAGGCCAATCATAGCTAAAGACATCAAAGGTGTATAAATCAGCCATCCTTTTCTAAAACCAAACAATCCATTTAATAATTTGGAGTCATGAAAGAAATAGCTTTCTTCGGGATTTAAACAAAAGAACCAATCTCCTGTATTGTATTTCCAATATAATAATTGAGGTATAATCACTAACAAGCACCCTAAAATGGCATAGATGACTTGCTTATAATTGTTTACAAATAATCTTAGTCGCTGTTTAAATTCAGGAAAAGATCGAATTCCCATAAAAAGAAAGAACAACAATACAGTTATATTAATTGGTTGAATTAATATAATCAAACCAGTCATAACTCCTAAAATGAATAAATACTTTGAACTCTGAACCTGATGCCATTTGATTGCATAATAGAAAAATACCGCAATGGAAAAGAAGCTAAAGACGTGGCTCATTCCAGGTTCATGAACTACATAATTGACTATATTAGTACCAATACTTACAATTAATATTGTTATTGCTGTTACATTCTCATTAAAGTAGTTGAGCAATATTTTTCTAACAAAAACTAACCCTAGTATATAAAATAAAAAAGAGCTGAGCACAATTGCTAATCTATAAGGCTTAGTATAACCATTATTTAGATATCCAAATTGATTTGACAATTGATGAGCAAGCACAAAAAAAGGCATATAAAAGTATGAAACTCCAATAGTCTTTATAAAAACTCTTCCATCATTTTTGGTGTTTTTAAACCAAATTTTTTGTTTTACAGAAGGATACATTCTATCCCAATATGCTAAAGAGGCATCTTGATAAATAAATATGGCTGGCAAATAACCATAATAACTAATAACATCATTTGAAATTATTTTATCATCATTTCTCCAATGCTTATTAGATAAAACAAGGCTCGCAATTATTACGGAACAAATAACAATACTCAACTGACTCAGTGAAACCTTAACCATAGATCTCTTCTCCTTTTGGTATTGCAGCAATAAGCTTTTTAGTATATTCTTTTTGTGGGGCATCGTAAACATCTTCCGAAATCCCAATCTCCTCCACCTTGCCTTGATTCATTACTACAATTCTATCTGACATGTATTTCACCACTGATAAATCATGTGAAATAAAGATATATGTAAAATTAAACTGTTGTTTTAAATCGTTAAGCAAATTTAAAACCTGTGCTTGCACAGAGACATCTAATGCAGAAACAGATTCATCGCAAATAATAAACTTTGGTGATAATGCTAATGCTCGTGCTATACAAATTCGTTGTCTTTGACCACCCGAAAATTCATGTGGATACCGATTAAATTGCTCAGCCTTTAAGCCTACGGTTTCCATTAAATCAATTACTTTTTCTTTCCTTACTTTTTGATTCCCATAAACGTTATGTACTGACATGGGCTCTACTATTGCGTCGCCCACTCTCATCCTAGGGTTTAACGAAGAATAAGGATCTTGAAAAATAATTTGCAAATCTTTTCGAAAAGGCCTTAACTCTTTTGAAGTTAAATCTCTCAAATTAGTATTCTTATATATTACCTCACCTGAAGTAGGCCTAATCAATTGTAAAACTGATCTCCCTAGAGTTGTTTTACCGCATCCAGATTCGCCAACTAATCCTAATGTTTCCCCTTCATAAACATCAAATGAAATATCATCCACAGCTTTCACATGATCTACTGTTTTTTTTAGTAAACCCTTTTGTATTGGAAAGTAAGTTTTTAGATTTCTTACTTCAATCAACTTCGGTTTGTGATACAATTCTTTTAATTGAGAAGTCCGTTCTTCATTACTTATCTTAATCTCATTAAAAACAGTACTAATTTCCTTGTTCTGTGCTGTCAAAAAGTCTTGTACAATTGGCAATCGCTTTAGCCTGTAATCCAACGGAGGCCTACAAGCTAACAAGCCTTTAGTATAGGGATGTGCCGGATACTTAAATATATTCCGTGTCGTGTTTTGTTCTACAATAGTACCGGCTTGCATTACAATAACTTTATCTGCAATTTCTGCAACAACTCCTAAATCATGAGTGATAAAAACAACTCCCATGTTGTGCTTTTTTTGCAAGCTTTTAATCAATTGCAAAATATGTTTCTGAACCGTTACATCTAATGCTGTAGTTGGCTCATCTGCTATCAACAACTTGGGCTCGCAACACATGGCCATAGCAATCATTACTCGTTGCTTTTGACCTCCCGATATCTGATGAGGATAAGCATCAAATAGCTGTTCTGCTCTTGGAAGTTGAACCTCATTAAACCATTTAATAGCCTCTTCTTTTGCCTTCGTTTTATTATAGCCCATGTGTAATCTGATCGCTTCCGCAACTTGTTCACCACAAGTAATAACTGGGTTCAATGAAGTCATAGGCTCCTGAAAAATCATTGCGATTTCATTGCCCCTTAGTTTTCTAAGCTGATTTTCATTTTGTTTTAAAACATCAATACTTGACTCTCCTTGTTGAAATAAAATACTACCTGATTTTATTTTGGCAGATTTTGGCAATAATCCAATGGTTGCTAAAGAAGTGAGTGATTTTCCTGATCCTGACTCTCCAACTACTCCAAGGGTCTCCCCTTTTTCTATAGAAAATGAGATTCCACTAACCGCAAAATGCTCCTCTATATCATTTCCAAAGCTAATGGATAGGTTTTTAATTTCAAGTAATGGTAAATTCATTTAATCTTTAGAGCGATAAATTTCTGATTTTTTAATCCCTTCAACTCCTTTATAAGCTAATAATAGCTGAGCTATTGCTATTACGTCGTCTTCGCAATACTGCACAATTTTCTCCAAATTACCTTCTTCCCAATAAACTCGTCCTACATCACTTCCGTCCATATCAGTTTTGGGAGATTCTATTCCAAACAATGCAGTCAGTAGATCTAAAGAAGTATAATGTTTGTAGTCACCAAATTTCCACAACTGAAGAGTATCAAGATGTTGAACTTCCCAAGGTTTTCTACCTGCGATATCTAACAAATACGGTAATGGAAGTTGATTTACAAGTATCCTTCTTGCTAAATATGGAAAGTCAAACTCCTTTCCATTATGCGCACATAAAAGATAGTTGGGTGATTCGAAATATTTAGTTAACATTTCACCAAATTGGGATAATAGTTCTTTTTCATTATCCCCATAAAATGATTTAACTCGAAATTGTCTTTTCCCATTTATCTCTCTATAAAGTCCAACTGATATACATATTACTTTCCCAAACTCTGCATAAATAGCGGCTTTTGTATATATGTCCTCAGGGCTTTCATCATTATTGATAAGAAAGCTAGCTTTTTTATCCCAGAGTTTTTTCCACTTTTTTGGTAGTTTTTGATATGTTTTATAATTAGATACGGTTTCAATATCTAAAAATACAATCCGGTCTAGTCGAATGTTTTCTAACATCACTTTTTTTTAGGTTAGAACTATACTCTTACTCCTATAACTAAAATATCATCTACTTGTTCTTCATCTTTCATCCAATCAAATAAAGACTCTTTTAATAGTTCTTTTTGTTGAGATAATTCTTTTGTGCCAATTTCCACTAACAATTCTCTAAATCGTTTATACATAAACTTTTTCCCTCTTGGTCCGCCAAACTGATCTGCATAACCATCTGAAAAAATATAGATTTGATCTCCTTTTTCAAGTTGAATTTTATTGTTTGTAAAGTTTGATGGCTCTTCATCTACAAAAGAGCCTATTGGAAATTTATTCCCCTTAACTTGAATTATCTCATCATTTCTCAATAAATATAGAGGATTAAATGCTCCTGCATATTCTAACTCCAATGTTTTATAATCAAGAGAGCAAATTGCAATGTCCATCCCATCTTTATTTGTAGAATTTGCTTCTTTTTGATGTAAAGTTTCAGATACGCCTCGATTTAAATGATCTAATATTTCTGCAGGATTAGAACCTCCCGTAGTAATAATGGCTTGTTTTAATTGGTTAAAACCCACAATAGACATAAATGCACCGGGAACACCGTGTCCGGTGCAATCTACAGCTGCAAAAAACACTTTGTCGTTAGCTTCACCTAACCAATAAAAATCGCCACTAACTATGTCTTTTGGTCTATATAAAATAAATGAGTCAGGCAACATTCTTTTTACTTGATAGTCTGGTGGCAAGATAGCTTCCTGAATTTTTTGAGCATATTTAATACTATCTGTTACTTGTTCAAAGTATTCTTCAATTTGAGACCTTTGTTTATCAATTTCTTCCTTTTGAGCTACAACCTCAGCTGTTCTTTGTCTAACTTTTTCTTCAAGGAATCGTTCATTTTCTGCTAAGTCGTCACGCATTTTCAAAAGTGCAATTCCAAGAGAATCTTTGCTACTTAAAGGTTTATAGCTAGTTTCAAATTTGCCAGCTCCCACTTCTTGAGCAAAATCTTTAGTCCGTTTTAAGCCATCAACTACATTGTTCATCGCTGCTGTCATCTCGCCAATCTCATCTACTCCTTCTTTCATTCGAGTTTTAGGGAATACTCCTCGACCCAGTTTAACGGCAATCGCTTTTAACGCAATGATAGGCCGAACTATGGTTCTAGTAGTATAAACAGCAATGATTATCCCTAATACAATTAAAGCGATTCCTAAGTTTCTTGTTAGAAATTTTAGCCGTTCAAACGAAGCAAACATTTCTTCATTAAGACTAAGTGCACTTTGTTTTTGATCTTTAATTAAGACATCTAAATCAGCTAAAACCTGTTTTGTTAATCGATAAACATCTCCACCTTCTTCAACACTTGTTTGCGCATTTAATTTTGCAAAAGCATCTTCATAGTCATCAAAAGATTGTAGTGCATATATAACGTCTATGTTTTGTGTTTCAAACAAAAGGTCTATTGTTTCAAACAAATGCAATAATGAATCTTGCTCATGTGACTCCCAAGCTTTTGATAGTTCAGATAACTCAGCTTTTAAAACAGGATAAACATCCTTGCGAAATTCCAACAATCGCTCTTTATCTTCATGAGCCTTTTGCTCTTTAATCCAGGTTTCTAGAAACAGTTTGGTTTCTAGAACAGAAAATTTTAATTCTTGTAAAGATTTTACAGATGGAGTATTAACGGAAGCGATACGATCATTAATACCTCTACTCTCTTGAAGCGTGTCATAAGTTGTGACAAAAACTATTAGAGTAAGAAAAATTAAGATTCCAAAACCAATACCTATTTTGCGCCCAATAGTTAACCTAAATCTCATTGAATAAAGCTATTTATCTTGTACCTCTTCGTCAATTTCCTCATCTTGAGTAGGCTTACCAGAGCCCTCAAGCATTTCTAATTCTTTTTTGAACAATTCAGATTTTGGCATGTCATTCAAGCTAAAATAAATCCCTTGTAGTCCAATCAAGGTTTCTTTTCTTGTCGGGTTTAAGTCATAAGCCTTTTTCATATAAGGTAATGACTTTCTAAATAATACAATAATTTCATCTTGAATAATAGTCAGCTCCATTAAATCCAAGTTATAATCCATATTGTTAACTATATCAACCCCTTGATTATAATAGATAATTCCTAAATTATAATTAGCACTTCTATTGTTTGAATCTAAGAGTAATACTTCTTTGTAAACCTCCTCAGCAGCTTCAATGTGAACTTTAGCATTTAGGGTATCTTTCTCAGCTAGAATATTGTATATTGAAGCCATTCTAAGTTTAAACATGATATCTTTATCTAAGAAATCTGTTTCTGGGTATGCGTAGCGCATTACTTCTTTATGAAACTCATAAGCCGAAATAGCAGTTGAGTATGTTTTTTCATTAAATATACTTGCGGCTTGATTGTAAATAGTTGTAGCTAAATAACTAATTCCCTTTTTTGCGCTTTCTGCATACTGCCCTTCTGGCTCTAATTCAATGCATTTTTTAAAGTCATTAATTGCAGTTACTCGTGAAGGAGAGTTTAAATCATCGGATTCATTTTCTTTAAAAAGCCCTTTGTAAATATGTCCTTTAATATACCAAGTAGCTGGCAAATCATAAAACATTGAATCTACTACAGCTGCATCAATTAATTCTTTTGCTTTTACAAACTCTTCTTGTTGTAGGAAATATTTTGCATTAATAAGTTTATTTTGACTAAACGCAGTTGTCATGGAAAACAAAAAAACCAATATGTATATTATCTTTTTCATTAGTTTACAATTACTGCTAAATTTTCAAGTAGCGATGCAACTTTCAAATTATGTTTAGACACATTTGCTTTATTTAATTCAAATTTCTGAGTGTTGCCAACAATGACAAAATTAATCGCTGAACCTTGTTTGGCCATGCCAGGTTTTTCGGTTACAATCAGAGTACTTTTCCCTTTCAGTTTGTTTATTGCCTCTTTTAACAACTCGGTATTATCAGCAGGAATATACAGGATATGTGGTTGATCTATCTCTGCAATGCCTTCAAATGAAATGATTGAAAAAGTACGATTTGCAACTTTTTTTACTTTAGACATTTTTTCAAGCTCTGTATAGAGTGGAATGTCTTTGCCAAGTATTCCAATTTTAAATTCTCCTACCTGATCTTCGGATGGCCATTCGATGTATTTCGTAAAATTATAGATAAACACCGACTTAATTTTAGCATTTGTATCTACTTTCTGATAGTCAGATTTCATCACAAAGCTAGAATTAACAAGCAGTATAAAGGTTAATAATAGTCCTAATGTTTTTTTCACAATATTAATATCCAGATTATAAATGTAAGAAAATTTGTGTGCACCAACAATTTATGTTAATTATTCACTATTTTTTTCTTGTATTAAATAAATTTTTATTCTTTTTTCGACTTCCGCCGTTGTTTTTCATCCTACTTCCTGAACTTTTTAATCTACCTCTAGAAAGTGTTCTTTTCATGCCAAATGTTCTACCTGGCTTTGGTGCTTTTCTGTATTTTCCTCTTTGTTTATGTTTTCTCTTAATTAATTTAATTTTTTGCTTTTTACTTTTAGACAGTCTCATCTTAGCTCTTCCTTGAAAAGGATTCACTCCACTAAACATCCTAGAGTTTCTATATTTTCCAGTGGGGGCGGATTTCTTGTGGCTGCTCTTTTTATTTAAAAATACAGCATTACTTGAATTACACCCAACAATGCAAAAAATAAGCGCAAAAAATAAAATATAAACTTTTGTCAATCAAGTATAAAAATTCGGGAATGCGAAAATACTAAAACCGTACCAAGAAATTTTATTCGTTTAAAACTATCAATGGAATTTCAGTCCTAAATGACAGTTTATTGGTTATAGATTTTAAAAAAAGTCGTTCAAATAATGTGTTTTTCCTTGATAACATGACAAAAATATCAGGCTTTGCTGTATTGATATATTCACTGATACCATTAATGATATCATCATTCGTTGTAAAATAAAAAGAAGTCTTAATTCCTTTTGCCAAAGCTTCTAGTTCTATTGCTTTTCTCGAGACTTCATCAGGCATATACTCATCTTCTTGTCTAATAATATGAACAAATTCTATTGGAATCTTCAAAGTTCTTGCTAAATCAAACATTGGATTAAGATTCTCTGGATGTTTCAATTTTTTTAAATCAGTTGAGTACGCAATTTTAGAAATTGTTTTTAATACTGCGTTTTCAGGTATTGCCAGCACTGGTATGTCTGTAGTATGTATTACTTCAAGGGTATTGCTTCCAATAAACATCTCTTTTAAACCACTTGCACCTTTTGTACTCATCACTATAAGGTCGCATTCTGTAAAACTTGCAACCTTTGGAATTGACTCTACAAATCCACCTGAACGAGATATCAGGTTTATTTTTATGTGCTTATATTTCTCTCTACTTAAAGCCTTTTGTTTCAACTTCTCCAGTCCATCTTCTGAATCTTTTTTCATTCTATCGACAATAGACACTAGTAAATTAGATTTAGAGTATGGTAACTTATAACTATTGAATAGATTCAACTCTGCTTCATAGATTCTTGCTAATTCTAAGGCAAATGGCAACGCATGTTCGGAGTTATCAGAGAAATCTGTAGGAAATAAAATATGCTTCATCGATTAGTCAAAAATGATATAATCAAATATATACAAACTTTATTAAGAAAAAAACTAATCAATTAATAGCTTAAACCCTTTTCCGTGACTATTTAATATTTGGATGGATTCATCCTCTTTGAAAATTTTTCTAAGTTTAGTAACATAAACATCCATGCTGCGAGAATTAAAATAATTATCATCTCCCCATATCATATTCAAGGCATCATTTCTATCTACCACCTCACCAATATACATACACAAGAGTCTTAATAATTCATTTTCTTTTGAGGTTAATTTTTTTTCTTTTCCGTCTTTTATAATTATTCGTTTATCCGGATAAAAAGTATAATCGTTTATTTTAAACTCTTTTTTATTCTTCAAACTATCTTCTGCATTTGAGATGCGTCGCAAAACTGCTTCAATACGCATTAAAAGGACTTCCATGCTAAATGGTTTTGTAATGTAATCATCGGCTCCTGACTTAAAACCTTCTTTTACATCTTCCTCCATGGATTTAGCTGTCAAAAATAAAATTGGAATTTTTGGGTTTATCTCTCTTATTTCTTTAGCTAAAGTAAATCCATCTTTTTTGGGCATCATGACATCCAACAAACAAATATCAAATTGATCTTCAATAAATGTTTTAAACCCTGCTTCTCCATCTCTAGCTAAACTAACTTTAAAGCCTTTAACCTTTAAATAATCTGAAAGCATTTTACCTAAATTCTCGTCATCTTCAACGAGAAGTACATTGATCATTTCACTCATAATTTTTTAGTTTAATTATTATTGTTGTCCCTTTTCCTAAATTACTTTCTATTTCTATAGAGCCTTGATGAAGCTCTACAATTCTTTTGACATAACTCAACCCTAATCCAAACCCTTTTACATTATGGATATTGCCCGTTGGAACTCGATAGAATTTATCAAAAATCTTTTTTTGTTCTGCTTGAGAGATTCCAATTCCGTTGTCAATAAAAGATATTTCAACAAAACCATCTCTATTTCTAGTATTTACATTAATCTTTGGGGCTTCTTGGCTATATTTTTTTGAATTATCTAACAAATTATAGACAACATTCGTAAAGTGTACTTCATCAACTAAACAATTGTCTTTCTCTGCATTTAAATTTAATTCTAAACTCCCTTCCATTTTCTGTAGTTGAATATTAAAACTGCTTGCAACTGCTTTTAATATTCTATGTACAGATTGTTTCTTTATGTTTAATTCAAGCTCGATGGAGTCCCAGACAGCACTTTTAAGCACATTATCAACCAAGACAGAGAGTCTATCATTTTCTTCCTTTATCATCCTTACATACGATTTTTGCCGTTCTTTTTCTATGGCAATTTTATCGTCTTCTAGGGCTTCGCAAGCAAGGGATATAGTAGAAATTGGTGTTTTTAACTCATGTGTCATGTTGTTTATAAAATCGTTCTTTACTTGAGAAAGACGTTTTTGTTTGAAAATAGTTGATATACTTGAGTAAAATAAACTTATTAAAATCAATATTAACAACAATGATATCAGCAATATCTTCCAGCTGTTTTTAAGAATGTATTTCGATTGGTTTGGAAAATAAATGACTAATTCATCTGAATCTATATAGAAATCATTTTGAAATAAACTTATTTTATAAGTTGAGTTTTTTAATTCTCTTTGAATATCCTTATCATCTTCAAAGCTAAAAGCCTGTGTTTCAACATCGTAAATATCAAAAATAAATTTCAATTTGATCCCGTATTTCTTTAACTCTAAAGCTAATAAAGAGTCCACATTTCTATAGTCAACTCGCTCATTAAAGCCTTTGCTAACACTAATTAAAGCCAGCTCATTAACTATGTCATTGATTAAAGTAGCCTTCTTTTGAATTTGATTGCTTAACAAGCTATCTCCTCCTTTAATCACTTCTTCAATACTAGAACTTAGAATTCGTTTTTGAGTTTTTCGGATTATAAAAATGGATGAGTCTAATTGTTTATTTGGATTAAAGTTAATTCTCAACTCATCTTTTTCAACCCCATCTTCATTGCTGCTTTTTATTATTTTATTGTTTACAAAAGGGTCGTTAATTGGGAATTGCTCAATACTAAAGACAGAGTCATTGGAATGCTCATTCTGAAAGCTATCATCTCTAAACAGTTTACTGGTAACTTGAGTAATAGCCTCTTCCTTTTCTAGTTTTTTTAGTGTTTCTTTAAGGCTTGACATTACTGCCTGATCGAATTTTTTCTGCTGAGTTTCTAAAGAAATTTTGATAAAATAGACTTGAATACCAATTAAAGTAGCAATACTCAGAGCTGCTGCAATTATTAAATATGATATCCCTCTTTTTTTCATCTAAAATTCGAATTTAGTTGAATTTAATTCGAAAAATAACTCCTTAACAGAATTTAACAGATTAATAATTTTCTTAACATTTTGACATCGGTATTTCACTTACTTTTACGATGTTGTTAGATTAATTTCCAATTTAATTAGGTGTTAAACAGTTTTGAAATTAATTATTCATTGTATTAAAAACAGGTAAAATTTACCTGTTTTTTTTATGCCATTAGTTTTGTCATTACTTTTATTGCATGGAAAAGATTTTAAATTATATAGACGGCAAATTAATTGAACCTGCTAGTCAAAAATACCTTGACAATTTCGAACCAGCACTGGGTACTGTTTACAGTCAAATTCCTGATTCAGATGCCACCGATGTTGAATTGGCTGCAATATCCGCTTCAAAAGCTTTTCGATCTTGGTCAAACACTCCAAAAGAAAAAAGGTCTGCTATTTTATACCGCATTTCCGAATTGATTTTAGAAAATCTAGAAGAATTGGCTTTAGCCGAATCTCGCGACAATGGCAAACCTGTTTCTCTTGCCAAAAAAGTTGATATTCCCCGAGCTGCTCATAATTTTCGTTTTTATTCAACAGCAATTATTCACTTTGCATCAGAATCACATTCAATGGAAGGCGGTGTAATTAATTATACTTTAAGAAAACCCATTGGTATTGCAGGTTGTATTTCTCCATGGAATTTACCACTATATCTTTTCTCTTGGAAAATTGCTCCAGCTTTGGCTGCTGGCAATTGTGTTGTAGCCAAGCCTTCAGAGATAACACCTATGTCAGCCTTTTTACTTTCAAAAATATGTATTAAAGCAGGATTGCCACCTGGCGTGTTAAACATAGTGCATGGCTTGGGCCATAAAGTTGGCTCTGCTATTTCATCTCATCCTAATATTCCAATCATATCTTTTACTGGTGGAACAAAAACTGGAGAAACAATTGCCAAAATTGCTGCTCCCATGTTTAAAAAACTTTCTTTAGAGTTAGGTGGCAAAAACCCAAACATCATTTTTGCCGATTGTAATTATGAAAAAATGCTTGATACTACAATTAAGTCTTCATTTGCTAACCAAGGTCAAATTTGTCTTTGTGGCTCAAGAATTTTTGTGGAACGCCCAATCTATGAGCGTTTCAAGAAGGACTTTGTAGAGGCTACAAAAAAGCTAAAAGTAGGAGATCCTAAAGCAGACACCACGAATCAAGGCGCATTAGTTAGTCAAGTACATCATGAAAAAGTATTGTCATACATTGAACTTGCAAAAACAGAAGGTGGAAAAATACTTGCAGGAGGACTTCCACTAGATTTAAGTCATGAAGGGTTAAATGGCTGGTTTTTACAACCAACCATAATTGAAGGTTTGCCATATAATTGCCGCACCAATCAAGAGGAAATTTTTGGTCCAGTTGTCACCATCATGCCTTTTGATCAGGAAGAAGAAGTATTGATGTATGCCAATTCTACTCAATATGGATTAGCCTCTACAATATGGACACAGGATTTAAGTAGAGCACATCGAATGGCAGACCAAATTCATGCTGGTATAGTATGGATTAACACGTGGTTGCTTCGAGATTTAAGAACCCCTTTTGGTGGAGTAAAAAACAGTGGTGTAGGTCGGGAAGGTGGCTTCGAGGCTTTAACCTTCTTTACTGAACCCAAAAATGTATGTATTCAGTTTTAGATGAGAAAATTTTTATCAATATGGCTTTTTTTTCTAGTAATATTGGTTAGCATTCCAGCATTTTCTCAAAAATTCTTAGCCCTCGACAAAGGCGGTAAATCTAAACGAATTAAGTTTTTTAATGGAGATTATATTCATTTGACAACCAACGAAAAAGAGTCAGTGTTTGGGCAAATCGACCTACTCAAAGACTCCAGCATAATTATTGCAAGTAGAGAAATTTACATTCAAGACATTAAATCCATACATCTAAAAGATAGATACTATGGATTTAGTTTAATTTCAAATTTAAGTTGGGTTGCAGGCCTTGGGTATTTTGCTTTAGACTCAGGCAATCGATTAATCAACAAGGAAAACCCTATAATTCAGGAGGGTACAATAAAAACCGGAGTAATTTTTCTAGGAGTCTCTCTGTTAAGTAAATCCATAACCAACAGAACATTTCGTATCAAAAACAGGCATCGATTAAAAATAATTGACATCAGCATTTGATGATTTGTGATAAGAAAACTTAATGATTTCAAATCCATGTTATAAACAATAAATCTGTTAATAGTCTTTGGGTTTTTCTATCCTAATATGTGTTTTAACAAATATTTTTGCTTAAGGCAAATTACTTAGTCCTAATCATTAGTTTAAGATTAAGTTTTAGCAATAACAAAACTTTTAATTGTTGCAATGAGCAATAAAATCAATTGGTGCAAGTGCTAAAAACAAAATCCTATATTATTATTTTCTTTTTATTAAATGTGTTTGTTTTAAAAGCTAATGTTGAAGATGAAAATCAATTTCAAATTAATTTTAATATAGCAAAGCAACATTTATCTCAAAGAAATATTTTAAAGGCACTGCCCTATTTAAATTACTTGCAAAGCAAATACCCAGATAATGAAAACTTAAAGTACCTAATCGGAGTTTGCTTAGCAGAAGAAAATATCGTCAACCCCTTGTCTATACAATATTTAGAAAGCGCAACCACTATGGCTTCGTTGGATTATAACCCGAATAGCATTGATGAAGAAAGGACGCCGATTTATGTTTTTTACTATTTGTGTTTAGCTTACGCTCAAAATGGCTATTGTGATAAAGCTGAGGAAGCCAGGCAAAAATTTATTGAAATTTACCCTTACGAAGACGTCTATTATATTGATAATTCTAAAGAATGGATAAACACTTGTAAAAGGAGTAAAGAAAAGCCAACCTTTCAAGACATACCCGTTTTTCCTTCTTTTAAACCTTATATTCCTGTAGAAAAAGAACTTAAGCCCTCAGTTATTGAAAATGTACAATCAATATCTGCTGATATTAATTTAACAATAACTGCAGAAACTCCTAAAGTCGATATAGAAAGCAAACAGATAGAAACTGCTAAAAATATAAAAACTAGGAGAATAGAATATAGCACTAAGAATCCGCTTTATGGCGTTCAACTTGGAGCTTATAAAGAAGTAGTGCCAGTGAGTCGCTTTGAATCTTTAAAAAATGTTGATGCATTTTTAGATAAACAAGGTTTGATAAGGTATGTCGTAGGACATTTTTCGATTAGCTCACAAGCAAAATCGCTTTTAGATATAATAAAAGAGAAAGGTTATCATGATGCTTTTGTAGTAGATGTAAACAACGAAAAGTACTTTTCTGACGAAATAATTAGCGTTGACAACATAAACATCCGAGCAAATCCTTTTGAAAAACTAGAGTATAGAATTCAATTGGGTGCATTTAAAGAAGTTCTTCCATCTAAAACTGCAGATATTTATTTTAAAATCGAAGGCATAACAGAGCTTGTAGATGACAATTACACTTACTTAACAGTTGGCAAATACAAAACATACGACGAAGCAAAAGCTTATCTTCACGGAATTAAAGCAACTGGCATAAAAGATGCATTTGTAATTGCATTGAACGATGGAAAGAAAATTTCGCTACAACAAGCTAAAAACTTTTACACCAAATAAATATGAAACATATTCTAATCGCTTTTTTTACCGTATTAATCAGCCTAAGCATTTACAGCCAAGATATACTAGAGTTTGAATTTGACAAAGCGAGGGTTTTACTGGCTCAAAGAAAAATTGACGAAGCTTTTTTATCGCTAAACAAACTTTATCAATCAAATCCTGAAAATGGGAATTATAACTTTTTAATGGGAGCTGCTTTTGCTGAATCAATGGGTAAAAGCGCGGAAGCAGTTTTTCATTTAAAAAAAGCGATTAAATATGTCTCTGAAGATTATACAGTCGGTAACTTCCAAGAAACAGACGCTCCAATACATGCCTATTATTATTTAACATTAGCATTTGTACAGCAAGATCGTTGTGAAGAAGCTTATTTAGCATTAGCGAAGTTAAAAACATTTAAAACAAGGCTAGATAAGTATTACATTGAAGAAGCCGAAAGGCATTTAATGAAATGCCCATTTGAACCTAATGAAACTGTAGAAAAAAACTGGAACAAAATAGAGCCTGCGCCTGCTGGTTATGACCCCACGTATGTACCAGAAGAAGTTTTTTTAGATTCTACAGCGCTTGCAGAACGAGGAATATTCGTAAAAGAGCAAGTTTATTCAACAAAAGCTCCATTATATGGAGTGCAGATTGGTGCTAACATAAACCCAAGTCCAATTAGCAATTACGGAAGCATCAAAAACGTAGATGTTTTTATAGACACGAAGGGAATAATCCGATACGTAATTGGTCATTATTCTATTCGTTCTCAAGCAGAAACTTTACTTAAAACCTTGCAGGAACAAGGATATAAAGACGCTTTTATAGTCAACGTAAATGATGAACGCAAATACCATAACGAATTAATTAGCTTCAACAATGTAAATG
The DNA here is from genome assembly GCA_013112545.1 of Bacteroidota bacterium. Lineage (GTDB taxonomy): Bacteria > Bacteroidota > Bacteroidia > Flavobacteriales_E > Vicingaceae > BCD18. The sequence continues at coordinate 158,918 of JABFGJ010000005.1, forward strand.
TGAAAGCTGGAATTAAAGGCAAAGTCGAATTCTATTTACAATTAGGCGCCTTTGAACAAGTGGTGCCAGACTCTATTAAAAGCCTGTATCAAAACATTCCACAATTAATTGAATTAGATTATAAAAGCCACACTTTGTTATTGGTTGGGCCTACAGAATCTTATGAGAAAGCTTTAGCAATAAAAAAAGAAGTTGATGCTTTGAATGTATCAAAGCCCTTTATTGTTGCTTTTAACAATCGAAAAAAAATTCCGCTTCAAACAGCGATTAATCATACAAAACACTAAGTGAGTTTTTTATTAAGAAAAATATTTCAAAATCATAGCACAAGGGTATTAACCTTGCTGTTTTTCGCTTTGCTAATTTTAATTGGCTATTTCTTAGGACATAGTTATTATGTTCAATTAGGCATACACAAAAACAAAGTTATCTCAACTTTGAATGCTGTAACCTCAACAGCTGCGGCTCAAATAGATGCAAATCAATTAGATTATGTGTTAAGCACATACCCAAAAAAAAATGATATTCAATCAAATACACAAGATGGAGTATATGAATTACTTCAAAAACAACTTTTAAAAGTTAAAGATCAGAATCACATCAACACAGCTTTATACACTTTAACTTATGACCCTGCAAACGATTTGTTTTACTATGGCGTAACAACATCTGAAAATCCATTTTATCGACATCCCTATAAAAACTATCCGAAAATATTAAAAGAAAAATATGAGGAAGGTGGAACCATTGATGTTTATAGAGATAGTAATGGACATTGGATATCTGCTTTTGCACCTATAAAAAATGAAGCAGGAGTTACCATAGCCATTGTTCAAGCTGATTGGAGGTTTGATGAATTCTTAGAAACTGCTCAGTCTGAAATATTTAAAAACATTTGGATTTCAATTGCATTTACAGTTGTTGTTTTATTTTTTCTAATTCGTTCTATGCGTTCTATCTTGGCAACAGAAGATCAATTGACAGCACATTTAATTCAATCAAAATTAGAATTAGAGCAAAAAAACCAAGACACTTTGGATAGTATCTTATATGCTAAAAAAATACAAGACGCTATTCTTCCTGTTCGTTCTAAAATCAAAAAACATCTTCCAAAGTCTTTTGTATTACACATGCCCAGAGATATTGTAAGTGGTGATTTCTATTGGTTTAAACACACGAGAAAAAAAATATTTATTGCCAGCGTTGACTGTACTGGTCATGGTGTTCCTGGAGCTTTTATGTCGATGATAGGCTCTATTTTACTTGACGACATCATTAATAAGAAAAATGTAGATTGCCCTAAAGAGATTTTAACACAATTGCATCAAGGCGTGGTAAAGGCACTAAAGCAAAGCTATAAATCTAAAGCGGCTAGAGATGGAATGGATATAGCTCTTTGTGTAATTGAAGATGATTATTCGAAACTCACATTTTCAGGAGCATTCAGGCCTTTAATCCATATCCGAAACGGAAAGTTAAACCGTATAAAATCAACAGCTGCTCCTATTGGAGGAATTAGGGAAGGGAATGTTGAGTTTGAGAAGCATGAAATAGAAATATTGGAAGGTGATATCTTTTATATTTTTTCAGATGGTTTCCCCGATCAATTCGGAGGTGATGAAAATAAAAAGTATATGACCAAGCGGTTCCGGGAATTATTACTTAAAATATCCAGTTATAAGCTAAGCTCTCAAGAAGGTCTCCTGCAAGAAGAATTTGATGCCTGGAGAGGCGATAACGAACAAGTTGATGACGTATTAGTTATTGGGTTTCAATTGAAGTAATATATCGGCATACTTTAAATTTTTCCATTTCTATTTTTTAGTTGATTAAACCCTTTTTTTCTTGACCTGCTTCGTATATCAAATAGGCTATAAAATAATCGTAATGGGTTTGAAGTTTTTTAAATTAGCATTCTTCTATTAACACGAATTATACTTTATAATTTTCTGCAAACCAAATAGTTGCCAATTAAGTACTAAGTCTCATCAGTTGAAATAATTGATGAAATTCAGTGCTAGCTCGACATTATAATAAGAAAACCAACCAGTTTAATGCAAAAACTAAGTTGTAAAGCCTAGGTTGTTTTTTGCAATGTGTCTTCTTCTAGAGGGAACTTACTTGTGTAATAAATTAATCATTTACAATCATTTTTCTTGTTTCATTTCTATAGCGAACAAAATAAATACCAGATGCAAAGTCATACAAATTAATCTTACTCAGGTTTGACAATGGTAAAATTATTTTTATCAATCTTCCTTGTATGTTATAAATGCATATTTTATCTTTCTTATTCAATTCAGAGATTTCTATGTTCACCCATTTTTTTGTTGGGTTTGGAAATAGTCTAAAATCTAAGTTTTTACGATTATTAATTTCAATCCCTACATTCATGATAGTTATGCAATCTGAAGTGTCTGTACAATTACTCTGATTAACTTCGAGTTGATAACTTCCGTTTGTCACAACAGTAAATGTTGATGAAGTTGCTCCTACAATTGCTGTATTTGTATGGCAATCTATCCATTGGTAAGTTGCATTAAGATTAGTATTTTGAGCTTGCAAATCAAATCCAACCCGAACAACTCTTGTATCTACTGTATCTATGGTCAAGTCTAGCGTAATCACCGAATCACAACCTGCTACATTGGGAATAGTGTCTTTATACATTCCTGTCGTGTTGTATGTCATTCCGTTTTGTGGCCATAAATAACTATCACAGCTTGCCATACTAAACGTAGAAGAAGTAGATAAATTGATGGTCAAATCAATCGTACTGATCGAATCACATCCATTGACTGCCTGCAATGTATCGGAATATATCCCACTTGTGGTGTACTGCATGCCGTTACTTGCCCAAACATAACTATCACAAGCTGTAACTGCATTGGTATCTCGAACGGTAGTGTTAATGGTCAAGTCTAGCGTAATCACCGAATCACAACCTGCTACATTGGGAATAGTGTCTTTATACATTCCTGTCGTGTTGTATGTCATGCCGTTTTGTGGCCAATTGTATGTATTACAAGCACTCTCAATTTGCACACTACTAGTAGGTTGACAAGGAATGGTGTACTGATAGGTTTGAATAAAACTTGGTGTTGTCGTATCTAACTCTTTATCAAAAAGTTGAGTAACTTCAGTAATTTTAATTTTTAAATCAAAGTTAGAATGACTTCCACTGTTGTAATTACTAAAGATTACATGACCATATGGATAAGTTCCCACTATGGCGCTTTCAAAAGCATGAGAGCCAGAACCATTAAAATTTTCAAAGGTGATGGAATAAGTATTTCCGGCAATAGTTGATATTAAGGTTGACAATTCAAAAGTTTGCCCTGTAGTAGCTGTATTATTTGAAACGTTCACTGTTTCCGAATGCAGTAAAATATGATTTCCTGTATGGAAATCTCCTGAATAAACCTTCAAGTCTGCAATTCCATTAAAAGTATGGTTCCCTGACTTTGGATAAACAACTACTTGCTTTAGATTTTCTTTGAAGGCCGTATAAGTTTGACCAATAACAGCATGATTTAAATAATCGTCTGTAAAAGTTTGGTCAACTGACAAGGTGTCGGTTATCGAAGCCCCTTTAATTTGATTGGAGCCACTAATGCCACCAACGCCCTTTACTTCTAGACCAATTGAGCCATCTACAGAAGAATTTAGAAATACATCAACTAAATGTTCTTTGTTATTTAGAGCACTTAACGCATTTATAGTGGCGCTATCAGCTAATTGGCCTGTTAGTCTAAAATCTGCAATATTCAGATTACCAACCGCTTGATTAAACTGTAGCTTAAACTGTAGATTTGATTGGCTTGTTACAGAGTCAAGTGGATGGTGACGAAGAATAGATTCTAATATAACTGGAACTCTATACCGATAATCTTGATTGAGACTAGGTGCTAATGTATCAAGATTTTCCCCTATTCCCTCATAGGATTCTGTGATTTTAATTTTCAAATCAAAACCGCTATGATTAGAAGAATTATAGTTTGTAAAAACGGCATGCCCTAGAGAATAATTACCTAAAGTGGCATTCTCAAAAGCATGGGAACCACTTCCACTAAAACCTTCAAAAACAATGGTATAGGTGTTTCCAGGAATAGTTGCCACTAGGCTCGACAATTCAAATGTTTGACCAGAGGTAGCAGTACTATTTGATAAACTTACTGTCTCTGAATGAAGCAAAGTGTGATTCCCAGCACTATAATCGCCTAAATATACCTTTAAGACCGCTGTTCCAGAAAAAGTGTGATTTCCTGATTTTGGAAAAACAACCACTTGCTTTAAGTTTTCTTTGAAAGCCGTATAAGTTTGACCAATTATGGATTGATTTAAATAATCATTTGAAGTTAATTGATTCACAGATAAGGTATCGATAAGAGAAAAGGTGTAAATGCCATTTGAACCTGCAACACCCCCAACTCCTCTAATGCCTATGCCAATACTGCCATCAACAGAAGAATTTAGAGTCGCATTCACCAAACAAGAACTATCTGTTTCATAAAATACTGAGTTGAGAGTTAAGCTATCTGCTAAGCTGCCTAGTGATTCAAAATCAGACAAAAAATAATTGGCTACTTTATCATTAAAAATAAATTTAAATTGCAATTTTGATTGTGTCGTTATGGAATCCGTTGGATTATTTCTTAGGATCGAAGTCAATTTAAAAAGGTTTATTTTAACGATTTCAACAGAATCAACAAGGGTTTGAGTGAGGCTTGAAGTACTTCCATTATTGTCCGTTACTGTAACATAATATTTACCTGAGCTCAAGCCAGTAATTGCAGTTGATCCAGCCCCATTATTCCATTGTACTACATAAGGAGGAATTCCACCTGAAACACTAACACTTGCACCACCGTTTGGAGTAGAAAGATTGGTTTGAATACTATCAACCGCTGTTGAAACCTGAAGAGGCACAAGAAAGTCATATGTTTCATCTGTAGCAGGAAGTTTCGAGCTTAGTGATTTAATAGAAGGAGCTACAAAAGTTTTAAAGTAAAGGTCGGCAGACGACAGTACTCCAGGTTGATATATAACACCATTGGCGTAAGGGTTTCCCGTCTGTGCAGAAACCGCTATATTATTAGTGGTAGCAGTCGGAAAATAAAAGCGGAAGGTATAAGTATTACCTGCAGTAAGTTGAGCAGGGTTACCTAGATAGAAGTTTATATCTGTAAATCGTGGAGATGAAGGAAAATAAACGTTTGAAGAACTCAATAATGTTCCCCCAAATCCATTTCCACTATAAATTTCTAACACTCCATTTCCGGTAAACGAATGACCATAGCCGGTTCTTAAACTTATTTTTGTCAATACGCCACTTGCGCCTGCTACAAAAGACTGCCCAAACTCAGGGGAATTGGTAACCTGAATGTCGTTCAACGCTTGCTGATCAAGTACACCATTGTCTTCTATAATATTATTTGTTCCACTAGCATCAACCCCTTTTATATCTAACCCAAGTGTACCACTTGTTGGATTTGTGGTAGCTAAATTCACTAAATATTGGCTTCCATTCACTTTATTCACAGATTGTATGGTTGTATGACTTGAAGCCGAACCGCTCAATGCAAAGTCTGATGAATCAACTGCCAACACATCTTTATTAAAATTGACTTTGAACTGCATGTTATTTGATGTCGTTGAGGCAGCTATTGGATTGTTTCTTTCAATAGAAAGTAAGCTAACTGTAACTAATGGAACTGGGGTGTAAGTATAAACTTCTGAAATAGCAGGAGCAGTCCCATCTAAGCTTTGTGCTTGAAGTCCACTTTCCAAGACTAATTCAAAATCTAAATCAAAGTTGGCATGAGACGCATTACTATTGGTAAAATAGGCTTTTCCACCTGTATAATTACCTGATTTGGCTGCATTAATTGCATAACCAGAACCACTAAAGTTGCTCAACTCAAAACTATAGGTGCTGCTATTATTTAGCTGAATGGTATCATTTAAAATAAAAGTATCTCCACTGCCACTGCTAATGTTTACTTGTTGAGTATGAATTTCCGTTCCTCCACCCGAAGAATTGTCTCCAGAATAGATTTTTAAATCTGCGGTACCAGAAAAGTTGTGGTTTGCCGCATTATAAGCCAAGGTTATTTTAGTAACAGCGCCAGCTTGAGTAGTAGTAAAAGTTTGTCCAATAGTAGCCTGGTTGAGATAATCGTTGATCGTGCCTGTTTCAGCAATTGTATCTTTCTCAATAAAAGAAACTATGCCATTGCTGCCTGCAATACCACCAACTCCTTTAATACCTATACCAACATCTCCTGCTGCATTTGAATTAACTGTTGTATTTACTAATAATGTAGAATCGTTCTCAGTAGAAATAGTATTGATAATTAAATTATTGGCTAAAGTATTCGTTCCAACAAAATCTGAGGTTTGATAATTACTGATTTTTCGATCAAATGATACTTTAAATTGTAGATTGTTGCTATTTGTATTTTGTGTGGAAGGGTTGTTGCGTTCAATGGAGACAAGTTTGGGAGATGGATTAATATTAGGTGTGCCCAACAATACTTCAATGATTATGTCAGATGTACTAAAATTAGAAAAACCTGCTTGAACTCCACTAAAAGTTCCGGAAAAAGTACCTGTGATGAAGTCAGCAAAAGTTGCCGTTCCAGAAATGTCAAACGTAGCACTTCCCGAAAGGGTATAAGAAGTATTACTTGCCATGGAAGTCAATGAACTTACGTTGAGAGCGAAATCATCATAGTCGCTACCAACATCATCGTCCAATACAATAGCACTAAAATTAATAGGGGATACACCATCAGTAAGCTGAAGGTTACCCGACAAGCTAAAGGTTTGGAAGTTGAGGTTTGAATTAACATAGTTAAAAGAAGAATTTCCAAATATTTGGTTGAATCCGTTACTACTAGTCCATGCATTACCTTTACCGTTTGTTGTAGCAGAGCCAGATCCTGTAACCGTAATGCTGGTAGCAGAAGTACTTGTAGCACTAATGGTGAATTTAATCTGAGAAAAACTAGAAGCAGGTAGTAAGGTAAGTATCACTAACGACAACAAATAAACACGATATTTAACTTTTAATCTAATGTATTTCGTTGTTAAGGCATTCATAACTAATAAGTTTAGGTAAATAAAAAGGTCTTTAATTTAAGTACGTTGAGTTCGTTTATATTCATGAACTGCAGATCTTGGATCATGCGGTTGTAAACTGGATTGTATTGATGACCTGAAGAAACTGTGGTCGGATTGGTAAATGCTAAAAATTGCACTTACGACTTCTTTATCTTCTATATATAAGTCAGCTGAATCATTAAATGTATATCGTGTTGGCTGAAAATAACAAGTTGCTGAAGTAAAATAATCACTATAAGTATCTTCGAAAAAATGGCCAACTTTACTCCTACCGTTTCCCAAAAAATCATCCTCAGCAGTTTGATTAAGAATATTTTTCATTACGAATGTTTTGGATTTTATAGCTTTGCATACAGCAACTCGACCAAACCCTTTAATACCAAGCTCAACATTACTGGACTCTATAAAGAGAAACTTAGTGTGAATTAATGAAGTGGAGTCATTTAATGCAGAAAGAGAAATTCCAATCATCTAGTGTGTTTTAAAATTCAAACACAAACCACGGGGTTAATATTTATTTAGAATTGCACTATTTGGTCAAATGCTTGCACAAAATGGTCAAATGTGTATTTGCCTTGGCTTCGACACAGCATTCTCTCTTGTCGTCGATAAATAACTCAGCACAACAAGCTGATATTACAATTTTAGTTCTACTGAGTGTTTGAGGCATGAGAAATGCATCGGTTGAGGTAAAATGCTTTCCTTTTAACAATAAGATTAAATGTTATGGGTTGATTTAGTTTTGTGATAAGCCTGTAGGAGTGCTACCGTACTCTTCTTTAAAAAGTCTATTAAAATATGATACACTATTAAATCCACAGGCATAAGCAATTTCAGCAACATTATTTTTATTCTCTGTAATTAGTTGTTTTGCTTGCTCTAACCTCTTTTGCTTTAAATAGCCTAGTGGTGTGTTGTTATATTTATCTTTCACTGTTCGCTGAAATGTTGACTGACTCATTGCAAATTCAGTTAAGTATTTACTCCAACTAAAGTCAGGGTTAGCTAAGTTTTGAGTTAATATTTTTTGGAATTTAGTTTCAAAGTCATTATTATTCTGACCACCCTTAGTTTGCTCTTCTGATTTTTGATTTAAAAAATGGTTTCGCAACCTTAACCTATTACTCAAAACACTATTAATTATAGCGTTTAACTCGTTTACATTAAAAGGTTTTGATAAATATGCTTCAGCACCTTTTTGCCAAGCATCAATTTTTGTTTTATCAGCGCCTTTTGCCGTTAACATAATTACTCCAATAAAGTTGGTCTCCTTATTACTCTTTAACATTTTAAGAAATTCAACCCCGTCTATTTTTGGCATCATTATGTCTGAAATAATTAAATCGGGCACATGTTTTTTGGCCATTTCAAAACCTTGAACTCCATTCTCTGCTTCAATTATTTGATATTGTGTCTCTAGGTTTTTGCGAATAAACTTTCGAATATCTTCATGATCTTCTACCAATAAAACAAGTGGTAATTCATCCTTGCTTTTATTTACAATACGAATAGGAGCTAGGTTTTTGGGCTTATTTATTATAGGATTTGTTTTTACGATTATAACGCTTTCTTCTGACTCCTCAAAAGGGATTTCTAGTGTAAAACAGGCGCCCGAATTTTTACGGTTTTCTACAGTCAAGCTCCCTTCTAAAATTTCTGAAAATTGTTTGGAAAGAGACAAGCCAATCCCACTTCCAGTTTTATTACTATTTTCTTTCGTGTCAGACCTAAAAAACCGGTCAAAAACGTGCGGTATCTCATCGGGTTTTATTCCCTCTCCCGAATCTTCAACTTCTATCTTTAATCTATTGTTAACTAAATTGATTCGTATATATATATAGCCCTGCAACGGAGTAAATTTTAATGCATTCGACAATAAATTATTGATTATTTTTTCGACTAAGTCGGGGTCTGATTTCCCAATCAAAGTTTGCTCAGGATTTTCAATCACAACTTTTATTTCTTTCCTTTCAAACCATTGCTGATGTTGTGCAACTATATTTTCAATCAATTCAATACAATCAAATATTTTAATTTCTTTTTGAAGCTTCCCGTCTTCAGAACGAGCTATATCCAATAATTGGTTAATCAATTTAGTTAGGCGAATACTGTGTTTTTGAATAAAACCTAAGTCTTCATGTATCGATGGGTTTAATTCACTCTTGTAGTTCTGTAAAATAGTGTCTATGGGTCCTTTTATTAAGGTCAGAGGTGTTTTTAGTTCGTGAGAAATATTTGAAAAAAACACCGTTTTTGCCCTATTTGCCTTTTCCAGTTCTTTTGATTGTATCGCCAGTCTTTTCAAAGCCAACTCAGTTTGTTCTTTTTCATTTTTTAGTTCAGCAGTTCTATGATCTACCTCCCGCATTAAACTTAATTCCCGTTTTTTTGCTAATTGTTGCTTTCTGATAAACACAAAGACTAGTAAACTCAAAAATCCAACAACACAAAACACTTTAAACCAGGTAGTTTCATAAAAAAAGGAAGCAATAGTAATGGTTGAAAAAGCCACATCATTTCCAACAACTCCTTGATTATTTTTTGCTCTTACTTTAAAAGTAAAATCACCATGAGGTAATTGAGTGTAATTTGCAAACCTATTATTTCCCGCACTTCGCCAAGCTTTATCATACCCTTCTAGCCAGTATTCAAATTCAATTAATTCTGGTGAAAGGAAATAAGGAGAGGTAAAATGAAAACTTAAATCCCTAATATCCTTATCAAGCATCACTTTCTGGGGAGATAAAATAGAGCTGTCTTTAAAAGTAAGTTCAGTAATTTCTACGAAGTTAATCAAAGGGTCATTCTTTATAAAGTCTGGCTCTAGCACTGCTAAACCTTGCATTGTAGGATAATAAAGTTGCTGATTACTATCCAAAATGCTAGATTGTTGAAAGCCTCCATTGGTTTCAGAAATATTCATTCCCCTGTTTTTATTGAATGTCTGCGGATAAACTCTATGTTGTTTCTTATCGAATACTTCTTGAATTTCCTTTTTACCAATTTTATATATTCCGTTATTTCCACTTAACCATATATTATCTTGGTTATCAATATTTATACTTGAAATTAAGTTCTCTTTTAATCCTTCTTCAGTGGTTAAATTTTTGAAGGTATCTCCTTTTTTTACAACAAGTCCTTTATCATAAGTCCCTATCCACAATTGTCCATTTTTGTCGAAAAATAACTCTCTTATATTGTTAGAAGGGAGCCCATTTTGTTTTGAAAAATTAATTAAGTTCCCTTCTGAAAACACGAAATAACCATTATTAAGTGTAGCAAAGTAAGGCTCATTCTTAGGAGAAAACTCAATTTTTGTAATCCTCGAACCTACTTCTTCAAAAGTGATAAGATTCGCCCAGAGCGTGTCTTTTAATGAATAAATCCCACCTAAATCTGTCCCTATTAACAATCGATCTTTAGATGTATCATACTTCATAGCAAGTATAGTATGGTTTTTTATCCCATCCATATTAAGGGCTTTAAAGGTGTTAGACTTGCTTTGATCTAATTCAAACACTCCAAAACCAAAAGTTCCAACCCAAACTTTTCCTCTCCCATCAGAAGCGATTGACCAAACATCAAAATCAGGTCCATTGTCACCTTTCTTATATATTATTGTTTCTCCATATTTATCCCTTTTGTATAGTGGCCCTCCATTGGTTCCAACCCACAAATTTTGAGCAGCATCTTTATGAATTGCCAAAATTATTTCAGAAGCTAAATGACCTTTTATATACTTCACATCATTTAAACTTAGTTTAATCAATCCGCCACCATTGAACCCCAACCAGATTTCTTCCTTATTTTTATAATAAATTGCTGATACATTTCCTCTTATCTCAGCCATTTCTTTAGCTACTAATTGCTTATTCCCATTTATTAAACAATAAAGCCCTTTTTTCTGAACTCCAAAATAAAAAGTAATACTATCTATCGCAAGAAACTGTTTGGCTAATATTGGTTCGCTAATCGAATATCTTTTTTCTAATGAATAGCTTTTACGGTTTACCTTATAGATTGCGGTTCTATTCATATAATACAATTCATTTTCAGAACTTAATGAAATCCCAAAATCATCATTTGGTGGTTTAGAGTCTGCTACCCATTTTAATATTCCTGTTTCAATTGTAAAGCTATAAACACCCTCCGAAGAACTAATCCAAGCAATATTATTTTCATCAACAATTACCTGTAAAGCCATTTTTCCATTTAGTTCTTGTTCAGAAACCCTAATTATAGAATCCTCTTTAATTACAACTAATCCCCTTTCTTGAACTAACACAATTATTTCTCCATTGGCACCTTCTGCAATTCCGCTTATTCCATTGGCAGGCAACCCATTTGAGGTAGAAAAGTGGATTAACTCATCTTTATTATATTTAAATACTCCGTTATTTTCTGTGCCAACCCAAATATTTTGTTTCGAATCTTCAAATATATTTATTACTCTTTCGTAATCAAGGGTCTTGCTATTTGTTCTATGAAATCGCAATCCATCAAACCGAACAAGTCCTCCATATGTTCCTATCCAAATAAAACCATCAGATGCCTGTAGTATAGCATTAACTGAATTTTGGGGTAAATTATCCTGCGTAGTCCACCTGTTTATATTATATGTGGTAGGTAAATCTTGAGTAATCTTATCAGTTTGTGCGAGTATTAATTTAGAGCAACAACAAAGCAATAAAAGAAAAAATAGGTAACTTCTTAAAGACAAATCAAATAAGTAAAAAGGCAACTAAAAATTTCAATTTTCAAAATAAGCAGATTTTTATTCATTTGCTAGGATAATTAACTTATGATAAAAAATTAATTATTATCCTTTAAGATATTTCAAGGAAGATTTTCTTAGAATTTCTAAAAGTTTTTTAGAACGATTGTTCTAATCTAACTAAAACAAGTTTACTTTTGACTTATATATTCAACAATTATTAACCCTTTAAAATGGCAAGAGTAAAACAATTTGACCAAAATGAAGTATTAGAAAAAGCAATGAATCTTTTCTGGAATAAAGGTTATCATGCAACTTCAATGCAAGATTTAGTAGATCATTTAGGTATAAATCGAGCAAGTATATACGCGACTTTTGAAAGTAAAAACGAATTGTTTAATAAGTCCATCTCCTTGTATCAAGAACTTGAAACCAAAAGAATAGCAGACTTCTTATACCAATACGTCAATGTTAGGCAGGGCTTATATTACCTTTTTGAAACTGATGTGCAAAAAGCATGTTCTAGCACAACTAAAAATGGTTGTTTCTTAATTAATTCTATTGCGGAATTGGCAAATACAAATCATGACATTTGCGCTCAATTGTCAATATATCAAGGAAATTTTGAACGAGCATTTATTAACTATTTGCAATACGGTGTTAATCAAGGTCAGATTTCGCCTTATAAAGACATTTATGCAATTGCCAATTATTTGTTTATTCTGCAAGGCGGTTTTAAAACCGTTTCAAAAATTCAACACAATTCAACTGAATTAACTAAAACGATAACTATCGGACTAACGATATTAGATTAGTGGTTCGGTTATTCCAATCGATTTGCTAACATTGCTAAACCGTGGATATCGAGCAATTTAATTCTTTTGCCATCTAAAGATATTAGCTTTTCTTTTTTTAATTCTCCAATTAAGCGGATTACTGCTTCTGTAGCTGTACCAACTAGATTTGCAATTTCTTCTCGACTTAATTTGACATTAATGCAGTTTTCTTCATCCAAGCCAAATGTTTCTTTTAACCACAAAAGCATTTCGGCAAGCCTTTGTTTAGTTGTTTTCTGAGCCATATCCGTAATCAAACGGGAGGCTTCATTCCAATTTTTGGCTGTTAATTCTAACATTTTCAAACTAAAGTTTGGGTCAGATTTTATAAGCCCAAAAAAATCATTCGCTGGAACAAAACAAACTATTGAACCTTCTAAAGCTACAGCAGTGCTACTCAGTTTGCTTTTACTCAACATCGAGTTGTAGCCCATGATATCGCCATCTTTAGCAAAGCGAATAATTTGTTCTTTGCCGCTTGGACCCATTTTGCTTAATTTGATTTTTCCTTTCTTTACACAAAACAAACCTCTAGCAAAACCACCTTCTTTAAAAATCGTTTCCCCTTTTTCATAAAAGTCACTGCTTTTATGGTTATCTATGTTTTCAAGTTGATCGGATTGCAAATCACAAAAAACAGATTTATTCCATGAGCTACAATTAAGACAAGAAATCGAATGAATTTTTTTACTCATGGTGTGAATACAGTTTCATGACAAATATCATACTTTAAAGAGACAATTAAAAGAAATTTTGCCACCTTCTACTATGAATAAAACAAACTCTAAAATAAAAGCTGAAGTCTGCTACCACTGTGGCGATGCTTGCGATGTAGAGTTGATTATTTTTGATGAAAAGCAGTTTTGTTGTCATGGATGCAAAACAGTTTATGAAATTCTTGCTCAAAATGATCTATGCGACTACTATCGGATAGAGCAAATGCCTGGTATAACACCCAAAATAAAAACAGAAAACAAATTTGAGTATTTAGAAAATGAATCCATCATTGAGCAGCTCGTAGATTTTAAAAATGAGTCCATTAGCAAGGTTCACTTTTTTATTCCTCAAATTCATTGTAGTTCTTGCTTGTGGTTATTAGAAAACCTCTATAAACTTCATGAAGGAGTAAGTAGCAGCCGAGTCAATTTCATGAAAAAGGAAATATCGATTAGCTTTAAAAATGAATACTTAAGCCTTAGAAAACTTGTAGAATTGCTTGCTAGTTTAGGCTATGAACCCGAAATCACTTTAGACCAATTAAGTCCAAACAAACGAAAAAAAGTTAGCCGAAGGCTCATTTATCAAATTGGATTAGCAGGTTTTGCATTTGGAAACATTATGCTGATGAGTTTGCCAGAGTACTTTGGTCTAGATGAGCATAGTTTCGATCAGTTTTCAAAATGGTTTGGTTGGTTAAACTTGATTATAGCAACGCCTGTCGCAATATATAGCGGACAAGATTATTTTAAATCTTCGTGGATAAGCTTGAAACAAAGGCGTTTAAATATAGACATTCCAATTGCTATAGGTTTGTTTGTATTGTATTTCAGAAGCAGCTATGAAATCATTAGTAAAACAGGGCCTGGCTATTTCGATTCGCTTTGTGGCTTGCTTTTCTTTTTGCTAATTGGCCGAATTTTTCAAGAAAAAACCTACCATCAATTATCTTTTGAGCGAGACTATAAATCCTACTTCCCCATTTCAGTTTCAAGAATTTCTAAAAAAGGAATCGAAGTAAGCACACCTGTGAATGATATAAAAAAGGGAGACCGTTTAAGAATTAGAAATGGAGAACTTATTCCGGTTGATGCCATATTAATTTCTGGCGAAGCCAACATTGACAATAGCTTTGCAACAGGTGAATCGGATCCAATTAAAATGGTTTCTGGAGATCGAATTTACGCCGGTGGAAAACAAGAAGGCGAATCCATTATTGTTGAAGCCATTCGACCTTTATCGCAAAGCAAATTAACTCGACTTTGGAACGAACAATCTGGTCAACAACATTACTCGAGCTCATTTTCTGAAATGACCGATCAAATTAGCCAATGGTTTACTCCCATCATTTTAATTATAGCGCTTTTATCCGGACTATGGCAAATGCAGCATGGTTTAGGAAAAGCAATTCAAGTTGTTTCTGCAGTTTTAATTGTTGCATGCCCTTGTGCTTTAGCACTTGCTGCCCCTTTTACTTTTGGCCATGGTAGCCGTTGGCTAGGTCGCCAAAAATGCTATTTGAGAGACTCTTTTGTGATAGAAACTATGGCTAAACTAAGCCACCTTGTTTTTGATAAAACAGGAACTTTAACCTATAGCAGACATAAAAACATTGAATACATCGGCAAAGTTCTATCGCCAGGTGAACAAGCTGCTATTCGTTCTATTTTTTATCAAAGTAATCATCCGCTTAGTCGATTAATATTAGCTTTCATACCTAAAGTCGAATTATTAGAAATTGAACAATTTGAAGAAATCGCTGGTCAGGGAATGCAAGCGAGAATAAATCAAATATCATTTAGAATTGGGTCTGCCAAATGGATTAAACCGGACTTAATCAATGCTAAAGAAACCATTGTTGTAATTGAAAAAGATGGGGAGTATTTAGGGCATTATTTAATAAAAAACGAATATCGAAAAGGCCTAGAAACTCTAGCTCAAAAATTAAATGAATCATACGAATTATCCATCTTATCAGGAGACAATGACGGTCAGCAAGAAAAACTAAAAACAATATTTGGCCATAAAATCAAGATGCTGTTTAATCAAAGTCCACAGGATAAATTAAATTACATCAAGCAAATTCAAAAATCACAGCAAGTGATGATGATAGGCGATGGACTAAATGATGCAGGAGCTTTAAATCAAAGTGATGTGGGTTTAGCAATAGCTGAGGACACCAATGCCTTTTCGCCAGCCTGTGATATAATTTTGGGTGCTGAACATTTCGAAAATTTAGCTACTTACCTGGCTTTCACAAAAAGCTGCAAGAGAATAGTTATTATCTCTTTTGTTATTTCATTTTTATACAATTTAGTGGGACTAACCCTTGCAGTGCAAGGATTACTTTCACCAGTTTATGCAGCCATTTTAATGCCTTTAAGTTCAGTAAGTGTAGTTGGCTTTGTAAGTTTAGCCGTTAATTGGAAAGCATATCGTATAGAAAAACAAATTTTCTAATACCCCTTTTTTCTCTAAAGCAAGTTAAAAAAACCTGACATTTATCATTTTTTAACAATGTCAACTATTACACCTTTGCTTAAATTCTATTTATGGGCGTACTCATTATTTTAATAATTGCAAGCTTCGTTGTTGCACTTGGTTTTCTTGTGGCTTTTATTTGGTCGGTAAAATCAGGACAATACGACGATTCTTATACTCCATCGGTTAGAATGCTATTTGACGAAAAAGGAAACACAACAAACACTAAAAACGATAAAAACAATACGAATGAACAATAACACTTTAATCGAAAAATTTAGCTACGACAATAATATTGTTAGGCTATTTGCCAACGCCACCATGTTTTGGGGGATTACTGGTATGGTGGTCGGTCTTACGATCGCATTTCAGTTAATTTTTCCTTCTTGGAACTTAGGTATTGAATATACTTCTTTTGGAAGGTTGAGACCACTTCATACAAATGCAGTCATTTTTGCTTTTGTTGGAAATGGAATTTTTGCTGGGGTTTATTACTCTTTACCTCGATTGCTAAAAACTCCGATGTGGAGTAAATTGTTAGGTAAGATTAACTTTTGGGGTTGGCAATTAATTATTGTTTCAGCTGTCATTACTCTACCTCTCGGATATACAAGTTCTAAAGAATATGCCGAATTAGAATGGCCTATTGATATTGCTATTACATTAATCTGGGTGGTATTTGGTTGGAATATGTTTGCAACTATCCTTAAGCGAAGAGAACGTCACCTTTATGTTGCAATTTGGTTCTACATCGCAACTTTTGTTACCGTTGCTGTTTTGCACCTTGTAAACTCTTTTGCATTACCAGTTAGTTTTATGAAAAGTTATTCTTGGTATGCAGGAGTACAAGATGCTTTAGTGCAATGGTGGTATGGGCACAATGCGGTTGCATTCTTTTTAACTACCCCATATTTAGGTCTGATGTATTATTTCGTTCCGAAAGCTGCAAATAGACCTGTATTCTCTTATCGACTTTCGATTATTCACTTTTGGGCTCTAATTTTCTTATACATATGGGCGGGGCCTCATCATTTGCTTTATACCGCTTTACCTGATTGGGCGCAATCATTAGGTGTAGTCTTTTCAGTGATGTTAATTGCTCCTTCTTGGGGTGGTATGATAAACGGGCTCTTAACCTTAAGAGGTGCATGGGATAAAGTGAGAGATTCTGTGGTGCTTAAATTTATGGTTGTAGCCATTACCGCTTATGGTATGGCAACTTTTGAAGGTCCAATGCTTTCCTTGAAAAATGTAAATGCGATTGCTCACTTTACCGATTGGATTGTCGCTCACGTTCATGTTGGAGCCCTTGGTTGGAACGGATTTTTAACTTTTGGTATGCTTTATTTCTTATGGCCAATACTATTTAAAACTAAATTATACTCTCAAAAACTTGCCAACTTCCATTTCTGGATTGGAACCTTGGGTATTCTTTTTTATGCAATT
The DNA here is from genome assembly GCA_013112545.1 of Bacteroidota bacterium. Classification (GTDB taxonomy): domain Bacteria; phylum Bacteroidota; class Bacteroidia; order Flavobacteriales_E; family Vicingaceae; genus BCD18. Next base: position 176,237 of record JABFGJ010000005.1, read on the forward strand.
CCGTTGTATTGGGCAGGTTTCGCTCAAAGCCAAATGTGGAATGACTTTACAAAAGATGGATTTTTAGTTTATCCTAACTTTTTAGAAACCGTTACCAACATTATCCCAATGTATATGTATAGAGCTGTTGGTGGTACTTTATACTTAATAGGTGCTATTGTAATGGTGGTCAACTTAATCCTTACTGCTAAATCAGGAACTTTTGTAAGAGAAGAACATGCAGAAGCACCGGCTTTGGTTCCATTGAGTAAAAATTACAAAGACGAGCATTGGCATAGATGGTTTGAAAGAAAACCAACTCAAATGTTAATCGGGTCTTTAATTGTAATACTTATTGGTGGAGTTATCGAAATGGTTCCAACATTCTTAGTAGAATCTAATGTACCTACAATAAAAGCTGTAAAACCATACACCCCACTAGAGTTACACGGTAGAGATATATACATACAAGAAGGTTGTGTAAACTGCCACACTCAAATGATACGACCATTTAGATCAGAGACAGAACGATATGGAGAGTATTCTAAAGCTGGAGAATTTGTATATGATCACCCATTTTTATGGGGTTCTAAACGTACAGGACCAGATTTGGCCAGAGAAGGTTCTGCTAAATTGAGAAAACCGAATTCTTGGCATTTCAAACACATGTATGATCCACGTAGTGTATCTGATGGTTCAATTATGCCTGCATATCCTTGGTTGTTAGACAAGTCTTATGATACCACCATGACTGCTGCTAAAATTAGAGCGATGATAACTCTTGGAGTTCCTTATGCTGAAGATTTTCCTGAAAAAGCAAATGCAGATATAGAGCGACAAGCCAACGAAATAGTTGAAAGCATGAGAGATTTGCTTGAAGAAGATGGGTTTGAAGTAGCTCCAGATCGAGAGATTATTGCTTTAATTGCTTATTTACAAAGATTGGGTAGAGATATAGAATCAAAAGAAACTAACGAAAAATAGGAAAAGCCATGTTAAAATTTATTAAACACAATATGGATACCATTGCAGGAATTGGAATTTTTCCTTTAATATCCTTTATCATTTTCTTCTTATTCTTTATTGTATTATTTGTTTGGGTAATAAATATGAAGAAAACAGAAATAGAACTTTTATCAAATCTCCCATTAAATGCGGACGATCAAGTGAATTCCGAATTAACTAATAACACTCCGAACTCATGAAAAATAAATTAGCAACAAAATGGAAGGCATTTATAGCCTTCAGCATCTTACCAAGTGCATTATTTGCTCAAGACAACACCTATGTATCAGGGGTTTCAGATATTGCCTTACTAACAATTATGCTATTGGTTATTGTTATTTTACTACTTGTAATAAATGCAATTGCTAGATCCATCATTAGCATCAACAGAAAGTTTAATCACAACAACAATACAAATACAATTGCCAAAGCAATTATTGGAATTGTTTTAATTGGAAGCTCTATCAATGCGAATGCAGCTCCAAACTCAACAGAAGCAGTCCCTTTTGTAATGTCTCAAGGCTTATTTATCACCTTAACTGTTGTTATCTTATTCTTGGCTGCCATCATCATGTATCTTTTTAATACCTTAAAAATCATGATTAAGCTTCAAAGTGGTGAAAGTTTTGAAGATGAAAAAGATTCAGTTTTTGATGTAATCAATTCAAGTTTAACCGATAATGTTCCAATTGAAGACGAGTCAAATGTTATGCTTGACCACGAATATGACGGAATAAGGGAACTTGATAACAATTTGCCCCCCTGGTGGAAATACATGTTCTACGGAACAATCATTTTTTCTTTTGTTTACATGTTTAGGTATCATGTAACAGGCGATGGGCAATTGCAAACCGAAGAGTACCTTACTGAAATGGCAGAAGCTGCTATCGAAAAAGAAACTGCTATGGCAGAAGCTGGCGACCAAGTTACTGAGGACAATGTAAGCCTTATGATTAGCGAAGCAGACCTTGAAAAAGGAGCAGCCATATATGCGGGCAATTGTGCAACCTGTCATAGAGCAGATGGTGGTGGTGGTGCAGGGCCAAACTTAACTGATGAATATTGGATTCATGGAGGAAGTATTGGCAAAGTTTTCGCGACCATAAAATACGGAGTTCCTGCAAAAGGTATGATTGCTTGGCAAAGTCAATTTAATCCAACACAAATTCAACAAGTTTCAAGTTATGTATTAAGCCTTCAAGGAAGCAACCCAGCGGGCGGCACAGCTCCTCAGGGTGAAAAGTGGACAGAGTAAAAAATAGTTAATTTGGAAGAAAAGGAAAAATATATGGACCAAAGTTTTCGCGATTCTATCGGTACTATCGATGAATCGGGAAAACGACAATGGATATATCCAAAAAAACCTAAAGGTAAATTACACAATTACAGAGTATGGGTTAGCATTTTTTTGCTAACCTTACTTTTCTCAGGACCCTTCATCCGCATAGGCGGGCAACCCCTTTTACTATTAAATATTTTTGAGCGAAAATTTGTCATTTTTGGGCAAGTTTTTTGGCCTCAAGATTTTTACATTTTTGTACTGATCATGCTTTGCATGGTTTTATTTATTGTCCTTTTTACCGTTGTCTTTGGCCGAATCTTTTGTGGCTGGGTTTGCCCACAAACAATTTTTATGGAAATGGTATTCCGAAAAATAGAATACTGGATAGAAGGTGACTTTAAACAACAAAAAAAATTAAATGACAGCCCTTGGAATGCCGAAAAGATTAGAAAGAAAGGGCTAAAAACACTTGTTTTTTTAGCAATCTCATTTATTGTATCTAATACTTTCCTAGCCTACATTATTGGTTCAGAAGCTTTAATCGAAATTGTAACAGATTCACCCGCTAATCACATTGCTGGACTAATATCTATTTTATTGTTTACCGGTGTTTTTTACTTTGTATTTGCCTGGTTTCGCGAGCAAGTTTGTATCGTTGTGTGCCCCTATGGAAGGTTGCAAGGGGTAATGCTTGACAGAAACTCCATAGTTGTTGCCTATGACTACATTCGAGGTGAAATACGCGGCAAATTTCGTAAGAACGAAAGTCGTGAAGAAACCAAAAAAGGAGACTGTATTGACTGCAATCAATGTGTTAATGTTTGCCCTACAGGCATTGACATTAGAAACGGAACACAACTAGAATGCGTTAACTGTACTGCTTGTATAGATGCCTGCGACCACATGATGGAAAGTGTTGGGCTGCCAAAAGGGCTTATCAGATATGATTCGGAAGAAAACATAGTGAGCAAGAAAGGGAAAATTTGGACTCCTAGAATAATTGGATATACCATTGTTTTAAGTTTGATTTTAGCGCTTGTCACTTTCTTATTGTTAAGCAGACCTCAAATTGATATTACTGTTTTAAAAACTCCAGGGCAAGAGTATCAAAAGCACGAAAACGACATCATCAGCAACATGTATAACTACAAGGTAATCAACAAAACCTTTGACAGTATTCCCGCAGATATCCGCTTGCTAAACACCGAAGGTCGTATAGAAATGATTGGTCATAAAAATTTAATCGTTCCTGCTGAATCCATGACCGAAGGAACCTTTTTTGTTTACATCGACAAATCCTTACTCGAGGATAGAAAATCTGATATCAGCATAGGAATTTATAATCAAGATGGAGAATTAATGGACAGCTACGAAACTAGCTTTCTTGCACCTGTTAAACGAAAAAGAAAATGAAAATAAATTGGGGTTCTGGAATCGCTGCGCTTTACATCACATTCGTTGTTTTTGTGTTGGCTATGGTTTATATGGCTTTTGGTGAAAAATACGAGCTAGTTACTGAAGATTATTATCAGCAAGAAATTGAATTTCAAGGTAAAATCGACAGATCAACAAATGCTTATGCCCTAGATGATAAACTAAAAATTAGTGTGAAAGATGGGCATTTAATTCTCGATTTTCCCAAATCTAAAAGTGCTACATCTGGTTTAATTCACTTCTTTAGGCCTTCTGACAAAAGTGCTGATTTTGACGCTACAATTGACCTTGATGAAGGGGTACAAGAAATTGATTTAAACAAATTTCTAAAAGGAAAATACCTCGTAAAAACAGAGTGGGAAAATGAGGGTAAAGAATATTTTCAAGAAGACATTATAATTATACCCTAAATGGAATATTGGACTGCATTTACAATTGGTTTATTAGGAAGCATGCATTGTGTAGGTATGTGCGGCCCAATTGCATTTGCACTTCCACTTAATAGAGCCTCTGTTTGGTCCATTTATTTCGGTAGCCTATTATATAATCTTGGAAGGTTGACCACATACTTTTTTCTAGGTTTGGGTTTTGGACTATTGGGTTTTGGAGTTGCTCTGGCTGGCTTTCAACAGAGCTTGTCTATCCTCGTTGGTATTGGAATGATATTAAGTATATTAATCCCCTTTTTCTTAAAAAGAAACCTCAGCCTATTCAGCAAATGGAACCTTTATGTTGGCGCGGTGAAAGGCAGTCTCGGGAAACGATTTGGCAACAAATCTCCTATTAATTTATTAAGCATTGGCCTGCTAAATGGCCTCTTACCCTGCGGGCTAGTTTATATGGGCTTAGCAGGTGCAACAGCCATGGCAAACCCTTTAAATGGAGGTTTATTTATGTTCCTTTTTGGGCTTGGAACATTACCCTTAATGCTTGCTGTTTCAATTATGGGCAGCAGCTTAAAGCTATCTTTTAAAAACAAAATTAAAAAAGCGAACCCTGTTTTTATTATAATCATTGGTGCTGTTTTTATATTGAGAGGAATGAACCTTGGGATTCCTTTACTCAGTCCTAAAATAGTAGCAGAATCTACAGAAATTATAACTTGTCATGAATAAAATTGGAATGAATTGGAATGCATTAACTCGATCCGAAATACTAAAGCGGGTTGATGATGCATTGGCTAAAAATCAAAATTATCACAACAATCCCATTTTAGGAATACCTGGTACTTATTTAGACCAAGAAGAGTTTTATAAAGATGCTGAATTTTTGAAAAAAGCTCCCTTTTTGAAAACCTTAATTGCAAATCCAAACCATATCGGATGCCATACCCTTGGGCATGATAGTTCACCTATTTTTAATGGAACACAGGAAATAGAAAGAGAATTAATAACCTTATGTGCCGAACAAATTTTTAAAGGCAGAAAAGGGCAACAAGATGGTTATGTAGCAACTGGGGGAACAGAAGCAAACCTCGAAGCCATGTGGATTTATCGAAATTATTTTCGAAAAGAATACGAAGCTAAGCCAGAACAAGTTGGCGTTATCTTTTCTGAAGACACCCACTACTCTATTGCCAAAGGTTGCGATTTGTTGCAAATAAAACCCATCATGCTTCCTGTTGATGATGAAAGCAGGCAAATTCAAGAAGACACCTTTCGAGAGAAAGTAAGCCAAGCTAGAAAAAATGGAATCAAATACTTTATTGTCATTATAAATCTTTCTACTACCATGTTTGGTTCCGTAGATCAAATAGAACCCATTGCTAGTTTTCTGGAAGAAAAAGAATTTCCTTTTAAAATTCATTTAGATGCTGCTTTTGGTGGTTTCATCTATCCGTTTACAAATCCGAAGAGCAAGCACAATTTCAGCAATCCAAGGGTTAGTTCCATTTCGATTGATGCGCATAAAATGTTACAAGCCCCATACGGCACTGGTTTATTTTTAATTCGCAAAGGTTTTATGCATTATGTTACAACCGATGAAGCCCAATATGTGCCAGGCCTTGATTATACAATTTGTGGTAGCAGAAGCGGCGCAAATGCTATAGTTATATGGATGTTACTCATGTCTTATGGTGCTATCGGCTGGAAAAACAAAATGAATGAACTCATACAACGAACTGACTACCTCTGCGAAAAATTAGATAAACTTGGATTAAGATATTTTAGAAATCCTCACATCAACATTGTGACCATTCGAGCCAATCAAATTCCCGATGCAATTGCTAGAAAATATGAACTTGTTGCCGACACTTACGAACATCGACCAAGCTGGTGGAAAATAGTAGTGATGGATCATGTAAAAATGGAATTATTGGTCCAATTTATTGAAGAATTAGAGGCCGAAATGGTTTAAGTTCACTTTCTTCATTTTTAATATAAATGAACAACAGTTCGATTTGTGAAAAAATTTGTGGACATCATTAATCTTTCTTCAATTTTTTTCAAGGGACAGACTAACCTATTTACATTTATAGTTCAATTGGCTTATATAGTTCGTTTTGTTATCCTTCAGAATAACTTCCCTTTTGTTAAAAGGCAATCCCAAAATATAAATTTATATTTGTTGCGATTCTATCGTATGTTATTAATTTGCAGAGATTTGAATTTAAAATCATACATGCATAAAAATTACCATAAAGGTTTTATAGGACAGAAATATTTTTAAATTCATTTGTCGGTTTAATTCATTGCAGAATCATTTACATTCTTAGTTACTATGGTTAAGTTTGTGCTGAATTTAAAAATAAAGCATGAAAGATTTCTTAAAAACCCTAGGTTTATCAGAAAATAACAACGGTACTTCTACTGGTCAAAAATCAGTAGCATCAACAACATTCGAATTAAGTTCTTATTCCCCAGTTGATGGTCAATTAATTGGAAAAGTAAGCGCAACCACGCCGCAACAATATGAAGAAGCGGTACAAACAGCTGCTGCTGCTTTTAAGGTTTGGAAACAAAAACCAGCACCACTACGCGGAGAGATTGTCAGACAATTTGGAGAGAAATTAAGAGCGAAAAAAGAAGCATTAGGCTCCTTGGTTTCTTATGAAATGGGGAAATCTTACCAAGAAGGATTAGGAGAGGTTCAAGAAATGATTGACATCTGCGATTTTGCTGTTGGTTTATCTCGTCAGCTTCATGGTTTAACCATGCATTCTGAAAGACCGATGCACCGCATGTACGAGCAATATCATCCTTTGGGAATTGTAGGAATTATTTCTGCATTTAATTTCCCAGTTGCAGTTTGGGCGTGGAACACTGCTTTAGCTTGGGTTTCAGGTGATGTATGTATTTGGAAACCTTCAGAAAAAACACCTCTTTGTGGTGTTGCTTGTCAAAACATAATGGCAGAAGTGCTAAAAGAAAATGACTTACCAGAAGGCATTAGTGTATTAATCAATGGCGATTATAAAATTGGTGAATTAATGACCAATGACAAACGAGTTCCATTAATTTCGGCAACAGGTTCTATCCGTATGGGAAAAATAGTGGCGCAAGCCGTTGCAGCAAGATTGGGTAAATCTTTATTGGAATTAGGCGGAAACAATGCCGTTATCTTAACTGAAACAACAGACTTAAAAATGTCAATTCCCGCTTTAGTTTTTGGGGCGGTTGGCACTTGCGGTCAGCGTTGCACATCTACCAGAAGATTGATTATTCACGAAAGTATTTACGATACCGTAAAAGACAATCTAGTAAGCGCATACAAGCAAATACGTGTTGGAAATCCATTGGATGAAAACAACCACGTTGGTCCTTTAATTGACAAAGATGCAGTAGCTAGTTATTTAAAAGCCCTAGAAGAAGTGAAAAAAGCAGGCGGAAACATCTTAGTTGATGGCGGTGTTTTAAGTGGCGACGGCTTTGAGTCTGGCTGTTATGTAAAACCAGCGATTGCCGAAGCGGATAACGCATGGGAAATAGTGCAACATGAAACCTTTGCTCCGGTATTATACATCATGAAATACAGCACATTGGAAGAAGCCATAGCTTTGCAAAATGGTGTAGTTCAAGGACTTTCTTCAGCTATAATGACAACTAACATGCGCGACATGGAAACATTCTTGTCTGTAAATGGCTCTGATTGTGGCATTGCCAATGTAAACATCGGAACATCTGGTGCAGAAATTGGTGGCGCATTTGGTGGCGAAAAAGAAACAGGTGGCGGTAGAGAATCTGGATCTGACGCTTGGAAAATTTACATGAGAAGACAAACAAACACCATCAATTATGGTACTGAATTGCCTTTAGCACAAGGCATCAAGTTTGAGTTGTAAGTTATAATTCAAATATCTTTTTTAAAAAACCCCTTTCAAGTATTTCTTGAAGGGGTTTTGTTTTAAGAAAAAAATAAGAATCAAAATAATCACCTCGGAAATTTCTTTATTCGTTTCTTTGCAAGCTAATTCACAAGATTTGCGATGAATTCCGATTTAGTTTTATACAACACCCTTAGCAGAGAAAAAGAAGTTTTTAAACCTATAGATCCCAATGTAATAGGTATGTATGTTTGTGGGCCTACCGTTTATGGTGATGCGCATCTTGGGCATGCAAAATCCTATGTTTCTTTTGATTTGATTTATCGATACCTGAAGCATAAATTTCCACGGGTTAAGTATGTTCAAAACATTACCGATGTTGGCCACCTTACCGATGATGCTGATGCTGGTGATGATAAAATTGCCAAGCAATCGCGTTTAGAAAAAGTGGATCCAATGGCCATTGTAGAAAAATACATGCACAACTACTTTCGCGATATGGATGCGCTAAATGTCGAAAGAGCTGATATTTATCCAAGGCCTTCAGGACACATTCCCGAGCAAATCGAAAACATAGAAAGTCTAATTGAAAAGGGTTTTGCTTATGTCATGAACGGTTCTGTTTATTTTGATGTGGCTCAGTACGACAAAAATCACCATTATGGTAAATTGTCGGGGCGCTCTATTGAAGAAATGCTAGAAGGCGCAGCCAATAGAAGTTTGTCTTCTCAATCGGAAAAGAAAAACGGATTTGATTTTGCCCTTTGGAAAAAAGCGGATGAAAGCCACCTCATGCAATGGAATTCTCCTTGGGGAAAAGGTTATCCGGGCTGGCACATAGAATGTACGGTAATGAGTCAGAAATACTTGGGAGAAAATTTTGACATCCACGGCGGCGGACTCGAAAATCAATTTCCACATCATGAATGTGAAATTGCACAGGCCGAAGCAAATACCGGAAAGGCCTTTGCCAATTACTGGTTGCACAATAATATGGTGACCATCAACGGGCAAAAGATGGGGAAATCATTAGGCAATGGTATTTTTTGTGCCGAATTATTTAGTGGCGATAATTTTCAATTAGAACGTGCCTATTCTCCCATGACTGTTCGGTTTTTTATCTTGCAGTCGCATTATAGAAGCACACTCGATTTTTCGAACGACGCACTAGAAGCTGCTTCAAAAGGTTTTGACAGATTAAGTAAAGGTTTGGCTCGTTTAGAGCAATTAAAACCCTCCAGTGAAAGCAGCATCAATGTATCTGATTTTGAAAAAGGATTGTATGCAGCAATGAACGATGACTTTAATTCTCCCATTGCCATTTCAAAATTATTTGATGGCTTAAAAATGATTGCCGCTTTAGAAAAAGGAGAAGCGAAAGTGTCGGCTGATGATTTAAAACACTTAAAAACAGTTTATCACACTTTTTTCTTTGATATTTTAGGTTTAAAATTAGAACTAGACGATCGACAATCGAATGATATCACCGAGCATTTAATGCAATTGATATTAGATTTTAGAGCTGCGGCTAAAGCAGAAAAAAACTATGCAAGTGCAGATAAGATTAGAGATAAATTAAAAGAAATAAACATCGTAGTAAAGGATGGAAAAGATGGTGCAGAGTGGTCTTATGAATAAGCTGGGTTTTATAGCAATCTTGTGTGCAGTTTTGTGGGCTTGTGGCGAAAAACCAAAAGCGATAAACAACACCACTTCTGAAAAAGAAGCTCCAAAACCCGCTCGTGTCGAAAGACCAAACTTTGATGCTGATTCAGCTTATGCTTTCATCGAAAAGCAAGTGAACTTTGGACCGCGTGTTCCAAATACGGAGAGCCATCGTAAAACAGGGAAATACCTTGCCAATAAATTGGGCTCTTATGGCTTTAACATCATCGAACAGAAAGCAAAAGTAACTGCATTTAACGGTGTTTCTCTAGACATGACCAACATCATAGGCGAATATTTACCAGAAAAAAACAACCGTGTTTTGCTGTTTGCCCATTGGGATACTCGGCCCTTTGCAGACCAAGACACTAAGGATAAAAACAAACCGATAGATGGCGCAAATGATGGCGCTAGTGGTGTTGGCGTATTGTTAGAAATTGCCCGCCAAATACAAATAGAACAACCCAGCATTGGCGTTGATATTATCTTTTTTGATGCCGAAGATTATGGTCAACCAAGCGGAGGAATGACTCCTCCAAAACCTGGAACCTGGTGCTTGGGTAGTCAATATTGGGGAGCTAATCCACATAAAGCAAATTACTCGGCCAACTATGGAATTTTGCTCGATATGGTGGGTGCAAAAGATGCTTTTTTTACAAAAGAATCCATTTCGATGTATTATGCCCCACACATAGTCAATAAGGTTTGGAAAAACGCAAGAGACTTGGGACATGGAAAATATTTTGTGTTTCAAGAAACGCAACACGTTGGTGATGATGACCATGTTTATGTAAATAAACTCATGAAAATACCAAGCATTGATATTATACAATACGACCCATCTACAGGAGCATTTGGGAAGCATTGGCATACGCATGATGACAACATGAGTATCATTGATAAATCAACAATTAGGGCTGTTGGGGAAACCGTTTTGGCAACTGTATTGGCGGAGTCAAAATAGTTGGATACACTCAGTTAAAATCTCCTATTTTTCACTAAATTGAGATTCCATTTTTAAAGAAAAAATTTATGTCTGAAGAAAAAAAAATACTTTGGTTACTTGATGCCTATGCTTTGATTTATAGAGCTCATTTTGCTTTTAGCCAAAACCAAATGATCAACTCCAAAGGCTTGAATACCTCTGCAATTTATGGCTTTACTACTACGCTTTTTGAAGTATTAAGCAACCACAAGCCAACGCATATTGCCGTTGTTTTTGACACCAGCGCTCCCACAGAAAGACACATCGAGTTTCCGGCCTACAAAGCCAATAGAGAAGAAACTCCCGATGATATACGCAAGGCTATTCCATACATTAAGCGACTTATTGAAGGTTTCAATATTCCTGTAATTTATTCTGATGGTTATGAGGCAGATGACATCATTGGAACCTTAGCCAAAAAAGCAGAAAAAGCAGGCTATCAAACTTATATGATGACGCCTGACAAGGATTTTGGACAATTAGTAAGTGAAAATATTTTCATGTACAAGCCTGCAAGAATGGGCAATCGAGCAGAAATATGGGGCATTAAGGAAGTGTGCGAACGCTTTGAAATATCTGACCCACTGCAAGTGATTGACTATTTAGGCATGACAGGTGATGCTGTAGATAATATTCCAGGTTTGCCAGGTGTTGGTGATAAAACAGCTAAAAAATTCTTAAAAGCTTATGGAAGCTTGGAAGGCTTGCTTGCGAATACCGCAGATTTGAAAGGTAAGATGAAAGAAAAAGTAGAAGCCAATAGAGAATTGGGCTTGCTTTCTAAAAAATTAGCTACCATCATCATAGATGCACCAGTTGACTTTGACCCAAAAAGTTTGAGGAAAGACCCTTTAGACAAACAAAAGCTAGAAGAATTATTTGCAGAACTTGAATTTAGAACCTTGAGTAAGCGAATATTGGGTGAAGAAGTTTCCATTGCGCCAAATCCAAGTGGGCAAATAGATTTATTTAGCTCAGCCACAAACGATACGAACCCTGAACCAGATGCAGAAGAAGAAGTGGTTTTACAGGAAATGAAAACCATAGAAAGCGTAAAGCACAACTACCATTTGGTTGATACAGCTCAGAAAAGGAAAGATTTAGTGGAAACACTCAAAAAAGCCAATTCTATTTGTTTTGATACCGAAACGACTGGATTAGATCCATTAAGTGCCGAATTGGTGGGCATAGCATTTTCTATTAAAAAAGGAGAGGCTTATTATGTTCCCATTTCTGAAAACCAAGATGAAGCTAAAAAAGAAATACAGGAGTTTAAATCCTTGTTTGAGGATGAAAGCAAAGAGCTCATTGCCCAAAACTTAAAATACGATTTAGCCATTTTAAAGAAATACGATATCGAGCTAAAAGGGAAGTTTTTCGACACCATGATTGCGCATTATTTGCTGGAGCCAGACATGAAACACAACATGGATGTCTTGTCTGAAAACTACTTAGGCTATCGTCCTGTTTCTATAGAAACATTGATCGGAAAAAAAGGTAAAAATCAAGGCAATATGCGTGATATAGCCCCTGCAGAAGTTGTCGAATATGCAGGTGAAGATGCAGACATTACTTTTCAATTAAAAGAAATTTTTGAAAAAGAGTTGGTTAAAAACGAGGTTCGTAAACTATTTGATGAAATCGAAATGCCTCTGATTTCTGTTTTGGCTGATATGGAACTTGAAGGCATAAACCTCGACACGAAAGCACTAGCAAAGTTTTCTATCGAATTGGGGACTGATATCGAAAAATTAGAGAAAAAAATAATTGAACTAGCAGGAACTAGCTTTAACGTTGATTCACCAAAGCAATTGGGAGATATACTTTTCAATGTCTTAAAAATTGATGAAAAAGCGAAGAAAACTAAAACAGGTCAATTTTCAACTTCTGAAGATACCCTTAGCAAATTAGCGGATAAACATGAGATAATTCCTCTGGTTTTAGATTATCGTTCACTCAAAAAACTGAAGTCAACTTATGTTGACAGTTTGCCTGAATTGGTAAATCCTGAAACGAAGCGAATTCACACGAGTTATATGCAAACCGTAGCAGCTACAGGCCGATTAAGCTCTAACAATCCCAATTTGCAAAACATTCCCATTCGAACAGAAAAAGGAAGGGAAATTAGAAAAGCATTTATTCCTCGAAATGAGAATTATGTTTTGCTAGCAGCAGATTACTCACAAATAGAGCTTCGGATTATAGCTGCATTAAGTAAGGATGAAAGCATGATACAATCTTTTAAAAATGGAGATGATATTCATGCTGCTACAGCATCTAAAGTTTTTGAAGTGCCTTTAGCAGAAGTTGATCGAGAAATGAGAAGCAAAGCTAAAATGGTCAATTTTGGAATTATATATGGCATTTCAGCTTTTGGTTTGTCTCAACGATTAGGCATTAAACGAACAGAAGCCAAAGAAATCATAGATAGTTATTTTGAAAAATATCCAAGCATAAAAGCCTACATGGATAATAGCATTGCTTTTGCCAAAGAGCATAATTATGTAGAAACTATCATGAAGCGAAGAAGGTATTTAAAGGACATCAATGGGCGAAATGCAATTATGCGAGGTTTTGCAGAGCGAAATGCCATCAATGCGCCCATACAAGGTTCGGCAGCCGATATCATAAAGATTGCCATGATTAACATACAAAAAGAATTTAGGGCCAAAAAATTTCAATCTAAGCTGCTATTGCAAGTGCATGATGAGCTTGTTTTTGACGCACATAAAGATGAGTTAGAAGAAATAAAAAAAATAATTAAAGAAAAAATGGAACATGCTGTTGATTTAAGCGTACCACTAACTGTAGAAATGGATAGTGCTGAAAATTGGTTGGGTGCACATTAGACTTAATCAAAAGACTGTAAAATATAACAAATTCGGTATTTCCAGTTATTTTAATATATTTGATTCAGTATGATAAAAAAGAATCTACCTTTATTTTTCTCTTTTTGCTTAATTATAAGTGCATTAGCATGCCAAAACGACAAAAGAGAAGATAAGAAATCCAAAGAAACTGCTAAAATTGAAAAGCTAGCAAGCGAGGTAAAAGCGGAAAAAATTAAAACAATTTTTTATTCTCTGCCTTCCCCGCTTGAATTAACAATTCTATTTAAAAGAGAAGGGGTAGAATACCATTACGAAGAATTGCACGATCCTAAAAAGCGGGACGCTTATGTGACAACAGTTAAGAAAGCTTTAAACTTAGGTGTGTATGGTGCAGATTTAAGTTATGCCGGTTTATTTGCAAAACATGCCGATGCTATTCAATTTTTCTCAGTGTCTCAAGTCATGGCCGAAGACCTTGGAATTGGGCAAACTTTTCAACGTGAGTTTATTACACGATTAGAAAAAAATGCTGCCAACAAAGACACATTATTGCAGGTAATCAGTGACTTTTTTCTTGAGAATGACAGTTATTTAAAGGATCAAAATCAGCAAGACATCTCTACTTATGTTTTAGTTGGCGGGTGGATAGAAGGCTTGTATTTGGGAACTCACATGATTTCTGCAAAAACTAGCTCTACTGGAATTAAAGAGATAATTATCGGCCAATTAAATTCTTTAGATAATTTGATTTTACTGCTAAGCGACATTGGCAAAAGCATTGAGTTAAACAATTTAAAAGACAACATGATTTTGCTTAGAGAATATTATAATGAAGTAGATTATGTAAAAATAGACGAATCGGAAATAAAGACTAAGCAAGAAAGTGATGAATTATTGATTGACAATCAACAGCATAGACATGAAATGAACGACTCAACGCTTTTAAAAATTACGGAGACGGTTACTGAAATTAGAAATTCAATTATTCGATAATGAAAAGCCTTTTAAAAATAGCTTTTCTAACATTACTCTCTTATACCACCTGCGATATATTTGCTCAATGCAAAGGTTTTACAAAGCGCAATTGCCTGCCTGAACTAGTCCCATACATGAGTAATGGCCAAATGAATGCCGCTCATTTTGTACCTGGTGAAAATGCACAACTAGATTTGAATTTAAACAAAGGCCTTTCCTATCGTTTATTGATTTGTGCTGATGAATATTTAAGTGGATTAAACTATAAACTTACAGATAAAAGCAGCGGGCAGGTTTACCACAAAGACACGCTTTCGGATGTGTTTTCGATCTCAGATTTAAAAGTAAAGCAATCGGGATTAATCAACTTAGAAATTAAAGTACCCGACCAAGAAAACCCAACAGGCATTGTGCGGAGTGGTTGCGTAACTATATTGGTTGGTTTTAAGGAGTGAGGGTGTTTAAATTAATCTCCTTTTTTCGAGCTTATCTCCAACAAAAAAATGCCGCAAAGTTTGCGGCATTTTTTATAATCGTATTTTATTGCTATTAGGCGATGCTCGACTCTAGCCTTTCGGCATTCTTATACAACTTTAGTTTTATTCTATAAGCTAAATAATAACAAACCGGAATAATAACCAAGGTTAAGAAAGTGGCAAAGGTTAGCCCAAAAATAACTGTCCAAGCTAAAGGGCCCCAAAACAAAACATTATCTCCACCAGTATATATGTCTGGATTAAAACTGATAAATAGTCCTGAGAAATCAATGTTTAGACCTGTTGCCAATGGAATTAAACCAAGAACTGTTGTAATTGCGGTTAACAATACCGGACGTAAACGCGCTTTTCCTGCTTGAATTACAATTTCTATTACTTCGTTTTTGGGCAATAATGTATTATAAGAAACTCCAAACTCATCTTGTTTTCTTCTTAATAAAATATCGGTATAATCAATTAAAACTACCGAGTTGTTTACAACAATACCCGCCAAGGAAATGATGCCTAACATGGTCATCATGATTACGAAATTCATGTTAAAGATTGCAATACCAAAGAACACTCCACTAAAACTCAGCAAGATAGAAAACATAATAATGAGTGGTTTAGAGAATGAATTAAATTGTAAAACTAATAACATCACAATCAAAGATAAACCAACCAACAAGGCTCCCAACAGGAAATTCATGTTGTTTTCTTGCTCCTCAATTTCTCCAGTAAAAGTGTATTTAACCCCTTCTGAGGTTTCAAAATCTTGCAATTGGCGGCGAACTTGATTGACAATTTCGTTTCCATTGTAGCCTGGCAAAACTGCAGAATATAAGGTTACAAGTCGCACTGAGTTTTTATGTTTAATGGCGCTATATGAAGAAATATTTACTGGCTGAGCAACGGTTGATAGTGGAATCTCTTTTAATCGTCCTGTTGCTGCATCTCTAAAGGTGATGTTCTGATTAAACAAGGAGCTGATGTTATATCTGTTTTCCTCATTAAACCTAACATAGATATCATAATCATCGCCATCTTCTTTATAAACTCCTGCTTTAGCTCCAAAAATCGAATTTCGCAATTGATTTCCAATTTGAGAAGCTGAAACACCAAGCTCTCCTGCCTTCTCACGGTCAATTTTAACTTCCATTGCGGGTTTAGACTTATTTACATCTATTTTCAACTCCTCTATTCCAGCTATGTTATTCGAATTTAAATATGCTCGCATTTGCTCTGCGGTCTTAATTAATTCGGTGTAATCCTTACCTGTAATTTCTATATTAACCGGATAACCTACTGGAGGGCCAACCTCATCTTTTTCCACGGAAATAGATACTCCAGGGTAAATACCTCGCAAATCATCCTGAACCTTTTGCCTTAATTCTTCGCTGCTGTATCCATTTCGATACTTAAATTCTTTTAATGAAACTGTTATTTTACCTCTATGTGGCATTTCAGCTTGTGAGCCCCCATCTTGTCTTGGGTTTCCAGCTCCTTCACCTACTTGAGAAACAGCAGATTCAACCATAAAATTGGAGCCGTCTTTCTCATATTCCTCATTTAAAACAACCTTGTAAACTCGTTTTTCAATCGCATCTGTTATCTTGTTTGTTTTTTCAATGTCAGTTCCTTCAGGATATTCTATGTAAACAATAATTTGATTTGGCTCATTGGCCGGAAAAAACTCTACCTTAGGTGATACGATAATCGTAGTGATAATTGATAAAATAAAAACACCTACTGTTCCAAGTAAAAAGACATAAGCCATTTTACCTTTTAAGGCATATCGCAAGGCTTTTCGATAGCTATTTTCTAATACCGGTAAAAAGTTTCGTTGGAATTTAAGGGTAGCTCCCATTAAGAAATACTTGTAAATCCACATCAAAACCGCACTAACCAATAAAACATTACCCAAGCCACGAACCGCTGAATCGGCAGTAAGCATTAAACCCCCAAAAACAACAAGCACAATAGAAAGTCGAATCAGTGATTTTTTGCTAATTGCTTTATCTTCTATTCCCATAAATCTGGAAACTAAAACCGAGTTAAATAGCAAAGCCACCAATAATGACGAACCTAAAACGATGGACAGTGTAATAGGAAAAATCATCATAAATGAACCAATAACCCCAGGCCAAAAACCAAGTGGAAAGAATGCCGCAACAGTGGTTAAGGTAGAAATAATGATGGGCAATGCAATTTCGCCAACTCCTTGTTTAGCAGCTTGAATTCTGCTCATTTTCTCTTCATCCATCAATCGATAGACGTTTTCTACTACAACGATTCCATTGTCAACCAACATACCCAAGCCCATAACCAAAGCAAAAAGTACCATGGTATTCATCGTATAACCGATAGCTGATATAACCATAAAAGAAATAAACATGGACATCGGAATAGCAAATCCAACAAATAATGCATTTCGAAATCCTAAAAAGAACATAAGAACCGCAACAACCAATATTATCCCAAAAATGATGTTATTGACCAAGTCATTCACTTGATTGATTGTTTTAGTTGACTGGTCATTTGATATGGTTACACTAAGGTCATGTGGAAAATCGTTGGCTATGGATTCTTCAACAATTTTTTGAATCTTTTGAGCCGCTTCCACCATGTTTTTGCCACCTCGCTTTTTTACATCAAGCATTACAACACTTTCGCCAAATTCTCGGGCATAGGTGGTTTTGTCGCCTTCTTTAAAGCTAATGTCTGCGATATCTCTTAAATAAACAGCTCCATGTTGCGTTTTAACAACAAAATTCTCTAAGTCCTTTGGGTTTTGAATTTCCCCTATTACACGAATTGTTCTTTGTTGCCCATTGCTTACCATATTGCCGGCAGAGATGGTCACATTACCGTTTGAAATGGCTGAATAAATGTCATTAAAACTGACCCGAGCAGCCATCATTTTATAAACATCAACCGCTACCTCAACTTCTTTTTCGTCAACCCCTCGAATGTCTGCTTTCTTAATTTCAGTTAGCTCTTCCACTTTATCTTGAAGCACTTCAGCATATTCCTTCAATTGATCTACCGGGTAATTTCCAGAAACGTTGATGTTCATGATTGGCATCTCTTCCGAAAAATTCAAATCAAAAATATTGGGCTCTACTTTTGCCCCGTTAAAGGTTGGCCAATCCTCTCCTGCTTTCACCGCGTCAACTTCGTCTTTTACTTTCTGCTTGGCTTGCTCTACGGTTATGTTTTCATCAAACTCTACGATGATAATGCCGTAATCTTGCTGAGAAGTTGAAGTAACTTTAACCACGCTGCTTACATTCTCAACAGCTTCTTCTATTGGGTCAGTAATCAATCGCTCAATATCTTCAGCAGTATTTCCAGGATAAGGAGTACTGATGTATATCTTGGTTTCTACAATTTCTGGAAAGCTTTCTCTTGGCAAGTTAGAATATGCCATAATACCAGACACTAATAGAACCAGAATTAGAATATAGATTACGGTTTGATTTTCTATAGCCCAAGAGGAAATCTTAAATTCCTTTTGGATTTTTTCTTTTAAGTCGCTCATTGAGTACTTAGTTTAAAATTTCAACTTTTTGACCATCCAGCACTATTCGAGCACCTTCGTTAATTATTTTTGTCCCAGGTGTTAAGCCTTTCAACACCTCGTAATTATTCCCTTCAAACACGCCTAAGGTGATGAATTGTTTTTTCGCTATAGCCATCTTACCTTGAATATCATCGGCTATAAAAATATATTTATTGCCTTCGGCATCTTCAGAAATTACATTTTTAGGAACCATCATGGCCGAGTCAGCAACATAGTCAGCAATTCTCAGTTTTCCATTCATGTTTGGCTTTATAGACCAACTTTTATTGTTGACCCTTGCTTCAATTTTAAATGTTCTGTTCTCAGGGTTTATAAAGTTATTGGCTTGTGAAATTTCAGCAGCTATCGTATCAGCTAAAACAGGAACAAAAACCTCAACTTTTTTGCCCTTCTTAACAGTGGCAACATATACCTCGGGAATATCTGCACGAGCAAACATATCGTCTAAATTGACAATACGCATTATGCCAGAAGCACCTGGAGAAACTGTATTTCCTTCTTCTATCAAAATTTCATCTATTACCCCCGCAAATGGAGCAACGATTCTAGCTTTTGCTAATTGCTCTTTGATTTGCTCAACAGCTTTTTGATGCGCCTCATGATTTGCTTTTGCTTGCAAGAATTGCATTTCAGAACCGATGTTCTTTTTCCAAAGTTTTTCTTGCCTTTCATAAGTAGTCTTGCTTAATTCAGCCTGAACTTCTGCTTGAATTAATTGCTGTGAAAGTCCACCGTCGTCAATAATAGCAAGCAATTGGCCTTTAGAAACTTTAGCTCCAGCTTTGACCAAAACTTTGTTCAATTTTCCACTGTATTCAGCATACAAAACCACGTTTCTTTCTGTGTCAAAACTGGCTTGCACTTCTATATAGTGTTTAAAAGTTTGAGGTTTAATTTCTAAAGCACTTACTAATGGCACTTTCTTATTGGTGTCTAATTTTGAAATCTCATTTGAAATCAGATCCATTTGGGTAGCCAAGGTATGCTGCTTCGATGATAGTTCGGCTCGAATAGACTTCAGTTCATTGATATCGCCGCTTTCTATCGCTTTTTCAATTGACCTCTCTTGTTTCTTTTCTCCACAGCTGATAAGAGTTGCGACCGTAAATAATATGGCTAAGATGCTTACTTTTTTCATTTTTTAGTAATTGTTAAGTGCTTTGTCTAGATTAACTTTGGCATTAATTAATTGGAAGGAAGCGTTTATATAGTTTCCTTGTGTTTCTAATAATTGATTGTTGGCTTGTGTTAGTTCTAAGCTACTGTTGATTCCTTCATCGTATTTCGCTTTCACTTTATCGTAAATCCGTTCGGCTAATCCCAAATTTTTATTCATCGTTTCGTATTGGTGAAAAGCAAACAAATATTGTGATTTAGCATTTTCTGCTTGTATTTGTAACTGTTGTGCTACCTGCTCCTTAGCTATTTGAACTTTCTCAAAATCAATTTTAGCTTGCTGAACTTTATGGTGTTTGTTAAAACTCGAAAAAATTGGAACACTTAAGTTAATGCCTACTAATTGAGAACCAAACCATTTTGCATCGCTGCTAAAAAAGTTAAACTCGTTTGCAAATGAATTTTGCTGATAGGTATAAAAAGCATTTAAACTAGGTAGATAATTTGATTTTTGCTGTTTCCAAAGCAATTGGCTTGCTCGCTCTTGGGTTAACACCGATTTATAATCAATGTGTGAATTGATGTCAAATTCTTTAGAAACAAACTCGCTTGACTTAGATAGCGTAGTTAAAGCCATTAAATTGTCTTTTAACTCTATTGTGTTTTCTATGCTAATTCCAAGGATGAACTTTAATTGATTTCTGCTTACATCTATTTGTCTAATCGCTTGCTCATAAGCATTGCTTGTATTAGCCAATAAAAATTCGATTTGCTCTTTATCTTGTTCTTCCACAAAACCATTCGAATACAACTCGCCAGTTTCAAAATAGATTTTATCTAAGTTTTCTTTGTTCTTTTTTAAGATTTCAGCGTTTTTCTCAGCTACCAAAACATTTCCATACGCCTGAGTTACCATGTTGCGAATTTCTATCTCTGATGCAGCTTGGTCATTTTTACTAAGCTCTAAATAAACTTTAGCAGCCTGCAAACCAACAAAATACGACCCATTAAAAATCAATTGATTGGCCGTTATAGAAGCACCCATTTGTTGTTCTGTTCCAAAAAATACTTCTTCATATTCTCCTTCGGGCCCACCAAAGGCAGCGGCAGGAATTAATTGAACTGGGGTTTCTACGTATTGCTGATAGTTAACAGCTCCATTTATTTGTGGCAAACCAGTAGAAATGGTCTCTTTCACTTTTCGCTCCGACTTCTCTACATCTTTTTGTGCCAGCTTTGCCTGATAACTGTTTTTTACTGCATACTCTTGTGCTTCTTGCAAAGTAAAACTCAATGCTGCTTCTTGAGCATTGATTCCATTTGCTGATAAAAGCAATGATACAATCAAAAGTAAATTCACTTTTTGTTTCTTCATAAGATCTAATCTTGTTTGAATTTTTGTTTTAAATAGGTTCTGCCGTCATTACTTGCTATTCCTTTGATGTGATACCTAACCATTTCCGTATAAATTTCTTCATTCGTAAAATCACTAAGCGAATTGCTTTCTGGGTCAAGAATTACGTTCACCATTGAAAGGTATAAGCGCGTTAAAATTTCAGGGTTGATGTTTTGTCTATACAATCCAGATTTAACCCCCTTTTCTATATTGCGTTTTATTTTTTCATAAACAAATAAATTGCGGTGATTTGTTAAGCACTTATAGGCTTCTGCATGGTATTTTTTAAGGTCATAAATGATAGAAGGGTGCATTTCTTTAACTTGCGAACCAACCATTTTAGTCATTTTCAACAACTCATCTATGGCGTTGTCCTCTTCGTTCAAAACATCTTTCATGCAGCATTGCTCGTGATTGATGTGCAACTCTATCGACTTTTTGACCAAGTCCTTCTTATTGTCAACATATTGATACAAGGTTTTTTTGGAAATACCCAATTGCCGAGAAATGTCGTCCATGTTCATGCTCTTAATTCCATACTTGGAAAAAAGCTCAGCAGCTTTAACTAATATTTCTTGTTCTTTTGTATCCATTTTTTTCGGGCGGCAAATGTATCATTTTTTTACACAATGGAAACGTTTATTTTAAATTTTGTTTCCAATGTTTATATTTTTTACTAATCATGCCAAAAGTCAAACTATCGAGTTTAATTTGAATTGTAATTTTTTTGTATAAAAAATCATGTTATTTCGCCTGCTAGTCTATTGATTCAGGTTCTTAAAAACCGTTCCTTTGCAGCAAGTATTTATTGAATTAAATTCATGAAAAGATCAGAAATAAAATCTCTACTTAGTGGAGAACAAGTTGGAGAAGAAATCCTATTAAAAGGATGGGTTAGAACCAAACGTGGCAGTAAGAATGTGGCCTTTATTGCCATGAATGACGGCACTACCATTAATAATATTCAGGTTGTTGCAGACCTTTCTAAAATTGATGAATCAGCTTTAGAAAGCGTTACAACTGGAGCTTGTCTTGCAATAATTGGCAAATTAGTTGAGTCGCAAGGAAGCGGACAACAATACGAAATAGAAGCCGATAGCATCGAAGTGTTAGGTGCAGCGCACCCAGATGAATATCCCTTGCAGCCTAAAAAACATTCTTTAGAGTTTTTAAGGGAAAATGCTCACTTGCGATTTAGAACAAATACCTTTAGTGCGATAAACAGAATAAGGCATGCCATGATTTTTGGCATTCACAAATTCTTTAATGATAGAGGCTTTTATAATATTCACACCCCAATTATCACAGGTTCTGATGCTGAGGGAGCTGGCGAAACTTTTAGAGTTAGTAACCTCGATTTGAACAATCTGCCCAAAGATGAAGAGGGAAATATTGATTTCAGAAAAGACTTTTTTGGCAAAGAAACCAACCTAACCGTTTCTGGGCAATTAGAAGCTGAATTGGCTGCCATGGCGCTTTCTAAGGTTTATACTTTTGGGCCAACCTTTAGGGCAGAAAATTCGAATACAACACGTCATCTTGCTGAATTTTGGATGATTGAGCCTGAAGTTGCTTTTGCAGATTTAGATGAAAACATGGATTTGGGTGAAGCATTGCTTAAATACCTAATTCAATATGCCTTGGATAACTGTGCCGACGATTTAGCCTTTTTGGACAGTAGATTAATTGAAGAGGAAAAAAACAAAAAAGCAGAAGATAAATCTCCTATGGCTTTAATCGAAAAACTAAAATTTGTATTAACGAATGATTTTGTGCGAATCACTTATACAGAGGCCATTGATATTTTAAGAAATTCTAAGCCCAATAAGAAAAAGAAATTTCAATATTTAATAGAAGGTTGGGGTGCTGATTTACAATCGGAACACGAGCGGTTTTTAGTTGAAAAACATTTTAAAAAACCTGTAATTTTATATGATTATCCCAAAGAGATCAAAGCATTTTATATGCGTCAGAATGAGGATGGTAAAACAGTTAGAGCTATGGATATTTTATTCCCAGGAATTGGTGAGATGGTCGGTGGTTCGCAGCGCGAAGAACGATTGGAAAAATTAGAACAACGCATGGCCGAAATGAATGTTCCTAAAGAAGAACTTTGGTGGTATTTAGACCTTCGTAAATTTGGTACTGCACCACACAGTGGTTTTGGCCTAGGATTTGAAAGGCTGGTGCAATTCGTAACCGGAATGGGAAACATCAGGGATGTAATTCCTTTTCCAAGAACACCAAAAAACGCTGAATTTTAAACTCTGATATTATGTTAAAACAATCTCTTCAACAAAAAATGCTTCAAAAGCTTTCTCCTCAGCAAATACAGCTGATGAAGCTTTTGCAATTGCCAACTGTTGCATTGGAGCAACGTGTAAAAGAAGAGATGGAAAACAATCCTGCCCTTGATGAAGGAAAGGACGATGAGGAAGAATTAGAGGAAGAAAAATACGAAGAGCGCGAAGACAGTACTGAGGCACAAGAAGAGTTTGATTTTTCTGATTACATGGACGATGAAACTCCAGACTATAAATATCAAATTTCCAACAAGGGAAAAGATGATGAAGATCGAGATATTCCTTATAGTGGGGGTTCTACTTTTCACGAGCGCTTAATGACTCAAGTACACCTGCATGACTTAGATGAAAAACAAAAAGAAATTGCCGACCACCTCATTGGCAGTTTAGATGATTCTGGTTATTTGCGTAGAGATTTACGTTCCATAGAAGATGATTTGGCATTTACCAGAAATCTGATGGCTAGTCAAGTGGAAATCGAAAATGTTTTAAGTGTAATTCAGCAAATGGATCCAGCGGGAGTTGGAGCAAGAGACTTACAAGAGTGTTTGTTAATTCAGATTAAAAGAAAAAAGAATAAAACCTTTGCAACTCGCGTAGCTATTGAAATTTTAGAGCTTTATTTTAACGAGTTTACCAAAAAACATTATTCAAAAATTCTCGAGAAAATGGAAATCGAGAATGATGATTTGAAAGATGCAATCGATGAAATTTTAAAATTAAATCCCAAACCAGGAAACTCCTTAAATACATCGGGCAAATCAGTTCAAACGGTAGTACATGATTTTACTTTGACCATAAATGATGGGGAACTAGAAATCACTCTAAATGGCCGAAATGCACCACAGCTTAAAATTAGCCGTGAGTACAGAGAAATGATTGACCATTACAAAAAATCAGATAAATCGAACAAAGCTGAAAAAGAAGCCATGAGTTTTGTAAAGCAAAAGTTAGATACAGCTAAATGGTTTATCGACGCTATACAGCAAAGACAAAACACCCTATTAAACACCATGTCGGCTATTGCAGAATATCAAAAAGAATATTTTTTAGAAGGCGATGAGACCAAGTTAAGGCCTATGATTTTAAAAGACATAGCCGATATTATTCACATGGATATCTCTACTGTTTCTAGGGTGGTTAATAGCAAATACGTTTCTACTCCTTATGGTACTTTTTTATTAAAATCTTTCTTTTCTGAATCGCTTTCTACTGAAGATGGCGATGAGGTAAGCACACGAGAAGTCAAAAAAATACTGTTGGACATCATAGAAGCAGAAAACAAAAAGAAGCCACACACCGACGAAACTTTGTCTAAAATGCTGCAAGAAAAAAAGTATAACATTGCAAGAAGAACCATAGCAAAGTACAGAGAGCAATTAAACATTCCCGTAGCTAGGTTAAGAAAAGAACTATAAAATGAATCGACTTGCTAGCTTTTTTAGCTATATGATGCACCCCATTTTTATGCCCTTATTGAGCGTGTATCTCTTGTTTCAATTGCCAAGCTACATCAATTTTCGCTTGAGTCCGGCTTATTTTAATGCAATTTATATTTGTGTTAGTTTCAACTTAATTGTAGTGCCGCTTTCTTTAAGTCTTTACCTCAAGCGAAGTGGTCATATCCAATCTTTAAAAATGGAACACGTTGAAGAACGTGTTATTCCTTATGGAATTACAGCGTTTTTTTACCTGATGACCTATTTCCTATTCATGCAAATTAAATTCCCAGATTTGTATCTTTCGATTTTTTTAGCCGCTACTTTTGCAGTCTTTATCCTTTTTATACTAGCCCTTTTTAAGCAAAAAGTTTCAGCTCATTTAACTGGTATTGGTGGCATTTGTGGATTGTTAATCGTTACCAATCAGGCTTTAGAAATAAACACCATATTAATTTTAATGATTTTCATATTGCTTGCAGGTATCTTAGGCGCATCTCGATTAAAGTTAAATGCACACACAGCAAGTCAAGTATTTTGGGGCTTCCTTATCGGTTTATTCACCCAATTGTTGGTTCTTTTATAAAAGCGGATAAAAGGCATCCTCAATGTGTTCTATCGTCACTTTTTCGTCGAGAATAAGCACCGATACAATATCAAACCTACATTCTAAATCAATTTCCTTTTCTTGAATATAAGCATCTGTAGCTCTTACAATGTTTCGCTGTTTAGTTATGGTAACAGCTTCTTTGGGATTTTCAAAATGCTCTGATGTTCGCGTTTTCACTTCAACCACAACAAGCTGATTTCCAATCTTGGCAATCATATCGAGTTCTGCCTTTCGGAACCTCCAATTGCGTTCTATGATTTTATAGCCTTTTTTAATGAGATATTCTACAGCTAAATTCTCGCCTCGTATTCCAACTAAATTATGCTCTGCCATGGAATGTTAATTCTATTTGCTTCCCTTTGATTTTTAAATCGGCTTTTCTACCGAGAATTAAAGCCAAGTTTTCTTGAATGTGACCTGCCGGAAATCCAAAAATTACTGGATAGCCATAGCTTTTGGTGTTTCTTAAAATAATTTCTTGAGCTGTTTCTCCAAAGGGAATTTCATTGTCATTCATATCGCTCATGCCGCCTACTAAAATGGCAATACAATGGTCTAACATCGATGCTCTTTTTAAATTCATCATCATGCGGTCTATGTGATAGAGGTATTCGTCTAAATCTTCAAAGAACAAAATATTGCCTCTGGTATTCACCTGACTAACCGTTCCAGTTAGGCTATATAAAATCGAAAGGTTACCACCTACAACTTTTCCACTGTAGTTTCCCTCTTTTAGAAAAGAGCCAGTTTCTGCTTTAAATTGATATTTTAAATCTTCGCCAAATAAGGCTTTTCTCAATGATTCAGTCGCATTGTTGGCTTTGCCATCTTTCGGAAAATTGATTGGCATGGTCGCATGTATGCTTTCAGCGCGAATATCTTCTTGTAGATGATTGTGCAAAACCGTTACATCGCTGTAACCAACAATCCATTTTGGGTGAAGTTCAAAAAAAGAAAAATCGATGTAATCGATGATTTGCACTGTTCCATAACCGCCACGAGCACAAATTATGGCTTTGCACTGTTTGTCATCTAGGGCATTTTGCAGCGCTTTTGTTCGAGCAAATTCAGAACCTGCAAACTGATGATCTTCTTCAAAAAGTGCTGCGCTCAAATTGACAATTAAGCCCCAAGATTCCAGCATTTTTATGGCGGGTTCTATTTCTTCTCTAGAAATTTTACGTGCGGTACTTATGATGGTGACTTGATCACCTTTTTTGAGTGATGGAGCTTGTAGCATACATCAAAGATAATTGGATTAGAAATGGAAAGCTAAGCTTTCGCTTGAATTAATTTTAGTTTAAAAAGCAGTTTAATTATGTTTTAACTGATTCTCAATTCTTTAAAATTTTGTTGTACCCTTCTCTTCAGTGATTCCTTCCTAGCGGCAAACAAGTTCAAACCCTCGGCTCTTTACTCAACTTTACTTTCATTCTCCTTTCCAATTCTAATAATCATTCACATACTCCATTGGTTTGATTTCACTAATTTAGTCTATATAAAAAAGGAATAAACGTAGTGGTGCGTTTATTCGATTGTTGTGCGCAAATTAAAAAAGACAGAATGAGAATATTGACAATAGTATTCATGTTGACTTCCATGTTGACCACTTCATACACATTTGGACAATCGAGTGCAGAAGTTGAAGTACCGAAATTCAATGACAAATACAGCGAGTATGTAAAAAAACTTGAAGCCGGACAGACAGACATAGACTACCAAGACTTCAGATTTAGCTTCATAGAAAGTGAACAATTCAAGATTGCTTCAGCAAAGTCTACTGAATTTGACAGCTTAAAAAAGGAGATGTACACCAAAATGGATAAGTCTGAATATGAAGAAATAATCAAGATAACCAAGCAAATGTTAAGTATCGACTACACAAGTATGATAGCTCATAAAATACTTCGGCAGACTTATAAAATAGTTGGTGACACAGCAAATGCTGCCAAATACAAAACTATTCAATTTGGACTTTTGAATTCTATTGTGAAAAAAGGAGACGGACAAACCTGCGAGACCGCTTGGCCTGTAATACAACTATCAGAAGAGTACTTTATACTAGAAATGGTTGGAGCTGAACTAAAAAAACAAAGTATCGACAACGAAGGCGGTCTTTGTGACAAAATGGAAGTAAAAGTTGATGGCAAAAAAAAGACTTACTACTTTGAAACTAGTAAGATTTTTCAAGGCTACAAGAAACTCGGAATTGAATAAAAAGAAATAAAATCTGCGCACAATCGAGTAGATGGCTCCGACTAATCCTGCGGGATTAGTCGGAGTTCACCTCTCACACCACCGTACGTACGGGTCTCGTATACGGCGGTTCAATAATGATGCATCAACGTTTGTAGTATTCGACCAAACTAATGTAACCTCTCTTTTTCAACCGTTCGATTGTTATTGTAGTTCCTAAAATTGGACTCTGAGCTACTGCCCATCCTCCCATTCTTGTCCTACTCCATGCATACGCTTGTCCTTGGGGTATTCCTAATCGGA
>JABFGJ010000006.1 GCA_013112545.1 Bacteroidota bacterium
GTGTTTGCTCACATAAAAAGTAATCGAAACTTTAAACGATTTACATTAAAAGGAATAGAAAAAGCAGAAATAGAGTTCGGATTGCATGCTTTAGCTCATAATATCAAGAAGAAAAGGGCATGAAAAAGACCCTTTTTAACAGCTAACCTAAAAACAGTAAATAATCAACTCAATAAAAACTAAAACGAAAAAACCGCCTCACTTTTACAATGAGACGGCTTCATTTTTATGTCAATTTTTTAACCCAATACAAAAGAGGAATCTTTTGAGCCAAAGCCAAACTGTTTGTATTTCTCGAGATAAAAATTCAAAGTTTGAAGAACTCAGCCCTGCAAGCAATCTTGTTGAGTGCTGTAGATCTAGCTTCAGTATTTTCACGATGCTCACTGCTATATACTCCTTTACGACCCTACTTTTAAATACATGCTATAAAAAATAGTTGCTAATTATCTTATTTTCATCAGCTCCACACCTATTTATTCAAAAATTAGATTATCTTCGAATTTGGAAAATTTAAACTAAAAACTAAACGAAGCAGCTAATTATACAACCTAGCATAAGGCGAATAAACGTACTTTTCGTTTTATTTGGGTGTTAGCTGCAACCAGGTGCGTTAATCAAACTTACGTAATAATTTATTAAATTTACACGTAAAATAAATGTTATGGACAAAAAATTGACATTGAGTTTAGACAAATCAATTATCGAAAGTGCAAAGAATTATGCCAAATCGAATAACATTAGCTTATCGAAACTTATCGAATCTTATTTGACAACGCTCACCAAACGGAAAAGAAGTTCAACGGAAATCACACCTCTCGTTGAAAGTTTAAGTGGAGTAATTAATCTTGATGAGGATTTTGACGTAAAAGATGCTTATACCGATTACCTAATTGAGAAATACAAATGAGCAGATTATTAATTGACACAAATATCGTAATAGATTTACTTTCAAAAAGAGATAAATTCTATGATGAAGCTGCCGATTTATTTTCTCGTGCGGACAAGAAAGAATTAGAACTGACTATTTCATCTTTAACATTTGCAAACACGAATTATATTCTTTCCAAACTCAAATCAGCTAAAGAAGCGAGGGAAATATTGAGGAAATTAAAAGTACTCGTTGAGTTATTAAGTTTAGATGACAAGATTACAAAATTAGCTTTGAGCGATGATAATTTTCCAGATTTTGAGGATGGACTGCAATACTATTCAGCAATGGAAAATCAAATAGATGTAATTATAACGCGGAACAAAAAAGACTTTAAAAACTCAAAAATTCCTGTTATGACTGCGAAAGAATTTTTAGCTAGGAAATAATGCCAGTGGCTAATCGAGTAGACGGCTCCGCCCCTAAATAGGGACGGAGTTCGCCTCTCACAGCTCTATTGAGCTTGACGAAACTCCAATTCGCCTTAATACTTGACGATTAGTAAACCATCATTCATCTTTTTGATTAATTCAGAATTATTCAAAGCATTAAATTCAATATTTAATAGAACTCATGTATCTTTAACTTTGTAACGCATGTATCTTAACTAACATAGAAGAACCAAATAGAACTAATAATTCAATCAAAAGCAAAGTGAGCATATTCTCTTATCATTTAGTCGAACGACCATTTTTTACTGTGGTAAAAGGAATATTCTCGAATCCAGTTTCTAAAAACGTAAAAGGACTAATTCACTCCGAGTACATGACGGCAATGACTCTAGGTTCACCAATTTTTTCTCCCTCTAGAGTTTTAATAGGTCAAGTAGCAGTCTTTATGCAATGGGAAAATGAAAATGCACTTGAAGACTATTTGGAACAGGACAGATTTGGAAGAACTTTAGCAGAAGGTTGGCATGTGCGTTTGTCCTTTATCAGAGAATGGGGAAAGTTTAGCGGATTTAAAATACCTAATGATAAAGACCAATTAGAAAGTCCAAATTCGCCTGTAGTTGCTGTTACAATAGCAAGGATGAAACCATTGGCAGTTCCTAGATTTATACATTGGGGAAGACCTGTTGAGAAGCTTGTTAGAGACCACCCAGGAACCACTCTCTCGTTAGCCTCAGTTAAATTCCCCAACACAGTCTCAACCTTTTCAATTTGGAAATCTGAAAAAGAAATGACCGATATGGTGCATGGTCATAGTAAAGTGGAAAAACCGAAAAGGCATTCAAACGCAATGCAAGAAAGGGAAAGAAAAGACTTTCATTTTGAGTTTACCACACTTCGATTTAAGCCTTTAGCGGAGTTTGGAAAATGGAAAGGTCAATCGAATTTTATTCCCAATACTTAAACCATGTTTGTGGAGATGGGAATAGCTAGTAAAAATCAAAGCATTCAGGATTGGATTACTCAACAATGGGTCATACTGTTTGGGCAAAGGATTGACAATGATAAATACCAATGGCTTTTAGGACCATATGGCGGAACAAAAGGTATCGGGATAAAATTCGTTGAGCAGTTAGCTAAAGAAGAGAATTTAGTTATTGATAGCCAAAGAAAAAAACAAGGACTACTTGATTCAATTCTGAATCTAAGACTATCAGAAATTGAACTAAAGAAACTATCTCAAGAAGTAATTGACTTCTATGAGAACACATCAAATTATGACCTACTCTTAAAAGCAAAATGGAACCCATTTTTAAAAATTTTCGGGACTTTAATAAAAAGTGTATTCAGTAAAAGGATTGAACAACTGAATGTTCCCATTGAAAACTTAGAAGATGCATCAGGACTAACGAATGAAATAATTAAACTAGTCGATACAAAGACAAATGAAGTAAAAAGGACAATTTGGATAAGGACTTTCAAATCGACAGGTCAAGTTGTTTACTCAGGTGTTTATGAGACATGCTCTTTACCAAACAAACAGATTTGCATCAAGGCTATTTTTCCTTTACCAAATGGAAACGCAACGGTGATATTAACACCTAGTGTCGGCAAAAATGGAGAACTCATTTTAGATTCTTCGGGACAAAGAATTGGAGATAGTGGGTTTTACTTTTTGCTTAGGGATTCTAAAGGACAATTATGGAGTAAATTTATCAAGTCCTTCAAAGACAAATTAGTTGTAAAAAGCATGAATGATAGAATTACCGCAACACAGACGTTGACTTTGTGGAATTTGAAAATTCTTGAATTTGAATATGAAATAAAAAAACTACACACAATCGAATAAACAACTCCGATTAATCCCGATAACTTTTAGGGATTCGGAGTTCACACTTCTTCAGTATTAAAAGGCTTCTCCAATGGTTAAATAGATACCTGAATTGCCTCTTTCGCCAATTCCATAATCTAATCGTATGTTGATTTTTTCTTTAGGATCTAATTGGTACCTCAAGCCTGCTCCACCAGTTATTCTCAGGTTATTTAATTCCAATTTATTCATTTCTCTTGCAATAACACCAGTTCCTGAAAAAGCAACAATGCCAATTTTCCAGAATAAATGCCTCCTAAACTCTAATTGCAACATCGCTAAATTTCTATCTCTAAATTGACCTTCATAATAACCTCGCATTTTTCCTCTTCCTCCGATAAATGCCAATTCATTAAAAGGAGCTTCACCCAAAACTGAAACTCCATAAAGGTTGATGGCAAAAATGTTTTTAGTGTTTATGTTTAAAAACTTCACATAGTCTATAGAAAACCGAGTAAACTCAAAATCACTACCAAATGCATTTAAATTTGGCAATGCCAAAACCGTTAAAAAATCACCCCTACTTGGGTAATTGTAATTGTCTCTCGTATCATAAATTCCACATAGCCCCAAGCTAGAAACAATTCCTCCCGAAGCTCCTTTAACTAAATTATTTCCAAGTAAAGTCCCTTGCTCCCTTTTTATAACATTGAAATAATTAAACCAATACTGCACTCCAAAATAAAAGTTAGGTTTAATGAGCTTCATTGCATTTATTCGAGCTTTCGGAAAATTAACATTATAAACCTCTTCATAATCCAATGGAATATCATTGCCAACACCAAAAAACTTATAACTGTATCTGTAGTAACCTATCTCACCAAATGCTAAAAACTTATTGTTTTTTTTATAGACTTGAAAAGGCATATAAAACAACAATTGGTCATTTTGTGTATAAGCTCCACCCAATTGTATTTGTGAATTTCTACTTGTTTTAGGCTCATCTTTAAATCGAAAAGAATACAATGCCACTGCTCCAAATCCAAATTTTGTTTCTGGGGTGTAATAAATTACTGGAATCGGGAACAAACCGTTTTCAGACTTTGTAGTGTCCTCAACTTGACAGTAAGATTTAGTAACAAAAAGTACCGATATAGTACATAAAGCGAAAAGTCGAATTAACATGCGCTAAAAATAGTAAGATTCTATTAGATTATTCCATGTAATGAACCACCTTTAGCAGCCATAGCGTCAACACTTGCTTCAACTTTAGGGTCTAATTCTAAAAGTGGTGCACTATGTGGTTTCATTCTGCAATCTATAATTAATGATGATTGGCAACCCCAATGCTTGTATTCAGTAAAACAGTTTACGCCATATATATCATGAGAAGGGTTACTTCTTGTAAAGCAAGCCCAAATTAAATTATTAAAATTAGCTTCTATAAAGGAAGCGTCATCACAAATTAAAATCAAGGGATGATTGATTAATTTATCTTGTTGTTCAGCAAGTTGTAAAGCAATCCTATTAATTTTTTCCTTTTCGGCTTCATAGTTTATAAAATCACCAATTTCTATAGCTAACACCCCTTCAGAAGCATTTTTCACAGATTTAATTTCATTAGGCCACTGATTCATTTCAGGCAAAGTGCTAGCTAATTCTCTTTTGGGATTGCCCACTGCCGCAATTACAAGTTTAGAGCCTGAGTTCAATCCTGTTCCGCTATAATCTAAAGTATCAATAGTTGTATTCGTTTGAAAATGTAAATCCCTTGTCCAGTCAACTCTTGCTAATACATGGTTAAAAAATGCATGTGTATCATTTACAGTTATATTCGGATTATCTTCTTTAGCAGCAATAATTAAATACTTTGCTAAAGACATTTGACCAAAACCTAAAATATGATTGGCAATTGTGAGGAGTTCTGCAGGTTGTTTTACTTCTAAATATGGTGTATATCGCTCACTTCCTAAGGCGAATAACAAAGGGTGAACTCCAGCCTCATCCACCGCATTTACTTCATGTAAACCAGGGATTTCTTTAGGAATGATTGAACCAGTAATTTCATGAATTAGCTTTCCAAAACTCGTGTCTTCTTGTGGTGGTCGGCCAACTACAGTAAAAGGCCAAATTGCTCCTTTTCGATGATAAACTTGGTCAACTTTCATCAATGGAAAATCGTGTTTTAAGCTATAATAACCCAAATGATCTCCAAATGGTCCTTCTGGTTTATTTTCCATGGGATACACTTTGCCTGTTATTACAAAATCGGCATCCGAAGAAATGGTGTGTTCCTTGGTTTTGTAATATCGAAACCTTCTACCACCAAGAGCTCCAGAGAAAGTTAGCTCCGACAATCCTTCAGGTAAAGGCATGACGGCTCCAAAACTATGAGAAGGAGGTCCACCAACAAAAATAGAAACATGCAATGGTTTGCCCAGTGCATTTGCCTTGGTTTGATGCACGCCAATTCCACGATGAATTTGATAATGCAAGCCAATTTCTTTATTTGGAATAAAATCGTTTCCACTGAGTTGAATGCGATACATCCCAAGGTTCGAATTCATTACCCCGGGCTTTTCAACATCTTCCGTGTAAACAATGGGCAAAGTCACATAAGCGCCTCCATCTTTTGGCCAATGATGAATTTGAGGCAAATCACTTATTTGTGCTTTTTGATTGAGTATGCTGGGTTTAAATAATGATTTTTTTGGCAGGGCTTTCCATGCGGCCAATGGTACACCAGCATATTTAAATGGGTTTTTAAAAGCTAAACTCGGATCTCCTTTTAATTGCACCATTTTTTGCACCAATTCTAAGGTATCTCGAAACATAAAACGGCTACGCTCTAGTGTTCCAAATAAATTTGAAACTGCTGGAAACTTAGAACCCTTTACATTCTCAAACAAAATTGCTGGCCCCTGTGCTTCATATACTCTCAATTGTATAGAGGCCATTTGCAAATAGGGATCTACTTCCTCTTTTATTCTTATGAGATGTCCGTTTTTTTCTAAGTCAGATACGCAGTCTGACATGTTTTTATATGCCATTCAATTTTAATTATAAAAGAAGTATCGAAATTAGTTAATCCCAATAGATTAAACCAAGCCCCTAGCTTCTTCTAATGCTTTTGCTAATCCATCTGGGTTCTTCCCTCCTGCTGTTGCAAAAAAAGCTTGACCTCCGCCACCACCCTGTATGTGTTTGGCTAAGTTTCTTACGATAGTTCCTGCATTCCAATCTTTTTCTTCAACCAAATTATCGCTAATCAAAACTGTTAAGGATGGCTTTGCATCTTTCTTAGTTCCTAAAACCATGAAAAGATTATTCACTTCAGCTTTAAGCTGAAAAGCCACATTTTTAATGCCTGCTGCATCTAAATCAACTTCTTCTATTAAAATTTGAATTCCATCTTTCGCAATAACTTTTTTAAGTAAATCGTCTTTTAAACTTCCAGCTGCTTTTGCTTTAAATGATTCCAATTCTTTTTGCAGACTACTGTTTTCTACTTGCAAGTTTTCAATAGCGCTGCCAATGTTTTTAGGGTTTTTCAATTTAGATTTAAGTTCTTGAATCATATCATTTTGCTCAAAAAATAAATCCAATGCCCTTTCAGATGAAATGGCTTCAATTCTTCTAATTCCCGCAGCTACAGCACCTTCTGAAACTATTTTAAACAAGCCTATCTCTCCTGTTGCTTGCACATGTATTCCACCACACAATTCTACCGAAGTTCCAAATTGTATCATTCGGACAACGTCACCATACTTCTCTCCAAAAAGCGCCATCGCTCCTTTAGATCGAGCTTCTTCAAGGGGTATAGTTCTTTCTTCATTTAAAGGAATATTAGCTCTAATCTTAGCATTTACTTTTGATTCAATTTCACGTATTTCGTCGAAAGTCAACTTTTGAAAATGTGAAAAATCAAACCTGAGGTATTCTGAATTTACTAAAGAGCCCTTTTGCTCTACATGTAAACCTAAAACCGTTCTTAAGGTTTCGTGTAATAAGTGAGTTGCTGAGTGGTTTGCAGCTGTTAGTTTTCGCTTTTTCTTGCTGACTTCAGCATTGAAATCCGATTTTAAATTTTTAGGTAACTTATCTGTAAAGTGAATGATTAGGTTGTTTTCTTTTTTAGTGTCAAAAACCTCTATCTTTTCTTCTCCATTATCAATAAAACCAGTGTCGCCAATTTGGCCTCCACCTTCGGGATAAAATGGACTCAGATTAAAAACCAATTGATAAAAATCCTTCCCTTTTTGATTCACCTTACGATAGCGCGTAATTTTTATTTTTGCTTCGTTATAATCATATCCAATGAATTCTTCTTTTTCATCTTTTAGCAGTTCCACCCAATCTTGAGCATCGATTTTAGAAGCATTTCTAGATCTGTCTTTTTGTGTTTTGAGGTTAGCCTCAAAAACTTCCATATCAACTTTTAAGTTTTTCTCAATAGCCAATAATTGAGTCAAATCTATCGGAAAACCAAAGGTATCATACAACTCAAAAGCAAAATCTCCTGAGATGGTTTTAGGGTTTTGTTGAGTATAGTTTTCAAACAATTGAATACCCTTTTCTAAGGTTGATAGAAAGGATTGCTCCTCTTCATAAATTACTTTTTCGATTAATTGTTGTTGTTTATCTAACTCTACAAACTGCTCGCCTAAAGTTTCATTTAATACTCCAACCAATTGATATAAAAATGGCTTCTTTAAGTCTAAGAAACTATACCCATAGCGGACTGCTCTTCTCAATATTCTTCGAATGACATATCCTGCTCCGGTATTGGAAGGCAATTGCCCATCTGCAATAGAAAAGGATATTGCGCGAATATGATCAACTATAACTCTAAAAGCTATGTCTTTTTTTTGTTCGCTTGCCGTGTATTTTTTTCCGGTAATGCTTTCTAATTTTCGAATAGAAGGCATAAAAACATCTGTATCATAATTAGAAGTTTTACCTTGTAAAGCCATGCAAAGCCTTTCAAATCCCATTCCGGTATCAACATGTTTAGCAGGTAGCTTTTGTAAGCTTTTATCTTTTAGCCTGTTAAATTCCATGAAAACCAAATTCCAAATTTCAACCACTTGAGGGTGATCGGCATTTACGAGGGTTTTACCATCAATTTTGGCACGTTCTACTTCTGGTCTTAGATCAATGTGTATTTCAGAACAAGGGCCACAAGGGCCAACATCGCCCATTTCCCAAAAATTATCCTTCTTGTTGGCTTTAATAATTCGATTTTCATCTATGATTTTAGCCCAAGCCTTGTATGAATCGACATCTTCTTCCAAGTTATCTTCTTCATCACCTTCAAAAATGGTTACATAAAGTCTATCCTTATCTAACTTATACCTTTCGGTTAATAATTCCCAAGCCCAAGGAATCATTTCTTCTTTAAAGTAGTCGCCAAAAGACCAGTTACCGAGCATTTCAAACATGGTGTGATGATAAGTATCTACACCAACCTCCTCTAAATCATTATGTTTACCCGATACACGCAAACACTTCTGAGAATCGGCAACTCGGTCAGCAATTGGTTTTGCATTTCCCAAAAAAGCATCCTTAAATTGGTTCATACCTGCATTGGTAAATAGCAGAGTTGGGTCATCTTTTATGACGATGGGTGCCGATGGAACTAGCTGATGTCCTTTCTCTTGAAAAAAGGATAGAAATATCTTTCGTGTTTCTTTTGAATTCATAAATGTTGAAAACTTTTAACTTCCAATAACTTTATTTAACAATTGACAAACATCTTTGTATTTGAATATATTTCAAATTGGATTAACTTTGTCACGCTTTTAAAGGCGGCAAATTTACTTAAATAAGCAGCAAAATTGTCTAGAACAAAATATAGATTTAACACTCGTACACTAAGTTATGAAAAGATAGAGTTAGGCTGGAAACAAAAGATTTCTAGATCTCTTACTTTCCTTGCTTCTAGTGCTATTATTGGTTTATTCTTTTATTTACTAGCTACTAATTTCATAGATTCTCCTAAAGAAAAACTGCTAAAACGAGAAAATAGTCAGCTTAAATCTCAATATGAATTATTAGATAAACGGATGGAACAAGTGGCCAGTGTTTTAGAAGATATTCAACGTAGAGATGACGAAATATATCGAGTAATTTTTGAAGCTGAGCCTATTGCCAAAGAAATAAGAGAGGCAGGCTTTGGAGGAGTTAACCGCTATAAAAAGCTAGAAGGATATAAAAATTCTGACCTTATCATTGAAAGTGCAAAGAAGATTGACAAACTATCTAAACAGCTTTACATTCAGTCAAAATCATACGATGACGTATTTAACATGGCTAAATCAAAAGAAAAAATGATAGCCTCGATTCCAGCAATTCAACCAATTCCCAACAAGAATTTGAAGCGTATGGCTTCTGGTTATGGAATGCGTATGCACCCAATTCACAAAATTTGGAAACAACATACAGGAATGGATTTTTCTGCTGAAAAAGGCACAGAAATTTATGCCACAGGAGACGGAGTTATTGTATCTGTTATAAAAGAAAGAAGAGGATATGGAAACCATGTTATAATTGACCACGGATATGGATATCAAACTTTATATGGTCACATGCAAAAATTTAATGTAAGACAAGGCCAAAAAGTTAAACGAGGTGAAGTTATTGGTTATGTTGGAAATACAGGAACATCAGTAGGGCCTCACTTGCATTATGAAGTCATTCGAAATGGTGAAAAGATTAACCCTGTTAATTTCTATTTTAATGATTTAAGCCCTAAAGAATACGATGAAATGATTGAAATTTCTTCGCAATCAAATCAGTCTTTCGATTAAGCTTTTTTTAAATTAATTTAGAGCAAATTTTTAATCGCTCTTATGAGTTCTAAATTATACTATTCTATTGGCGAGGTTTCAAAAATGTTTGACGTGAATGCCTCCTTAATTCGATTTTGGGAAACCGAGTTTGACATCATTAAGCCCAAGAAAAATAAAAAGGGAAACCGCATGTTTACTAAACAAGATGTAGATAATTTTCATCTCATTTTTGATTTGGTTAAAAAGCGCGGATATACGCTTGATGGAGCCAAAAAGAAATTAAAAGACAATAAAGAAGATGTTGTAAATCAAGCAGAAATGATACAATCGCTTAATAAGATTCGCAGCTTTCTAGTTGATTTAAAAGCTGAACTTTAAGCTAAACGACTTGATAAAAAAACTTTCCATCATCATTCCGGCCTTTAATGAAGAAAAAACCATTCATAAGGTTTTAGAAATCATTGGAAGCCTAGAATTAGTTCATCATATAGAGAAAGAGATTATTGTAGTCAATGATTTCTCTTCTGATAACACAGCAGCTTTGATTGAAGGATTTCAATCTAGTAATCCGAACATCAACCTTAAGTTGTTTAACAGGGAAGTAAATAGAGGAAAAGGTGCGGCTATTCATTATGGCATAAAAGAAGCAACTGGTGACTTTCTTATCCCTCAAGATGCCGATTTAGAATTAGACCCAAATGACATCAATAAGCTTCTAGAAAAGGCGATTGATGAGCAACTTGATGTGGTTTATGGTTCGCGTTTTAAAAATGGCAATCAAGGTAAAGAGGGCTTAGGGTTGTGGGCAAACTTATTTTTAACTCGTTTATCCAACACATTTACAGGCTTTCGAATTAGTGATATGGAAACATGTTATAAGTTAATTCGAACCTCAATTGCTAAAAGCTTAACTCTAAAAGAAGAGCGCTTTGGTTTTGAACCTGAAATCACTGCCAAACTGGCTAAGATCCCTAAACTAAAAATTGATGAAGTCTCGATAAGCTATCAAGTAAGGTCTTATGATGAAGGTAAAAAAATAGGCTGGAAAGATGGGTTAAAAGCCATATATTGTATTGTAAAATATAGTTTTTAGCTTAAACTTAAAGCAAAATTCGACCATATTTTCTTTCAAAAAGGCACTACGCTAACTAAAGACCTTTCAGATAAATAAAACCAATCTTTACCTTCTAAAACTATATCTGGCATTAATTCATAGACTCCAATCTCGCTAGGAAAAGCAACTGCTATATCTTGTTCATATTGTCCAAAAACATCTACTTCAATTGGTGTTCTAATACCGTCCCACTGAACTAATTCATTATTCTGATACCAATGATAAGAAAGGTATATCTGTTCACTTAAATGAGAAGGTAATTTCTCGACATTATTGTTTTCAATTCTAACGCGAACATAAGTGGTATCCCCAATCAATCCAACTTGATGACTTAATACTTTCACTTTTATATTCTTAGCTAAATCCTTATAATTCTTAATAAACCCTGGATTATTAACGGTGTGATATTCTTCCTTTTTCAAGTGAAAGAAACGAGGGTTTAAGAAATCATAATTTTCAATTTCATAACGTCGAAACAGATAGTTGGAATCATTAAGCTTACGAGCATTTTTGTTAAATGTATAATCGTCATAATTGATGATAGTCAGACAATTTTCTTTGCCATCGATTGCAGAATACAACAAGGTTTCAATAGGATTCGACCAAGCTACATGAGAATATTTTCTCTGGTAGTTCTCTTTGTCCACCAAATACTTTGTATGACCTAAACTTTGTAAATAATCGACATTTCGCTCCATTTGAGCACTTCGTTCTCGCAATGGTTTACCATAGTCCCAAGTCCAATAAATTCTAAAAATGGCCATCAGACAAAGTACTACTGTAAGTATGTTTTTAACCTTTTGAGTTTGCTTATTATAGATTTCATATACAAAGAACAAAACAATTAGTCCGACTAAAGGGTTGTACATCGACTCATAATATCGGGTAAACTCATTCGCTAATGCGGCTTTATTAACCGCCATAATAATTGCCAAAACCG
The DNA here is from genome assembly GCA_013112545.1 of Bacteroidota bacterium. Taxonomy (GTDB): domain Bacteria; phylum Bacteroidota; class Bacteroidia; order Flavobacteriales_E; family Vicingaceae; genus BCD18. Next base: position 11,979 of record JABFGJ010000006.1, read on the forward strand.
ACCCCAATAAAACCAATAACTTTTTAAATTCTGTTTTGACTATAAAATAGCTAATTGCAAAAAGAAACATGATAACTAGTTCGGGGAAATAGTTAATAAATAAGGTCCACAAACTCAACAAGTATTCTCCACTCAACAAGTTAACTAAACCAACTTGCGGATCATAATTACTGGAATTCATTTTTCCCAATTCATATTCACTCATGGTTAAAAACTCTAGAACCAAACCTAAAACCATAAAAGAAATGGTAATGAGGTGTATTCTTTTTTGAAAACCACGATTAATTATATCTAATGCAATCGGAACTGCGATCAAAATAAAGTTTTCTAAGTGGCTTGTCATCACCAACCATTGAACGAGTATGATTAGTATGAGCCATTTATCGTCTGTGTATTTACCTGACTTTAATATGGAATAAAATAATATGGCTAAAGCCGCTCCATAACAAATTTCGAGCATGGGGCTATAATACAACCACAATTGCCCAATGACATGAATTAATAAAATGGCAATGCCTCCAGCTTGATCTTTCAATTTATAAAAAACCAATAAAAAGACTGTGTAATAAAACACTTCGTGACCAACAGAACCTAAAATCAGCAGTATTTTTATAGGAAGATGCAAATAATATCCAATTAAAGGTACGATTTGCGATAAGGCTAGAACAGACCGGCCGTGCTCTACATGAAACCAGCCTGAATTTATAGTGTGAAAAAAATAATAAGATGCATCGGCAAACAACCTTTCTTTATACAAAAGCACCGCCATTGCAAATAGCAAAAACCAAATACCATGTAAAAAGATTTGTAAAGGTTTAGACAAATTGCCCATCTTAAAAATACTTATTTGGAATTAAGTAGTTCTGAACATAATCTTCTACTCCTTCTTCTAAGGTAAAAAAATCTTCGGTATAGCCAGCTTTTTGAAGTTTTGACATATCGGCTTCAGTAAAATATTGGTATTTATCGCGAATATCTTCTGGAGTCGGTATAAAGTTAATCTTGGGTTCTTTGTTCATTGCATGAAAGGTGGCATTTACAAGATCTAAAAATGTTCGTGCCTTTCCTGAACCTAAATTGTATATCCCAGATTTCGGCTGATTTTCTGCCATCCAATCACATACTTTAGCTAAATCATACACATAAACGAAATCTCTTTTTTGCTCCCCATCTTTGAAGTCAGGATTGTGTGATTGAAACAAATTCATTGCTCCAGTTTCTTTTATTTGCTTGTAAGCATGAAAAATAACAGAGGCCATTCTTCCTTTATGAAATTCATTGGGGCCATAAATATTAAAAAACTTAAGTCCACACCAAAATGGGGGTTGATTTTTTTGGGCTAAAGCCCATTTATCAAATTCATTTTTTGATACTCCATAAGGATTTAATGGTTTTAATTGCTCAATAAGCTCATGCTTATCAGCATAACCTAGCTCACCTAAGCCATAAGTTGCAGCAGATGAAGCATAAACCAAACCAATCATTTTATCAGCGCATATATTCCAAATAGATTTAGAATAAGAAACATTTAATTCCTCTAAAATGGTATGATCAAATTCAGTTGTATCTGTTCTAGCTCCTATATGGAAAACAAAGTCAACTTCATCGTAATTTTTCTCAAACCAAGGGATAAAAGCATTTCGCTCAATCTTCTTGACATATTTTTTACCTGCTATATTTTTGTTCTTTTCTGGAAACGAGAAATCATCTACCAAGATGATTTGATCTTCTCCAAGTTCGTTAAAATAACTTAGTAGATAACTACCAATAAAACCTACAGCGCCTGTTATTACAATCATTTTAAACAAATATGTTTTGAGGGGTTTCTTTTATTAATCCTTTTTCTTTGGCTAAATGGAATAAATGTTCAACCGATTTTCTACCTTCAAGTCCCAAATCTAAAGAATATTGATTAACATATAAGTCAATGTGCTGTTGAATAACATGATCTTCCAGCTCTTGTGAGTGCATTTTGGTGTAACTTTTTGAAGATTCTGGATTTTCATAAGCAAAAGAAATACTCCTTTTTAAAACCCGATCTACTTTTTCTTTAAGTTTTTGATCAAACTCTCGTTTAACAACTATGCCACCCAAAGGGATTAAATTCCCTGAAAGCTCTTCCCAGTATTTTCCTAAGTCAATTAAACTAATTAAACCCTTCTGACGATAGGTAAATCGATTTTCATGAATTATTAAACCAGCATCTACTCGATCTTCTAAAACTGCATTTTCAATTTCTGAAAACAGAACCTCAACTTTATTTTTCATTCTAGGATAAGCCAATGAAAGCAGAAAGTTTGCGGTCGTAAACTCACCTGGAATAGCAACTCTAGCTTCATTAATCTCTTCTTCGCTTAACTGTTTTTTTGCAATTAATAAAGGCCCAACGCCGCTTCCTAGCGCACTGCCACTATTCAATAGCTGATAGTGTTTTAAGCTATAAGCCATAGCATGATAACTCATTTTACTTAGGTCTAATTCCTGATTAAATGCCTTGGAATTTAACTCTTCCACATCGGCTAAAGTCACTTCAAATTCTAAGCCTTCCGTATCTATTTTATGATGTACCAAGGCATCAAAAATAAATGTATCGTTGGGGCAGGGAGAATATCCTAAACTTAGTTTCATCTATTTAATTTATCAATTGTTTTACTTCTTTAGCTAAATTATGTAAAGCTAATTCAATTTCCCAAGCATCTTTGTTTCGTTTCTCAACATAATTGGAAATTGACCTAATTTGGATGCAATTTAGATTATTCATTTGGCAAGCGTAAAAAAAAGCAGCACCTTCCATGCTTTCTATATCCGGATTTAAACGTTGAATAATTTGATCTATCGAGTTCTTGTTGCCATGCACTTTGTTTACTGTAATACCATGCATTTTTTTAAGTGCATGTTGCAAGTCATGTTTGGCGAATAGTTGTCCTTTTTTAAAGGGGAATTCATTTTCTGAACCCAAACCCATTTCATTTAAACTTAAAAAAGAATCTCCATCTTCAGCACCTAATTCAGAAAATTGATCCTTTACGACCTCTACCACTTCGCCTAAGGCCAAAGAGCGATTAAATGCTCCTGCTATTCCCACGTTTACAGCTAAATCATATTGATTGTTTGACAAATGTTTTCCCAAATGAAATGCAGTAGCCGTCATCCCTATTCCAGTAATCAAGGTATTGATCTTGGGATTATTGCCTAATATGACAAGAACTGCATTAAGTTCAATAGTTGTAGCTGCGGTGATTAATATTTTCAATTCCAATTTTTAAAATTTAAACCTTATAAAATCACTCCAATTGCTTAAAATGTATAGTTAAATTTAATTTCAGATAAATCAACTAGCAACAGGAATACGCTTTAAAGTCTCCAATAAAAAATTCCAATATTTTTGAACTGAGCTAATTTGAACTTTTTCATCAGGAGAATGCGCACCTCTAATATTTGGCCCAAAAGAAACCATATCCATATCTGGATAATTACTGCCAATAATACCACATTCTAAACCTGCATGACAGGCCATAACATGTGCCTTTTCATTAAACATTTCGGTGTATAAACCACTCATTAAATCGACAATATCTGATTTCGGCCTGGGTGTCCAACCTGGGTAATCGCCATCAGAGCTTACCTTTGCTCCTAATACCGCAAAGGCTGAACGAATAGCTCTTACTTCATCTTCTTTTTCAGAATCGATTGAACTCCTACACAAGCTAAGGCATTCAAATTTTCCACCTTCCATTTTCACTTGAGCTACATTGTTTGAAGTTTGTACCATTCCCTGCACAGTTGAGCTCATTCTGTAAATCCCATTTGGAACAGCATACAGTGCTCTTAATAATTTGGAAGAAAAATCTTTAGCAGCAATTTTAGTTACCGCAGTTGTTTCTTTCAATTCAAATTTAAAATCTGGATCAGTTACTTCATGCTCAGCTCTTACATTATTTTCAAATCGTTTTGCTACTTCTTTTAACACAGAAACATTTTCAGGGTCTATGGTTATAATAACTTCCGACTCTCTTGGAATTGCATTTCTCAAACCACCGCCGTTAATTTTATGTATTCCTAAATTCAGATTTTGGTCTAATTGATACAACAATCTATTCATGAGCTTGTTGGCATTACCCAAACCCTTAATGATGTCCATACCAGAATGACCACCTGAAAGTCCGCTGATTTTTATAAAATACGTTTTGTGTCCATTAGGAACATTTGTTTCGCTGTATTCTTTTTCAGCACTCACATTAATACCACCAGCACAACCTATGGTCAATTCATCATCATCTTCTGTATCTAAATTCAATAGAATTTTACCATCTAAAAAACCTGGTTGCAAGCCAAATGCACCTGTCATTCCGGTTTCTTCATCTATGGTAAACAAGGCTTCAAAAGCAGGATGAGCGATATCGGTAGATTCAAGTAAAGCCATAATTGAAGCAACTCCAATTCCATTGTCAGCACCTAACGTTGTACCTTCTGCTTTTACCCAATCTCCATCGATAAACATCTTAATACCTTCTTTGTCGAAATCAAATTTTGTATCGTTGTTTTTTTGATGTACCATGTCTAAATGGCTTTGCAACACTAATTTCGTACGGTTTTCCATTCCCGACGATGCAGGCTTTTTGATTAACACGTTACCAACAGCATCAACACTAGTTTCTAAACCTAAATTCTCTCCAAATGCTTTTGCGAAAGCAATAACACGTTCTTCTTTTTTTGAGGGTCTAGGAACTTCATTTAAAAGTGTGAAATTTTTCCAAAGTGATTTAGGTTCTAAGCTTGCAATATCTTTTGACATAGTTCTATTTTGAAATGAAAGGTAAAGTTAGTTCTAATGTAATTATTTGCCTAATAAGTATGCAGGTATTCTTATTGATTTGATTTGTGTTTTTAAAAAAATTTAAGTATCTAAATATTAATTATAAAAAAAATATGTACTTTGCATAAAATTAAGAGTATAAACTGAACGAAACTAAAATTGACAAAGCACCCGACTTTTTCTAAAATACCCAAGAATCATATAGTTCCTATTGAGGAATACTCATTTCCTAGGAGAAAAATGGCAATATTGCAAGTTTTGCAAACTCCTAAATTTTTGTAAAACGATTATCATCAAAAAATTAAAATGATGAAAAAAATAAAAAGAGTATTTTTCTTAGCTTTAGTAGGATCAGTTATTTTTGGTTGTGAGAAAGATGAATCTCCAATTGAACTAAATTAAAATTCAATTAATTCACAAACAAAATCAAAACATGCAAACATGTTAAAGTGAATTGAGCCAAGACCCACTTTCAATTAGTTTAACAAATCTTGGTAACTACTTAAATCAACAAGATGATATTTACGAAGGAGATTTAATTAGTTATATGAATAACAATCCTGAATTTACATTAGCTGAACTAGAAGGTTTAGGTTATATAGATGAAACAACAGTTCAAAATGAATTTGATAACATTTATGATGAGGTCACTACAAAAACTAATGAAGAAATAGAGGATATTATAAGTTATGTTGGAGATAGTAGCGGGTTTTTTACAACAGATGATGAAGAAGAAGACACAAAGCTTATAGGAATAGGTGGATCTATAGATCCAAATACACAACAAAGGAGAAACCCTGATGGCTTTGTACTTTTAAGATGGAGGGGATTATTTTCTAAAGGAAAAAACTGTTTTCAAACTTGTGTATGGGAATGGGGTAATGGATGCTAATTATCATTAATCCTTAAACCTGAGTGATAAAATTATCACTCAGGTTATTTTAATTAACTAAACAATTATGAAATATTTTTACTCCGTTATTGCCTTAATAATTCTTATTACTTCCACAACACACTCACAAATAGTCGTGGTTGACCAAAACAACAATCCAATACCATATGTCGATATCATTATATCTAACAAAAAAACATTTTTTTGGCAAACTGATTTAAGTGGGAATATTCCTCAAAATACTATAAATAAAATGACTCGAAATGACTCAATAGTTTTGAGACATATTTCCTATAAAACCAAAGTCATTATTAGAGATAGCATTATAAAAGACACCATTATGCTTTTGCCAAATATTTATAATCTGAAGGAAATAGAAATTAATTCAAAAATGCCAAAGTATCAAAAAATAAATGCTTGTTTTAGAAATAGTGTTCGACAAGATGGACAACTCGTATATTATTCCGACGGTGAAACTGATTATTTTACCAAAAACAAAAAAATAGAATACTCTCTTTTTCGTAAATCTTATAGATCGTTTGAAAATAAAAATATATCAGAATTTTTAAATAATTACAAAACCAGTATCCCAATTAACAAAGCATATACACCTACAACCGAAGATATATATTTGCCATATAATTTTATAAAAAAACATAAATTAATCCAATTCTTTACTGATGCATTTAATAGTAAAATTTTAACTCCAGATAGTAATATTGTAGGCGAAATGAGAATTGGATCTAATACTATCACCTATGAGTTGAATAATATTTTTGAATTGAAAACTCAAAAAGCACTTAATACAGAAGTCACAACTACAGACTTTTACATTTATATGGTATTTAGAAAAGATGACGAACAGGACGTTACTGAATTGAATAAAAGTTATAACAAGCTTTTATATTTAAAAATAATTTACGGTCAAACTTTTAAACACGATAAAGAAAAGAAAAAAAGAAAAATTGAAACTATTGAAGAAATCTTTGTTGAAAATATAAGTTTTACCAATTTAAAAGATCAAGACTACTCAAAACACAGTGGGATGCCTAGGTCAAGTAGTTATGATGAAGAGTTTTGGAATGATTGTGATTGTGAGTTATATTACACATTAGATAATAACACTTTAACTGAGATGCGTCAACTTTAATGAAAACCGTTTAATGCATCCTAAATGCAATTCAAATCAATAAATATCTCATACTATTTTGTTACTGTAGATTTTACGAGTGAATCCTAAATTAAAACAAAAAAGCACCAAAAAGGTGCTTTTAATATTTTAATTATGTGAATGTTATTTACTTCGCATAATTAACAGCTCTTTTCTCTCTAATCACGGTTACTTTCACTTGACCTGGATAAGTCATTTCCGCTTGAATTTTCTGAGCGATATCAAAAGAAATACGATCCGCTTCGGCATCTGTAATTTTCTCACTTTCAACAATAACTCTCAACTCTCTACCAGCTTGAATGGCATAAGCTTTTTCAACTCCTTGGTGTGACATGCCCAGCGTTTCTAGCTCTTTAATTCGAGTAATATAAGATTCTACAATTTCTCTTCTTGCTCCTGGTCTTGCTCCTGAAACAGCATCACAAACTTGTACGATTGGCGAAATTAAAGTGGTCATTTCAATTTCATCATGATGCGCTCCAATGGCATTGCAAACCTCTGGTTTCTCTTTGTATTTCTCGGCTAGCTTCATCCCTAACAATGCATGTGGCAATTCAGGCTCATCATCTGGCACTTTTCCAATATCGTGTAACAGACCCGCTCTTTTTGCCATTTTCACATTCAAGCCAAGTTCGGCTGCCATGGTTGCACAAAGGTTTGCCACTTCTCTACTATGTTGCAATAAGTTTTGACCATAGGAAGAACGATATTTCATTCTACCAACCATTCTCAATAATTCAGGATGCAAACCGTGAATTCCTAAATCGATACAGGTTTTCTTACCAGTGTCAATAATTTCATCTTCTAGTTGTTTTTTCGTTTTACGAACAACTTCTTCAATTCTAGCAGGGTGTATTCTTCCATCGCTCACCAATTGATGTAAAGCCAAACGAGCAGTTTCTCGGCGAATTGGGTCAAAACAAGAAAGAATAATTGCTTCTGGGGTATCGTCAACAACTATTTCTACTCCTGTTGCTGCTTCTAAAGCTCTAATGTTTCTACCCTCTCTCCCAATGATTCTACCTTTCATATCATCAGAGTCAATGTTAAATATAGACACTGAATTCTCTATCGCTTGCTCTGTTGCTACACGTTGAATGGTTTGAATAACCACTTTTCGAGCCTCTTTATTGGCATTAATTTTAGCCTCTTCGATGGTATCTTTAATGTGTGCCATTGCCTCGGTTTTGGCTTCTTCTTTAAGCACTTCCACCAATTGTGCTTTAGCTTCGTCAGCAGAAACACCAGCAGTTTTTTCAAGCATTTCTACTTGCTTTCTTACATTCTTTTCCAATTCTACTTGCAAGGCAGTAGTAGCTTCCATCTTGCGATCTAAGTTTCCTTGTAAGGACTTTAAATCTTTATCTTTTTTATTGGTTTCATGCAATTTGTTGTTCAGCGTTGTTTCCTTTTGCTTTACTCTATTTTCTGCATCTACAATTTTTCGTTCTCTCGAAGAAATTGTTTTTTCATGCTCTTCTTTAAGTTGTAAAAACTTTTCTTTAGCCTGTAGAATTTTATCTTTTCTAATGACCTCGGCTTCAGCTTTTGCTTCTTCAATGATTGTATTAGCTTGTTTTTCGTTGCTCTTTTTAATAATCATAAAAATGAATAAGGAACCCAAACCACCACCAATCACTAATCCAATAACTATACTTATAATATCCATGTTTAAAATTTAATATATAAAAAAACCCGTACAAATCCGTTGGTTTGAGTAAACCCCTAAAAATAGGATTAGAGCTCCCTGGCTAAATCAAACTTCCAACGTCTTTTGCAATAAATTGCAAAAAATCATCTCGATAAATCGAGAATAAATAAGGCCTGTTTTCATTAACACAAAGTAGAACTCTTAGTATAAATACTGTTGAGTTTACCAAACATAACAAACTTGCACGGGCAGGTTTTTGTCCCAAAAAGGGAATTTATTTTAAAGAACGTTTATAAGTTATCTTCAACTAATCGATTCAACAAATCTAGTTTTTCTTTCAATCCATCGTCCTCAATAAGTGTCTTTTGACCAAGTTCCATTTTTTGTGATGCAAATTGCAAGGCACACATGGCTAACAAATCTTGTTTATCCTTTACGGCATAGTTTTGTTCATATTCTTTGATCATTTCATTGATCTCCTTGGTTGCTAATCGAATGTTCTCTTCTTCATCTTGCTTTACCGTTAATGGGTAAATTCGATTCGCTATATTCACTTTTATTGATAGATCTTTCACTGATTCTTACTGATTTAGTTGAGCGATACACTTATCCACCTCCCGCACAATTTCATTTATTTTCAACTTAATTTCACGATTATCTCCTCCTTGACTTCCACTGGCAATTCGCAAAATTTTATTTTTTTCATTTAAATCTTCGATCTCTTTTTGAGCAGCTATAAATTGACTGTTTAATTCTGCTCGTTTACGCTCTGATTCTTTCAATAAAGTTTCAATTTCTATTTTTCTTTCAATTAGTTGCTTAACCTTAGCGTCTAATTGGTGGAAACTTGTAGAAATCTCAGACATATACTTTCATTTATCAAAGTGCATTACAAATCTAATTATTTTTTTACTCCATTAAATGCCATTTTTAGAAATAAAGTAAAAAGGCCAAATTCTTTGCCTTACTTTTGCAATGTTGGAATAATATTTGCCAATTAATTTGCTATGCTTAGAACCTTTTTCCTCTCTTTTTTTTCATTCCTATTTTTTTTTAGCCAAGCTCAAAGTTATCCTCAAGATTACTTTAGATCGCCCTTAGATATCCCACTTTTCTTATCTGGAAATTTTGGAGAATTGCGCTCCAATCATTTTCATGCTGGCATCGATATTAAAACTGCTGGTGTTGAAGGGCAAAAAATTTATGCTGTTGCTGATGGTTATGTTAGCCGAATTAAAGTTTCTCCTTATGGTTATGGGAATGCATTATACATAACTCATCCAAATGGATATACCTCGGTTTATGGCCATCTTAAAAAATACAACGATAAATTAACAGCATACATCAAAGACAATCAGTACAAACAAGAATCCTTTGAAGTTCAACTTTTTCCATCACTTTTCGCATTTCCTGTTAAAAAAGGTGATTTAATTGCTTACTCTGGAAATTCAGGTAGCTCGGGTGGTCCTCATTTGCATTTTGAAATTAGAGATACTAAAACAGAACATCCCATTGACCCCTTATTGTTTGGATTTGATTTAAAAGATAATATCAATCCAGATATCTATGCCATAACTATATTCCCATTAAATAAAGAAGCTAGAATCAACGGAGCTAATCAAGCTAAACGCTATAAAGCAACAGGACAAAATGGTAAATATAGATTATTACAACAAACACCTATTTTAGTTTCAGGTGAGATTGGTTTTGGCATCGAGTCCGTTGACCGAATGAATGGAGCTGGCAATAGTTATGGATTGCATCAAATAGAATTAAGACTTGACAGTCAACTTATATTTCAACAAAAAATCAATGAATTCTCCTTTGATGAAGGACGCTACATTAATGCATTGATTGACTACAAAACATATATTGCTCAAAGAAGAAGGGTACAACGATCATTTGTCCTTCCAGGTAATCAATTAAGGTTTTATACTGTATTAAAAAATAAAGGCAAAGTCACCATAAATAAACCTGGAGAACATAAGCTAACTTATCAGGTAAGTGACATCAAAAACAATCGCTCTACGATAGACTTTAATGTAGTGTATATGCCTGAATCAGAAAGCTTAAGTTCGAGCACTATACATTCTAAAGCCGTCAAATTTTTTAAATACAATGAAAGAAACACTTTTGTTGAAGACAATTTTCTAGTTGATTTACCTGCGCATGTATTGTATGAAGATATCTATTTCGAATATAGAGAAGAAGCACCGCTTTCAGGAGCCTTAAGTCCCACATATTGGATACACAACCACTACACTCCTTTGCACAAACACATTACTGTTTCAATTAAACTACCTCCACTGGAAGAGCAATTAAAGAAAAAAGCTGTTGTTTTTAGTACAGTTGATGGAAAATCTAAATATGCTGAAGGCGGAGAATGGAATGGTTTGAACATCAGTGTTAAAACTCGAAGCTTTGCAGGTTATGGAGTTGCATTAGATACTATACAACCGCAAATTAGACCGATTAATATTTTCAATAATGCAGACATGAGTAGTAAGTGGTCTATACAAGTGAAGATTAATGATAATTTCTCTGGAATAGGTTCATACAATGGCTATATAGATGGTAAATGGGTACTCATGGAATACGATGCAAAAAATAATTTACTGACTCATTATTTTGACGAAAGAACTAGTAAAGGGGTTCATGAATTCAAATTAGTGGTAAATGACAAAGTTGAGAATCAATCCATCTATCAAGTTAAATTTAAACGTTAACAAATTTTAGCACAGAAAATTGTCTTTTTAAAATACATTTGAACGATTATGAATAGAATCTTTTTTCTTTTTGCATTGCTAGTTAGTTTCAGTAGTTATTCTCAAACAAACACTGAAAATTTAATTCAATTTTCGGGTGTTATTGTCAGTAGAGATAGCTTGACCCCAGTGCCATTTGCAACGATAATAGTTAAAAACACATCGAGGGGGACTACCAGTGATTATTACGGCTATTTCTCTTTTGTTGCAAAACCTGGAGACACCATTATTTTCTCTTCCATTGGGTATAAAAAGTCTAATTTCTTAGTTCATGATTCATTGCAAACTGGAAGGTATTCGCTCATACAAGCCATGTATCGAGACACTGTAGAATTGGACACCGTTAGCATTTTTCCTTGGCCAACTCCTGAGCAATTCAAACAAGCATTTTTAGCCTTAGATATTCCAGATGACGATTTGGAAATAGCTAGAAAAAATCTTGCTCCTGGTGTTCTTAAAGAACGAGGCGAAGCCATGCCAATGACCGCAAGCATGAATTTTAAATGGCAAATGCAACAGCAGCAAAGCCAATTGTATTATGCAGGCCAATACCGCCCTAACAATTTATTGAACCCAATAGCTTGGGCTAAATTTATAGAGGCATGGAAGCGCGGCGATTTTAAACAGAAAAAAGACTAGCGTGGAGCCAAAAACTATCTTTAAAGGATTAAAAGTTATAGAACTTGCAAGTGTTTTAGCAGGTCCGGCTGTAGGTATGTTTTTCGCAGAACTTGGCGCGGAGGTATTAAAAGTAGAAAATAAAACAAGTCGTGGCGACATTACACGGTCATGGAAATTAGCCAGTGAGGACAAAAGCCATCCATTTTCAGCCTATTATTCCTCAGTTAACTTTGGTAAAAAAAGTATCTTTTGGAATTTAAAGAATCCAGAAGATTATGAGCAGTTATTATTACAATTAAAAACTGCCGATATTGTTATTTGCAACTTCAGACCTGGAGATGCTAAAAAATTTCAATTAGATTTTGAATCGGTAAAAGCCATTAACCCAACTGTTATTTATGGAGAAATCACTGGTTTTGGAAAGGTAAATAGATTAGCCTACGACATCGTTTTACAAGCAGAAGCAGGATACATTTCAATGAATGGAGAACAAAAAAATCGAGAAGTAAAATTACCTGTAGCTTTCATTGATTTATTTGCAGCCCATCAGTTAAAAGAAGGCATTTTAATTGCCATGCTTCAAAAAGCAAAAAAAGACACCGCTTATTGTATTTCTGTTTCATTATTTGATGCAGCAATTTCAGCGCTAGCAAACCAAGCAACAAATTGGCTAATGGGAAATCACATTGCCGAACCATTGGGCATGTTGCATCCCAACATAGCGCCTTATGGAGAGCGATTTACTTGTGCTGACCAAAAAGATATTGTATTGGCAATTGGTAGTGATGCTCAATTTGGAAAGCTTTGTCATGTTTTAGGCTTAGATGAAATTCATAAAGATGTATTATTTACTTCCAACCAATTGCGAGTTGAAAATAGAAAATTGCTTTTTGAAAAATTAGCCCCTTGTTTTTTAAATCACAAAAGGCAAGAATTAATGAGTTTGTTTATTGACAATAATGTACCAGCAGGTGCGATAAGAAACATGCAAGAAGTATTTGAATTAGAAAATGCAAAAAAACAAATCATAAGCGAACAGAAAGAAGGTAAAAAACTGACTAGTATCAAAGGGAATGTTTTTACCATTTCATGTTAAGTCTAACAATACCTTTCGATTATTTTACTGATAGTTTTTTTACTTTAGTTAAGATATAGTAAAGATTCCTTAACATACACTAGCTTTTATTAGCAGTACTTTTGCAAAAAGAAAAAATATGAATAAACATCCATGGCATGGTGTAAGCATTGGAGATAATGCACCAGAAGTAGTAACAGGAATTATTGAAATACCAAAAAATTGTAGAGCAAAATACGAACTGGACAAAGATTCAGGTTTATTAAAACTAGATCGCGTATTATATTCCTCCATCAATTACCCTTCAAATTATGGTTTTATACCACAAACCTATTGCGAGGATGGAGATCCGCTTGATATCTTAGTGCTTTCGCAAATAGAAATAGTGCCCATGTGTTTAGTTGATGCCAGACCAATTGGTGTAATGCGCATGATGGATGAAGGCGAAATGGATGACAAAATTATCGCTGTTGCTGTAAATGATATGAGTGTAGGTCATATAACTGACGTTTCTGAATTGCCTGAACATTCTTTTCGTGAGCTAAGAAGTTTTTTTGAAGACTATAAAAAATTAGAACATAAGGAAGTTATAGTAGAAGATTTTCAAGGTCGTGATGTAGCTTTAGAAGTAATTAAACAAAGCATTCTTGATTATAAAGACTTGATGGGAAAGTAAATTTATTTCCCTGTAATACAGAAACTTAAAAAATAGATTAAAGTCGGCAATCTATTTAGAAAAGCCTTTTAAATTACGTACTTTTGCCGGCCTAAATTATGAGTCTATGATTGAAGCGCAAAACGTCTCTTTACAATACGGGAAAAGAATTTTATTCGATGAAGTTAACATCAAATTTTTAGGTGATAACTGTTATGGAATTATTGGAGCAAATGGAGCCGGAAAATCCACTTTTTTAAAGATATTATCTGGGGAGATTGATCCTAACTCTGGTAAAGTTTACTTAGAGCCTGGTAAGCGGATGGCTGTTTTAAGTCAGAATCACTATGCTTTCGATAAATTCACTGTTTTAGATACGGTTATCAAAGGTCATGACAAGCTGTGGAAAATCATGAAGGAGAAAGATGCCGTTTATGCCAAAGAAGATTTCTCTGAAGCAGATGGTATTAAAGCAGCTGAATTAGAAGCAGAATTTGCTGAAATGGATGGTTGGAATGCTGAATCTGATGCCGCAGCACTTTTAAGCGGCTTAGGAATAGTAGAAGCTGACCACTACAGAACTATGGATGAAATGAGCGGAAATCAAAAAGTTCGAGTTTTATTGGCTCAAGCACTTTTTGGAAATCCAGATATTTTAATTCTCGATGAGCCAACCAACGATTTAGATGTCAAAACCATTTCTTGGCTAGAAGATTTCTTGTTGGATTTTAAGAATACAGTGATTGTTGTTTCTCACGATAGACACTTTTTAGATACCGTTTGCACTAACATAGTAGATATAGACTTCAACAAAATGACTGTCTATTCGGGCAACTATACTTTCTGGTACGAATCTTCACAACTCGCTTTAAGGCAAAGACAAAACGCCAACAAAAAAGCAGAACAAAAGAAGAAAGAGCTACAAGAATTTGTGTCAAGATTTAGTGCAAATGCCTCTAAATCAAAACAAGCAACAAGCAGAAAAAAATTACTTGAAAAAATCAACTTAGATGATATTAAACCTTCTTCAAGAAGGTATCCTGGTATTATTTGGACTCAGACACGAGAAGCAGGAAATCAAATTTTACACATAGAGAACTTAAGCCAAACAGACCAAGATGGAAATATTTTATTTCAAGATGTAAACATTAATGTTAGCAAAGGGGATAAAATTTCTATCCTTGGAGACTCTAGAGCCGTTTCTGCATTTTTTGAAATATTGAATGGCAATAAAGAAGCAAAAACAGGAATTTTTGAATTTGGGCAAACAATTTCTACTTCGTATTTGCCTTCTGATAATAGTTCTTATTTTGATTCAAGCATTAATTTAGTAGATTGGTTAAGACAGTATTCTGAAGGAGAAAAAGACGAAGTATATATTCGTGGATTTTTGGGAAAAATGTTATTTTCTGGTGAGGAAGTTTTGAAAAAATCATCTGTTCTGTCTGGAGGAGAAAAAATGCGTTGTATGCTTTCGAAAATGATGTTGGCAGAAGCCAATTTATTGATGCTAGATGAGCCAACAAATCACTTGGACTTGGAATCCATTACGGCCTTAAATAACTCGCTAATCGATTTTAAAGGTACTATTATGTTTACCTCGCATGACCACACTTTTACGCAAACAGTAGCCAATAGAATTATAGAAATTGGCCCGAAAGGCATGTTGGATAAAGTGATGAGCTATGACGAATATTTAGAAAGTGACAAAATCGCTATTCAGCGCGAAGAAATACAAGCGGTTTAATTCGATAGAACGAATATTACTGGTTTTTAAATATTTATTATTTTTTGAATATACTAAGCTTAATTAATTACAAATTTCTCGACATAAACAACGCCATTTTTGTCTTTAATTTTAAAGAAATAAATACCGGAATTTAGTTCAGAAACATTCCAATTTCTTTTAAATGCATCTAACTTTAAAATTGACATTCCTTTAACATCAAGAATCAGAATTTCATTAACATCTATTTTAGTTCTTAATTTTATCACATTAGAAACTGGGTTCGGATAAATTGTAATACTTTCTTTAGCAGAAAACCATTGATTTAACCCAACCATACCGGGTGGTGATATCGTATCACATTGCCCTAAAAAAGGAAGCGAATCAGCAAGTTGATGTTGAAATAGTTGCACATTGTTTCGAAAATGACACAACAGTAAACTATAACCATCTCCTGTGCTAATGCTTTTAAATAAGTGATTGTCTATCCCTTTAGAACTGCCAGTTCCTTCTATAAATACTAAAGTGTCAATTGCATAAAACTGCCTTGGTAAGAATGGATACCATATTTGCATGGTGTCATTAATACTTTTTAATACCATTTTTTGTTTTCCTGATATTGTATCTCTACTTGTAACTACAAAACGTATATTTCCGTTCGCTGGTAAATCGAAAGTATCCCCTATTGCTAGTGTAAAATCATAAACTAAATGTTCATAGCCAAAGCCAAATGTGTCTGTTAAGTGCCATAATCGACCAGTTGTAGTATCTTCTCTAAGGAAGCAAAGAGGTTGTGGAGAAGTCATATAATTAGTTCGTAAAGAACGAACCTCAGTGTATTGATGATTATTAAACTGAATTTTTTTATCTAAGTATAAAGAATCAGCATAAAGCTCTAGGCCGAGTGCATATTGAACTTTATAAACATTCCAATATTGGTTTGTATCCGATAATACAGACTGATATTGGGCTTTAGCTGAAATGCCGTTTAAGAAAACACATGATATGAGTACCATTTTCAGCCAATTACAACCTAATAATTTTCTTTTTAATTGATTTCCCATTTTTTAATTGAATTATAATGAAGTAAATACCAACTACAATGAACTACTTATTCTGTCAATAAAATGATTTTAGCAAGAATACTAAATTAAGAAATATTAACAACTAGTCCAAACTTCTGTCAAAGTAAGCAACTCATTACAATGCAGTTAGAATTAATTTAATAAAATAAAAATAACTGTAATATTACACTTTAAACTATGGGTCTAACTGCTACAAAAGAAATACGGTTTAGTCTGAACTAAGCAGAAGTAAAAAGAAGGCATTAGCGAATAATGCAATTAAGGCCATTTGACATTAAGATTTTGCCTCTTCTTTTTTTAAAAAAAATATTCCGCATACAAAAAATGCAAGGTTTATAAAGAATAAACCTTGCATTTTAATGATGTATAAAGCAAATTTATACTTTAGACGATCTTTTACGATCTGTTTCGTTGAGCAATATTTTTCTAACTCTCAAAGACAAAGGAGTTACTTCTACGTACTCATCTTTTTGAATGTATTCTAATGCTTCTTCTAATGAAAACTTTTTGGCTGGAGCAATTCTCACTTTGTCATCAGCACCTGAAGAACGCATGTTAGACATTTTCTTCGTTTTGGTAATGTTTACTACCAAATCCCCTGCTCTATTGTTCTCTCCGCAAACTTGGCCACCGTAAATCTCTTCATTCGGGTCAACAAAAAACTTACCTCTATCTTGTAAGTTATTTAATGAAAAAGGTATTGCTTTTCCGGTTTCCATAGAAATTAAAGAACCATTTTGTCTTCCAGGTATTGCGCCTTTATAAGGTTGAAATTCTGTAAAACGATGCGACATTATTGCTTCACCAGCCGTTACTGTCAACAAATAATTTCTCAAACCTATAATCCCTCTTGAAGGAATGATAAAATCTAAAATCATTCGATCACCTTTGGGTTCCATGTTCGTCATTTCGCCCTTACGCTGGTTTACAATTTCTATCGCTTTTCCACTAACCTCTTCAGGTAAGTCTATTGTTAAAACCTCTACAGGCTCGTATTTTTTGCCATCAATTTCTTTAATAATAACCTGTGGCTGACCAATTTGAAGCTCATAACCTTCTCTTCTCATGGTTTCAATCAAAACAGATAAATGCAAAACTCCACGTCCAAAAACGTTGAATGAATCTGCAGAGCCTGTATCTTCTACTCGAAGTGCTAAGTTTTTCTCTAATTCTTTAGCCAATCTATCTTTGATGTGCCTTGAGGTTACAAATTTTCCCTCTTTTCCAAAAAATGGAGAATCGTTAATTGTAAACAACATACTCATGGTTGGTTCATCAATTTTGATGCTTGCCAAGGCTTCTGGCTCATTAATATCGGCAACAGTATCGCCAATTTCAAAACCTTCAATTCCAACTAAAGCACAAATATCTCCTGCTTGAACTTCTTCCACTTTAACCTTACCCATTCCTTCAAACACGTAAAGTTCTTTTACTTTACTCTTAGTAGTCTTACCATCGCGTTTAATCAAATTAATTTGTTGATTCACTTTAAGCGTACCTCTATGTAATCTTCCAATGGCAATTCGGCCAATGAATGAAGAATAATCTAAAGAAGTAATCAACAGTTGTGTATTTCCTGTTGGAGGTTTAGGTGCAGGAATATTTTCCATAATGGAATCCAACAAGGCAGTAATATTATCCGTTGGCTTCTTATAATCTTCACTCATCCAACCTTGTTTGGCAGAACCGTATATGGTAGGAAAATCCAATTGATCTTCAGTAGCTCCAAGATTAAACATCAAGTCAAATACTTTTTCTTGTGCAATGTCTGGAGTACAGTTTTCTTTGTCAACCTTGTTTACAACTACAATCGGTTTTAAACCTAATTCAATCGCTTTTTGCAAGACAAATCTCGTTTGAGGCATTGGGCCTTCAAAAGCATCAACTAGCAATAAAACACCATCGGCCATGTTTAAAACACGCTCAACTTCTCCACCAAAATCACTGTGACCAGGAGTGTCGATAATGTTAATTTTTGCATCTTTATAAAACACAGATACATTTTTTGCCAAGATGGTAATGCCACGCTCTCGTTCAATGTCATTATTGTCCATGATTAATTCCCCAGGGGTATCGTGATCACTAAACAATTTTCCTGCTAAAAGCATTTTGTCAACTAATGTTGTTTTTCCATGGTCAACATGGGCAATAATGGCAATATTTCTAAGATTCATTTTATTTTTTTGAGGCCGCAAAAGTACCTCAAAACAATGAGTTAGAATGTTTTTACAAGATTTATTTTTTTCAAGCTATTTCCACTAACTTTCATGGCTTACAAAAAAGAATATTTAAGTTTGTTGAAAGTAAAAAAACGCATGAAATACCTAAGTCTATTACTCTGTTTTATTGGTTCTATAACTGTTCAAGGGCAAATCACTAAAAACGATAAAAATTATAATCCTCAGTACTTTTCTAAAAAATCTTCCGAAATCAGCAATGCTTTAATCAAGGGATTTGAAAATAACAATTACAAAATAGTTGATACGCTATTTAATCCACATCTTTTGTTAAAGTTGGATGCCAATCGCACAGAGCAAACATGGAAATCAATTGAAGCTAGCTATGGAAGTTTTAAAAATATAGGTTCAAGTGCATTAAAAGAAACTGCCGAAGCTAATTTTTTCTTGATTGAACTGCATTTTGAACATGAGGATTTAGATTTAGAATTAAGTTTAGATGAGAATGACCAAGTCAACAGTTTAATGTTGCTTCCTGCAAGCAACAAAACACAATGGAGTCCACCAAGTTATGTAAATTTGGAAAGCATCATAGAAAAAGACACTAGTGTAGGCAAGGTAGATCCCCTTTTAGCAAAATGGACATTTCCAGAAAATAATTCTAAAAAAGCAATCGCAGTATTTGTTCATGGTTCAGGAGCTAATGACATGAATGAAAGCCTTGGACCTAATCAGTTTTTTAAAGATTTAGCTTATGGATTAGCGAGTAATGGAATTGCAAGTATTCGCTATAATAAACGCACTTATGATTATCGAAATGCTGCTACTTCTAAAATTAATGAATTGGATATCGATTATGAAGTTACGAATGATGCGATAGAAGCAGTTAACATGGCAAATGAAATGGGCTATGAAAAAGTCATATTGATTGGCCACAGTTTAGGAGGACACCTAGCACCAAAAATTGCTGAAAATTCTACCCTAAACGGAGTCATTACACTTGCCGGAAATTCAAGCCCTTTTATAGATTTAATAGTACCTCAATATGAATACTTAATCCAAAACGACTCCAATACTCAAATCACTGAATTTATGCTAAATGCCATAAAGACACAAACTAAAAAAGTGAAAGATGGCGATTATGATGAAACGACAAATGCTTTTATGTTGCCTTTCAGTTTACCTGGCAAATATTGGAAATCATTAGAAGGTTATTCGCCTGTAAAGGTTTCAAAAAAGCAAGATATTCCCTATTTGATTTTGAATGGAGATCGAGATTATCAAGTCACAGTTGCTGAAGCCGAACAATGGAAAAACGGCAACAAAAACAAAAACTCGAAAACCATCATTTACAAAGGATTAAACCACCTGTTCTATTTTGGCGAAGGGATTTTATTGCCTTCAGAATATGAAAAAGTTGGACATATTGATTTACAGGTAATTACTGACATTAGCACTTGGATTAAATCGTTATAATGAGTCAAAATTTAAGCTTAAAACATTTTCCTACTAGTATATTCATGATTGTGATATTGCTAGTTGGGGCTCTTTTTCTTTTTAGCAATAGCATGTTTACTTATCCAAGCTTTGTGCATGCTTGGACTCAAAGTGATCGACTGGCATTGGCCATGAATTTTCAAGAAAATGGATTTGACTTTTTTCATCCAGCTACTTTCAATCTGTTAACTAAAGGTGGAATTACTCAAGTTGACTTTCCCATTCACGATTATCTTGTTGCAGTAATTTCTTCAATCTTCAATTCAGATTTGATTTTTACCTTTAGGTTGTATAATCTAATTTACAGTTTAATCGGCTTGTTCTTTTTATATAAAATTGCTTTGCAGCTCGGTATTTCAGGGTTTCGGGCAATTTTTGCGACAAGCTTTATTTTTACACTTCCCTTTTTTGTGTATTACCAAAACGGGTTTTTACCGTCCGCTCCTTCTTTTGCAAACTTTCTAATCGGCTTTTATTATCTATTGTGTTACAAGGGAAATAATCGAACTAGAAATCTAATTCGAAGTGCTTTATTTTTAACCTTAGCTGCATTAGCGCGCTCACCTTTTTTAATCTATCTGGTTGCTGTATTCCTATTTCTCCTTTGGGAGCAATTGAAAAATAAAAAGCTTGCAATTTTGCAGCTTATTCCATTTTTGTTAGGCATCATTTTATTTGTAGCTTATTTTCAATACAATGCCTATTTAGCCAAAACCTATGGCAGCATGTTTTTAGTGCAATTTTTAGCCATAGAAAGTTTTACTGATTTTATATCCATTGTAAAAGTTGCATTAGATCGATGGTCCGACCAGTTAATGAGCCCATTTCATGCCGTTGTGCTGCTATTTTCATTGTTGATGCTGTTAAAAGGTGTATATCGTAACAACAGCAAATTCAAAGATCATTATGGACTTGTTTCCTATTTCGCCATTTCATTTTTCGGTGTTCTCTTATTCTTTATAGTTATGGGCAAGCAATTTGTCGATCACGATTATTATTACATGGACACCTTTTTACCCATACTCGTATTACTAGTCTTGTTCTGTGCTCAGTTTGTGAAAATTGAGCAAAAATGGTTTACTCCTATTTCTACCGTTTTAATTTTATTTTTCTTCTACTTTTTTAGCTATGCAAAAGAGATTCAAGAGAAAAGATACACTCCAGTATTTGACGATAAAGTAGATTACGCTTATCGTGTTTATAAATCGTCGATAAATGATTTAGAAAAATGGGGTATTACGAAGCAAGACACTTTAACAATTTTAGAAGCAAATTCAACCAATATTCCCTTTACATTGTTTAAAAATAAGGGCTATACCTGTTTAAACAGCAGTGAAGACTCTGTTTTGAAATACCTAAACAAACCAAGCAATTATGTCTTGTTAATTGACAGTTTTTTTAGAATGGATGCTTATCGAAATTTTCCAGGTATCATCAATCAATTGGAATTAGTAAATAGCAATCAATCCATCAGTTTGTATAAAAAAGAAATTGTCAGTGATGGTTCTTCTGACTTTTTCAAACATTTATTATTTGAAGCAAGTTTTGATTTTGAAACTAAAATTCCAACAAACAACCATTTTTCTGGTTTCGAAAATATTCAAGAAAAAGAAGGTGCAAAATCCTTAGACATCACTCCTGAAAGTGAATACATTCTTACCTTTCACGACACATTGAGGGATTTAGATTTCAGCAAATCTATACACATTTTGCATGTTGCAGATTATTTGCAGTCAGATACTTCAAAAATTCAAATCGTGTGTCAATATGGAGATTATTATCAAGCGCATTTTACAGAGAATACCATAACTGAAAAGAACAAATGGGTCACCAAACAATATCAATGGGAGATACCGATAAGTAAATTGAAAGAAAGCCACGAAATCAAGATTTACTATTGGAATCAACAAAAGAAATCAATAGCCATTGACAATTTTAACCTGATAATTTATCAATAATGGAACAAATAGATTATAAAGCATTCGTTGTTCGAGAAGAAAATGGAACATTTCATCGAAAAATAGAACAAAAATCAACAACAGAATTACCAGATCACGATGTATTAATTCAAGTAAAATATGCGGCATTGAATTATAAAGACGCCTTATCTTCTAACGGACATAAAGGGATTACACGAAACTATCCTCATACCCCAGGAGTAGATGCTTGCGGAATTGTAGTATCTTCAAAAACTGATGATTTTGAGCCTGGCGAAAAAGTTATCGTCACTTCCTATGATTTTGGAATGAATACCTCGGGTGGATTTCAAGAATATATTAAAGTACCTGCTACTTGGCCTGTAAAACTTCCAAAAGGAATGAGCTTAGAAGAAGCTATGATTTTAGGAACTGGAGGCTTTACTGCTGCACTTTCTTTGTATAAAATGGAACAAAATGGACAGTGCCCCGAAATGGGCCCTGTGCTTGTAACTGGCTCAACTGGTGGAGTTGGTAGCATGGCCGTTTGTATTTTAGCTGAGCAAGGATATGATGTAATTGCGGCTAGCGGCAAAAAAGAAGCTCATGCCTATTTACACGAACTAGGTGCTAAAGAAATTATTTCTCGTGAAGAAGTAAACGATCAATCAGGAAGGCCATTGTTAAGGTCGAAATGGGCAGGTGCTATCGATACCGTTGGCGACAATACTTTAGCAACTTGCATTAAAGCTTGTGGTAGAAATGGTAGCATTGCTGTCTGTGGATTGGTACAATCTGCTGATTTAAATACCAGTGTTTATCCTTTTATACTCAATGGAGTAAATGTTTTAGGCATAGAAACCGCTGAAACTCCCCGAAAAATAAGAAATGCTATATGGGAATTATTGGCCAATCAGTGGAAGCCAAAAAAACTTGATGCCATGAAAAAAATAATTAGTTTAGATGAATTAGACGAGCACATACAAGTCATGTTGCAAGGAAAGTCAAAAGGTCGAGTTTTAGTAAAATTTTAACATCATATTTAGTCTATAAAATGAATCATTTCAAAAAAATAATTTCTGTTCTGCTACTTGTTCTTAGCATAGTTGCCTGTGAGCGAGAAGAAGATAACCTGAAGCCTTATTCACCTGAAACAGATTACTCCTTAAAGCGAATAGGACAAGTGATTGATTCTACAGAATCCTTAGACAGTTTAGCTATTGCCATTCGGCATGCCGACCTTTATAAGACCTTGATTAGCAATAATACCATTAGCTTTTTCGCTGCTAACAATGCTGCCTTTGCAAATTACATTAATTCAGATACTACGCTGCATAAAGTCACCGATTTCAATCCCTTAAAATTGAAAAACTTATTGCTGTATCACATTGATAGCTATAAAGTTGATTCAAAAACAATCACTGATGAAAGTTATTTTCAAAGTTTAAATTCCAAAGGCGCAAACAATGAGGCTACAGTTGTAGAATTTGATTTATTTCCAAGTTATCGTTTAAATAACCTTGCCAATGTTGGGGAAGCAATTAGCTGTTCTAATGGCAATTTAGCAATCATCGATCATTTATTGAAACCTTTAAAAAGTGCCGAAATCTTGTCTATAGACGAGCAGTTTCAAATGTTTAATGAAGCGGTACTTTTATTTGGAGATACCATACAGCAGCTAATAGATTCTACGGTTTATTACACGGTTTTTGCGCCAAACAATCAAGCCATTCAAGACTTTATGGCTAAAAATTCATGGGCTAATTTAGCTGACATTCCGAGAGATATGCTCAAAAGTGCCATTCTGGGTCATTTTATCCCCAATCGAAATATTCAAAACAGTCAATTCCAACAAGGTGAATCGCTAAATACTGTTAGTGGTACATTTTATCATGTAGATTTAGCAATGGGTTCTAAACTTGTCAGCAATAGTTTAATTCCTGATACGAGTATGATAATCGCTCCTGATTTACAAAGTATCAATGGGGTGATACATGGCATAGATCGAGTGATGTATTAGAAGCTTTTTATTACAAATTTGGTACTTTACAGCCGACTTAGAAGGATACAAAGAGTACCTTGATAAGTTGGCAGAGTTCACGGCTAAATAAGGCAGACCAATTGACAGTTTAACCAATTGATAAAGTAATCGTTTTACCAAATCCTATTTCAATTAATCTATATAGGGTAGATAATTGAATGTCGCTATGGCCGTTTTCAATTCTTGAAATAAAGCTTTTACGAGTTCCCGTTTTTTCAGCTAATTGCTCTTGAGTCATTTTCGCTTCTTTACGAGCATCTCTAATTATTTCGCCAATAGCAAATGCTTTAGCTTTAATTTCAAACATTGCCCTTTTCTCCGTACCAACAGCACCATACCTTTCAGTTAAATGGTCATCAAAATTTGTTAAGTGATTTTTAAATAAAAAGATTTTTCGCTTTTCTTTCACGCCATAAAGTTTACGAATAATGGAACAAAAATTAAATTTGTGGAATCTATTTTAGATTTTGGGAATTCTACTCCAAGCCAAGAAATAAGGGATTCTAATTTAGATAATTTTTAGCTAAACAATTCTCCAAATTTCACACTAACATCTAATCGAGCGCCTTTTTCTGTGTCTTTTAGCGTTATTACTTCGTTTTGATAATCGTGCTCTAAAAAGAGGTACAAGTTTTCGTCTATGGCTTTTTTATAAAAGCGCTTTCTATCTTCTAAAGTCAGCAAAGGTCTAGTATCGTAACCCATAACATAAGGCATAGGAATATGACCGGCTGAAGGAAGTAAATCGGCCATAAACGCAAGGCGCTTACCTTGATAATTAATGATTGGAATCATCATCGCATCGGTGTGACCGTCGGCATAAAATAGATCAAACAAATCAAATGGTTCTTCTTCTACAAATTTCAATTGCCCCAATTCTTTCATGGGTAAAATATTCTCTTTCAAGAAGGAAGCTTTTTCTCGGTCATTAGGTTGTGTAGCCCATTTCCAATGCTTTTTATTAGACCAATAAGTGGCATTTTTAAAAGTGGCTTCGTAGTTAGTTCGGTCTGCATTCCACTTGATTCCACCACCACAATGATCGAAATGCAGGTGAGTTAAAAAAACATCGGTAATGTCGTCGGGGTGAAATCCAAGTTTTTTTATGGAACTCATTAAACTATCGTCGCCAAACAAATAATAATAGCCAAAAAATTTATCCGATTGTTTGTCGCCCATGCCGTTATCAATTAAGATTAAGCGATTGCCATCTTCAATTAGCATGCAGCGCAAAGCCCAAGAACACATATTATTGCTGTCAGCTGGGTTTGTTTTTTGCCACAAAGATTTTGGCACAACGCCAAACATGGCACCGCCATCTAATTTAAAATTTCCTGTTTCTATTGGATATATTTTCATGACTCAAATATCCTGAATAGTTTTCTTTGTTTCAAGGGGAGTAAGTTTAAAGTTTGAATTGTCTTTTGAAAGGGTATTGACTTGTTCAGAATTAGATAAAAACAGAGAGTGTATAAAAGAAAACAGAGCAAGTTAATTTTGGACTAGTCAAACAAAGAAAAGTTCGACCCCTTTAGGGTCGTTTTTACTACTGAACGTTACTTATAAATGTGCAATCCTTTCAGGATTGTATCATATGAAAGAAATAAAACTTTGGTTGCCAATCGCCTCTCTAAAATATTAAAATTTCAGTTACGAACTGAATTTTTTAATGCTTTGTCGTATCGAACCCGAAGGGTTCGCAGCTTTATAAAACAAATATAAATTAAAATAGAATCGACTCTGAAGGTGTCGCACTCCATGTTGTGCTTTACAGTCGGAATTGTTCGAGCAAAAAAGACAAGGATATTTTAAGTGTAAATCTCAATTATCCACTCCTTATAGATTCCGCTCCGCATGGATTTGTAATCCTGCGGCAAACAAAAGGCCAACTCGTATTGGCCTTTAGCTTTTCAAAAAAATCAACTTTTAGCTTCATTTCACATAACAATACTATAAATCATCATTATCACATTTAAATTTTACTAATTTGGTTTGACTATAAATGCCTGATAATCTTACTTAAAAAGTAAGATTATGGTAACAACTTTAATTTTCGATTTTTTATCCCGCTCCGCATGGATTTGCAATCCTGCGGCAAACTTAGAAACGAAATTGTATTTTTATAACACTGAGTTGCAATAAAAGTGAAAGAGTTGTTGTGTTTCGACTACCGGCTCTGCTGAGTTAATCGAAGAACTCAACATGACAACTCTACCCTGCTCAACATATAAACTCAATTTCGCAATTGATAATTATTAATTAAACATTGGTATTTATCAATTCCCTGATTAATATTTCCCCGCTCCGCATGGATTTGCAATCCTGCGGCAAACTTAGAAACGAAATTGTATTTTTATAACACTAAGGTTGCAATAAAAGTGAAAGAGTTGTTGTGTTTCGACTACCGGCTCTGCTGTGTTAATCGAAGAACTCAACATGACAACTCTACCCTGCTCAACATGCAAACTCAATTTCCCCGCTCCGCATGGATTTGCAATCCTGCGGCAAACTTAGAAACGAAATTGTATTTTTATAACACTAAGGTTGCAATAAAAGTAAAAGAGTTGTAATGTATCGACTACCGCTCAACAAGCAAACTCAATTTCGCAATTGATAATTATTAATTAAACATTGGTATTTATCAATTCCCTGATTAATATTTCCCCGCTCCGCATGGATTTGCAATCCTGCGGCAAACTTAGAAACAAAATTGTATTTTTATAACACTAAGGTTGCAATAAAAGTGAAAGAGTTGTAATGTATCGACTACCGCTCAACATGCAAACTCAATTTCGCAAATGTTAATTACTAATTAAACATTAGTAATTATCAATTCTCAGATTAGTAATTCACATTGTTTTTTTACCAGCTGCCACCTGCGCCGCCGCCGCCGAAACTACCGCCGCCAAATCCACCGAAGCCGCCACCACCCCCCCCTCCGAAACCGCCAAAGCCGCCTCTTCCTGATGTGAAATTATTATAATGTCCTCGATGGCTATTATTCATTGAGCCCATCAACATTAATGCAGCCCACAAACCCAAATTGTTTTGCGCTCCATACGCTTTGGCTCTTCTTATGGTGCCAAGAAACATCACTAAAATAAAAAATCCGATAAACAAAAACGGCAGAATTGGAACGGATCCACCTCTGCCTTTTTTATTGTACTGCTCGGCGGAATATTCTCCACCAGTTATTTCAATCACCGTTTGAACTCCATTGTCTATTCCACCAAAATAATCGTTGTTTTTAAATCGGGGAATCATTTCATTCTCAACTATCCTTTTGGCAATGGCATCTGGCAAAACCCCTTCTAAACCATAGCCAGGAGCTATAAATACTTCGCCTCGTTCATTGCCCACTTTCGGTTTCAACAAGATTACTATTCCATTGTTAAACTCCTTGTTACCAATGCCCCATGTCTCCCCTATTTCGTAGGCAAACTGTGCTTTATCATATCCGCAAAGACTGTTTACGGTTATTATAGCAATTTGAGTTGAAGTAGTGTCGTTAAAACCGACCAATTTACTTTCTAAGTAATTACTTTCTTGCGCAGAAAACACTTGAGCAAAATCATTAACTAAGCGTTGTTTGCTCGGCTTTTTTGGAAAACAATCGTCTTGCGCAAAAAGTCCAAAAGAAAAGAGAATTAAGGAAAGTAAAATTAATTTTTTCATAAGCTAATTATCTCCAAATGAAATATCATCTGAAAGTTCATTAATGTCGTTTTTTTGAAAAGGGAAATGTTCGCTTAAAGCTTTTCCTGCGGCCTTCACACCTTCTGATAAACCCAATGCAAACTCGCCTTGTTTAAAGTAATTTAACATCAGCGATGAGATTTCATCCCAAAAACCCTTAGGAACTTTTAAGTTTATGCCAACATCGCCAAGTATTGCAAATTGTTTGTCTTTAATAGCCAAATAAAACAAAACTCCATTTCGGAGTTCTGTTTCGTGTAAATCTAACTTTTCAAAAATATAAGCTGCACGGTCAAGCGCATCTTCCTTGCAATGGTTTTCTATGTGAACTTTAATTTCTCCCGAAGTGTTTTTTTCGGCTTCTTGTATGGCCGCTCGAACCGTATTCTGTTCTATTTCTGTAAAAACTGTTTTAGCCATTTTTTAAAATTCTACTTCCGGTGCATTTTCTGAACCAGCATCTGCTTCAAAATATCCTTTTTTGTCAAAATCAAACCAATTGGCGTACAAAACTCTAGGGAATTGTTTGATGTAAGTATTGTAATCTTTTACAATGGTGTTGAATTTTTGACGCTCTACACTAATTCGGTTTTCAGTTCCTTCCAATTGGGCTTGCAATTCCAAAAAGTTTTGATTGGCTTTTAAGTCAGGGTAACGCTCAAAAGTAGCCAACAACCTGGACAATGAACCACTCAATTGACTTTGTGCAGCTTGAAACTTTGCCATATTTTCAGGAGTTAATTCATCTGCACTAATCGTTAATGATGTTGCCTTAGATCTAGCTTCCGTTACTTCCACAAAAGTTGACTTTTCGAATTCGGCATACCCTTTTACTGTATTTACCAAGTTTGGAATCAGATCTGCTCTTCGCTGATAAACTGATTCTACTTGTGCCCAAGCACCTTCAACGGCTTCATTTTTAGAAACCATCGAGTTATAGCTGTTTTTGATGTTGAAGCCTATGGCTAAAATCAACACCAGTATTACACCACCAATAATTAAATTCTTTTTCATTTTTTTAGTTTTAAAAAAAGACCGGACACTGAGCGAAGTCGAAGTGCCCGGTCTTTCAATTTATTTAAATAAGCTCCACACTTCGTTTGATAAACTTACTCAATTCTTCGCCTTTTAATAGGTTTTGAGAAAGTAAAGCTAAATCTGTCGCTTGTTTTGCCATGTCTTTTTGCTTGGCCTCATCTTTTTCTGTTAAAATTCTAGAAATCAATGGGTGATTTGAATTCACGGCCAAATTATACATGTCAGGCATATTTCCCATGCCCATCATTCCTCCGCCACCAAGCGCACTCATGTCTTTCATTCTTCGCATAAATTCTGCTTGAGTAATGGTCATCGGCTGATCTTTTTCACTTAGACTGACAAAGTTCACCGTGAAAGTTTCATTGGGAATTGCGCTTTCAATAATTGGCTTCAATGTTTTCTCGTCGTCTTCTGTCAGCTTTGAAGGAATTTCTTCATCTTTTTTAATCAACTGGTCTATAGTATCACCATCAACTCGAGTGAAAGTATGGTTGTTATCCATTTGCTCTAACTTACCAACTAAATGTGAAGAAAGCGGAGTATCCATCACCAATACATCGTAACCTTTGTCGTTTGCTGCAGCAATATAACTGTATTGGGTATCAACATTTGAAGAGTATAAGAAAACAACTTTACTGTCTTTATCTGTTTGATTAACTTCAATTTTCGTTTTGTATTCATCCATGGTGAAATATTCGCCTTTGGTGTTTTTATACAAAGTGAATTTCTTTGCTTTTTCAGCAAATTTTTCATCCGAAAGAATTCCATATTCTATGAAAATTTTGATGTCATCCCATTTTGCTTCAAATGCTTTTCTATCTTCTTTAAACAATTCATGTAGTTTATCGGCAACTTTTTTAGAAATGTAATTTGAAATTTTCTTCACATTTCCATCGCTTTGCAAATAAGAACGAGAGACGTTCAATGGAATGTCTGGTGAATCGATAACTCCGTGCAACAAAGTCAAGAAGTCTGGCACTATTCCTTCTACAGAATCTGTAACAAACACTTGATTGCTATACAATTGAATTTTATCTTTTTGTACTTCTAAGTTTCTTTTCAACTTTGGGAAATACAAAATACCAGTCAAATTAAACGGATAATCTACATTTAAATGAATGTGAAATAAGGACTCTTCGAAATTCATCGGATATAATTCTCGATAGAAATTTTTATAGTCATCATCGCTTAAATCTGCTGGTGCTTTGGTCCAAGCTGGAGTTGGATTGTTGATGATG
Organism: Bacteroidota bacterium; assembly: GCA_013112545.1. GTDB lineage: Bacteria > Bacteroidota > Bacteroidia > Flavobacteriales_E > Vicingaceae > BCD18. Next base: position 42,039 of record JABFGJ010000006.1, read on the forward strand.
TTATCAACTTTTATCTTTCTATGCGGCTCAGTTGTTTCTTTGCCGTCTTTGTCTTTTGTTTTTTTCGGAGTAAATTCAGGATCGTTGATTTCTTTCGTACCAAATTTAATAGGCACAGCCATAAACTTACAATACTTATTTAAAAGCTCCTTTATTTTATGCTCTTTCAGGTAATCTTTAGCATCTTCTGAAATGTGTAAAACAATATCAGTCCCTCTCTCTTTGCGAGTATCATTTTCCTCTAAGCTAAAATTTGGACTTCCATCACATTCCCATTTTACGGCCTTACTACCTTCTAAATACGATTTAGAAAATATTTCAACTTTATCGGCAACCATAAATGAAGAATAAAAACCCAAACCAAAGTGGCCAATTACGCTTGCTTTGTCTTTGTACTTTTCTACAAATTCTTCGGCTCCTGAAAATGCAATTTGATTGATGTACTTCTCTACTTCTTCTCCGGTCATTCCAATGCCTCGATCAGAAAAGGTTAGCGTTTTTGCTTTTTCATCAATTATAATTTCCATTTGAGTTTCGCCAATATCGCCTTTTACTTCGCCAATATTGCTCAAGGTTTTTAGTTTTTGAGTTGCGTCAACTGCATTAGAAACTAACTCTCTTAAAAAGATTTCTTGATCAGAATATAAAAACTTTTTGATAATTGGAAAGATGTTCTCCGTTTGAACATTAATCTGTCCTTTTGCCATGATATATTTATTTTTTAGGTTAATTATTTTCGGTTTAGGCTGTTTTCAAAGGATATGCCATTGGGTTTGGGGTGACATTTTGTCCATGCTTCGACTTTCCTCCTCTGCGGACAAGTCGCTCAACATGACAAATAGAAATTTCTCAATGCTTATCTAAAAAGCAAAATTTTACTCCACTCGAAAAGTCAAAACTTGCAAAAGGGTGTAGCCAATAGGAATTTACAACTGTATGAATGCAAAATCAGAAACTAATTTTTTTTTGACATTTGTATAAATTACATTTGAAAAAAATCCCTTATGGAAAATTGGAAGGAAGTAAACCATTCACTAAATGCAAGTTTCAAGTTTGAAAGCTTTATAGCTGCATGGGGGTTTATGAATCAAGTTGCATTGATTGCTGAAAAAATGAACCACCATCCTAATTGGTCTAATAGCTATAATCAAGTTCATATCTCTTTGAGTACACATGATGCTGATGACACCGTAACTTGGAAAGATTGGGAATTGGCAGAAAAGATTACGAACCTTCTTAAAAACAAGTAATCTCCTTTTTGGTATTTATGAACAAAACTCATTTAAAGCGAATTTTCTCCGACATACGTTTATGGATAGTCTTCTTTTTTGCTATTCGATTGCTTGGTATTAGCAATGCTCCTTTAGAAGCTGGGCATAATTGGAGGCAATCGCTTACAAATATGATTACTAGAAATTTTGTGCAAGGTAGAGCTAACATATTTTATCCACAAATAGATATGGCTGGCGAAAAAACTGGCATTATCGGTTCTGAGTTCCCCATTTTTAATTACCTCACTTATCTATTTTCTAGCCTTTTAGAATACAGCCATTGGCATGGGCGATTAATTAATTTATTAGTCACTTCTTTAGGGCTTTATTTTTTCTATAAACTCATTAGCCAGCTCTTCAAAAAAGAAACAGCTTTTGCGTCAACGATAGTTTTGGCTGTTTCTATTTGGTATGGCTTTGGCAGAAAAATAATGCCAGATACGTTCAGCGTTTCATTGGTAATTATTGGTTTGTGGTATGCCTATCTCTATTTGAAAAATGGCAAAACAGTCCAACTCCTAGCCTTTTTCATTTTAATCACTTTAGGCATGTTGAGTAAAATTCCCGCATTGAGTTTGATGGGTGTTTTGGCTTTAGTTCCATTTTTATCTACTGTTCCTAATGCTAGAAAATTATTTCTTTTAACTGCTTCGGGAATTTCGATAGGCCTTGTATTTTGCTGGTATTTTTATTGGGTTCCTCATTTATTAAGCACTTACCATTATCAATTGTATTTTCCAAAAAGCTTTATGGATGGTTTGTTAGAAATAAAACCCTTAATTCCGGAACTGTTAGAGAAATTCTATTTTAGTGCCTTTCATTCTTATCTCGCTTTTGCTTGTTTTTTAGTCGGGATTTATTTTTTCTGGAAAGAAAAACTACCCTATTATCGATATGGATTTGCAATTATTACCCTGTTGTTTGTAGCTTTTATATTTAAAACTGGCTCAGTATTTCCACTTCACAATTATTACATCATTCCATTTGTTCCTGTTATGGCCTTGTTTGCAGGTATTGCTATTGCCAAACTACCCAAACCATATTATGGAATAATCTTAAGCATCATTGCCATTGAAGCAATTGCCAATCAACAGCATGCTCAGTTTATTTCGGAAAATGTCAATTATAAACTAACACTGGAGCAGCTTGCAGATTCTAGCATCGCAAAGGATGAACTGATTATAATAAATGGTGGACCTTCGCCACAGTCCATTTATTTTGCAAACCGTAAAGGTTGGACCATTGAGAATGAAAAATTAGTTGAAGCAAATTACATCGACTCATTAGTCGAATTGGGTGCTAAAAAATTAATCATTGACAAACATTTAATCGATCAGTTTTCTCCCGATTATGAATTGCTGCTTGACAACGAAGATTATCAGATTTATAATTTAAACTAAACGCTTTGCATTCTCATTATATGCTCCATAAACCTTTTGGCTATTTAAGTCAGTTTGCCAATAATGGCCCTAAAAAAGGCAAGAAAAAGCTATTGGGAGAATTGTATGATTTTGCAGCAGGAACAATGGCGATTGGCCGCTTAGATGAAAAATCGGAAGGATTATTATTGCTGACCACAGATGGCAAAATGAGTGAACTAATTCGGAGTCAAAAAATTGAAAAAGAATATGTTGTGCAAGTGGATGGCATAATCAGCGATAGCGCAATAGCCGAAATGAGAAAAGGAGTTGAAATTGGATTTGAAGGAAAAAAATATCAAACACTTCCTTGTCTGGTAAAGGCCATTCCAGACCCACAATTTCCTTTAAGAACACAAAAAATAAGAGATGCTAAACATGGTCCAACTTCTTGGATTTCTGTCATACTTACAGAAGGAAAATTTAGGCAAGTACGCAAAATGACAGCCGCAGTAGGTTATCCAACCCTGCGACTAATTCGAGTTCGCATAGGAAATCATCATCTCGAAAATTTGAAGGTTGGCGAAGTAAAGAAGGTTGATTGGGTTGTGTGAGATTGAAATAAAAAGGGATTAATTTGATTTAAAACACAGTTTAAGTTGTATTTTTAAAAAAAAATTACATATCAAGCGACTAAAATGGTTTTAGAAATAAAAATTAGCAACTTCAGATCAATTCGAGATGAAGTAATATTAGACTTGAGAGCAGGAAACATTAGTACTGAAAAATCAAAAAAACTATCCAGTAATTTATTCCAATTTAATGAAATCGATGTTTTAAAAACTGTTGCTTTATATGGTCCAAATGCTTCTGGAAAAAGTAATATTATAAAAGCAATACGGTTTTTTCACCATCTCATTTTTGAATCACACAACTTCAATCAAAACGTTGAGTTTAATTGTCGTCCTTTTAAGTTCGATGATTATTTAAATAAGCCCTCTACATACTCCATTCGATTTGTTGCTGAAAACATAGAGTATCTATATTCATTTTCGATGAATAAAAATGGGATTTTGACAGAAAAATTACATCATTACCCAAATGGGAAAAAAGCAAAAGTATTTACTAGGAATGAACGTAAATCCGATGACAAAAGAGAAATATATAGCTTTGGTACTTCAGTGATTAAACGCCCATACGACGTTGCAGAAAGCACTTCGGATAAGACTCTTTTTATATCGCGCGCAAGCCAGATGGATAGAGAAATTCCAAAAATAATTTTCAACTATTTTCATCGTCAATTTATTTTAAATTATCACTTGTATTCTGTAAAGCATATAAGCGGTTTGTTGAACTCATTTAAACCTCAACTACTTGAGGGCTTGCAGTTAGCCGATAGCGATATAATCGACTTTACGTTTAAATTAAATAAACAAAAAGGAAGAAGTTTTACCATTGATTTTCCTACCGAAGAATATGGATTTACTGATAATGAAACGGAAGAATTAGAAATTAAAACCTTTCATCGCTCTTCTCCTGATGTTGCTTTTGATTTTGCCAATGAAGAGTCTTTAGGTACTCAAAAGTTATTTTTTATTTTACTTACAATTATAGATGTTGTGACAAACAACAAAGTGCTATTAATCGATGAAATTGAAGATAGTTTGCACTTTAAAATCATTGAATACATTATTACTATTTTTAATCAAGGAGATAAAGCACAATTAATTTTTTCAACACACAATACCCGTTTATTGGACTTTGATAAATTTAGAAAAGACCAAATTTGGTTTGTGAATAAAAAAGAGAATGGAGCATCCGACCTTTATTCTTTATATGACTACAACGAATTTAGAGATACTTTGGATTTAGAAAAAGCTTATTTACAAGGTCGATTTGACTCGGTGCCAATTGTGAGCGAACCCGCCATAATCTATCGAAAAAAAATAGATGGGTAGAACTAGAAGAAAACCAAAAGGGAAAAAGATAAATCCCACTTTCTTTGTGTTTTGTGAAGGCAAAACAGAGGTAGCCTATGTTCACTTTTTGAAGAAAAAGTATCGAGTTTCTTCCATTCAAATCCATGCTGCTGAAAAAGGCAATAATATTTCCAAGAATTATATTGAAAACTATAAGCAGGACAAATTTACAGCAGAAAATGATCTTGATTTTTTAATGTATGATTTAGATGCTCCGAAAATGCTTGAGCGCTTATCAGCAATACCAAATGCAATTTTGCTTGTATCAAACCCATGTATCGAGTTGTGGTTTATACTGCATTATAAAAACCAAGTAACCGCAATAGACTCAAAGTCCTGCTTTCGTGAAGTGAAAACCCAATGTAATAGTTATGAAAAAGGAACAATAAGTTCAGAATTGTTTAATGCTCTCACAAATCTGGAAGCAGAAGCAATTGCTAAAGCTAAACAGCAAGAAGCTTTCAAAAATCCAAGCTCTACTATATACTTATTACTTGAAAAACTGCAAGATTTTAATTTGTAATTAAATCAAGTTTCACCCCTTTAATAAGCCAACAATTCATCCATACAAGCTTTCAATTCTGAACTCGCTAAATAACTCGCTTCTAATTCATTGATAAAAGGAATTGGCGTATCTAAAGAACCTAATCTTTTGACAGGGGCATCTAAAGATTCAAAGCAATTTTCATTAATTAATGAAGCTATCTCGCCTCCTATTCCACCAAATTGATTGTCTTCATGCAATACCAATACTTTTCCAGTTTTCCGAACTGACTTGTAAATGCTTTCGGTATCTATAGGAACTAAAGTTCTTAAATCCAAAACATCAGCATCTATGCCTTCAGCTTCTACTAATTTTTTAGCCCAATGCACACCCATTCCGTAAGTAATAATGGAAACTCTGTTGCCTTCGCAAACTAAATTAGCTACTCCAAAAGGAATGGTATAATAATCTTCAGAAACATCCTCGTGCGTACTTCTATAAAGTGCTTTATGCTCAAAGAACATGACGGGGTTTGGATCTTCAAAGGCTGTTAGCAACAATCCTTTTGCATCGGCAGGACTAGATGGATACACGACTTTTAATCCTGGAACGTGAGTAAACCAAGCTTCATTACTTTGTGAATGAAAAGGACCAGCTGCCACGCCAGCTCCTGTAGGCATACGTACCACCACGTCTGCATTTTGTCCCCAACGCCAATGAATCTTAGCTAAATTGTTAACAATCTGATTAAATCCTTCTGTAACAAAATCGGCGAACTGCATTTCCATCATGGATTTATGCCCATTAATAGATAGACCTAAAGCCGAACCAACGATGGCTGCTTCGCAAAGAGGTGTATTTCGAACTCTGCTTTTCCCGTATTTCTCAACCAAACCTTCGGTTGCTTTAAAAACACCTCCATATTCGGCAATATCTTGCCCCATTAAGACCAAATTAAAATGCTTTTGCATGGCTAAATCTATCGCATTCGCAATGGAGTCAATCATGCGCATTTCTTTTTTATTGTCGCTAGCCGCAATTGCATCTAATTGAAATGGAGCGTATAAATCGGCTAGTTCAACTGCTCGATTAGCAATAATTTTTTCTTCTGCATAAGCCGTTTCTAAGCCTTGTTCGATCTCTTGTTTTATCATTTCTCTGATTTCGTAAACCAGACCTTCATCTAAAACATTTGAAGCCAATAAATAATTTTCATAATTAACTACAGGATCTTTTTGAGACCAGTAATCAAACAGTTCTTGAGGCACATATTTAACGCCAGAAGCTTCTTCATGCCCTCTCATTCTAAAGGTAATACACTCTAGTAAGATGGGTCTAGGAAATTGAGCAATAGAATCTCTCAATTCACTCACTTTTTGGAAAACGTCGATGATGTTATTTCCATCAATCTGATGAGCTTCCATGCCATAGCCAATTCCTTTATCTATAAATTGCTTGCATCTAAATTGTTCGGATGAGGGTGTAGAAAGTCCGTAACCATTATTTTCGATGATAAAAATTACCGGTAAATTCCAAACGGCTGCAACGTTTAATGATTCGTGAAAATCGCCCTGGCTTGTCGCTCCATCACCGGTAAAGGCCAGAACAGCTTTTTGATTATCTTTCAATACATTACCCAATGCAATTCCGTCGGCAACACCTAATTGTGATCCCAAGTGAGAAATCATTCCTACGATATTTTCTTCTTTCGAACCAAAATGAAAAGAACGATCTCTACCTTTGGTATATCCAGATGCTTTACCTTGAAATTGTGCAAACAAACGATTCAAAGGCATGTTACGACTAGTGAAAACACCTAAATTTCGGTGCATTGGCAAAACGTATTCGTCGTGGTGCATGGCTAATGTGCTGCCAACAGAAATGGCCTCTTGACCGATTCCAGAAAACCATTTCGATATTTTACCCTGACGCAATAAAATTAGCATCTTCTCCTCTATCATTCGCGGTTTCAGAATTCCTTTGTACAAGCCAATTAACTCTTCGTTACTTAAATTTCCGCGATTAAAAACCAAACTCATATTTTCTTAGCTATTCCTTATTTTACAAGCAAAAGTATCTGAAATTAATTAAGTTTGTAGTATCCTTAACCATATTTATTAACAGATGGGAATTCAAGAAATTATAGTCGGAATAATCGTTGTTTTAGCAGTGGTTTATCTTATTCGATATTTTTATTTGCAAACCAAATCGCATAACTGTGATGACTGTGGCTTAATGAAGATGAAAAAAGAAGGTGATATAAAAAAGTCGAAATCCTAAATTGAACTTTCTTATTCATCGCTCAAAATAAATACCTTTGGCAACCGTGAAAGGGACTCTTCAATTATATCGTTCGTTTTTTTTTAAAATTGGAATAGCTGCCCTTATTTTCTCGCTATGCAGAATTCTCTTTTACAGCTTTAATCTATCCTATTTTGGAAATTTAGAGTTGGTCAGCCTAATTGGCGGAATTCGTTTCGACTTAATGACTATTACGATAGTTTACGCTCCATTCATTATTGCCTATTTTTTTCTTTATAATCGAAAATCAACATTATTAAAAATACTGTTTCATTTTTCAAATAGCATTTCAATCCTCACCAACTGCATCGATTTTGAATATTATAAATTCACATTAAAACGCACCACTTCCGATTTGTTCACCACTAGTGGAATTGGTTCAGATATCTTAAAGTTGCTCCCACAATTTATCATTGATTTCTGGTATCTGGTAATCATTATAGCAGTTTTAATTGCACTTTCTGAATTTTTATACCGCAAAACGGAAAACCAAGATTTCACTAAAATATCTATTGGCAATTATTTAGTATTTCTAATTCCTATGCTTGCTTTGTTAGTTGTTGGCTTTAGAGGGGGAATTCAATTAAGGCCATTAAGTGTGTTATATGCTAGTAAATATGCGAGTGCACAAAATGTACCCATCGTATTAAATACACCTTTTACTCTGCTAAAATCAGCTTATAAGGAAGACTTAAAACCATTGGATTATTACTCAAATTCTGACTTGGAGTCCATTTACACACCCTTACAATATTTTGAAGGAGATAGCATTCCCAAAAGAACAAACGTTGTCTTAATTGTCTTAGAAAGTTTTTCGAAAGAATACATAGGCTATTACAATAATGGCAAAGGATACACTCCTTTTTTGGACTCCTTAATTACGCAATCGCTCAGTTTTGAACAAGCTTATGCCAATGGCAAAAAATCTATAGAAGCCTTGCCAGCTTTATTATCAGGAATACCAACTTTAATGAATTCCGCATATATTTCGAGTAAATACGCTAGTAATCAGATTTCTAGTATCGCCAATGAATTGGATCAACGAGGCTATCAAACTAGTTTTTATCATGGCGGAACTAACGGAACAATGGGTTTTAATGCTTACAGCCAAATGGCAGGAATAAAAAAATACATTGGATTAAATGAATATCCTAACGAAGGGGATTACGATGGAAATTGGGGCATTTTTGACGAGCCCTTCTTACAGTTTTGTGTCGAAGATTTAGACCAAACAGCAACGCCGTTTTTCGCAACAATTTTCACTTTATCGTCTCACCATCCGTATAAAGTACCAGATAAATACGCCAATAAATTCCCAAAAGGTGAACTGCCTATCTTACAAAGTGTAGCTTATGCAGATTATGCCTTGAAGCGCTTTTTTGAATCAGCTAAAAAAGAATCTTGGTTTGATGAAACTTTATTTATCCTAACAGCCGATCACACCTCTCAAAATCAAATTCCAAAATATGGAACTCGCACAGGTATTTATGAAATTCCGCTCTTGTTTTACAGTCCGAAATACCTACCTGCAAAAGTTAGCCAACGTATAAGTCAACAAGCAGATATTTTTCCTTCAATTCTAGATTTTATGGGTTATGAAGCAAACATAAACACCTTTGGAAATTCCGTGTTTGATTCTACCAAAACTGGATTTGCAATCAATTACCTCAACGAAACCTATCAATTTATTCAAGGTGATTACGCGCTTCAGCATGACGGAAAAAAAATAATTGCATTGTATGATCTAAAAAGCGACAGTTTGCAAACTGATAATCTAAAAGACATCGAATTAGCCAAAAGTCAAGCTTTAGAAAAGAAATTCTTAGCTATCTTGCAACAGTATAATAATCGTATGATTAAGAATCAATTAATTGCAGAATAAACTGTTTTATGAAGCAGCAAAAAAAAATTGTATTTATCGTTAATCCTATTTCTGGTGACACTCAAAAGTTGAGAATTGTGGAACAAATTCACGCTGTGTTAAACGATAAAATAGACTACGACATACAATATACCGAATACGCTAGGCATGCTATAGATTTAGCAAAAAAAGCCATACAAAATAAAGCAGATGCCGTAATTGCAGTTGGAGGAGATGGCACAGTCAACGAAGTTGGCAGTGCATTAATCAACAGTGAAGCTGCATTGGGAGTTGTTCCTTCTGGCTCTGGAAATGGTTTTGCAAGACATCTAAAAATCCCAATGGACATTAAAAGTGCTTTGCATCGAATCTTAGAATTCAATATCATTCAAATTGATACAGGCTCGGTCAATAGCAAACCATTTTTGGCAACAACTGGTACTGGTTTCGATTCGCATGTGGCACATAAATTTGCCGATTTTGGAAAACGTGGTATCCTATCTTACATGCAAATTAGCACCAGTGAATACCTGAATTACAAAGCAAAAGACTATGAAATCTATGTTGATAATCAAAAAATTGAAAACAAAGCTTTTTTGATTGTCGTTGCCAACTCTTCTCAATATGGAAACAATGCCTGGATTGCACCCAATGCTTCCTTAACCGATGGTTTGTTTAATATAGGGATTTTAGAAAAATTTCCTGCTGCCCTTTTGCCAGATATCTTATTGCGGCTTTTTAATAAAACCATAGAAAAATCAAAATACTATCATTCAATAACTGGAAAAGAAGTCATTATTAAACAAGTTGACGATTATCACATTGATGGTGAACCCATGAAAGGTGGGCTTGATTTACATATACAAATGAATCCCAAATCATTAAATGTAATTTCTTGATGATAAAGAATTTAAGCAATACAAATCTATGGCTAGTTTTAATTGCTTTTACTTTATTAATCATTACTTCCAACATTAATTGGGGTGGCGAAAAATGGAAAGGCACTTTAGAAAGTGATGCTAAAGGATATTATGCATACAATCCTGCGATTTTCATTTATCATGATCTCAGTTTCAATTTTTTTACCCAATTGGACATGGAAAAATATTATAACCAAGATATTTTTTCTGATTATCGATCTTTTTTAAATGAAGGTGTCGTCAATAAATACTATGCGGGTACTGCTATTGCTCAATCTCCATTCTTTTTAATTGCCCATTTTTTAAGCTCAATTTTAGGTCAGGATGCCGATGGTTATTCAAAAATCTACATGCAGCTGATTCACATCAGCGCTATATTTTATTTGATTTTTGGTTTATACTTTTTAGGGAGAATTCTTAAAAAATACCAAATCGGCAATTGGCAAATTATTCTGTGTTTTTTAGCAGTTACTTTTGGTACCAATGCTTTTGTTTACACCATAGTAGAACCTATGATGTCTCACATTTATTCCTTTGCATTTATTTCATTATTCCTCTTTTTGTTATTGGAATTTATTCAGTTTCAAAAAAATATCCATTTATTATTAATTGGTTTTAGTTTAGGTATGATTATACTAATCAGGCCCATAAACGGATTGGTTTTTTTTAGTATTCCGCTTTTTGTAACTTCGAAAAAGGAGTTCACTACACTTATAAATTCCATATTAAAAAAACGGTGGATTTTATTGTTATCTATTTTATGTGGTGGTATTATCATTTTTTTACAATTCATTTTTTATAAAATCTCAACCAATCATTTTTTCATTTACAGCTATGCCGAAGAAGGATTTAATTTCTTAGACCCACAGATTTTCAATATTTTATGGAGTTATAAAAAAGGCTTATTTCTTTATACGCCCATCTATTTAATCTCCTTAAGCGGTTTGTTTTTCATCTTTAAAAAATCAAAATTTCAGGGTTTTGCATGGATACTTTTTTTCTCTCTCATCACTTATGTACTTTCCTCCTGGTGGATGTGGTTTTATGGCGGTAGTTTTTCTTCAAGGGTTTATTTAGATTACTTGCCTTACTTTATCATTTTACTTGGCATTAGTTTAAAAGAATTAAAACCAACAGCAATAAAAAAATCATTCGTTAGCCTCATTTTCGCCTTCATCTTTTTATGTCAAATTCAGTCTTATCAATACCGCTATTATATTTTGCATTATTCTGAAATGACCAAAGAAAAATATTGGGACATCTTTTTAAAAATAAAGTAATCTATTTCGCAAATAAACTACTAACGAGTTTATCAAATTAAACTACTTTTTTTAGGGCTTTTTACTAACTTCGCAAACAATTAAAATACGATAATAATAAAATCAAAATAGATATAGCATGGATTATGATGTAATTGTTTTAGGTTCAGGACCTGGTGGATATGTAACCGCTATTCGTTCATCTCAATTGGGTTTAAAAACAGCAGTTGTAGAAAAAGAATCATTAGGTGGAGTTTGTTTAAATTGGGGTTGTATTCCAACCAAAGCTTTATTAAAAAGCGCCAATGTATTTGAATACGTGAAACATGCGGCTGATTATGGTATAGAAGTAAAAGATAGCAACATCAACTTTGACAACATAATAAAGCGAAGTCGAGATGTTGCAAATGGCATGAGTAATGGCGTTCAATTTTTAATGAAAAAGAACAAAATTGATGTCATCATGGGAACTGGAAAAGTAAAACCAGGCAAAAAAATTGAAGTGACTGACGACAAAGGTGTGAAGAAAGAAATTTCTGCAAAACACATCATCATTGCTACTGGTGGACGCTCAAGAGTTTTGCCAAGCTTACCTCAAGATGGTAAAAAAATCATCGGTTATAGAGAAGCCATGACCTTAAAAACTATGCCTAAGAAAATGGTAGTTGTTGGTTCTGGAGCAATTGGAATTGAGTTTGCTTATTTTTACAATGCCATGGGTGTTGATGTTACTGTTGTTGAATACATGGCTAATATAGTGCCTGTTGAAGATGAAGACATCTCAAAACAATTGGGTAGAAGTTTAAAGAAATCAGGCATAAAAATAATGACCGAAGCTGAAGTTACGAAAGTAGATACTTCGGGAGCAGCTTGCAAAGTTACCGTGAAAACTAAGAAAGGCGAAGAATCACTTGACTGCGATGTAGTACTTTCTGCAGTTGGCGTAGTTGCAAACATCGAAAACATCGGATTAGAAGATGTTGGCATTGCAACAGATAAAGGTAAAATTATGGTAAACGATTTTTACGAGACGAATATTGCTGGTTATTATGCCATTGGAGATTGCGTTCCAGGTCAAGCTTTAGCACACGTTGCATCTGCGGAAGGAATTACTTGTGTTGAAAAAATTGCAGGACATCATCCTGAGCCAATAGATTACAATAACATTCCAGGATGTACTTATTGTTCTCCAGAAATTGCATCTGTAGGTTATACCGAAAAAGCTGCAAAAGAAGCTGGTTATGAATTGAAAATTGGAAAATTTCCTTTTTCTGCTTCAGGTAAAGCAAGTGCAGCAGGACATAAAGACGGTTTTGTAAAAGTAATTTACGATGCAAAATACGGCGAATTGCTTGGCGCTCACATGATTGGTGCCAATGTTACTGAAATGATTGCAGAAATTGTAGTAGCTAGAAAATTAGAAACTACAGGTCATGAAATTTTGAAAGCAATACACCCACATCCTACCATGAGTGAAGCTGTTATGGAAGCAACTGCAGATGCTTATGGCGAGGTGATACACCTTTAAATTAGAATTGATTAATTTATAATTATTAATGCCGAATAGTTTTAAATTATTCGGCATTTTTGTTAAACAGAATCAGCTTTTTTAATTGCATGAAAAACGCCCCCATTAAAAATTTTCTTTCCCTAGTAAAATTTAGCCATACTTTGTTCGCATTGCCTTTTGCATTAATCGGATATTTTATAGCCATCAAATTCTCAGCATATCAATTTGATGGAATATTGTTGCTAAAAGTGGTATTGTGTATGGTCTTTGCCAGAAGTGCAGCCATGGCATTTAATCGCTACATCGACCGTGACATAGACTCTTCGAATGAACGAACCGCTAATGTCCGTGAAATTCCCAATGGAAAAATTTCTCCTCGATCGGCTCTTATTTTTGTAATTGTCAACGCTATCTTGTTTGTTATAACAACATATTTTATCAACGACATTTGCTTCTACTTAAGTCCTGTTGCTTTAATAGCGATTTTAGGTTATAGCTTAACAAAAAGATTCACAGCACTATGCCATTTAGTATTAGGCATCGGTTTGTCACTTGCTCCCATCGGAGCTTATTTGGCTGTTGTTGGTCAATTTGCTTGGCTTCCCATCTATTTTTCAATTGCTGTATTATTTTGGGTTGCCGGATTCGACCTCATCTATTCTCTCCAAGATGAAGAGTTTGACCGAAAAATGAGTTTACATTCTTTGCCTGTTTTATTGGGCAGAAAAGGTGCTTTATTCTTATCTAAAGTGTTTCATTTGATTTCGGCAAGCTTTATCGTTCTTGCTACGTTAAATGCCGAAGGCAATTATCTATTTTGGATTGGCACCAGCCTTTTTATTTTGCTTTTAATTTATCAACACACTTTAGTAAAGTCAGATGATTTATCTAAAGTTAACCTCGCATTCTTTACTACAAACGGAATCGCAAGCGTTATCTTTTCTATCTTTGTCATACTAAGTTTATATCTTTCCTAAATAGATGTTTAATACAGATCTCATACATTTACTTCAGAGCTTCGATTATCCATGGCTACACAGCTTTATGTTATTCGTCTCTGCACTAGGAATTATTCCTGTTGTTCTTGCTTTTGTTTTAGGAATCACCTTTGCTTTCGATTTTAGAAAAGGGATTGTTTTAATCAATATCATTACTTGGACTTCCTTAGTAACAGTTATCCTAAAAGAAAGCATCAATTATCCACGACCAGCCGATGTAGATCTAAGTATCAGAAATGAATTTAAAGAACAAGCACCAATAGACTTAAAAGACAAGCAACCCGTAGCGTTTTTTGGTTTATTTTCTGATGAGCTGTTAAACGTCACACAACATGATGATTTTGAGCGCTATGGATTCCCATCGGGTCATACATCAATTCAAGTTGCATTGTGGTTGAGCATTATGTTCTTGTTCAGAAAAAGATGGTATAATGCTATAGGAATTAGCATCATTGTTTTAACAATGCTATCTCGAATGTACTTAGGATTTCATTATTTAGGTGACATTGTTGGTGGTTTAGCCATAGGTGTTATTGTCAGTTTATTGCTGTTGAGATACATTAAAGATTCAAAATTTTATACTAAACGCACGCACAATTATAAGAGCTTAAGCTTTTTGGCCTTTCCCCTAGTGCTTTTGCTTTTTCCAGGTGTGTTTAATCCAAAAATTGTTGGAGGAATTATTGGAATAAATTTAGCAGCTTTACTTCAAATCTTAATCATGAATGTTCCAGTAAACAATGGTTATGGGTTTCAACGAGCCTTAACTGCGCTTATTGGTATTATAATCTATTTAATCGGTTATTACCTTCCTATGATTTTTGGAATCCCTATAAAAGGATATTTGGGAGTTTTAATTATGGCTGTGCTAAGTTTCGCTTGCTTTTTTGGGGCACTTGCTTTTTGCCGAAAAGTAAATTTAATTCGGAGTTAAACCGAATATTCGAAAGTGTATCATTGTTTTTATTTCAAGAGGTTCTGCTTTTTACAGAAAAAAACACAATTCATTTTACACGATTATTATTTCCTTTTATTCAATAATATTAGAGCAATATTTATTATCTTACACTATTAATAAACTCAATCAAAAGCTCCTAATTTCATGATAAAGTATATAATTTCATTTTACGTTATTTTATTCTTTCTCCCTGTATATTGTGAAAATACGGATACTAATTTTCCCAAGGATGTTCATTTAGATAAACTGTTTCAAGATAAAGGAAAGGCAAACTTTAAAATCAATGAATTAATCGAAATCATTGAAGGTAAGGATAAAAAATATGAGCTTAAAGAATATTTTGATCAAGGAACTGAGTTTGAAAAATTATTATTTACTGTTAAGAAATTACAAGAATCAGTAGATAAGTTTCAAGCCATTCAATTGTTGTATTACGCACTTGAGTTTAAGCTATATCGAAGTGAGCAGGAGAAACACTACATCTCCTTTATGATCTCTAGGCTTTTTTCCTATATCAAATATCCAAAATTGGCTAATAATTATTTAGATGATTCCATTCCTCAATTTTTAAATCAAATTGAAAATCCTGAAATAAAGTATAAATTGTATAGCCAATATGCTAATCTTTTAAATAAAAACGACAGTATAGAAAAAGCAGCAGTGGCTTATGTACAAGTTTTAAAACTTGCCAAAATCATCAAGGATAGTGTTCAGATTTTAAAATCACAAAACAATTATGGATTTATTAGCCAAAGAAATAAAAATTTAGACACAGCCATTCGTTATTACAGATTAAACCAAGACAAGCGATTTAAAAATATTGACCCAACAATTTATGCTTTTTCTTTTGGAAATTTTGGATCATTGTGTTATGATATAAAACAATACGACTCGGCTATTTATTATGTTCAAAAAGAACTAGACTTACTCAATCAAATTCCTTCCATTGAAGGAATTGAAAATTCCTATTTGATATTA
This sequence comes from Bacteroidota bacterium, assembly GCA_013112545.1. Lineage (GTDB taxonomy): Bacteria > Bacteroidota > Bacteroidia > Flavobacteriales_E > Vicingaceae > BCD18. Next base: position 57,916 of record JABFGJ010000006.1, read on the forward strand.
GGGAAATCGTATATCGCGTTGAACAAAATTGATTCAGCTAAAAAATACCTCAAGCTAACAATACAATCTTCTTTAATCGGAAAGTCAATCAAAACAAATGAAATAGCTACTAAGCTGCTAATTGAAACGATATCAAAAGACAATAATAACGTAGAGCTAAAAAATTTCATAACAGACTACTTCATCCTAAACGATAGTATTAAGAATTCCATTTATTTAGAATCGAAAGAGTATGAAATTAAGTTGAATCATTTTTTAAAACTGATAGAAGAATCAAAAAATACGAAACAGAATTTTGAGGATTTGAATGAATACAACACCATGTTGCGCTACACGATTATCACTTTAGCTATACTCCTCTTATTCATCGTTATGATTGCCATAGAGCGATCTAATTCAAGAAAAAAGATGGCTCTATCAAATGAGCGGTTGAATTTCAGAAATAAACAATTGGAAGACCTCATTGCTCAAGTATCTGAAACCAATGAAAAAAATTCCATCTTATTAAAAGAACTGCATCACCGAGTAAAAAACAATTTACAAGTAATTTCTAGCTTGTTTAACTTACAGGTAAATTCTCCGAACATTAATGCTCAAACCTATAGTACATTGCGCGATGCTCAAAGCAGAGTTCATTCTATTTCTTTGGTGCACAAAAAAATGTATCAAAATGAACAAGTGGATCATCTAGACTTTAAAAAATACCTCACAACCCTTGCAAAAGATATTCAGGATTTTCATTCCAATGAATTGGATTTTGAAATTATAGCTGAAGAACTCTTTTTAAATATAAATGTAGCGGTACCACTTGGGCTTATTTTTAATGAATTGTTTACCAACTCTAACAAGCATGCAAAACAGAATGAGCTTTTAAAAATAAAGATCGAACTAGAAAAGGTGGGTGATCGGTATCGATTTATTTATACAGACAATGGTGTTGGAGTCCGTTTAAAAGACATGGAGCAGTTTGATGACAACTCTATTGGCTTAACCCTAATTTCGCTCTTATCGCAGCAATTAAATGCTAAAATCGAATACAAAGAGGCAAATCAGCCAGAATATGGTTTTTGGTTTAGCATAGAAAGCAGTTTTACTTAAAATCGATTTCCAATACAGAATTTGGGCAACCTTAAAAGCAATAAAGTTTAACCTCTTTTTAACTTCTTACAATCACTTATATCATAGGTTTATATAAAGTCTATGGCTATCTTTGGAAAAAGCCGAAACGTGAGCAAAAGCAATAAAGCATTTAAATCCTTGAATGAATTTTTCTTCCTAGTTGGAGATATAGGTCGTTTTGCTGCCCGTTTTTTTAAAGAGGGTTTTAAAGCCCCTTTTGAATGGAGAGAAATAATGCGGCAGTCAGTCGAAATTGGATATCATTCATTATCTCTGGTTGGAATTACTGCCTTTATTATGGGCTTAGTATTAACCATACAATCGAGGCCAACCTTGGTAGAATTTGGTGCGGAGTCTTGGTTACCTGCCATGGTTTCTGTCTCCATAGTCCGCGAAATAGGCCCTGTGATTACCGCCTTAATTTTTGCAGGTAAAATTGGTTCTCGAATTGGAGCTGAATTGGGATCGATGAAAGCAACAGAGCAAATTGATGCCATGGAAGTTTCGGGAACCAACCCTTTCAAATACTTGGTGACCACTCGAATTTTATCCACGACCTTAATGTTGCCATTGCTCGTGATTTTTGCAGATGTAATTGCACTTTACGGAGCCTATTTGGGTGTGAATATCAAAGGAATAGTAAGTCCTCATTTGTTTTTTAGCCAAGTGATTGACGCTTTAGAATACAGCGACTTAATACCATACATTATCAAAACTTTCTTTTTCGGTTTTACCATAGGTTTAATTGGCTGTTACATGGGTTACCACTCTAAAAAAGGAACAGAAGGTGTTGGAAAATCAGCAAACTCCTCGGTGGTCATAGCTTCATTAATGGTGTTTATTTTAGACTTATTAGCCGTTCAAATAACAGATCTTTTCTATGAGATATAAAGAGGAAATAGAAGAGCGAGAAAATGTGATTGAAATTCACAATCTTCGAAAATCATTTGGGAACAATCATGTTATAAATGGTTTTACATTAAATGTAAAAGAGCAAGAAAATATTGCAGTTCTCGGTCAGTCTGGAAGTGGTAAATCTGTACTTATAAAGTGTGTTATTGGTTTAATCAAAGCAGATTCTGGCAGTATTAAAGTTTTGGGAAAAGACCTGTTGAACCTAGAACAAGCGGAATTGGATAAAATGAGAAGAGATATTGGCTTCTTGTTTCAAAACAACGCCTTGTATGACTCCATGACAGTTAGAGAAAATCTCGAATTTCCATTGAGAAGGTTGCGTTTAGGTAAATCTAAAGTAGAAACCGATAAAATGGTGAGCGAAGCCCTAGAAGATGTGGGTTTACTTCGAGCAATCGACTTAATGCCTTCAGAATTATCTGGCGGAATGAAAAAACGCATCAGCATTGCAAGAATGCTAATTATAAGGCCAAAAATTATATTATACGATGAGCCAACAACAGGTTTAGATCCGATTACTTCTAAAGAGATTATTCTACTCATGAATAAAGTTCACGAAAAATATAAAACAGCCTCCATTATTATTTCCCACGACTTAAATTGCATCAAGCTAACTGCTCATCAAGTTGTAATTTTAAAAGATGGAATTAATTATAAAAAAGGCAGTTACGATGAATTAAAGAACTCAAGCGACCCTTGGATTAATGCTTTTTTTAATACCTAATACTTATGAAAGAAACGAAAAACAATATAAAACTTGGAATTTTTATCACAATAGGTACAGTCTTGTTTATTCTCGCGCTCTACTATTTGGGATCTAAGCAAAACCTTTTTGGAAGCACTTTTGAAATTAAAGCCACTTTTAACAATGTGAATGGTTTGCGAAAAGGAAACAATGTTCGCTTTTCAGGAATAGATGCAGGAACTGTTAAAGATATTATCATTGTGAATGATACAACAATTGAAGTGTTGATGATTTTAGATGAAAGCATACAACCTTTTATTAAAACTGATGCTGTAGCTACCTTAGGAAATGATGGTCTGATGGGAAGTAAATTGATAAACATTAGCCCTGGAAATCCTTCTAGCCAAGCCATACAAGAAGGTGAAACCTTAGTTTCTATCAACGAGTTAGATGCAGACGAGATGTTGCGACGTTTAGAGCAAACCAACCGTAATATTTCCACCATAACTGAAAGTTTTGTCAGCATTGCTCAAAAAATAGATGTTGGAGATGGAGCGATAGGAATGTTATTGAATGATAGCAACCTTTCGAAAGACATTAGCATGACCATGCAAAACATCAGAATACTCAGTAATGAGACGGCAAAACTAAGCCAGACACTTGGGAGTAGCTTTGATAAACTAGAAAGCAATGACAATACACTTGGGATATTATTAAATGATACTGCCATGGCTAGCGACATCCAATATGCAGTAAAAGAATTGCGCATTTTTAGTAGTAATTCAGAACAAATAACAGCAGAGTTAAAAGAAATCGTCGATAAAATTCAATCTGGTGATGGAACAGTTGGCACTTTACTTTCTGATTCATTGTCTAATGAAAGCATGAAACAGACATTAATCAATTTACAAGATGGCTCTAAAGCATTTTATGAAAACATGGAAGCACTAAAAAGCAATTTTCTATTTCGCCGGTATTTTAAAAATCAGGAAAAGAAAAAGTAGTTGCTAAGGCCGAAATTTTTGATGACGTTTATAAAAGTTGAGAGAATGGAGCTATTGCCATTTACTTTAATGTTTTTAAAGCATTAAACCTTCAAGATGAATTTAAACTTTTAGCTAAAATGATCTATTGGGAAGAAAATTGCAAGACTTAGAACTACTATAGATTATGGTAAAAGCTGCAAGTAAATATGATATATCTGTTTATGCAGATTGGGATTTTATAAGTTGAAGTTATTGAAAATGGTGCTCAAGTTGAAGAAAACCTAAACCAATTATGGAAGCGCATAGTTTTTCACATTGCAATTTCAAATACAGACGACCATCTTCGAAATCATGGATTTATTTTAAAGCCCGAAGGCTGAGTTTTATCTCCTGCATACGATATTAATCCTTCTATAGAAAGAACTGGTTTATCATTAAACATAGACTCGAATAACAATGAACTAGATTTTGAATTGGCTAGAAGTGTTGGCCCCTACTTCAGATAAATAATTCCAAAATGGATTTCATACTAAAAGAAGTTATCAGCGCAGTAAAACATGGGATTAGAAGCTAAAAAATAGGAATTTCTCGCTCTGAAATTTTATTAATGAAAGGAGCATTTCGGGTTTAACATTTTTTTTCCTCAATTTCCGTCACTCATAGCATAAACCTTATGCTGATAATTCAATGTATAACATGACTATTATCATATGAATTCACCTGCTTACCTTCTACCTTTGTATAAAGCCTAACGAATAATCGATAGGCCTGAAAAGGGTTCTAAAAATTGATTTAAAAAAAAGCAGATGAAAAATATTCTAATTCCGACCGATTTCTCTCAGAATGCAAAAAAGGCAACTGATTACGCACTTTCACTTTTTAATGAGCAGGACATTACCATTACTCTTTTGAATGTATTTTACATTCCTTATGCCTCTGCAGATGTAGTTTATTCTTATAGCGATATCGCCAATGAAAATGTCACGCAGCTTTTTAAACATGAATTAGAGCGAATAAATAAAAAGTTTCCCGACTTGAAAGCTAAAATAAAAACGAGTTTTCATGCTGGTGATGTAATCAACGTAGTATGTTCTATAGAAAAAAAGGAAAAAATCGACCTTATAGTTATGGGAACTCAAGGTGCAAGTGGCTTAGCAGAAGTATTTATGGGAAGCAGAACTACTGCCATGATAAAAAACGTAAAAACACCAGTATTAGCTGTTCCTGAACAAGCTCAGTATAAACCAGCCAAGCGAATCTTGTTTGCAGCTGGGGAAAAACTGATTGGTCAAAAAGTGAACATAGCTGTGCTAAAGGAAATTGCCAATAGAAATCAATCTAAGATTGAAGCTTTATATGTTTCTGATTGCGATGAAAATAAAGAGAGCATTATACAATCAATTGATGGTGAACTCAATTTAAATTTTGGAGAGATACCATGTGATTTAATAGTAAAAGATGGCCTGAATGTAGAAAAGGAAATTCAAAAATATGCCGAACAACACCCCATAGATTTGATGGCAATGATAACAAGTAGAGGTAGTATATTTCACGAAAGTGTGACTAAGTTAGTAGCCATGCACACCAAGCTACCATTACTTGTAATGCATACAAACACTAAAACAGATTAAGATGAACTCAGTAGAACGATTATATTACGCCTTAGGCGAGTTAGCCTATGCAGTAGCTAAAGCAGATGGACAAATAAATTTTGAAGAGCGAAATAAGCTTCACGACATCGTAGTCAAAGGAGCGAAGTGCCATAATTATGAATTCAATGTTTCAGAAATCATTTTCCACATTTTGCAAAAGGAAAATATTTTTAATGTTGAAGACTCTTACCGTTCTGCAATGCGAGAAATAAAAGCAAATAGCAAGTACTTAACGGACGATATGAAAGCTGAGTTTGTAGCCGTATTAGATAAAGTAGCCCGAGCATTCAACTCCATCACCAAAGAAGAAAGGGAACTAATTGAACGTTTCAGGAAAGATATAGATGAGATATAGTGAAGATTAGTTTTTAATGACTTAACACCTCCCATATTTTAACCATGGCCAAGGTGTCTAATTTGCAATAAGCCAATAGATCTTTTCGAATGGGGTTTATTTGGTTATCTTCTATTGTTCCTTCGGCCAGTGCTTTAAGGTAATTGCTTGCATCTCCCCCATTGTTAATTTTCAAAGATTGATAATTTAAATCTGGATCATTGGCGCACAAAGCTGGCAACACTTTCTTAATAGAAGCTGAACCTTGCATTGCAGGGACATAATACCATGAACTTCTGAATGGAATTATCAAATCTACTAACCGAACAGATATCGCATTTAATTGCTTGGCGTATTCAGGAAAATCTTCTGCCAATTGATTAATCTTTCCTCTCTCAAAACCTACATTATAGGTCACTATACTACCACTTACACCCAATTCAGATATCATTCTTTGAATTAATTCTTCTCTAGGGTCTTGATCAAATTCAGGTAGGTACTCTGTATGAATCAATTCTGAATTTGGGCTTTCTAAAACATGCAAGGAATATTGAACTGCATATTGTTTGTAGGGCGAAGTGCCATCGTAAATGGGAATGGCTGGCCCAATGGTTTCAAAGTCGAAGAAATACAAGGGAAATTCCCATTCAGAGAGAAAGTTGCTAATCTGTGGCTTATCAAGATGAGAAGCATTATGCTTTACACCTTCAATTTGAAGTTGTTGCCTCTCTGAGAAATGGTCAGTATCCGGAATGTCTTTTATCCCATAAATTCCATGATTGACATAATCCCATGCTTTAGAACCAATTCTAGAAATATTGAAAACCGAATTTTCAGGAATGTGCTGCCAGCAGTGTGCTTTGAACTCGCAATCAAATGGATTTCCACAATGAGCGCCAATGGCAACTTCAGGAACTTCTTTCAAATCAAGGGTTGCTTTTAGTTCTTTTAATTTTATAGAAACTTCATTTTGCTTTGCTATAACTTGCTCTGTAATATCTTCTAAATGAAATAACTGATTAGGGTCAATTTCCCCATCTCTAACATACTGATTATTAATATGCATGATATAAAAGACATCTGGCCTAAAACCAGAATTATTCATCACCCAATATTGCAAAGCACCATCATCCAAATGATAATCATGAACACCTGTGCTCGACTTCACCTCAATGGCGATTCGTTTCCCATCTTGCTGAACAAAGATGTCTAGAGCTGCCATTACTTCATCGTGAAAAAAAGATGCTTCGTAAATCACTTCCTCTCCACTATCTATCCATTCTTTGGTTTTTTCAATGGATGGACCATAATCGTAAAAAGATTCTGGTGTTGCATCTTTTCCATTCGGGAAACGTTTTATTGCCCAATCACCAACTTGGTCTCCTTGTTCAAATAAGGCTTCTTGACTAGCCGAGACTGGAGTAGCCAATTCTCTGTGATACTTTGAAAGAAATAATTTTTTAGCACATTGCTTTCCTGCTATATAGCGAGATTTGGATAGTTTGTGTTGGTATTTGGTCATTAGAACTATTTTAATTTATATTACTTCAATAAGTTTCTTTTGAAATTGCATACTATACATTTCACTGTATTTTTTTGACTCTTCTGCCACAATTAAGCTTGGATTATGTTTCCTAAAAATGGCTTCCACCTCATCTTGATACATACATTTTTTTTGCATCAAATTGTCAGACAAGATAATCAATGTTTTTTCATATTTTTTTAAGATATCCGAAGCTATGGTAAAAGCCTCATCAATAATTTGTTCAACATCCATTTTAGTTACTCTCTTTCTAATAAAACTCTCTTGATATACCCTACTTGTTTCAAACTCCTGAAAACCCCATAAATCAATCATAGAGTTGGCCATCAATCTTGCACGAAGCAAATCATCGCTTGCACCATACGTTACGGCTTCAGTTCCAAAAATTAACTTTTCTGCACAGAAACCGGCTACTAAAACTGCGATCTTTTTTATCGAACTATTCCTAGAATGACTGCCTTTATGATCTGTAATTATTGCTCCCTTAAAGTCGTTTGATGCAGAATTAACAATGATTAATTTAGGGCTTTGGTTTTCTAAAATTCGGTAAACAAGTGCATGTCCTGCCTCATGAACAGAGACCACTACCCTATCTTCCATTTCTTGCTTTTGCCGTATTGTTTTTAGGGGCATATCTACCTTTAGCTTTTGTTCACCAACTATTTCTTCGGCATCAGAATAAGTGATTTGATAACCTTCTGAACACAGGCCCCAAGTAATTTGATTTACATTTTGCCAGGTTTTTATATAAATTTCGCCAATAATTTTACTCCATTGATTATAAATTAACTGCTTTATACTGGAAAGTAATGGTCTAGTCCCTTGGCTTGGATAAACACCTTCACTGTAAATAAGCTCAGCTATTTCAGAAGTAAAAATCAGGTTAATTTGATGTTCCTTTTTAACATCTTCTTTAAATTTATCTAATTGGTTTTCAATAATTTTTTCATAAGCTAATTTAGATAGAGAAGGATAAATTAAATGTATGTTACCTAATCTGGCAATTTGCTCCCTTCTTAAAAAAGCAGCCAAACAAGATTTAATATCTCCAACATCAACTTTTAAAGATTCCTCATAAAAAATAGTTGCATCAATATCTGGACTTAGATATCGAGACATAGGATAAGCATCATCTAAGTTTCCACTGATAAAAACGATTGCCTTAGAACAATCAACAATCTTGGGTGCAAGTGACTTTTTTAGATATTTATTAAGTAGTTTAATACTTTCTATTCCATTCAATTGGGCAAACTCCTCCTCAACATCTGCCAAACTTAAATCTGGGCGATCTATTATTGATACTATCAATTCCAAAATTTCATAACTCACGAATCGAATCTTTCGATTTGTTAATACTTCTTCTATGGTTATATCATTGTCACGATTGAAAGATCGTCTTCTTTTCATGTAAGATATATCATCCAAAACATAATTGTCTTTATCTGTAATATCCATATTCGTTATTCGCATGAAGGTTTCCTTTTTCGATACGACTTCTCCATTATGAACCTTCACTCCATTATCTATGGCTTTCTTTAACTTGAAAATTCTCCTTATCTCATTATTAGAGGTAGAATTGAAACCATAATCTTCAAACTTACCAGAGTCAATTATTTTCCAAACTATCTGAGCCATTTCATTAACAATTGATTTTCCTTTTTCATCAATAGATCTTAAATGTTGAAATTCATCAAACAATAAAATGAGTGGTTTTTTACTATTGTTATCATGCAAATCATTCAAGGTATCTTGAACCATATACCTTGAATTCTTACTCATCTCGAAGCTATACAACGAATCTTTTAACTCTAGCAATTCACTCAATCGTTGAATTAGACTGGTTTTACCAGTTCCGGTCATTCCCCAAAGGTTAATCACATGAGGCCGCTTTTGAAATTCGGGAAATAAATACCAAGAACTCACATTATCAATTAATTGGTCAATAATGGAATCTATTCCGAAATATTCTAATTTTAAAAGCCGTTTGGCATTTTCTAATTGTTTCTGCTTGGCTACTAAATCTCCTTTTCTTTTCTGTAATTTCATGGTTTTATTTTAATATTTCCATACAAAACAAACCATACAGACTTTCAAGGTTTGACAGCCAACTAAAATTATGAGCAAAAAAGGGCAAAATACTGGCTACAGCACCTCCATTTCTAGCATTGGAATGATAGAACGATACATTCATTTTTTAGAGGCAGTGCAAACACTAAAACCCGCCACTAGAATCCGTATTCAAAATTATTTAGAAGAGCAAGGTGATCTAATATCTGAAAGTACATTCCACCGAATTCGGAAAAACTTAGAAGAAGGTTTGGGCATTGTTTTAGAACATGATAAACGATTAGGTTATCGCATCCAAAAGGAATCTCAAGAGGAATTAGAGCGATTTATGGATTTAACTGGTTTAGCAATTCGAGAAGGTCAAATAAAACAGGCCTTGCTAAATGAACCTGATCTTTTTCAATATGTGCTTATGGAAAAAACCTTAGCCGGAGAGCGAAAAGAGATTCTTTCACCCATATTAAAAGCCTTGCTGAAAAAAAAGAAAATTGAATTAAGCTACCACAAATACGGCGCTGATGAAGCCAAAAACTATTATCAATTAGAACCGCATTACATTAAAAAGTACCTAGGCCGTTGGTATCTTTTTGCTTATGCTCCTTGGCTAGAGCGAGCGATGACCTTAGCAATTGACAATAGAATGACCAATGTACAAGTAAAGCACGAAAGTTTCACAAGAAAAGAGGATGCCTTCAAAAAATTATTTCAAGTGGTAGGTTTAAATTATGCTCAGGCTGAATACGACTTTAATATAAGTGAACCAGTGGGAATCGAATTTTGGGTGCAAGCGAATTATGTCGATTATATTGAAGCTCTACCGATACACCCAACTCAAACCATGACAAAACAAAATTCAAAAGGGAAAAACTTTAGAATAGAAGTAATACCCAATTATGAATTAGTTCAAGCTTTTTTAAGAATGGGCAACCAAGCCAAAATTTTAAGTCCTAGCTTTTTTGTTGACTATTTTAAGGCTTGTGTGAAAGGAGTTTTGGAGCGGTATCGCCACTAAATGTCGCTTATTTATAACAAAATAAGTATATTTGTAATAAATAAGCGACAAAATGAACTCAAAGCAAGCTCTAGTGCTTCCTAAATATCAGAAGATATTTAATGAAATTGGTGAAAATATCAAACTTGCTCGAAAGAGAAGAAAACTAAGTATTATGCAAGTTGCTGAAAGAGCTGGTATTCATAGAGCCACGTTATCAAGAGTAGAAAAAGGGGACGTTTCTGTAGCAATTGGAATATATTTCAATGTTTTCAAAGTACTTAATTTACAAGATGATTTTAAAGCTTTGGCTAAAAATGACGCTTTCGGAAGAAAATTACAAGACTTAGAGTTATTATAAAACCAAGATGAGAACAGTAAATAAACAGGATATTTTTGTGTTTGCAGATTGGGACTATATAGATGGACCATTATTAATTGGCACTCTATCGGCTCATTTTGGAAAAGGCAGAAAGTCCTTCAGTTTTGAATACGATAAAGCTTGGTTAACTAAAATGAAGGATAATGCTTTTGATCCTGAAATTCATTTTTTTTCGGGTCCTCAATATCCGAATAACAAAGAAAATTTTGGAATTTTTACAGATAGTATGCCCGATACCTGGGGAAGAACTTTAATGAAAAGAAGAGAGTTTGAAATTGCTAAAAATGAAAATAGAAAAGCAAGAACCCTATACGATATTGATTTTTTATTGGGCGTATATGATCAAAACAGAATGGGTGCGCTACGATTTAAAACAGAATTAAATGGTGCTTTTTTAGACAAAAATGATTTAAACCCAACGCCACCTTGGGCAAAACTAGCAGAACTACAACAAGCTGCTAAACTTTTTGAAAATGATAAAGAAAATGATTCTATTAAAGAATACTTAGCAATTTTAATTGCTCCAGGTTCATCCTTAGGTGGGGCAAGACCAAAAGCTAATATCTTAGATAAAAATAATGATTTGTGGATTGCTAAGTTTCCTTCTAAATCAGACACAATGGATATGGCTGCTTGGGAGTTTTTGGCCTATAAGCTTGCTTTAAAGTGTCATATTGAAATGGCTGAATGTCGATTGGAAAAAATTGGAAACGAGTTCCATACATTTTTGACAAAACGTTTTGATCGGCAAAGGGATAAGAGAATTCACTTTGCGTCTGCCATGACTATGACAGAAAACACAGAAGATTCTATTAAAGAAATTACACCCAGTTATTTAGATTTGGTAGAAGTCATTGAAAACGGAACTCAAGTTAAAGACAATCTACACCAGCTATGGAAACGTATTGTTTTTAATATTGCCATTTCTAATACAGATGATCATTTACGAAATCATGGATTTATATTAAAGCCCGAAGGCTGGGTTTTATCGCCTGCTTATGATTTAAATCCATCGATAGACAAAACTGGCTTAGCTCTCAATATTGATACGCATAACAATGCGTTAGATTTTGACCTCGCTAAAAGTGTAGGGCAGTATTTCAGATTAAATAATACTGAAATGAATGTGATTATTGATGAAGTTTTATCTGCAGTAAAAACATGGAAAGAAGTGGCTAAAAACATTGGAATACCTCGTTCAGAAATAGAATTAATGAAAGCCGCATTTAGGGTTTAATACCGATTTATTATTTAATCCTACAAAATAGGTGACTATTTTAAAACTTGTGTAGAAGGAGTTTTGGAAAGATATTCTGAGTAATTAAAACCAATTTTAACTACAGTGAATTAAAGTGATCCTCATATTCCGTGCCTCTATAATATTCTTTGGCAAACAACCTAGAAAACTCGTACAAGCCTCTAAACTCCTCTCCTATTAAGTGAATGTTCCCAAATTCCTGTTTTAAAATAAAAGGGGCTTCATGAAATACTTCATAACCGCTCTCCCAGCCCATCAGTGCGGTAAAATACAAGCGGTCGTATTTAACTAACCAAGCCTCGTCAAAAGGTATGTATTCATTTACCGCTTGCTGCGCTTTTCTAATATGTTTAAAGTCATCTGCAATATATTGAAACCAAAAGTACAGGCTTTGGAACGGTCGGAATGCTAATGTATTCCAATCGTATTGAAGGGTCCAATAAAAATCGTGGTGACGACTTATCCAAGCTTCAATTTCTTCTTTTGTTACAAAAATTTGCTTGTAACTGTTTGTAATTTCAGCAATTGCTTGTTCTGCTTGAATCTTTTTTAAATTATATTCTGCTGTTTCTCGAAAAGTTATTTTTTCATCATCATATACATATATTTCTGTACTACTTGGCTCTGCTGTAGGATATATGGAATGGTTTTTTAAATAATAACGCTCATGGGTTACAGGCATTGTTCTGTATTCTTTTACCTCATTTTCTGCATCTATTGTACTTTGATTTACTACCTCAGTAATTTCTCCTCTCTCATTTTTGTGAACGATATATTTATGGTATTTACCAACCTCAGAGAAGCACAAGTAATATTTTTCACTGCCCACCGGTAAATTTCTAATTTGAAATTTGGTAACCGGCATACCCATTAACCTATATTCTCTTCGAATTGCTACACATTTGCGGAGGAATAGGTAGTGCGGGATTTGGAGGAGGGTGGAGAGGGTTTGGAGGGTCATTTGATTTAAATTGGATTTTCACTTATAAAACTAAGACTTAATGGCTATTAACTCCTTTATGAAATGCTTCTAATATGCTGAAAGTATATTCAATTGCTCTATCTAATTTTTTTGCCCAATCTTTAGCTATTTCAGACTTACTTACCTCCTTTAAATTAGAAGTTAAAATTCCTTCAATACGCTCTGAGAGTATTTTAGATTTATTAATCAGAAGTTTTGATTTTCTTCCTAGCACCTCTGCCGCAATTATAAGTTGATCAAAATTTTCATCGGGAATAGTGTCATAATGAAATTCTACAATTTCATCAAATTCCAAATCATAATAATGTTGAATAATTCTTAGAATATCTGCTAGGTCGTTTTCCCTTTCTCCTGGTCTGTCGCTCCATGCTATTAATTTCAATATTACCATTCCTTCTAATGTTGGAATGTTGGCTATTTTTTCTTCAATTGGAATAGGTACTGCTGCTTCTAAAACTTCACTAAATCCCAATACATGCAAATCGGTATAGCGCTCATTGAAGTTATCGGTATGTTGTTCTTCAATTTCACCAAATGGCAATAATTCAATTGCTACATTAAAAGAATTTGAATAAAAAGTCAATGGTGCTTTTACTTTTTGAAACCCTTTTTTGATTAGGCCTACTGTTATATTTTCAAAAGTAGCCATGTTGGGAATCATAATCGCAAAATCTATGTCTTTTGTCCCCCTGTTAGGTTTTATTCCTTTTTTAAGGAGTTGTAAAGCAATTGCACTAGCTCCTATTAAATAATAAGGAGTTTCGTTTTCACTCATAACATCGTCAATGCAATCAAAAGTTTCTTTAAAATATGGAATGCTTAGTTCCTTATAAGTTTTGTTGGATATATTCATTCAATATCATTTCTGCAGTTTCATTATTTCTTTTCCCTCCTTCTAACAATAGCTCAGCATATATGATGATGGCAGGAGCGGCTGTACCTTGATTAAATTCATTGTTCCAAAATAGCTCTACAACTTCTAGGTGACCATCTTGCTTTGGTTGAAGCTTATAGTTCCTAATCAGGTTAGCCTGAACTTCATTCGTATAAAGAATGAAGTTTTCTGGACGGAGGTAGTTTGTGAGCAGATCAGCTGCTGCTTCACCACCCCAAACGGCAATTCCTTCATTTAATTGAATCTCTTGCCATGGCACCCTCATTTGATACCTTTTATTCTTTAACGTTGGTTTTAGGATTGTTTGATAACCTTCTATCCACCTGTGCAGCAATTCTTTTCTATTCTCCCAAATGTATTCTTTTTTATTCAGTGGAATAAGATAACCCGTAGCCTTTAAGCCCTCAATAATTTGTGGAATATTTCCCAAACCTACTCCCGTATATTCTGCAATTTCTCTTTGTGTTTGGTTCACCAAGTCTTGTTTTATTAAAAAGTGTAAGAGCACCTTTAATCCTGTTTTTGTAAAGGCTCTATTTCCTTTTTCCTTCGTGATTTGAATAGGTTTTTTTGTATCTATTAAAAGATAGACATGATCTCTTTCCAAGTACATATTACCATTCGCTTCCATGTATGCTATCTTTTTTTCTCTTAAAGCTTCCTTTACCTTTGTGGGTATCCGCTCAGCTACTAAAAGTACATGTTTATTTTGCCTACTTTTTTCTTCTAATTGGGCAATAAGGTACTGGCGTACTTCTTTTCTAAGCTCTATTACAAAATGAAATTGCTGGTTCTTATAAATTATAGTAATCACTTCATCTAACTTCTCTTTTGGGTTGTAGAGTAGTTCTAAAGGGACTTCTTTTTTTACATTTTGTAAAGCAATATTTAATATCTCTTTTTTCATTTGTTCACAAATATACGATGTTCACGTTACGTGAACAAGCAAAAATAGTGAACAATATTTTTTTTCTAGAAATAATGTAGAGCTGAAATAAAAGCTCTTTTGCCTTTTAAAGGTTATTAGAAAATCGACCAGCAATTTGATTAATAATTTCAAAGTCAATATTTAGGGATTATTGCTTAATCTCTGAGCGTTAAGCAACCAAAGATGGGTAAGGATTACTTATTAATAGAAAAATTATAGAAACTAATAATCCCAATCTACATGACTCACCGGTAAGCGATTTAACTCATCTCTATGCAATCGCCATTTGGGCATGAATTTATTGAGTAAACGTATAAAATTATCATTGTGATTGCGTTCGATTAAATGAACCAATTCATGAACGATAATATATTCCAAACAAATCATGGGTTTCTTCGCCAACTCCAAATTGAGTAAAATACGTTTGGTATCGGTTTTACACGAACCCCATTTCGTTTTCATGTGTTTTACTTGCCAATCTGAACTTTTAACTTCAATTACTTGCTCCCATTTATCAATTAAGGCTGGAACTACCGACTTTAAATAGGCTCGATACCATTCTTTCATTAATCGCTGTCTAGTTTCATAAGAAGTACCTAGACGCAAATTCATAATTATTTTCTTCGTTCCCTTTAACTCAACTGTATTCTTAGAAGCATCCTCTTTCACTTCTAGCATGTATTTTTTACCTAAAAAGTAATGCGCTTCACCAGAAATGTATTTTCGTGGCGATTCTCGATGACTTTCTTTAAATCCTTTTACATGTTTCTTAATCCATCCCAATTTAGAAATAGCAAACAATCGTATAATCTCAGGATCGGTGTGTTCTGGTGCTGCCAAACGAATTCGTCCAACTGGTGGATAAACTGCTAAGTGCATATTTTTGATGTCTTTTCGTACTACATCAATTTCTAAATTGGCAATTGAAATCTGCTCCATATCAATACTCAACTTGCACTTTAATAATCTTCATTAATTCATCTGTTCGCTCTTGATTCTCGATAATAGAATTGATTGCAATATTAAGCTTACGCTCCTTTAATGGAGAGCTTTTCCAACCGTCTAGCTTATTTTGATGAATAATACTATCTACGGCTAGAGCCAACACTACATCCTGATCTAAATTATCAAAAAGCGACCTTTTTGCAGGAGTATCTAAAGTACTTGGATAGCTTCCACTTTTCTCTGGTGCTGTTATTTGTTCTGCCAATTCTTTAATTTTTCGCAAAAACTCTTCATAAGCAATGGAAGCTTCTTTTCGCATCCGAATCAATTCGGCTAGTAAAAATGACATCCGCTCGAAGTAACGTGGATTGGTGTGCGATTGCTCAATAATAACTCGCCGAACATTGTTTTCAATTTGTTCAGCAACGGCCTCTTGACTGCGTTTTTTCTGATAATTTTCACCAGGCTCACTTACATTAACAATCAGTTCTACTAAACTTTGATTCTCGAAATCTGATATTTTTCTACTGCTCTTCGCATCAATATACATGTCCATTAATTGGCGCATACCGGGTTCAAAGCGTTTTAAATCAAAAGCATCACCACTGGCTTGCTTTATCATGTCTCTCAGTTCGGTGTAATACCTCACCTGCTCTTTTATTTCAGCTGCTTCCTTTTCTGTATAGCCTGCTTTCTGCATTTCATTGGCCAATTCAGTATAAGCTCTCACTAATTTAGAAACTGCTTTGTACAATGCCAGTCGCTTTTCTTCTCGATCTTTTATGTCTTGAGGAATCTCCGTATTTCCACAGAAGAAACGCCTGAAGTTCGGTTCGTCTTTAGGAAAAACAGGCTCGCAAAGCGCAATAACAGCTTCCAAAGCGGTATCTAATCGCTCTTTGCTTACTTCATATCGATCTGATAGCAAATCTTTCACATCATCTATGTCGTATTCATCAAAAGCACCAGAAGTATAATCGTTAATTGAACGTTTTAAACTTTTAAATAAATCTTTGTAATCTATGATGTAACCAAATTCCTTATCCTCGCTATCTACTCTATTTACACGGCAAATGGCCTGAAAAAGACCGTGGTCTTGCATGCTTTTATCGATGTATAAATAAGTGGCAGATGGCGCATCAAAACCAGTTAACAATTTATCGACTACGATCAACAACTTCATTTGAGCCGGCTCATTGATAAACTTGGTTTTTACCTCAGCTTCAAAATCTTCTGCACTTTTCCCATTGAGCATTTTGGTATAAATCTCATATTTCTCGATTTTATCCGTAGCTCCATCCTCCCCCGTAGTTTCACCCTTCAAATCACCGTGATGTGGTTCGTACGAAGTAATAATGGCACATTTTTTAAATCCTGCGCTTTGAAACAGCTCATAATATTTACAAGCTTGATAAATACTTCCACTTACCAATAAAGCGTTCCCCTGCCCTGTTGACAACATCGGAAACATGTCAAAATCATAGATAATGTCTTGTACTATTTTTTCTAAACGAGATTTGGAACCCAATACGCGCTGCATGGTTCCCCATTTCTTTTTCAACTCGGTTTTGGCAACATCCGTTAATCCTGCGGTTTTGGTTTCAAACCAATTGTCTATTCGCTCCTGGTTGGTAATTAACTGCTCTACGTCTCTTGCTTCATACAATAAATCCAACACTACTCCATCGGCAACGGCTTCATCAAATTTGTAAGGATTGCCGATGTATGGCCCAAAAATCTCTATGCTTTTCTGTTTGTCTCTTTTTAAAAGTGGTGTTCCTGTAAAACCAATGAAAGTAGCATCTGGTAAAAACAGTTTCATGGCTTCATGCAGCTTTCCCGATTGCGTTCGGTGACATTCATCTACAAATACATAAATCTCACCCAATGCTTCAAAATTGCCGTCTATGCTTTCTTTCAACTCTTTGATGTAAGCATCAAAATCGCCTTCGTCTGACTTTCTACCAAACTTATGCACCAAACTGCACAGCAACCAAGGGTCTTTCTTTTGTAAAACACTTAATAAATCTCTACCGCTAGTTGTTCTGTATATTTTCTCATCAACCCCAATAAACAACTTCTCTATTTGGTCGTCAAGCTCTTCTCTATCTGTAATGATTAATACACGGCTGTCTTTTACGTTTTCTCGAATCCATTTGGTGAGCCAAACCATGGTTAAACTTTTACCGCTTCCTTGTGTATGCCAAAGGATTCCGCCTTTCTTTTCAATTACATTGGTTTGGGCTGCCTTTATCCCAAAATACTGATTGGGGCGACACAGCTTTTTTGTGCCTTTATCAAATACTACAAAGTCGTGAATAAGCTCCAACAAGCGACCTTTCTCACAAATTTGAGCCAAGTGTTTGTCCAATATGTAATCAAAATGAAGGTCGCTTTCTTCTTTCCATTTTAGGTAATACTTTTCAGGAGTTTGTATAGTTCCGTAGCGCATGCCTTGGGTATCGTTGCCAGCCATTACTAACTGCATGCAACTAAAAAATTGTGGGATAAAATTGTTGCTTTGGTTGTCTAAATTTTGACGAATCCCTTCGCTTATGCCTACTTTACTTCGTTTTAGCTCTAATACTCCAACCGCAATACCATTTACATAAATGACGATATCGGGGCGTTTCGGAAACTTTCCTTTCACAGTAACTTCTTCGGCAATGGCAAAATGGTTGTTTGTTGGGGTTTCCCAATCTATCAATTTTACACTTTCTTTGGGCTGGCTCAACTCTTCCCGAACATTTACACCGTAACGCAGCAGCTTATACACCGCTTTATTGCTTTCGTATAAATCTTCAGACGATTTGCTCACCTCCTTCATTAAAGCATGAATGGCTTTTTTAGCCAAGGATGCGGAATAACCTTGCTTCTTAATTAAAAAATCGAGCAGCAAATTCTCTTCTACCGGATAAACCCGAGTTTCTTCCTCCCAATCGCCCAAATAATCGTAGCCTAAGTTATGCTGAAAATGTTGAATGATTCTATTTTGAGAATCTCTTTCTGATTTGCCTATTTGATTGTTCATGAATCGATTCTTTTATTGTTGAATTTCCAAGTTTCAAAAGCTAAATCCAATAATATCTTTTGCCTTGCTTGAATAGAATTCTTAGTCCATTCTTTTGGACTGAAATGATATCTTAATTTAAATCGGTTTAAACCTGTATCTTTTCCAATTGAGAAGTTATGATTTAAAAGATTTGTTGAAACAACTGAAGATTTAACATATTCTATTTGTTTCTTTTCGAACCAATTTGAGCTTAAATCATTAAACCTGTTTACAGCCTGATTAATTGAAGACTCTAATAATGTTACATTGCCTAATTGGTTAATCGTATTGGTATAATCGTCATTATCAATAAATTCTTCTGGAATTACCCCGTCTTTTGGTGTTTGTGGCAAAATATGTTCTACTTGTAAATCATCATAGAAATCTTTACCCTTAATCGGAATCCCAGATAAGGAGAGAACTGTATTCTCTAAACTTCCTAAAACATAGCGTTTCCTATATAATGGATTGTAATTCCAATGACTTATATTTAGGAATGATGCTTTAAAAAGACTCAATTTTTCTTTTACATATTCAACCATTGTATTTTCAATCACAACTTCAATTTCTTCTTGTTTTGTCAGATTTCTCAATTTTGCAGCCCAAAGTGTAAAAAGTCGCTCATTATATTTAGCCTGAATACCAATTGTATTACTGTAAAAGAAGAAACTTTCTAATTGAGTTCCTAAGTATAGAATTGTACTTTCTGGGGCATTTTGTTCGAGAGCTAATAGTAAAATTAAATGTTGTCTTGATCTGTATTTATTTATGAACCCAATATTTGTAATGCTTGGGAATTCACCTCCATCTGCCATTAATTGAGTTGCAGTTACTAACTTGGAATATCTTTTGGAACTAGCGTTTAATTCCTTGGCAAATTTTAATGGAGAGTTTTCATAGTCGGTTGCTTTTTTGCCTTCAGGAGATATTAACCACTTATATATAAAATCTTCTCGCATGATACCGAAATAATATCTCGCCATTAAGAAGTATCTTAAAAATCTAAGTGGACTTTGTCCTTCACCACATGAATGTAAGTTAGTTGTTATTTCTTTCCATATAATCTTAATTTTTTCAAAGTCTTGGGCATTTGCATGGCTAAAGAGTAGGTTTTTTACTAAATCCATTGCATTTAATCCAGCCCCCCGTTGATTAATTGTTTCAAATATTTTTAATGCACTACTTAAATCTTCTGATTCAATTACAACTAGCTCAATTTTACCAATAAAGTATCTTAAATAGGCAATTAATGAATCGTTATCTATGTTTTTATAAGTTGTAAAATGATCAAACAATTTAGCGTAGGCCTGCCTCATTCTAATAATAGAAGGTGTGTCTTCTTCTTTAAAAGTCTCATTATCTATCATGTGTTGAAGAAAGGTTTTACTCTCTTCGTATTGAAGTTCTAATCGATAATTGGTATCGTCACTCTCGATGTCAAAATCAGAAAGCAATTCTTCGATTTTTGCAAGGTATTTTTTTTGCTTATCAGTTAAAGATAATTTCTGTAAAATATCTCGAAATGCGCAAAGCGATAAGATGATAGTTGTAAGTCGTTGTTGACCGTCGATTACATCATACTTATTATTATTTTCTACTATGATAATTGAACCAATAAAATAACCCTTTTGCTCCTTAGTCGAAGGATCAAATTCATTATCAATATCTGCAATAAATTGTTCTACCTGATCATCAGGCTTCCAGACATATTCCCTTTGATAATCAGGCACAATAAAGAAATAATCTTTTAATTTCGAAATACTTTTAACGTTTGCTTCAATATTCATAATTCTATTTTTATATTTATTCCAAAATCCCCCTCACCATTTCCAAATCCCTCACTCTTTCTCTTATAATCTTCTTGTTGCTACTATAGCTAAATTGGGAATAATCTATTTCTATTAATTTAATTTGTTGTTGCTTTAAAACGTCTCTGCGGCGTTGGTCGTATATTTTACGTTGCTCGCCTCTGCTCACTCCGCTTACCGTCATTACATCTGCTTTGTCAAAATGTGGTACTGCTTCGCTGTGCTGCCGTTCTCTGTATTCTATCACCAAGTTTAAGCTTTCATAAAAAGCATCTACAGGTAATTTTCTTCCTTCTTTATTCTTTCCTGTGTCACCTCTTAAAAAATCGAAGGTATGTTGTCTGCTTCCTGTTTTGCCCAACACTTCATCACAGAGGTTAAGCACATAATTTTCATCACTGTCTTTGCGTTTACTTTCCGTTTTAACCGCTTTTGACGTGGTTTTTACTATTGGTTTAATCGGCTTTTTTATTGCTAAGGGTTTAGAACCGGCAAAACGGCCAATCGGCTGAAAATACCAATTCACATATTTTGTATTCCGTTCAGCTACCAAATAAGGAATCAAATGCAGTTGGTTTTGTTTATCTAAGTCTCGTAATAGTTTACGCAGCGGTAAACCATCTTTAGGGTTCTTTTCCCAAATACCTGCTTTTAAAAAATATGGCATAAACTCTTTGGCGGCTTGTCGCCCAATACTTGGGCTGTGTGCATACACCAATTCCAATACTTGGTTTATCAAAGAAATTCGCTCTTCATTATTCATTCTAGTTTCAAGTTCAGTTCACTTTTCTCTATCATTTCCGCTTGCCTATATTTCGACTATCGCTCAATATGACAAGCTAACTTGTATTTTATTCACTTATAATTTCTCATTCGCAATTCTATCTTCATTTTACCACTAATCTGTCTAATCTCTATCAGCGCAGCAGTCTTAAATTAACCTCGTCCTCCCCGTCAACAACTCCTGCATCATGCCTTGCTTGAGCTGTTCTACTTTGGCCTTTTTAGTTTCTAGTTGCTCTATTTCTAAATCCATATCGGATAAAATGTTGGCGATTCTGGTTTGTTCTTGTTTTGTTTTAGGCAATTTTATTGGACATTCTAAAACTTCATTTCTTTTAAGATTTGTTTGTCCTGTTCCACTATCAAACGCTAAATAATATTTATTTCTATTTAAAATGAAAAAGAGAAATTTAGTATCTACAATTTCAGTTCTAAAAGAACAAATTCTTTGATTTAAAGTGTATTTGTTATCAACGGGAATTAAAAAACATTTTGCAAGAGCCTTTCCATTTGGAATGTCACTCATAACCATAACAATATCATTCTTTAATAAAGGGAATAAATTATTATTGGATTTTTTAAAAACTTTTCCACTTGTAGAAACGAATTTTGAATTAACCACTATAAATTCACCATTGGGATCTATTGAATTTTCATGGGCCTTACCATTAAAAAACTCACAAACCTCCCCTAATTGTTTTTCCTCCCATCCCTCCTTCGGTTTTAGCAATTCTTGCATGGCGCCTTGTTTAATGGCTTTCTTTTTGGCAATCAATTGTTCCAATTGTGCCAAATAGGCATCGGTATCGCTAAGCACTTCGGCTATGGCTTGCTGCTCGGGGAGTGGTGGGAGTGGGATTTTGGAATTTTTGATACTACCAACGGATGTATGCCTTACTGTCGAACCAGTTGCGGTAGACTTCATATAATTTGAGAAAGTCTTAGATGTGAAGTAGATGTAAAGAAACTGTTTATCTAATCTTTCTGTTGTAATAATAATCTTTCCAATTCTTTGATTATGTAAAATTGTTTCATTAGAATTAACGATTCCCGGCTTGCCTAATAAATTACAAGAAGGTGTTAAGTCAGTCATTACAATTAACAAATCTCCATTATCAAATTTCATTTCATTTGTAATTTCACCTGAATAATGAATAGTATTTCTTTCAGTAAAATTTAGCCCACCAGTTAATTTAAAATTACCCGGAGTTATAACTAAAGGTCCGTTATTGGAAAAGTATTCACTTTTTAAAGAATAACCATTTTTCAAATTTGCTAAGGTTCCTAAATCAACCACTTCCCAATCCTCAGGAATCAGTCCCACTTCAGTTTGTTTGTAGTTTCGGCTTCGCTCAACTACCGCACTTTTATTCGTTGTTTGCATCTATTTTTTTTTCTATAAGTTATCTATTTCATCACAAACTCTATCAATATGGTCAAGGCCATACAAAAGGGATAACTCATTAATCTGCATCCATTGAAATAGTTGTAAGATTAAATTGTAATGCTGGCGAGCGTATAATGTATCTTTTATTGGTTGTTGTGGCTCAAAACAAATGGGCTCATGGTGCGCCATCCTGTTTCTTAAATTGTTGATATTGGCAAGTTGATTAAATATGTAGTTGCTGTTGTATTGTATCGTCGGCGTAGATGAGGGCTTCGACGGAAAAATGGAAAGAAAAATTTGCCCTGTAGCTCTATACTGACTTCTGGCAAACATATATCTCCAAAAACCAAATCCTAATTCTGCAATTAGTTTATTGTGGTTGTATGTTGTTAAGTTATTAATTGCATCATTAATGTTTCTTGCCGTAAGGCGGCAGGCGGCGTTATCAAATATTCCACCTGTACGTGCCCCATTTCTAAGCCAATTGTTACCTAAAACCTTTTTAGCTTCTTCGTCAATTAAATTCCTAAGTGCTAACTCAAAACAGCTTAATACAGTAAATAACTCTTGGGTGAGTTTTAAATTCTTTCTGTAGAGCGTCATTGCTTGCTTGCTATTGCCATGGCAAGCAAGCAAATATCTACTCATTCTTGCATGGGTAAATATTATTTCAAATTCTTTGTATCTCACTTTTTGTTAATTTTTTAAGTATAAACTTAAATTATTCTTATCTTTGTGTCATCTTATTCCCATTAGTCCCTGAAGCAATTCAAACTAGTGGGTTTCGTTTTTTATACTATCTCCATTTTTGAACTGTCTCAAAATTTGCGACAGTTTGTTACAGGTCGCAATTTGCGACTGCAAAGTATCCCACGCTACAAGTGTTGTTTTAATTAATTGCTCACTCATTTTATTTTCTTTAGTAAAGTCTTTAAACGTTTCCACTTCCCAATCCTCTGGAATCAGTCCTACTTCAGTTTGTTTGTAGTTTCGACTTCGCTCAACTACCGCACTTCGCTCAACTACCGCACTTTGCTCAACTACCGTACTTTTATTATTTGTTTGCATATTGTCAGAATTGGGATTTTTTTGATTTATGGATGATGGGATTTTTGATTTGTATTTTAATTAATCAGCTGTGCCGGGATATTTGTTATTGGGGTGTCGCAAACGTTTAACTTCTAAACTTCTGGCTCCAAAGTTTAATAATAAGCCCAAATCCACTTTATAGGCCACCAAATAATTTAGACCTTGTGCCAAATGAACGTCTTCCATTTTTACCAAAGCTTTCAATTCAACCATTACGGTTTCCTCTACCAAAAAATCTACTCTACGAGAACCAATTCCTTGTCCATCATAAAAGAGAGGCATTTCTAATTCTCTGGCAAAAGAAAGCCCTTGATTTTTCATTTCTATCGCCAATGCTCTTTGATAAATTAATTCCTGAAATCCATTGCCCAATACGGAATGTACTTTCATCGCACATCCAATTATTTTATAAGTTAAATCATCTCTTATTTCTTCCATTGTAATCTATTTACCACTTATTTAATCCAAAAATCTTATCATCCAAAAAATCCCAATTCAGACAAAGGGGATGTTCAATTCAGACAATTTGCCCCATTTTTTCTAAATGCGCCATTACTTTACGTTCTAGCTCTTGGGTAGAAGTATTTAGCTCAGTTAAGGTATTTTCATAGCGTTCGGCTAATTCTGTAATTCGCTGCGCCAATCGTTGAGAAATGGCGTTTATTTCACCATCTATCTTCTCTTTTAGTATGCTTAGCCACTTATCGTTAATTACAATATCCTGCACTTCGGCTTCTGTCAATTTTGCAAACTGTGGTATCAGCACTTTTTCTAATTCTACTTGCTTGGCTTTTAATTGCTTTTTGAGTTTAGCATCTTTTTCAAAGATGTCTAGCACTTGTTGCATTAAGGCGCTTGCTTCGGCTTCTGCTTTATCGCCTTTTACTGCTTTTAGCTGCTTAGTTACACTTGCTTTGCTTAGTTTTCCTGCATCTGTTGTAGCATCTGCCAATAATCCTTCTTCGCCGGCATGCTCCTCTTGTAGGTTTTGTATTTCGGCTTGTCCGCTTTCTATTTCTCCCTCCAAATCGTTGATGGCTGTTTGCAAATCGCTAAAATAACGGTCTATTATCAGTTCCTTAGGTATTAAGTCGCAGGTCCATCCTTTGTCAATTTCTTTGCCTTTGGCATTTTTTTCTAGTATTCGACGCACCTTGGCTTGCCATCCATCTTCAATAATCAAATACACATCATCTTTTAAGGTTTCTTTCCAATAATCTTGTAAATGCTGGTAAATGGCGTAGCGGTTGATCAAAGGCTTGTTGGCATAGGTGCTCAAAAAGCTTTCGCCCAATTTGGCAATCAGCACCTTTGGAGAATCGTTTTCACTAATGCCAAGCAAAGTAGCTTTGTTGTTGCTCACAAATTCCTGAAACAATAAATCGATGCCTTTTTGATAGGCTTTAAATTCTTGGTGAGAAAATATACTGTTTTTTATGTCCGTCTTGTCCACTTTCAGTTGGCTGTAACCATTTCTGATTTCTTCAAACAGTTCTTTTCTTAAATTCGGATAGACCTTCCAATACTCTGCCAATCCATCTATGTCCGTTTGTGGAATTCCACCTTGTAAGTGGGCTGTTAAATCTTGTATGTCTTCTGCTTCTTGGGTATCTATGTAGCGCGGTAAATTGAGGTTGTACTCGTTGTTTTCTATTTCCTCAAAAGGCACCAAGCGGCTGTATTTATCAATTTCCCATTGTCGGTTAAAACAATCTACTATTTGATGAACGTCTTGCTCTCGCAATCGGTTTTTGTTGCCGTCTTTTAAAAAGCCTTTGCTGGCATCAATCATAAAAATTCCTTCACGACTTTCTGTATTCTCTTTATCAATCAGCAAAATACAGGCAGGAATACCAGTTCCGTAAAACAAGTTGGCAGGCAAACCAATAATTCCTTTAATGAGCTTACGCTGAATTAAATTCTTCCGAATATCGGCTTCAGCATTACCTCTAAACAATACGCCATGTGGCAATATAATGGCGCCTTTCCCTTTGCTTTTCAGCGAAGCCAAAATGTGTAACAGAAAGGCATAATCTCCATTCTTTTCTGGTGGCACTCCATAGCCCGCAAATCGGTTGAATTCATCGTCGGCTGTGTTTAAACCTGTACTCCAGTTTTTCAATGAAAAAGGAGGATTGGCTACTACCCGATCGAATCGCTTTAGTTTACCGTCTTCTTTCCAATGTGGAGAAGCTAGGGTGTTTCTACCCACAATTTCTGATTCTGCAGGATAGCCGTGCAGCCACATATTCATTACCGCCAAACCTTTAGTGGCGTTGTCTTTTTCTTGTCCGTAAATGGAGATTTTAGCAGGTGCTTCGTCCGCCACTTTTAGCAGCAAAGAACCCGAACCACAAGTGGGGTCATAAATGGAGTAATCAGAACGGTCCAACTGATCTACTTGAAGCACTTTTGCCAAAACGGTAGAAACTTCAGAGGGCGTATAAAACTGTCCTTTGCTTTTGCCACTTTCGGTGGCAAAGTGTCGCATCAAAAATTCGTAAGCATCACCTAAAATATCATCGTCTTCGGCTCTATTGTTTTTAAAGTTCAGCGCAGGGTTTTCAAAAATGGAAACCAAGTTGGAAAGCAAATCCACCTTTTCTTTGTCCTTTCCCAACTTCTCATCGTCGTTAAAATCCACTAATTCTATGGAGCCATCTAATCCGTTGGCAGCAAAAAGTGGTTTTAAAACTTGAGTGTTGATTTTTTCTCCAATGTCTTTGGTGCCTTTTAGCGCCACCATATCATCGAAAGTAGCACCTTCAGGTACTAAAATCTCGCTGTTTGGTTTATTGGCATATTTGTCGGAAACGTACTTTACAAACAACATCGTAAGTACGTAATCTTTGTATTGCGAGGCATCCATTCCACCTCTTAGTGCATCGCAACTTTTCCAAAGTGAGCTGTATAATTCTGATTTTTTAATTGCCATAATTTAATGTCTTCCTAATCTTATCAAGGTATATTGAAGCTTATTTGCTTGAAAATCTACAATTTTTTCGAAGTTAATTTTAAAAATTTCATCTCCATTTTCTTTTACTCCAGTTTTTTCGACTGGGTGTGATTTTAGAAATTCTTCATCAGGAATTACTTTCATAAATCCTTCATGTTCCTTTTTTAACTTTCTGTATCTAGCTGATTCTAATTCACTAATTGCGTAAAATTTATCCCTATTATTTTTTGATGAATATAAATCATTCTTTTTTCTAAATTAAGTTCTTTCATATTTATAGCTTTATAATTTTTACATGCTTTATATCTTCAGGAAGTTCTTCTATAAGTGATTCATAATCCTTTTTAGGCATGTCTTTTCCAATTAATATTTCTTTGAATGCTTTTACAGGCGGATAGATTCTTCGATCTTCAATTTCTAGCTTTTTATCTCTAAAAATGTGAAGTCGGTACTCATCTTCAAACAACCACTTATCTTCTTTAAAGAATATTTGTTTGATACGCTGCTCTTCGGATGTCATTACTGGCTCTGGTTTTATTTCCGGCAATTCCTTCACATAAAAAACCTTAGAGCCGCTACCAATCAATCCACTTTCGAATAATATTTTCGAATCAAAACCAACACAAAACCCTTTATGGCAATCTGCATATTTGAGCCACATTAGTTCATTATTAGGATTTTTTGTAACACTTAATACGCCTGTAATATCAAAATACTCCTCCAAATTCTTATCTGTGATCTCCATTGCCGTTTCCTTATTTCTAATTGGGGCTTTTTCGTATATTTTTAAAGCCCTGTTCTTTATTGTAATATCAGACCAGTTATCATTATCTCTTCTAAGTTGATATTCAATCCAATCTAATTTTTCATCTATTGTCAACTCTTCATACCTAACAGTTTGTTTGCAATCCAAAGGATCTTCAAATGATCTAGGTGAAGCAAAAAACAATTCTTTGTGTGTTAATACCCTTTTGTCAAATTCATTGTTCCACCCTCGGTATTTATAAACCGTTGAAGGAAAATGGTCTTTCATTTCTTCGAAAGTTGAATCCTTATGAGTGAGTGTTAGATTCATTTTATTGGCGTGTTTATTGGTGGCCATTCAATTCAGTTCAATTTTTTAAGGAGCTCTAAACTAAGGATTAAAATAGATATACGGAAATTAAAATGACTGAACACCAAAAATTGAGGTAGAATTGAATTGGGAGAGTTGTTTACTTTACAACAGTACTTTAGATAATTCGCAACCCGCGAATTAACCACACCAAGTGCTTTCATTTTGTATCGAAATGCACTTTTTTTATTCCAAAAGAAAACTCAAATCAAACCGATCTAGGAGTATAAGTGAAAAACCTATTCGATAAATAACAATGATCTGCCCGAATTAACCAACCCTCCGAGGGTAATGTATTTTCTAGCTCAAAACCCTCGGAGGGTTTTTACTCATGAGGCTTGCCACAAGAAAAGCTTTAAAAAAGCACATGGAGTGAAATGAATGCGCGCTTCAGGGTGCTTTCATTTTGTATCGAAATGCACTTTTTTTATTCCAAAAGAAATCTCAATTCAAACAGATCTAGGAGTATAAGTGAAAAACCAATTCGATAAATAACAATGATGTGCTCGAATTAACCAACCCTCCGAGGGTAATGTATTTTCTAGCTCAAAACCCTCGGAGGGTTTTTACTCATGAGGCTGCCACAAGAAAAGCTTTAAAAAAGCAACTGAGTCAAGCATAAATGAATCAGGTGAACTAAACCTCAATATTCCATATTCCGATTTAGAATAATAATTACATAGATATACGGAAATTAAAATGACTGAACACCAAAAATTGAGGTAGAATTGAATTGGGAGAGCTGTTTACTTTACAACAGTACTTTAGATAATTCGCAATCCGCGAATTAACCACACCAAGTGCTTTCATTTTGTATCGAAATGCACTTTTTTTATTCCAAAAGAAATCTCAATTCAAACAGATCTAGGAGTATAAGTGAAAAACCAATTCGATAAATAACAATGATGTGCTCGAATTAACCAACCCTCCGAGGGTAATGTATTTTCTAGCTCAAAACCCTCGGAGGGTTTTTACTCATGAGGCTGCCACAAGAAAAGCTTTAAAAAAGCACATGGAGTGAAATGAATGCGCGCTTCAGGGTGCTTTCATTTTGTATCGAAATACCCTTTTTGTCTTTTTTGTTTTTCGTTCAATTTTTGTGCAAGCACAAATTGCGAAAAACAAAAAAGCCTTCTATCATTCGATAGAAGGCTTTTCTTGGTCGGGGTGGCAGGATTCGAACCTGCGACCTCCTGCTCCCAAAGCAGGCGCGATGACCGGGCTACGCTACACCCCGAATTTTATTTTATTTCAGTTTTCGGAACTGATTTTATCTTTTCAATACTTATGCCTGCGACCTTTCCGCTTTTTTGCGGAACGCGATGACCGGCTACAGTTTGTCCACCTCTGTGGACTACACCCCGAATTTTGTTTTATCTCAGTTTTCGGAACTGATTTTATCTTTTCAATACTAATGCCTGCGACCTTTCCGCTTTTTGCGGAACGCGATGACCGGCTACAGTTTATCCGCCTATGGAGGACTACACCCCGAATTTTGTTTTATCTCAGTTTTCGGAACTGATTTTATCTTTTCAATACTTATGCCTGCGACCTTTCCGCTTTTTGCGGAACGCGATGACCGGCTACAGTTTATCCGCCTATGGAGGACTACACCCCGAATTTTGTTTTATCTCAGTTTTCGGAACTGATTTTATCTTTTCAATACTAATGCCTGCGACCTTTCCGCTTTTTGCGGAACGCGATGACCGGCTACAGTTTGTCCACCTCTGGTGGACTACACCCCGAATTTTGTTTTATCTCAGTTTTCGGAACTGATTTTTTTAGTTTTAAATGCTAAAAAAAAGCGGAGAGAGGGGGATTCGAACCCCCGGTACGGTTGCCCGTACGGCAGTTTAGCAAACTACTGGTTTCAGCCACTCACCCACCTCTCCGAAGCGGTGGCAAAAGTACCAAGGATATTTCAATCATAAAACGTTTTTATTTTTTTTTTGCTTTTTTTCTTCATCAACTATGTTTTCAATACTTATCTTTGTTTGGTATGCTAAAAAAACGAACAATAAGCTCCTCTTTAATTCTCGCAATCTTATTGCTTTGTTTTCAATCCTGTAAGCAAGAAAACACCAATACTAAAAACCAAGTCATAATTCGAGTAGCTGCTGATGCCAACTCACTTAACCCCCTAAAAGCTAGAGGCGAGGTCTCAAACTACATCTGTATGCAAGTTTTTCAAACTTTAGTGGGATATGATTATGAAAACGGTATGCCTGTCGGTATAATTGCTGAGGAAATGCCAACTGAAAAAAAAATAGATAGCAATACGAGCATTTTCACTTACACATTAAGGAATAATGTGCGTTTTGACTCTACCCATGCTCTTAGTGCTGAAGATGTGTTATTCTCCTTTAAATTAGCCATTTGCCCGGGTATTGTATCAAGTGGTGGAGCTAATTATTATGAGTTTATCGATTCCTTAATCATTGACCCTATAAATCAAAATCAAATCCATATTTATTGCCATGGAAACTATTTCTTAAACAAGTATTTTACTGGTGATTTCTTTATCCTTCCACAATTCATTTACGATCCGCAAAATATTTTAAATCAATACAGTATTGCTGAGCTCAGAAAACCCGACATACTGGATAATAATCCTGAACTAAACGCCTATATCGAATTCTTTAATCAATCAAAATTTGAAAAGGACAAAAACTTTATAAAAGGAAGTGGCCCTTATGAAATCGCAGATTGGCAATCCAATCAACGCATTATTCTTCAAAAAAAGAAAAACTGGTGGGCTGCAGAACTTGATTCAGAATCTTGCTTGTTTGATCAAAACCCTCCAATACTACAATATGAAATAATTAGTGATAACACAACAGCTTTAACTGCCTTAAAATCAAACAAAATTGACTTAATAAAGGGAATAAATGCAAAAGCTTTTCAAGAACTCGAAAACCAGACAGAACTTAAAACAGAGCGTGTAGTGAAATGCGCCTATGATTACTTGGCTTTTAACTGTAACCATGATTTACTAAAAGATCATTCCATTCGAAAAGCCTTGGCCTTCTTAGTCAATAAGCAAGAGTTAATCGATAAGCTTTATTTTGGAAACGCTAAAAATGCTTTAAGTCCAATTTCATCGCAGCAAAAGGATTTAATCAATAGCAATTTGATTGAATATACTTTTTCGATGGATAGCACCGTATCCATACTTAAAGCAAATCAATGGACCGACTCTGATAAAAACGGAGTGTTAGACAAAACTATTAAAGGTGAACTGGTAGAATTGAGTTTTGATTATTTGTTTAATAACAATGATGTAGTTCGAAAATCGTTTGGAATTATTTTACAAAGCAGGGCCAAATCCATTGGGATAGAGCTTAATTTAATCGGAGTTGAATGGTCAAGCTATCTTGAAAAGTTGAAATCTGGCGATTTTGATCTTTGTTATGGTTCGGTAAGTTCTGCTCCTATTCCACCCGATTTGTATTCCAGTTTTCACTCTAAAAGTGCCAATGGAGGTCGTAACTATTCCAATTATCAGTCAGAAGAAGCAGATCGCTTAATTGAAGCAATACGAAATACTAATTCTACAAGGCAAAGAATAAAGCATTATCATGATTTGCAAACCATAATTAATCGTGATTTACCAAAAGTAATTTTGGTAGAACCGATGGAGACTTTTGCCTATTCTCCTCAGTTATTACCCCTAACTACTAGCCCTATTCGACCAAATTATTGGGCTCCTAGCATACAAATTAAATAGCGATGCTCCAATACCTCCTTAAACGTATCGCTTTATTTATTCCTACACTTTTACTTTTAAGTTTACTTGTTTTTGGATTAAGTAAAATGAGTACTGGCGATCCCATTCAGGTTCTTCTGGAAGATTTTAAATCAAATCAATCGACAATTA
Source organism: Bacteroidota bacterium (assembly GCA_013112545.1). Taxonomy (GTDB): domain Bacteria; phylum Bacteroidota; class Bacteroidia; order Flavobacteriales_E; family Vicingaceae; genus BCD18. The sequence continues at coordinate 89,664 of JABFGJ010000006.1, forward strand.
ATGTTGAACAAGAGAATAAGATTATTCAAGAAATTAAGGTGAAATATGGATTGGATAAACCTGCTTTTTATTTTGCCATTAGAAGGAGCAGCGACATCCAAAATTATTGCTCCATAGAGAACCCTAGAACGAATAAAAACTTTAACCAATTAGCCTATAGCTATGGCAACGGTGAGAAAACCGCAGCTTTTTATCGTGCAATTCTACAAGGATATGTGCAAAAGGAAAAAGAACAAACTTTAGACCTATTAGTCCTAAAACAAGATGCTGAGGAGATAGAGCAGCTTTTGAATATAATTGATAACGAAAACATAACAAGCGCTTGGCTAGATTTAAAGAACAACAAAACTAGATATGCGAACTATATTCCTCATGTGCAATGGAATGGGTTTAACAACCAATATCATCAATGGCTAACTAATGTTTTAAAAGGAAATTTAGGTCAATCTTATTTTGACAATAAGCCAATCGCAACTAAAATAAAAGATGCACTAGAATGGACTTTAATCTTGAGTTTAATTTCCATCTTTGTTGCTTTACTTATCGCCATTCCAGCAGGAGTTTATGCAGCTACACACGAAAACAGCAAAACTGATCAGTTTTTAAGTAAACTATTTTTTGTTTTTTATTCCATTCCCAATTTTTGGCTAGCCAGTTTATTGCTTGTCTTTTTTACAAGCAATGAATATTTCAATTGGTTTCCAGGTTATGGAGTCGGTGATATTTCCAATGCAAATTCATTGTGGGAAATAATCCTTATTCGCGTTCAACACCTCTTTTTACCAGTATTTATATGGACTTATGGTTCTATTGCGTTTGTTTTTAAACAAGTGAGAAACAGCATGATTCAGCAGTGGAATAGCGATTATGTGAAAACTGCAAAAGCGAAAGGATTGAAACAACAGACTATCGTTTGGAAACACGCTTTTAGAAATGCTAGTTTTCCACTAATCACAATCGTTGGAAACATTCTTCCTGCCATTTTTTCAGGTTCTTTTATTATCGAATACATCTTTTCTATTCCCGGAATGGGCATGTTGACTATTCAAGCATTTAATACTAGAGATTATCCAGTTTTGTTTAGTATAATACTGATTATGGGATTCTTAACTGTATTAGGATTATTAATTACCGATGTTTTATATGCTTGGAATGATCCAAGGATTAAACTAAAAAAATCATTCAATTGAAAAAACTTAGCCTAAAATATATCTTGCTGTTTAGAAGTTTTTCTTTTTCAAATTGGTTTATTCTTGCCATCTTAGTTATTGGAGTTTTAGCCCCATTCCTGGCGAATGATAAACCTATCATAAGCATACAAAACCACAACATCAGTTTCCCTTTTTTTTCTAATGAAAAATACTTAGAAAACACAGCAGCTTTCGAGGTTTGGCCACTAATTCCATATCACAGCCAAAGCCTAGATTTTAAAAATATGAATTCAGTTGGTCCTTTTGAAGAGCAAGTCGTACCGAGTTTATATTATCGACATTGGTTAGGAACAGATGAACTAGGAAGAGATTTATTGGCGGGCTTAATTCACGGTTGTCATACTGCGATTTGGGTAGGGTTTGGAGCTATGGCGATTGCATTAATTATCGGCGTTTTTTTAGGTGGAATTGCAGGCTATTTTGGTGATAGCACTTATCGAATTCATAAAGCAAAATGGATAAGCTGTCTTGCATTTTTATTATTAACTGCTTTATTCATTCCGAATCTAATTCCTTGGAATTGGGCAGAGATTCCATTTATTGAAAAAGCAACTCAAACCATCCTATTTACAATGCTATTTCTTTTTCTAAGTGCAGTCCTTTACTTTATATTGAATCGTTTTCAAGCATATAAAAAATCAATTTCAATACCAGTTGATTTAATCATAAGCCGTTGCATAGAAATCATGGAAACCATACCCTTGCTGTTTTTAATTATTGCATTATCAGCAATCTTTAGTCCCTCGTATTGGAGTTTAATTGGTATTATCGGCATAAGTTCATGGACAAGTATTGCGAAATTTATGCGCGCAGAAGTTTTAAAAATTCGACAAAAGGACTATGTAGAATCGGGTTTTGCTTTGGGTTTAAGCAATATTCAAATTATGAAAAACCACGTTCTGCCCAATGCATTAAATCCGATTTATATCAATTTATCTTTTGGGATTGCCGCTGCAATTTTGATAGAAGCTACCCTTTCATTTTTGGGGTTGGGCATGGGTGTAGAGCAAGTCAGCTGGGGGTCGATATTAGCTTCATCAAGAGCAGATTATACCTCTTGGTGGTTGGCTGTTTATCCAGGAGTTTTGTTATTTTTAACCCTTTATAGTCTCAATCAAATTGGGGATAAACTGAGTAAATAATAAACAAATCATGTTCGAAGAAGAAGAAGAATCCAATAAGGTTAAAAAGTCTGCACTATTCATAAAAGCTAATGAAATCTATGTACTAGTAAGCAAAATTGCTTCTTTAATCCCTGAAGAAGACTCCTTGTTATCAAGTTTTAGAGACATAATAATTGAAGATGCTTTCACAATTTGCAGTAAAGTTGCCGGAGCATACAATTCCGACATCTATGAAGTTCGTATGGAATCAGCTGTATTAATCCGTAAAGCAGCTTTGGACTTAAAGCTTCAGTATCACAATTTAAAAGCCTTTGAGTTTCGTGAAATTGAATACTATCCTTTAATAATAGGGCATATCGAAGAATTTCGATTGTTGTTTTTAGATTGGGTTGACACCTTTGATGAAACCGACAAACTAGAAGATGAATGGGGTTTGTTTTCTTAGATTTACTGAAATCCTTTAATAACTACTCAGGATATTCAACCCGTACATGATACATACTCATCAATTTTTTCTTAAACATTTTTTTGATTAAGGTCACATCTTTATATGTAATATCTGAAAGTATAAACTGCTCTTCAGCAACTTGCGAATCAATAATTGTATTCACTAAATTTCCTATAGATTCCCCATCATAGGTTTTTAAACTTCGAGAAGCAGCTTCTACCGAGTCTGCCATCATCAATACGGCTGTTTCTTTAGAGTAAGGAATAGGCCCCGGATATTGAAACATCGATTCATCTATTTTCTCATCGGGGTTCTCTTTTTTATACTGATATAAAAAATATTGAGTTTTTGTGGTTCCGTGATGCGTTCTAATAAAGTCAATTATAATGTCTGGCAATTTATTTCTTCTGGCTATTTCTATTCCATTGATTACGTGCCCAATGATGATACTTGCACTTTCCTCGGGCGACAAATCTTCATGTGGATTATAATCTGTATTTTGATTTTCAATGAAATAGTTTGGCATATTCATTTTACCAATATCGTGATATAAAGAGCCAGTTCTAACGAGTAAAGTATTCCCTCCTATTGCTCGGATAGCCTCTTCAGCTAGGTTAGAAACCTGCAAGGAATGTTGGAAAGTTCCAGGTGCTTTAGCATTTAGTTTTCGAAGTAATTTATTGTTGGTATCAGCCAATTCCATTAAACTCACATCCGAAACAAATCCAAACGTTTTTTCGAAAATATAAATCATAGGATAGGTAAATAAAGTCAGCATTGCACTGCCAAAAAACCAACCTAAAAACATCCAGTTGGTATCTTCAAAAGAGCCTTCTTGTATTAAACCTATTCCAATGTAAGTGACTGAATAAACAGTAAAAATGATAAGTGATGACAAAAACAATTGGGACCGATTTCGCAAATTTAAAATCCCAAACAGGGCTAAAATACCAGTAATCATTTCCAAAATAATGAACTCGTAGGGATTGGGTACAAAAAATCCAATAATTAGAATTGCAACTAAATAGGTGAATAAAGAAACCCGAATGTCGAAGAATGTTCGAACAACCAAAGGCAACATACAAAATGGTACGAGGTAAACATTTAGGTTATTTACATCCAAAGCCATTTTAGCTCCAAAAACAAAGAGAAGAATCAAGAATAATAAAAATGAAATTTTAATATCGCTGTGGATAATTCCCTTTCGAAAAGAGGCCAAAAACAAAGCCAGAGATAAAATCATTAAGCTAACTAAAATGATCTGACCCACTAAAATCAAATACATTTTAGAACTACTTCCAGTCTGATTTTCATATTCTAGCCTTAAAGATTCAACCAATTGGAATTTTTGATTATTTAAAATTTCGCCTTTTGCCACCACTCTTTCTCCTCGCTGAACCATTCCAGAAGTTGGAGAAATATGACTTAATTCCTGTTTTAAAATAAGTTCATTCGTTGCATCGTCGTAACTTACATTGTGCTTAATCAACTCTTCTATTAATCCCAATAAAAAAGACTGGGTTTCGTCATCTAATCCACTCAATTGATTTTTGGCATATACAAATGCTTCTTGAATGGTATATAATTGATTTAATCTGTAATCTTTCGCTACATTATTAACTAAAATAGAAACCTCAAAAGTTTTGGGTTTATTTTCGATGCTGCTGTGTAATTCAATAATGCCGGTATCATATAATCGTTCAAGAATTCCCTTTCCCAAATTAAAAATTTGATACTTGCTTCTGCTTAAATCCAGCTTAGTTTTCTCATTCAAAAACTTATCCCATGCAATTTCAAAATTGGTATTATAGGTTTGGATTGATTCCGTTTTGATGTTTTCATTTTTAAAGAAATAAATCGATTTCTGTATCAGTACCGTCTTCTTTTCAGCATTGATTTGTTCTTGAGACTTGTAAATCGGATAATCAAAAGGAGCGATTAAGTCTTCATGAGGCCACGGTTTGCCTTTAGAAAACTCATATTTAAATTTACCTTCTCTAGGAAAAAGAAAGACAATCAGGCCTGTTGCTGTAATAAAAAGCAATATTTTAAACAAGATCTGATGTTTGTCCCTTATAAAATTAATTAGTTTCTTCATACAAAATTCTACATAGACGAAAGTAATATTATTCCTTAAAACTCAAGATACAAATATCTATGAATCTAGTGTGGCGAACTTACCAAATTAGAAAGTATTAAATTATTAATTTTGCAAGCTATTAATCTTAGAATAAAAAGCACATGAAAGAAGTATATATTGTATCAGCAGTTAGAACAGCTATTGGAAGTTTTAATGGTTCATTGTCTGGCATTTCAGCTCCAAAATTAGGAGCAGCAGCCATAAAAGGGGCATTAGATAAAATAGGTTTAGATAAAAACGAAATTCAAGAAGTTTTTATGGGAAACGTAATTCAAGCCAATGTAGGTCAAGCACCTGCTCGTCAAGCTGCCATTTTTGCTGGTTTAAATCAAAATGTGCCTTGCACCACCATTAATAAAGTTTGTGCTTCAGGCATGAAATCAGTAATGCTTGCTGCTCAATCTATTATGACAGGCGACAATGATGTTGTAGTAGCTGGTGGAATGGAAAACATGTCTCAAGCTCCATATTATTTAGAAAAAGCAAGAACTGGATATAAATATGGCAATGGAGTTCTAATAGATGGATTAACAAAAGATGGATTAATCGATGTTTACAACAATTACCCAATGGGAAATGCAGCAGATTTATGCGCTAAGGAATGTAACATTTCGAGAGAAGAGCAAGATGAATTTGCTATCAATTCTTATAAAAAATCAGCAGCGGCATGGGAAGCAGGGAAATTTAAAGATGAAATTGTTCCTGTTGAAATTCCACAACGAAAAGGAGACCCTATCGTTTTTGACCATGATGAAGAATATAAAAATGTGTTTTTTGAAAAAATTCCTTCACTAAGAGCAGTTTTTGCTAAAGACGGGACTGTAACTGCTGCAAATGCATCAACCATTAATGATGGAGCTTCTGCCCTAGTTTTAATGAGCAAAGAAAAAATGGAAGCTTTGGGATTAAAGCCATTAGCTAAAATAGTATCGTTTGCAGATGCTGCTCACGAACCAGAATGGTTTACAACGGCACCAGCTAAAGCACTTCCTAAAGCAATAGAAAAAGCGAATCTAAAATTAAGCGATTTAGATGCTGTAGAATTGAACGAAGCATTTTCGGTAGTAGGAATTGTCAATACACAAAAAATGAACCTTGATCCATCTAAAGTAAATATAAACGGCGGCGCTGTTTCTTTAGGTCATCCACTTGGAAATTCTGGATCTAGAATTATTGTAACTTTAATCAATGTATTGAAACAAAATGGTGGAAAATACGGCGGTGCAGGAATATGCAACGGTGGTGGTGGAGCATCTGCAATAGTAATTGAAAACGTTTAATCTGTTTCTATAAAGATAGAATGAAATACGGAATTGGTCATTTAAGTGTTGTACCTTGCAGAGCAGAAGCATCTGATAAGAGCGAACAAGTGACGCAATTACTTTTGGGTGAAACCATAAAGATTTATGAGCAAAAAAGAACATGGTTCAGAATAAAAACGGCACATGATTCTTATGAATGCTGGATTGATGAAAATCAATTTAGCTTTATTTCTCAAAGCGATTTTGAAGCTCTTAATCAATCTAAACCCACGGTAGTTTCTGATCTCGTTTCGGTTTTAAGCAAACCAGACACCTCTGAAATGATGACCGTACTTTTAGGAAGTAACTTGCCTTGTTGGGAAAATAAAACCTTGAACATTGCCAATAAAAAATGGCAGTATGATGGATTGTTTCAAAGCACAAAATCAGTTCTAAATAAATCAAAAATAGCTGAAAACGCTTATCTTATGATTAATTCTCCTTATCAATGGGGCGGTCGCTCACCATTTGGAATTGATTGTTCTGGATTTGTGCAATTAGTCTATAAGCTAAATGGTATATTCTTACCCAGAGATGCTTCTCAACAAGCATTGATGGGTCAGGCTTTATCTTTTATAGAAGAAGCAGAAGAAGGCGATTTAGCATTCTTCGACAATGCTGAAGGACAAATAACACATGTCGGCATTATCTTGTCGAATAATCGCATTATACACGCTTCAGGCAAGGTAAGAATAGATAAATTAGATCATCAAGGTATTTTTAATGTTGAAAAAAGAGATTATACTCATCGATTGAGATTAATTTCAAAAATCTTTTAATGCGGCAAAGAATTTGCTAGAATAAACCCTTTAACAAACTAATAAATTATGAAAAAAGTAGGAAAATTTTTAACCTTAATCTTTGCACTAGTGATTGCCACTAGTTGTAACTCTAAAGAAAATCTTGCAGATGGATTGTATGCTAAGATTACAACCACAAAAGGCACCATTTTAATAAAATTAGAAATGGAAAAAACACCCTTAACAGTTGCCAATTTTGTTGGTTTAGCTGAAGGAAAGATTTCAAACAAAGCCAAAGCCGACGGAGAACCTTATTTCGACGGCTTAAAATTTCATAGGGTAATTGCAAATTTCATGATACAAGGTGGAGATCCATTGGGAAATGGCACAGGAGACCCAGGATATTATTTTAAAGATGAATTTAACGCTAGTTTAAAACACGATAGAGCTGGAACTTTATCTATGGCCAATAGAGGCCCAGCCACCAATGGAAGCCAGTTTTTTATAACGCATGGCCCTACCCCTCATCTTGATGGAAAACACACCGTTTTTGGGTATGTAGTAGAAGGACAAAGTGTTGTTGATTTAATCCAACAAAACGATGTGATGGAAAAAGTTGAAATTATTCGCGTAGGAAAAGCAGCTAAAAACTTTGATGCCGCAGCAACTTTTGCAAAATTAAAATAATCTGAACTGAAAAATTAAGCCGTTTCTAGAAATTAGAAACGGCTTTTTTTATGCCCTTATTTTTCAATCTATCAAACCCATTGCTCTATATTTCTTCGCTTTTGCTTTGCTTAATGGCTTAGCATCATCTAGTTCCATTTGTTTTTTATAAGGCTCCAAATTGGGTTGATAACTTTGATTATGAAGCCGAGCTTCAAACCAATCATGAAACAAAATCATTTCAGGTGATTTTATGTCCCATTTGTATTTGCCAGTCGTGTTTTTTAGGTTTTCTAATTCAAGTCTCCTTTTTTGGGCGACTAGTCTAAAATTATAATTGCAGCGATCTAGTTCAGTTAGCACTTTTAAAATCAGCTGTACTCGAGCATTAATATTTCCGGCTTTGCTAATTCGCTCGATGTATTTTCTAAAACTCTCAATATCATAATCCACCTTATTTAACCGCAATAATTCGATAGAGCATAAGATGCGCATAATCCGAATCCAAACATTCCATCCCTCTTTGTCTTTTTCAATTATTTTTAGCTCGTTGAGTTGTTGAAAAGACGTTCTGTAGTTTTTTTCGCCAAAATTTAGAATTGAATAATTATATACCAAAATTGATTTTTCTATGGCGTATTTTTCAATTAGCTTAGAGTTGTGTAGTTCACTTGCATCACTAAATCCTTTAGCATAGTTTTTAGAAAGTATCCTAACCTTTAATATATTCATTATGGTTGTTATATAATTTATATTCCTCTGTTGCCCAAACAAATTCTTTGACTTAAAAGAATATTTTAATGACTTAGCGAATTCATATTTCATTAAAGTTGCTTTAGCCAACTCATTGCTCAAATAGATAATTCTATTTTTAGAATGAACAGCTACGTTAGCTTCTAATAGCTTTAATAATTCATTCCCTTTAATAAACAAAAGGCTAGTTTCATTTTTAACTCCTAAGTATTCGATTTGCATTAACAGTTGAACACTTTTTGTATTGGATGAAAATGATTTTGATGCAATTTGATTAATAGCGACCAATGTCTTTTCAATTTTCTGGGTCATCGAACCTTTTTCTGACTTCAAACTCGATTCAGCAGAATATTGATGTATTAAATACCTAATATCATTTAAGTTATCCCTTTCTTGTTCGTATTTTTTAATTAAGCCCCTAATTCGTTGATATTCTTTTAATTGATTTGGGCCTAATGCAATTGTTAACTTAAATCGGAGCGCATCTATTAATTCATCATAAAGTTCAAATTTAATCGAATGTCTTATTACCATATCATACAAACGGTTTGAATTATCAACTAAACCTCTACTGTATAAAATTCTGGCTTGGATTAAAGCTTTACCAATTTGAAATTTCTTTTTAAAAACCTTACTATAATCATCAATCCTGAAAATATTCAAGTCCATAATTAAAGACTCTCGTATTTTTTCGGTCAGTCGTTTCAATAGTGCATCAAAAGATTTAGATGTGGTGTTTGGGGCGATTTTGCTTTTTAAATTTAAGTACGATATACTAGGCTTCGAAACGAGTGTATCAAACACAAGTAATTGTTTGTCGCTGTTGACGGTCAAGTTACTTGTAAAAGCTTGTATAAACTTTCTAGCGATAACTCTTTCCGATTTATACAATGCCTCGATTAAATCTATAAGCTCAATTAAGTATTTATTATTATTCATTTAATTAAGGATATATTTTTATGCAAAATACTATTAATCAGTTAAAGTATTTACAAAGTCCCGATTTCAATTGAGGAAAAATGCATTAAAATGTCCTAGTAACTTAATTTAGTAAATCGTTATTTCGTTTTATGACTCCAACCTCCGGTATGCTGGCTTTTGAAATAAATATTTACTCGTTTCATTAGCCAAATACCTATTTTGATTTTTTAGCTTTTATTCTATCAAACCCATTTCTCTATATTTCTTCGCTTTTGCTTTGCTTAATGGCTTAGCATCATCTAGTTCCATTTGTTTTTTATAAGGCTCCAAATTGGGTTGATAACTTTGATTATGAAGCCGAGCTTCAAACCAATCATGAAACAAAATCATTTCAGGTGATTTTATGTCCCATTTGTATTTGCCAGTTGTGTTTTTTAGGTTTTCTAATTCAAGTCTCCTTTTTTGGGCAACTATTCTAAAATTATAATTGCAGCGATCTAGTTCAGTTAGCACTTTTAAAATCAGCTGTACTCGAGCATTAATATTTCCGGCTTTGCTAATTCGCTCGATGTATTTTCTAAAACTCTCAATATCATAATCCACCATATTTAACCGCAATAATTCGATAGAGCATAAGATGCGCATAATCCGTATCCAAACATTCCATCCCTCTTTGTCTTTTTCAATTATTTTTAGCTCGTTGAGTAGTTGAAAAGACGTTTTGTAGTTTTGTAATACGAAATATGTAATTGCTAAATAATAATTAAAATGAGTCTCTTTTAAGCTATATTTTTTTGTAATGCTTAAGTTTAAGATATTTTGCAATTTCAATTTAACATCATCATGTTCATTCAAATATATTTCAATTTTTATTAATGTTTCATTAGAAGATAAATAAGCATTATTAATCTTGCCTTCCAATGCTTCTATAGCACTCTCACAGAAATATTTTGCTTGCTTTAAGTCCAACTTAATAAAATATGCTCTTGCAATTTCATTGTTGGTGTAATTTATTCTATTCTGAGAGTACAAAGCAGGTTTATTCAGCAAATCAAACAATAAAGCTTCAGCTTTTTTAATCATCAGGTTATGAAGTCCTAAATTCCCACAATATTCCATTTGCAACAAGTACAAAATACTCTTTGAATTGTATGACTTCAAATTAATACACATGCGCTTCACTTTTATTACCATTAAAGCAAGTTCCTTATTTAAAGTATCTTTATTAGATATTTTAGCAATTTTTGCAGAATAAGTTTGTATTTGAAAACGAATTTCTCTTAATTGAGTTTTTTCTAGTTCATAGAAATCTATTTCTTCTTTTATTTTTCTATAATCAAGTTTTTTATTGCCGCCAGATGCTATATTTAATTTAATCAAGAGCGCTTCAATCACCTCATCAAAGAATTCATATTCTATTGCAATTCTAATAATGTTAGTATAGAGTCCTAATGCTTGATTTAACAAGCCTTTATTTAAGAGAATTTGAGCAACAATAATATCTTTCTTTATTTGATATCTCACTTTAAAAATTGTTCCATAGTTACTTTTTCTTTTTAAGTTAACTTCTATCATTAAAGACTCTCTAACTCTAAAAACGGTCCTTTTTAGCAATTTATAATAAGACTTGATACTAACATTAGGTGATATTAATAGTTTTAATTCTGCAATATCAATTTCTGAATTTGTTTCTATTGTTCTAAATAACTGAAACATTTTATCTTTCCGACTCGTATGATTACTCCTATAAGCTTGCAAATGTTTTTTAGCAGTTACGTTTTCGGATTTTGTTAAACTATTTATTAACTCGACTAATTCATCAAAGTATTTGTTGTTTAGTTTGTTATTTAGTTTTTTATTTTCCAATTCTATAGTCCATTTATTCAAAAATCAAATATATCATTATTAATGATTTACACTTCTCTGTAAGGAAAAATTCAATAATCCTATAGTACATTATTTCAAAAAAATGTCCTAAACTCTTCGAGTTTAGAATTCTATGTTTGTCAGGAATTTTAAAAACTAAAAATTATGACAAGTTTAATCACACTTTTAATTTCTCTATTAGGATACGGATCTCCAGCTGACTATACAGATTATACAGAAGCTCAACTTCAAGATCAAATTGAAATGGCACAAGAGCAAAATGCAACATTAAATGAAGATGGTGGTTGGGAAGATTGGGATACGGTACACTAATCCTACTGTACACTTATTTATAGCAAAAAATTAGTCTAGATATAACATCTAGTTAATAAGTACAACAATCTTATTGTACACTTTTAATACGTTTTGTCCTTTATATAGATAAAGTACTACTCTATTTTTACATCGTAATTCAAAATCTAAAGATTATGAGAAGTGTAAAAGAGATAGTAGAAAAGATGAATTTAACTCACTTGCAAATCGTAAGAGAAGAGTTAAGTGCAGACGAAGGATATAATAAATTTACACTAGCAATACTTGATAATTATCAAGCAAATCAAGGGGAAGATGTTTTATTAGAAAAATTAAACATCAATTTGCAATCTTTACGTTTGTTTGAAAGAACAATAGAAAAAGCCATTTTTGATTTCTATGGCTTGGAAGCAAAAAGTGTACAAGAATTATTGATTTCATCTGTCTTTTATGCTATTTATGGGCAAACTAAAAAACAAGCCCATATTAAAAGAGCAGAATTGGACTCACTATTTTGTTCAATGAAACAGTTTGGAATAGATCAAATCGCATCGCCACTGGTAAATGAATTATATCTTGCAAACCTAGGAACAACTACTGAAGCTGCTTATTTTCAATTAAATGAAAATTACAAAAAGGTACTTGATGATACCAATTTGATTTTAGATAAGTTTTCAAGTTTCAACACAACCCTTGCTGAATTCCTAGAGTCTAATAAAAAAAGCCTCAGCAATAAATTGGTCTCACAACACGATGAGATTCGTCAGATTTATCAAAATACAAAAAACAAAACAACTAAAGTTGTTTATTATTTAAGCAAGTTGATTTGCGTTGCTTATGCAGATCAAACGATTGTGTTAGAAAATGGCAAGATAGGACTTGGTGAAGTACTAACTATCACTTATGAGGGTCTTTTCCAATTGCCTTTTGGCATAGACCGTTTTTATTTAAAAAATGTTTTTGCTCATGTATATGCAAAACACCTTTCAAATGTAGAAAAACCCGAAATCGGACAAATCATTTTAGGTAAAGAAACTGAAAGCAATTTGTTCGGAGCATATAATTTCAACTTTCCAAATGAGGTTTCAAGAGATTTAGTCATGTTTATGCAATTACCTAAAACTCATTCGGAAAAAATAAATATCCAACTAGAAACCGGCAGTCTTGATCAAAGTTTTAATGGTGGATTTCCAGAATTGTTATTCCCCAAAGTAAGCATCTATAAAAGTTTATTGAATTAATTGGTTAGTTAATTAAACGATGCCTCTTTGAAGCTGATGAATCTAAAGTTCATCAGCTTTTTTTATTTATATAGACATTCGAATTGTCTAAATATTGGCATTATTTACAGACTTTTTCTATGGCTTTTCCAGTTGTTAGGTTAGGAAAACTTAGAGAAAGTATAGTGCAAATAGTAGGCGCAATATCTTTAACATAAACCGATTCATTTACTTTCTGTGCTCTAATTTGGGTGCCATAAAAAATCAAAGGGACATGAGTGTCATAATTATAGGGCGAACCATGTGTAGAACCAGTTTTTGAATAATCTATCCAATTGGGTTCTTCAATTAAAATAAGTTCACCTGAGTTTTTAGGGTGATAACCTCGCATACATATTTGTTCAATTTGATTATTGGCTTGATCAAACTCAGGTGCGAAAGCTTGAAATATGCCAGGTTGATTTTCACAATATGCTTTTGTAAAACTATAAATTTCTGATTTTGAATATGACGACTTATTTACGGTTTCCAAATTAAAATAGATATTCATGTTTGTAAACTTTAATATCCAGTTTTCTCCTCCAAACTTCTGCTGTAGGGCATTCTCAAGACCCTTTTTCAATAATTTATCATCTATAAAGCCTGCTTCTATATTGTGATGTTTTAAATAATTTGGATTTTCAACAGCTCCATGATCTGATGTCAAAAACAAAAGATAATTTTCTTTGCCAAATTTTGAATCAAAAGATTTTATCATACTCGCTATAGTCTGATCGAGCTTAATGTAGCAATCTTGAATTTCTTTAGAATTTACACCAAACCGATGTCCTATATAATCTGTTGCAGAAAAACTAATGGATAAGAAATCTAAAAATTCATCCTCACCTAACTTCTCTTCATCGATGAGCGCAATCGCAAAATCTGCAGTCATTTGATTGCCTTGTGGAATGGTTTTCAAAATATCATAACCCACTTCTTTAAAAGCACCTTGTATAGAATATGGAAAATAATTCTTCCCATTTTTGGTTAAATTACCTTCATAGTCGTTTTTATCTTCAATGCTTTCTGCGTAGTTTTCTATAGGAAGACTTAAATTCCAATCTTGATTAATGTATTGATTTATATTCTGTCTTTGTTTAAAACTGTCCATCAATGATTCATTTTGCCCTTTATAATAATCGCTACTAATCCACTTTCCAGAATCTCCATCAAACCAATAAGCAGCATTTGCCGATTTACCACAAGGCAAAATGGCACTTCTGTCTTTTAATGCAACTCCAAACGCTTTTCCCTTAAACCCATTAGAAAGCCTTACCATGTCACCAATAGTTTGACTTTGCAGTCGCTTTGGGGAATAAAAATATGAACCATCTTTATTTTTTTCAGAAACACAATAAACCTGGCTACTATCTTTTCGACTATACCAACTGTTACCAACTATGCCATGATGATTTGGTCCAGTTCCTGTAAAAATACTCGCATGTCCAGGAGCTGTATAAGTTGGTTTGTAATCGTAATTTGTATTGACACAAAATGCACCATTACTCACTAATTTTTTGAAACCATCATCTGAATAATCATCCCAAAACTTTGGTATATAATCGTATCGCATTTGATCAACAACAATTCCAATAACGATTTTGGCTTTGTCCGTTTGAGCATTAACGTTTAGAAAAAACAAAAACGACCATATACTTAATCCTAAATATCTCATTTTAACTTGGTTTAGAAATAAAAAAATACAACAACAATAAGGCAAATACAAGGCTAAAAACTACATTTAAAACGGCTGCCAATACCGCTCCAGACTTCAATAAATCAAATGTTTCCAAACTAAAAGTAGAAAAAGTGCTAAGTCCTCCACATAAACCAATCACCAGAAATAGTTTTAAGGCTTCATCACTCGAGGCATTTTTAGATTTCAACCATAGTAAAATCCCTCCCAATAAAATACAACTTAGCATATTGGCTATAAAAGTGCCCAATGGCAAGCCTAAGTTAAAATGATTTAGGCTAAACCTTCCTATTAAATAACGTATGACACTGCCAAGTCCTCCGCCTAAAAAAACATAAATCAATGGTTTCATAATTTATATAATTTTAGTTTTGGAATCTTTTTTAAGAAATAAAACAAAAGATATGCAATAAGAAAACCCAATATTGCACCGGCTATAATATCGGCTGGGTAATGAACACCTAGGTAAATTCTACTGTAAGAAACCAAGCTTGCCCAAAAGATTAGAGTAGCTGTAATCCATTTATAATCTTTTCTAAGTAATAGCAATATAAATGTTGCAATGGCGAAAGAATTAGTTGCGTGGCTAGATACAAAACCATACATCCCGCCACATTTATTGTTAACCAAATGAACTAAATGCCCTATTTCTATATTATGGCAAGGGCGATAGCGCTCAAATACATTTTTAAAAAAACGAACTGAAATCTGATCGGATAATGTTATTAATAATGCAATAGCAATCAAGATTATCCAACAGTCTTTTTTGAACTTTTTGATGATTAAGAAAATCAGAAATAAATAAAAGGGTATCCATTCAAATTTTCCTGAAATGAACCACATGATTGAATCAAAAGATTCGGAGTGAAAAGAATTTAATAATAAAAGCAGTTCTTGATCGATATGTTTGATAAACTCAATCATTTTAATTCAAATAAGACCAGATTTTATCTTTCAGTTGTGTGATGTTATACTGACTAACGGATGAAATGAAAATGGGTTCTATATCACTTATGCTATTTCGAATTTCTTCCATTAGCTCTTCATCAAGCATATCACTTTTAGAAATTGCCAAAATTCTTTTCTTATCCAACAATTCTGGATTATGTTCCTTTAATTCCCTTAACAAAATCTGATATTCTTCAACAATATTTGGGCTATCGGCTGGAACCATAAATAACAGAACAGAATTCCGCTCGATGTGCCTTAAAAATCGAAGCCCTAAACCTTTTCCTTTATGAGCTCCTTCAATAATTCCTGGAATATCGGCCATAATAAATGAACGATGGTTGCGATAAGAAACGATACCTAAATTTGGAGTTAAAGTTGTAAAAGGATAATTGGCAATTTCTGGTTTAGCCGCAGAAACTACAGATAAAAGTGTTGATTTTCCAGCATTTGGAAAACCCACCAAGCCAACATCAGCAAGGACTTTAAGTTCTAAAATTTTCCATTCTTGCTTACCGCTTTCCCCTTCTTGGGCATAGCGTGGAGTTTGATTAGTCGAAGATTTAAAATGTGCATTACCCATGCCTCCTCTACCTCCTGAGACTAAAACATGTGTTTCGCCATCTTCCATGATTTCAAAATCGACCTCTCCTGTTTCAGCATCCCTTGCAACAGTCCCAATTGGCACTTCAATTATTTGATCTTCACCTTCTTTTCCTGAAGAATGACTAGCACCTCCATTTCCTCCAGGTTTTGCAATAATGTGTTTTTGATATTTTAAATGCAATAAAGTCCAAAGTTGACTATTTCCTCTAATAATAATATGTCCTCCGCGGCCTCCATCTCCTCCATCTGGACCACCTTTAGCGGTCAACCTGTCGCGGTATAGGTGCATAGACCCAGAGCCTCCCCTACCAGATCTACAACATACTTTAACATAATCTATGAAATTGGAATTTGACATGTAAATTTTTGGCAAAGGTATCTATTAAAAATCGCTTATGTTAAAATACTCCATTGGGTTTTTTATGCTCTTCGTCGAAAACATAAATTTTAATAATTGAATTTAACTATTTTTAAATTTCAATTTTAAATTGAAGCACATGGTAGTTATGAAAATAGGAAACATTGGATAACAAAGCTTGTATTGACGTCCTTTTAATAGAGAGTATAGAAAGTGACGCATTAGTTATTGGGGAGCTTCTTGATTCTTCTGTTTTTGTCTCTTATAACATTTTTCATGTTTCAAGTTTAAAAGAATCCATTGCTTTTTTATCAAATAACACGATAGATATTATCTTAGTTGATTTGTTTCTAGACGATAGTTTTGGAATTCACACATTTGATAACTTATTTAAACAATTTCCTAATTTACCATTCATCGCTTTAACTGATATTGATGATGATGCAATTGGAAGAAGCGCTGTCAAAAGAGGGGCTCAAGATTATATTGTAAAATCTATCTTAGAAACCAATTTATTAAATAGAGCCATTTTTCACTCCATAGAAAGAAAGCAAACTGAGGAAGAACTCAGAAAAAGTGAAGAAAAATACCGCGAACTCTTTTTGCGCTCTAAAGATGCAATCTATATGTCAACAGTAGAGGGAGACTTTATTGATATTAACCCCGCAGGTTTGGCACTTTTTGGATATGCTTTAGATGATTTAAGAACATTAAAAGTAAAAGATCTATATGTAAATGAAAGAGATCGAATTCAATTAATTGAAGAGTTAAATACTAAAGGTGAAGTTGAAGATTATGAAATCGTTTTAGTTAAAAAGGATAAAGCTACTCGATTGCATTGCCTTTTAACAACTTTAGTCATTTATGACAATAATAATCAAGTTATCGGTTTTCAAGGAATTATAAAAGATTTTACTGAGAAAAAGAATGCTGAGGATGCATTAGTAAAAAGTTTGCAAGATTTAGATCAAGCCAACAAAGAACTAAATTATTTAAATGCCACTCTTGAAGAAAAAGTTGTTCAGCGGACTCTAGAATTAAAAAAGAAAATGGCCATAGTTGCCAACCAAAACAAAGCCATTAACGAGAGCATCAATTACGCAAAAAGAATTCAGGCTTCAATCTTACCTGATGGCGAAAAAATAAAAAAATACCTTCCAAATTCATTTATTTACTACCGACCTAAAGACATTGTTAGTGGTGATTTTTATTGGTTTGACGAACTCGATGGCAATCCTATGTTTGCAGTTGTTGATTGTACTGGCCACGGTGTGCCTGGAGCGTTTATGTCAATTATTGGATATACTCAATTGAATGAAATCATTGGGCACATGAAAATAACTACACCAGGAAAAGTTTTAAAAGAGTTAGACAAACGAGTAAGAATTGCTCTGAAACAGAACTCAGGAATAGAAAGCAACAGTAAAGATGGAATGGAGCTTGGTTTAATTTCTATTGATTATGAAAATAACCTAGTTCATTTCTCTGGTGCAATGCGTCCCATGTACTTTGTCAGAAATGGTGAGTTAAGCATCTTAAAAGGTGACAAGTTTTCTATTGGAGGAACTTCACTTCGAAGCAAAAATTTTACTACACACACAATTCAAGTTAAAAAAGGAGATAGTATCTATTTATTCTCTGATGGTTATCCAGACCAATTTGGTGGAGGATATGGCAAAAAATTTATGACCAAGAATGTTGTAGCTATGGTCACTAAAATTGCTCATTTAGAAATGGCAGAACAAGGAAAAATTGTAAAATCGACTATTATGACTTGGATGGAAAACGAAGACCAAATAGACGATATTTTATTTGCGGGTATTAAGTTTTAGGCATTTAAAACTTGAGATAAACGCTCAAAAACTTGATCAATTCCTCCAATTCCATTTATTCGATGATACTTCGATTGTTTATCGTAATATTTTTTTAATGGTGCTGTTTTCTTATTGTAAGTCATAATTCTATTAAAGATAATAGACTCATTTTTATCATCTTCTCTTCCAGAATCTTGACCTCTTTGAATTATACGTGCAACTAGCTCTTCATCATCTACTTCCAGCGACAACATAAAATCAATTTCAGTATCATGGTTTTGCAGTAAATTATCTAAAGCTTGTGCTTGCGCCGTTGTTCTAGGAAATCCATCAAATATAAACCCATTAGAGCTTTTATTATTTTTAATGCAATTCTCTATCATTCCAATCACCACTTTATCAGGAACTAACTCACCTTTGTTCATGAATGATTTTGCCAAAATCCCTAAGTCAGAATTCTGCTGAATTTCATTTCTCAATATATCTCCAGTTGACAAATGGATTAGGTTGTATTTTTCTTTTAGTTTTAGAGCTTGAGTACCTTTACCTGCTCCTGGAGGGCCAAATAAAACTATATTCATTTGTTCAATTTCTTTTTTTATGCTAGTCTTTTCAGACAAAACATATAGTTGATTTAAATTTCTTCCTAAACCGTCATAATCAAGACCATATCCAACAACAAAGTCCGGTTTAATTTCTAATGCTACATAATCTATAGCTATTTTTTTAGTATATACATCTGGCTTAAACAATAAGGTTGCAACCGAAACAGTTTGGGCGCCCATATTATTTATGATATTGATAACTGCTTCTATTGTGTTTCCAGTATCAACTATATCTTCTAAAATGATGACATGTCTTCCTCTCAAGTTATTATCTAAGCCAAGTAGTTGACGGATGTTGCCACTACTTTGCGTACCTTGATACGAGGCCACTTTTACAAAAGATATTTCGCAATCAAAATCTATTTTTTTTAATAGGTCGGCAGCAAAATAAAAACAACCATTCAAAACCCCAACAAAAATGGGCTTCTTTCCAATATAATCAATGTGCAACTTTGCAGCTAAATCAGTGATTGCGCGATCAATTGTTTCCTCCGATATATAAGGCTCAAATACCTTATCGTAAATTTTAATTAGTTCCAAGCTAGCTAAATGTTCTTTTTTATGGCTGCCAAATTAACGATTAATCACTTAAATAAGAGCCGCTCTAAAGTTTATTCTATAAATATTCAAGTGTATCTTTGTTGACTAATTATTTTTTAAAAAAACCTATGAGTAATATCCATTCTTCAAACTTTAAAATAGGAATGCTTGGCGGTGGCCAACTTGGAAGAATGACCTTACAAGAAGCATACAATCTTAATTTACACATTGATGTTTTAGATCCTTCTGAAAATGCCCCTTGTAAAACCTTAGCAAATCAATTTGTAGTTGGAGATTTTAAAGATTACCAAACAGTATTGAACTTTGGAAAAGATAAAAATGTATTGACGATAGAATTTGAAGACGTAAATTCAGACGCTCTTGCTGATTTAGAAAAAATGGGTGTTAAGGTTTTCCCTCAATCAAGAGTTTTAAAAATTATACAAGATAAGGGGCTTCAAAAAGAGTTTTACAAACAACATCAAATCCCTTCAAGTCCTTTTGAATTAATAAACAATCTCTCTGAAATTAAAAACTCTAAACTTGATTTTCCAATCTTTCAAAAACTAAGAACTTCAGGTTATGACGGCTATGGAGTGCAGAAATTAAATTCAAAAAACGAGCTTGATAAAGCCTTTGACAAACCAAGTGTTCTAGAGTCTGCAGTCAATCTTAATAAAGAACTTTCTGTAATTGTTGCTAGAAACGAACAAGGTGAGTGTAAGCACTTCCCTTTGGTCGAATTGGAATTTAATCCAACAGCTAACATGGTGGAATTTTTATTTTCTCCTGCAAATGTATCAGCTGAAATTGAAAGTCAAGCA
This sequence comes from Bacteroidota bacterium, assembly GCA_013112545.1. Lineage (GTDB taxonomy): Bacteria > Bacteroidota > Bacteroidia > Flavobacteriales_E > Vicingaceae > BCD18. The sequence continues at coordinate 109,796 of JABFGJ010000006.1, forward strand.
TACGAACTGGCGCATAAAGTCATAGAAAAACTGGACATGGTTGGTATTTTAGCTGTAGAAATGTTTTTAGACCAAAGTGGAAATTTAATGGTTAATGAAATTGCCCCAAGAGCCCATAATAGTGGACATCAGAGCATAGAAGGGAATTATACTTCACAGTTTGGACAACATTTAAGGTCGATTTTGAGTCTCCCTTTAGGTGATACGAACATTATTCTTCCTTCAGTAATGGTAAATTTACTTGGCGAAAAAGGCGCTAATGGAGAAGCTGTTTATGAGGGCATGGATGAAATTTTAAAGATTCCCGGAGTTTATCCGCATTTATATGGAAAAGAAATGGTAAAGCCTTTTCGAAAAATGGGACACATAACTATCGTTCATAAAGAAATGGCCGAAGCAAAAAAAATAGCACAAAAAGTAAAACAAATAATTAAGGCAAAAGCAAAATAAAATGGCAGCAAAAATTGGAATTATCATGGGAAGCATTTCTGACTTAAACGTTATGAATGAAGCTAAGACATTTTTAATCGAACAGGGAATTGATTTTGAAATTGAAATTGTTTCAGCCCATAGAACACCTGAAAAGATGTTGGATTATGCAAGAAATGCGGCTAACAAAGGACTAAAAGTAATCATTGCTGCTGCTGGTGGAGCAGCACATTTACCCGGAATGGTAGCTGCCTCAACCATTTTGCCAGTTATTGGTGTTCCTATAAAATCTAGTAACTCCATTGATGGATGGGACTCTGTTTTATCAATTTTGCAAATGCCAGGTGGAGTGCCTGTAGCTACAGTAGCTCTAAACGGTGCAAAAAATGCGGCTATTTTGGCTGCTCAAATTTTAGCAACTTCTGATGATGCAATCGCAACAAAACTCAATCAATACAAAACTGACTTAATCGCAAAAGTTGCCGAAATGAATAGTCAATTAAAAAATGCTTAAGCTTTTTAAGATTAGCTTCATTTTAATAATTAGCCCTTTTTTAGCTCAGGGTCAGGCATTAGACACTACTTACGCTCCTATTCCACAAAAAAATTATTTTAAACAAATTCATGTAGGGTTCAGTGTAGGAATAAGCATGCCTATGGGTTCTTTTTCAAACAAGAATAACGAGGTTAATAATGCTGCCTTTGCTAAAACTGGCTTCAACTACAATATGATTGATGCTGGTTATCGAATGGGTAAAACCTTAGGAGTTTGCGCTTCTTATATTAATGTAAATAATGAACTTTCTGTAAAAGATTTAATCCAACGAATTAATCAAAATAACGCTATTAAATTTGTTCATGGTCAGTCGGGAGACTATCAAATGAATGGATTAATACTTGGGCTTTTAGTTTCCAAAAAAGACAGAATTATTGACCTCGATTTAAAATTTATGGGTGGAATATCTAATGTCTATATCCCTCAGTTAGTCTTAGATTATAAAAATGCAAGTACTAACGAAGTTGAAACTATTCGCTATAAGCCTATAAACAAAAATACATTTGGCGTTGGATTGAGTGCTGGATTTAGAGTTCACATTACTCAACACTTAGATTTTATGTGTCACGGTAATTACTTGATTTTTCAAAATACTTTTGATAGACAAGTTGAGTCGGTTCAAGGAGTTTCCATTGAAAAAACGAAACTCAATTATGAAGTTTTTAATTTGAATATAGGAATTGCCTATCGGTTTTTAAATGACAAAAGACTTTAACATGCCAATTGATTCTACTTTATACTCGGCAGAAAAAATTAGTGCAGCCGCAACAGTGATTAGTCCTTTTGTTCATCGAACTCCAGTTTTAAGTAGCAGCGCAATCAATGAACTCGCTGCATGTGAGATTTTCTTCAAGTGTGAGAATTTTCAAAAAGTTGGAGCATTTAAAATGCGTGGTGCAAGTTATGCCATCCAAAAATTATCAGAAAAACAAAAACAATTTGGAGTTATAACGCATTCATCAGGAAATCATGCTCAAGCAGTGGCACTAGCGGCCAAGCTTTTAAACTTAAAAGCCTATATCGTAATGCCAAACAATGCGCCTAAAGTAAAAGTAGCTGCAGTAGAATCGTATGGTGGAGTTATCCGTTTTTGTGAAGCCAATATTGATTCAAGGCAAAGAACTGTAGATGAAATTATGAGCCAAACTAATGCATTTTTCATTCCTCCTTTTGATCATGTGGATATCATCATCGGTCAAGCAACTTGTACTAAAGAATTAATTGAAGAAAAAGAAGATTTGGATATGCTAATTTGTCCAGTTGGCGGCGGAGGATTACTCGGTGGCACTATCCTATCTGCCCATTTTTTTGGAAAGAATATTCCTGTTTATGCTGGTGAACCAGAAGGTGCATCTGATGCTTATGAATCGTTAAAAACTGGAAAAAGACTGAACAATTTAACTACCAATACCATTGCTGATGGATTGCTAACACCTTTGGGTAAACTCAACTATGAACTTATAAAAGATGGTGTAAATCAAATATTGTTAGTTAATGACTTGGAAATAAAGGCAGCTATGCAATTAATTTGGGAGCGCATGAAAATAATAGTAGAACCATCAGCTGCAGTTCCATTAGCTAGTATTCTGAAAAACAAAGCACTTTTTAAAGGCAAAAAAATTGGCTTAATACTCTCTGGTGGAAATGTAGATCTCAATTCTTTTTTCTCAAGGATTTGACTTCGGCTTTTTTAACCTTCCCTCCTTTTTTAAATACTGCGTAATTATCCACTCTAGCTGACCATTAGTACTTCTAAATTCATCAGCTGCCCATTTCTCAACAGCTTTTAAAACTTCAGGGTCTAACCTTAAGGCAAATGCTTTTTTCTTAGCCATAGGCTAGCGATTTTTCTCCATTAAAACAACCATTACTCCACCCTGCACCGCAACAGATAATGCTCTCCAACCTTCGCGAGCCATGCTATTCATCCGCTCTTCAAAAGAAGATTCCTTTTCAAAAACGCCTTTCTTTATAATTTTATATTGATTCATGTCTTAATGATTTAATGTTCCAGTATTTATAACAGGTGAAGCATCTTTATCGGCACATAGCACGGTTAATAAGTTGCTAACCATAGCTGCTTTTTTGTCTTCATCTAGGTTTACTATTTCACGCTTATTTAGTTGGTTAATAGCCTCTTCAACCATCCAAACTGCACCTTCAACAATTTTCATTCTCGCTGCAACAATTGCTGTAGCTTGTTGTCTTCTTAGCATGGCACTAGCTATTTCAGAAGCATAAGCCAAATAGCCAATTCTTGCCTCTAATACTTCTATTCCTGCAATAGCTAAACGCTCTGAAACTTCTCTTTCTAAATTGGTATTCACTTCTTCCATTCCACTTCTCAATGTTATCTCTGCATCATTATCAAAATTGTCATAAGCATACATATTAGCAAGTTTACGAACGGCAGCATCTGTTTGCACGCGAACAAAGTTTTCATAAATATCTACATCAAATGCAGCCTTGTATGTTTCTTTAACTCGCCATACTAAAATAACACTGATGTTGATTGGATTCCCCAATTTGTCATTGACTTTCAGTCTTTCACTGTCAAAGTTTCTCGCTCTTAGCGAAATCTTTTTTCGCACATAAAAAGGATTAACCCAATAAAAACCATGAGTTCTCACAGTTCCTTTGTATTCACCAAAAAGGGTCATAACTCTAGAGCCATTGGGATATACGAAGAAAAAACCAATGCTCAAAAAAAGTGCGAACAACAATACTAAGGTGAAGATGGGGCTTCTTAGCCCAATAAAACCAAATAGGCTAATAGCAAATAAAACTAGGATTACGCTTAACATCACGTATCCAGATGTGGGGTTCATTACTTTCTCTTTATTCATAATTAAAAATTTAGATTGATATCATATTGATATAACAATAATACTAATTTTTTTGATATTATAAATCCTAATTTCGTTTTTTCAAGAAAAAATTATGAAAGAGATCGATTTAACAAAATTTAAACATGTTACTGAAGTGAAAGTGAGGTTCATGGACATAGACGCCCTTCAGCATGTAAATAATGCGAGGTATCTTAATTTTTTGGAAGAAGCTAGAATTAGTTACAGCCAAGACATTTTGAACTTATTTTCTAAAGTAAATCAATTTAACATATTGGTTGCTCGTATAGAAATTGATTATATGCGACCAATTTTTTATAATACTACAGTAAAAATTTACACAAGAGTTCAAAAAATAGGTACTAAGAGTTTTGTTTTTGAAAGTGTGATTTGTGTTGTCAAAGAAGAGGAAAAACTAGAAATCGTTTCTCGTGCCTTGCAAACTCTTGTCTGCTTTGACCCAAAAACCAATAAGACAGTAATGGTAAGTGATGAAATTAGAAATGCCATTGAGAAATATGAAAGTAACTAGAAAAAGGTTCTTGCTAGCAAGATAAAGCTACCCAATCTTTCTCCCGCAGATTGCACGGATTAACGCTGATAATGATTATAACAACCCAAATTTGATAAGCAAAAAAATCTGCGAAGGTTTGCGGGATTAGAGGAAAACATTCAAACAATATATCTCCCGCAGATTGCACGGATTAACGCTGATAATGATTACAATAGCACATGTTTGATTAACATAAAATTCTGCGAAGATTTGTGGGATTAGAGGGAAACTTTTCAAACTTATTTTTCTCCCGCAGATTGCACGGATTAACGCTGATAATGATTATAATAGCACATGTTTGATTAACATAAAATTCTGCGAAGATTTGCGGGATTAGCTTAAAAACATTCAAACAATATATCTCCCGCAGATTGCACGGATTAACGCTGATAATGATTACAACAACCCAAATTTGATAAGCAAAAAATTCTGAAAAGATTTACGAGATTAACGGGAAAATATTCAAACAATATATCTCCCGCAGATTACACGGATTAACGCTAATAATGATTACAATAGCCCATGTTTGATTAACATAAAATTCTGCGAAGATTTGCGGGATTAGCGGGAAAACTTTCAAACAATATATCTCCCGCAGATTGCACAGATTAACGCTGATAATGATAACAATAGCACATGTTTGATTAACATAAAATTCTGCGAAGGTTTGCGGGATTAGCTTAAAAACATTCAAACAATATATCTCCCGCAGATTGCACGGATTAACGCTAAAAATGATTACAACAACCCAAATTTGATAAGCAAAAAAATCTGCGAAGATTTGCGGGATTAGAGGAAAACATTCAAACAATCTTTCTCCCGCAGATTGCACGGATTAACGCTGATAATGATTACAACAAACCAAATTTGATTAACAAAAAAATCTGCGAAGATTTGCGGGATTAGCGGGAAAACTTTCAAACAATATATCTCCCGCAGATTGCACGGATTAACGCTGATAATGATTACAATAGCACATGTTTGATTAACATAAAATCCAATTCAGTTATCATTGTTGTTTTACTGAAAAAATTTATATTATTCTTTTTTGCATCAACTACAATAGTTAATTTTAGATTATTCATTCCCAAACCAATAAAAAAGAATGACAGAAAATGAAATTTCATATATAATCAGAGGAGCAATATATAATGTTTACAATGAACTAGGGCCAGGTTTACTAGAATCTGTATATCAAATGGCTTTAATGCAAGAGTTAATGAAACATGAATTACGCATAGAACGTGAAGTTCCAATTCCTGTTTATTACGACAATGAAAAGTTAGAGCTAGGCTTTCGCTTAGATTTATTAATTGATAAAAAGGTAATTATAGAGATTAAGTCTGTTGAGAATTTAGCCGAAGTTCATCATAAACAAGTATTAACCTATCTAAAACTTACCAAAATAAAGCTAGGTATATTGGTTAACTTCAATGTTGCAGATATTAATTCGGGTATATTTAGAAAAGTCAATAAGCTTTAATCTTCTTATTATTCTCCCAGAGATTATATTGATTAATGCAGAAACAATAATATCAATAGGTGAAGTAACATAAAAATCTGCGAAAATTTGTGGGATTAGCGGGAAAACATTCAAACAATATATCTCCCGCAGATTGCACAGATTAACGCTGAAAATGATTACAATAGCCCATGTTTGATTAACATAAAGTTCTGCGAAGATTTGTGGGATTAGCTTAAAAACATTCAAGCAATATATCTCCCGCAGATTGCACGGATTAACGCTGATATTGAACACAATTATCCAATTCAATTAGCAATATAGAATCTCCTAATAAGACCATCGAGACTAAAAAGTACATTTAACCACACTGATTTCTACTATTTTAAATTATTTTATTTGGAATTTAAAAAAAACAGCTTATCTTGATGCCGTTTTAGAAATGAGATATCGCTACTTAACATATCAAGAATTGGATATGCTACAAGAAGACTTTAACGAATTCTTATATCAAGAAGGAATAAATAAGTTTGAGTGGTATATACTGCAAGACCAACAATCTGTAGATGCTCTAAAATTGCTCGGAAAATACAGCGAATTGACCTTTGAAAAGGTTATGCAAGATATTTCTTATCTGTATTATTATGATGGCTTTCAACTCAAATCTTTCGAATGTCAAACCAACAGAATGTTAGTTATTAGTTTTAAGACCTCAAACAATACTAAGCTAGATTTCAATTCAACAAGTGGTCTAAGTTTAAATCCAAATCAAGGTTTGATTAGTTATAAATGCTCCAAAACGATCAGTGATTATGTAGAAGACCGCGAGTCTGATATTTTTAAATTAATCGAAGCAGGTTGCATACCTACCGACCATAAGATTTTCAAACAATTGAGCTTTTTGCGAAAATCATATCAAAACTAAATTTGCTTTCTATCTATTTCTCTAAGCTTTTTTAATAATTCCAATGGACTTATTTTAATGCTATTTTCTCCCATCAATAAAAGCAATTGTGGAACCGTTTCAATTAATAAATTTGATTTTACCTGAGTATCACGTAAATAATGAACTAACTTTAGACATTGAAAGGCATTAAACCAATGGAAAAAACGTTTTTCAAAACCTTTAAAATCAATAGAGTTACTTTTAATCTCTAGAATTTTATCCTTTATAAATTCAATTCCAAAGTATTGGCATAAAAGCGAATCGGAGTTGACTTCCTCTTCAAACCATTTTAACCCCTCAATGACAGCAGCTTTAATCAGTATAAAAACTTTAACATTATAACTGCATTCAATTTCTCTTTCACCATCAAGCATTTCTCTGATGGCTCTTCCAGTTCCAAAAGGCACTCGTTCTGACGCTCTAGGAGAAGGGATTACTCGGGTATCATTAAGCACTGAAAAATTGCCCAATTGAATGAACTTCTGTAAAAAATAAAAATCTTCCCCAGCCTTTCGTTTGTTCATTCCTCCTTGCTTCATATAGTCTTTTGCTCGAACAGCCATGGATGAGCCAATGGTGTGAAAGGCATAGGGCAAGCCAGCAAAGGCTAGACCTAATCGATAATACCTGAGGTGTAATTCATAATATAATATTCCTCGATAAACTTGCTTTTCAAACTCTTCGCCTGAAACTGGGTGCTCGAAATAGATAGAACAAGCTGAGGAATTTAAATTCAGCTTAAAATGACTTTCTATACTCTTTAAATAATTGCTTTCACAAATCGAATCAGCATCAAAGCAAGCTATAATTCCATCTAAAATTCCAATAGTATCAAACCTTAGAGCTGCTTCATCCATTCCAATTTTACGTGCTAAACCTACACCAGCATGTTTGATTGGCAAAGCATTTTCTTCAATGCAAAATACTTGAAGATCTTCTCGTTTGTGAATTTCAAGCCAAGATTTAAGCTCAGATTTAGCAGTCTCATTTTGCTGTTTTATCAAATCTGAAGCATTTTCAGCAGCATTAAAAACAACTAGAATTTCTACCTTACAATTGCATCTTTCATTTTGATAAAGACTTGCAATTGCAGGGATTAAGCTTGCTTCGTTGAAAGCAGGAATTACAACGATAATCCCTAAATCAGAACTTGGATGTTCCTGAATTATTTTTTCTCGAAAGCCAAATCGCTTGCTGTACTGTTCATACATGCTTTAAGGAAAAAGTCTTTTACTAGTCCATGCATTTCCCGATTGGGTATAGAATATTCTGTCGTGTAGGCGGCTAGGTCTTCCTTGCCAGAATTCATACTCTTTAATCGTCGCTTTATAGCCGCCCCAAAAATCTGGTCGAGGCACATCTTGTCCTTCAAATTTCTTTTCAATTTCTACAATCCGCTCTTCCAATGCTTTGCGAGTAGGCATTTCATGGCTTTGAATAGATGCCCATGCTCCAATTTGACTTGCTCTAGGTCTAGAGTTAAAATAATCATCAGACAATTTAGCACTTAGCTTAGTTAACTCAACCTTCAATCTAATTTGTCGATCTATATCTGGCCAATAGATATTAGCTGCAGCTTTGTTGTTTTGTTGAATTTCGCTTCCTTTTCTACTGCCATAATTGGTAAAAAAACAAAAGCCATCAGCATCTATATCTCTCAATAAAAGCACTCTAGAATCAGGCTGATTATCAACAGCAGTTGACAACACAAATGCGTTGGCATCTTTAATTTCCAGGCGCAAAGCTTCATCTAGCCATATCTTAAATAATTCCATTGGATCTGATGGAACATCATTGTCTAAGGTTCCATAGTTAAAATCTCTTCTTAAATCTCGAACACTTTTCTTTATTTCTTCCATTATAATACTTGTTTTATTTTATTAAATACTTCTTCTGAGCTTATTGATTTCATACACACATTATCGGTGCATGGAGAAAAACGATGATTAAACACATTGACGCAAGGACTACAAGCTAAATTCTTATAAATCACATGAATGTGTTCTCCCTTTGGAGCAAATAAATCTGGTGTTTCTGGACCAAAAAGCACGATTACTTGTGTTTTAAACATGGATGCAAAATGGCCTGGTCCGCTATCGTTTGTGATGACCAAATTAGATAATTGATACAAAGCCATGAGTTCTTTCAAACTGGTTTTTCCTGCTGAATTGATAATGTAAGGCGATTTATTATTACCTATAATTTTTTCTATTTTATTAGATTCTTCTTCAACTCCTGTAAAAATAATGCAGACCTTGTCGTAGCTATTTTGAATACGATTCATTAAGTCTTCAAAGTTTTTAGTATCCCACCTTCGCAAGGGCAACATATCACTCGCATTGGGATTTAACAATACGATCGTTGAACTATCACTAGGAATGGCCAACTTTTGTTTCACTTCTGCAAGAAGTGTCTCTGGCATTTTAACTTGAGGTAAAGTTGTTTTGTATTCAGAAACTTGCTTTTTTAGCAATGGCTCATTAATAGGCTTTTCTTCTAAAGCCTTAACTAACATTAGATAATATTGAGAAACATGAACATAGGGATTGTAATGAATTTTATGGGTGATTAAATTCCCTCGGTAAGGATGTTCACTTGTAAAGCTAAATAAGCCAACTCGTTTTTTTGCCCCAGTTAAATAAGCAATAATGACCGAAGCCCGAGAGAAAAATTCCATGTCGATGCAAGCGTCAATTTTTTGCTTGCGAAATAAAAATAGTGCTTTTAAAATGTCTTTTAAAAAGAGAAAAAAACTATCGTTGTTAATTTCAATGATATTCTCTTTTTTGAGCACATTCAACAAATCCAATATGGGTCTATTTTCTTTAAATACTAAAAAATAAACATTGTCTTTTCCAACTTTTTCTACCGCTTCTTTTAAGGCAGAGTAAGCCAAAACGCTAGCTCCCTGCTCTATTAATTTAATGAAGAGAATTTTATGTGTTTTGCTGTTTTGCTGAACTTTAGAAGCTAGGAGATTTATCGTACTTAATACCCTGCATACTAAGACCCCTACCCTCCTATCAATCCATTTTATTGTTGTCGGCTTCAAGCTTTAAAATTTTCAGCTAAATTAAACCCAAATTATCCAATGGTAGAATTTAATCAGGTAGAAATCAAACTAAATTGGTTTATTCATAAGCCAAATTGATGGTTTCTATGCTAGCTCCTTTTTTGTCTAAATTGCTAAATTTCACCAATAAGTTGTTTTCATTGTAAACATATTCCGCGGCTTCTTTTAGTTTACCTCTAACTTTATAGGAATAGAACGTTTTCAAATCACCTTGATAGCTGAAATTAATTTCGGTTCTTACCTTTCCATATTTATACCACAAAATTGTTATTGGTTCAGAATTATCCTTATTATAAGTCGCATGATAAGTCAACACATTGTTTTCGTCAAGTTGTTTGTACTCTACCAATAAGGTATCTGTTTTGGTATATTTCCGAATGTTTTTTCTTAACCTTCCTTTCTCATCATAGGTTTGATATATTTTAATGAGAAAATTGGCATCACTCTCCTCCCATTTGCAAACTTGTGTTACATCTTTTTTCTTTTGTAAAATCTCCCCTTCTTTTTTGCAATCGTAAGTCCAAATTTGCTTTACCTTCCCTTTTCGGTTGTATTTTGTCATCTTCGATTTCTCGCAAGGCGAATAATACTCATTCACAAGCTTATCTGCCAATTTTCCTTTCCGGAAGCGTTCGCTTTCGGCCAAACAACCATCCTCGCTATATTTCCAGGTATTCTTAAAAATCGGATTCCCGTTCGCTTTCTTTTTTTCTTGCACAATCGGATTCCGTTTTTCGTTGCGCTGATACGTAATTGTAGATTTTAATTTGCCACGTTTATAGTATTCAGCTAATGTTTTTAAATTGTTTTCATCATATTCATTTATGTAAACTGATTGTTTTTCGCCATTTTCAATTTTGTATAAAGCTACTAGCTTATTACCAGTTGTATAGTTTTTCTGGTATTTCTTTACTTTGCCATTTTTAGCTACCACCGTAAAATTAATCTGACTTATGTCTTTTGCAGGAGTATAAAACAATGGAATGTTATTCGCAAAATAATCATTCATATCATAAGAAATTAAATGCTCCATTTGTGCAAATGCAAAGAGACTGAGAATTGAAAGAAATAGAGTTAAAGTTGATTTCATAGTTATTTGATTTTATTGAAAAAGCACATTATAATTGCTTTAAATTACTTAACGTATTTTGATCATTTGGGTTCAATCTTAAAGCTTCAAGATAATACTTTTTTGCTTCAAAGAATAGGCTTGTAAATTATTGTAATAAATTATGAAAATGAAAAACTTGTTTATTTACTTTATCATTACAGCTTTGTTAACCTCCTGTTTCGTTTTAAACGAACCAAGTATTGAGGTTAAAGAGCTTAATAATTCGAATTATAAGTGCCATAAATGGCACTTATAATTCCAAAATTGATACATTCATTCCAAATACACTTGCAGATTTACTAATAATTAATTATCAAGTAAAATATGGCAAGTTTATTTATAATGATGGCCTAAAATGTTCTTTTGAGATGATTAATAAATCAACGATGAAAGTTAAAATATATAGAAATAATATTCTAGAATTTGCGACCCAAATTAAGGGAAAACTTAAGGACAATTTCTTCTACATGGAAAGTCAAAAATATAAAGGAAAGTCAATCGGATTATTCTTAAATCTTCCAGAAAAGAAAAAAACAAGGATAGCAATACTCCATGATTCAAATTTAGCTGTCGATTCTAAAACAAGATTTGGAAGTAGATATTTTCTTATTCCAATGTATTATGAAGACGAGGAGTTTAACCATATTACCTTTAACCGAATTAAATAAAACCTAATGATAAAAAAAATTACAATTAGTTTCATTTTACTCATATCATTTAATTTAAATAGCTTCTCTCAAGAATATAAAATTTTTAAGCAGGGAAATTATTGGCTTACCAAATGGAATACTAATGGAAACATAAATGCAAGTGAAATTATTATATTAATGGATACATCGATTAACTTAATAGAAAGAGAATACAACAATAAACTAGGGAATCAATTAATATCAAGCTTTAAGCATTATAATATAGAAGCGCATCTTGTTTACTGGGGTGATTCCATTAATAATAGTTCTGACAATCTGATTATTCGCTTTAAACGATTAAAAACCAATCCTGTTAAATTATCTCTTTTTAATAAAATCATTCCTGTTTGCTACAGATTCGATGTTCAGCAAACAAACAACTTTCCTGAAAAAGAACACTCCATTGTAAAAACTCAGTTATCTATTTCTACAATTAATGAAGATTTTTCGATTAACAAAGCCGCTCGAAGATTGGCAAAACTTATAAAAAGATCTTTAAAATAAATTGGATTATCATTTAGCTACTTGTTATAATTGTTGCATATTTCGAAAGGTATTCTGATCATTTGGATTTAACCTCAAAGCCTCTTGATAATACTTTTTTGCTTTTTCTAAATCTCCCAAATTATGATATACCGCACCTAAATTTGCATAAGCATTTTGAAATTGATTATTGATTTTTAAGCAGTTTTCAAAGTGTTTTAACGCTTCATTATAGTTTTTTTGTTGAAAATAAATCACCCCCAAATTATTTTGTGCATTGATATGTCTATTTTCTAGTTCTAAGGTTTTTATGTAAGCATTCTTTGCTTTTTCAGTTTGATTTAATCCATTGTAACAAACACCGAGGTTGTACCAAGTATCTGCAACATCCTCGTATAAGTCTATGCTTTTCTTGTACCAGATAATGGCTTCTTTAAAGTTTGATTGCTTTATTTGAGGGTTTAAATTGCTTTCTGCCTCAGCTCTAAAAATAGAAGCATAAGCAGCTACAGCTCTCGAATTATTAGGACTTGCTTCAAAACCTGCTTGAAACAAAGTTTCATTGTTTTTCCAGTCTTTATTTCGATCAATTGTTTTGACAATGTAGAGCAATCCAATTATTGAAAGAACAAGCATTGTTGTCTTTTTTGCTTTGTTTGAGTTTAGCTTAGAATGAGAAATTATGGAATGGATACCGAACCCCAATAGAATTAAAAACCCAACAGAAGGCAAAAACAGAAATCGCTCACCAAGTGTAGAACCAATCAAAATAAAATAATTAGAAACGATAGAAAAAGTGATTATAAGAAACAAAAATCCATAAGCAATTACGTTCTGTTTTTTGAATAATATGTAAAATGATATAACAAACATCACACACACAGAAACTAAAGTCAGCATTACTCGTGGATGGCTCAATCCCACAATTGGAAAATGAGGAAAACTATAATCCCATGATAAAGGGTGTGGGAAGAGAAGCAGTTTGATGTATTCAGAAAAGATGTATGTAGTTGTCCCAATTCTTTCACTTAATCCATTAGCGGCGGCAATGGTATTATTAATTACCGTCATTTTTTCTTCGAAAGCAAGTGTATCTAAAATAGTATTTCTCAGAATAAAATAAACCACTAATGGAATTGCAAATAGCAAATAAGTTTTAATGTGAGATTTCCAATGCCCGTTTCTAAAAACATAGATACTTATGGGTAGAACCCCAACTAAGGTAACAGCCATTTCTTTAGAAATAAGCGCCAAGAAAAAAGTAATCAATGCGAAATACAAAAATTTCTTTTGCTGCTTTTCATCTATATACTTTAGTGTAAAGTACATACTAGAAATATAAAAAATGAAATGTAAAATCTCATCCCTTCCTTTAATGTTGGCTACAACTTCAGTGTGTATAGGGTGAAGACAAAATAGAATGCTAATCCAAAAGGCTAACCAATGAAATTGAGCTTGAAAGGCCAGTAAGAGGAATTGATATAATACGATGCAGGCAATGGCATAAAATAGAATTCCAAAAAAATGGTGGGCTCTTGGATTGTTTCCAAAAAGCTGATGTTCAATAGCAAAATTGAATAATACCAAAGGCCGATAAGATTGATCGTTTTTCTGATTAAACCCATATAAAAAGCCATGAGAAAAGATAGCTCCAATACCAGAAACACCTTCTTGAACAAATTTATTCTTGACATAGACAACATCATCGTCTAATACAAAACCGTGGTTGATGGTATTGCCATAAGCTACAAAAGCTAGTACAAAGAGTACAATTTGATTCTTATACTTTTTAAATACTGAAGTTTGTTTATCTTTCAATTTTATTGGCTTATTCATTATAATTCGAAAAATTAAAATTAGATAAATCTTATTTTTGAAAAGTATGGAATTCAACCCTTTTAAACATAAAATTTCAGAATTAAATAGCTTAGAAGCAATTCCTGGCAATGCTTTGTTGGCAGAACCATTCTTAATTGACCCTTACTTTAAGCGTTCAGTAATTTTGATGGTAGAAAATAATGAAGCGGGTGCAATCGGTTTTGTGCTAAATAATCCTTTAGAAATTAAAGTGCATGATTTAGTTTCCGACTTTCCAGCCACAGACTTTGACGTTTTCGTAGGGGGGCCTGTTGAATCCAAAAGCTTGTTTTACATCCATAACAAACCAGATTTATTACCAGGATGTCAAAAAATTACTGAAGAACTATACTGGAATGGAGATTTTGAAATTTTAAAAGCTGCAATTCGATTTAAGCATATTAAAAAGAATGACATTAAATTCTTTTTAGGATATTCTGGCTGGGGAAAAGAGCAATTAATCAATGAATTAAAAGCAGACTCTTGGTTTATATCTAAAATAAGCACAAATCAAGTGTTCGATATAGACTATGGTAACCTGTGGTACAAAATCATGAGCGCATCAAAAAGGGAAATCGCCATAATGGCCAATTTCCCTGAAGATCCTAGTTTAAACTGATTTATTGAACGATAATCTTCTCATTAATCAATGTATTCCCTTTGTTTATTCTTAAGAAATAAACGCCTGGACTTAGATGTTTCCCTTTTAAAAGATTGAATCTTATGTTACGTTGACTCAAGTCGAAACCTAATTCATTTCTAAGAACTAAACTTCCTTTTTCGTTAAACAATTCAGCGTAAACACGACTATCATCAATGTTCTCTATACGAACCCATAGAACTTTTCCATTACAAGGGTTAGGATAAACTGCACGTTTAGCATCATGCCCATCAAACAATACGGATACAACTTCAGAGTAAGAATATTCACCATTGTAATCAACCTGTTTTAAACGATAATAATTATAGCCAGTAATTGGTTTTTTATCAAAAGTGCGGTAACGTATTTGCTTCCTCGATGTTCCTGCACCATCAACCTGTGCTATTGCTTCAAATTCATTCTCAACATTAAGTTTCTCAACTACAAAATAATGATTGTTAATTTCTGTTTCAGTTATCCAATCTAGTTGAACTAGGTTTTCATGCTTTATACCATTGAAAGAAAGCAATTCTATAGGTAGGCTAACTTCATTATCAATATCTCTAAAGTCGTATTCTCCATCTCCATCTTCATCAGGAGTATTAGAAGGCACTCCAAAATTATCAGTATCATATAGATTAATTAAGCCATCTCCGTCGGTATCATAATAATCATCACTATCGGGGTCTAAAAAATTAGGAACATTATCGCTATCATCATCTTCCAACCAATCTGGTATTCCATCAGTATCAGTGTCTGTAGTATTATCATAATGTAGCACATTTCCGCCAGCAGTTATATAATCCGTTGCTCGATCTTTCAAATCATCTAAGGCATCACCAGATTCATTATCATCAAAACCCTCTGTCCAATCCCAATAGCTGTCTCCGTCTGAATCTCGATCTAAATAATCGGGTTCACCAAATCCTTCATTATTACTTAAAGTAATTGCGGTTCCCCCATCATCACTGTCATATTCATCATCCCAGCCATCACCATCAGTATCTGAACTTTGAGGCGATCTAAACCCTGCTGTAGTTTGGCCTTCTACATTATCTGTAATTCCGTCATTATCCGAATCTAAATCTAAATAGTTTTGTATTCCATCACCATCAAAATCTTTAATGGGCAAAGGAGTACCGCCATTGTCATTATCAAAAGTATTAGCTAAGCCATCTCCATCGGTATCTGAGGGGTCATCTACTTGTCCGTCATTATCACTATCAACTCCTCCTGCTTCAATTATATCTGCTATTCCATCATCATCTGCATCTAAATCGATTCTATTTTCTAAACCATCACCATCTTGATCTTCATCAGCTAATGCAGTACCTCCATTATCAGAATCAAAATCATCAGCCCAACCGTCGCCATCTGTATCTGTTGGGTCATCTACTCTTCCGTCGCTATCTGTATCAAAACTTGAACCTCCAGCTTCTTGAATATCAGGAATACCATCATTATCAGAGTCTAAATCATGCGAATCTGGGATTCCATCGCCATCTGTATCGGTACATAAAATAACTCCAACTGCGTCTATTTGAAAATCAGTTGAACTTGGAGGGTCATCTTTGCTTAACCTTAAATACCTGAAAGAGTTTTCAGAAACCATAGTGGTCATTATTCCGTCAGTACTATTTGTCTCTGGTAAATTTGAGTGTGTATTGTAAGTAGAGTTATTGGTAGATTCTTCTACAAGAATCGAAGCTGTTCCTGACTGACCAGTTCTTTCTCTCCAATAGATGCGATAACTTGTACCTGCAGCCCTAATGCTACCAAAGTCAATCACCATAATATCGTTATTCTCATGCCATTCTGCATAAACCTCATCTGGGGCTCCAGTAACTTCAGTATTAGAACCAACGCCAGATTGAGAGGTAATTGTAGAAGCATAAGTAATGTATGGATCTACGGCACAGCCCTCATCAGTATCCAATACCCCATCATTATCATCATCAATATCATCAGAATCAACTATGCCATCATCATCAGAATCAGGCTCACATGTAGGCACTAAAACTCCAATTGCATCAATTTCAAAATCTGTAGAACTTGCACCATTTTCTAATCTAAATCTCAAATATCTAAAATCAAATTGAGCTGTTAACGTGTCATTAAAAAGCGTTGTAGAATTCGTTGTTGGGTTCGATTGACGACCACTAAACGTAATATTATCCTCAGATTCTGCTACTACAATTTGAGCTGTACCCGATTGCCCACTTCGCTCTCTCCATGTAATGACATACTTATATCCTGCTGGATAAACTTGCTCAAAGTCCATGACATACTCATCATTATTGTTGTCAAATCGAGCAACACTCCCATCTGGTGTTGACAAAATATTGCCCTCATTTGTGATACTATTTGAAGATTGGAATGCTCCTGTATAATCATTGGTATATCCAGTTCTTAAAAATCCCAAACCACATTCATCTCCATCAAATTCCAAGTAATCGGGCGTCCCGCTTCCATCAGCATCTGGGATTTCTGCTAAAGTTGGGATTCCATCATTATCATCATCGGTATCTCTAAAATCATCTTCCCCATCTAAATCAAAGTCTTGATGGGCAACATTTGATTGGCAAATGGTAAATGTAGCTGTTGTTTCAATAACAAGCCTTGGGTCGATTTCTGCAGTTCTTCTATTACCTGATGGGCCAGTTATAATAAACGACATATTATTCCCATTAACCCAGCCACCTTGATTTACAATCTCTTGCACTATAGCAGTAAGGTCAGGTGTTTGTTGAGGAGCACCAGATTCTCCAACTGAATTCCAATTAGAAGGACTCCAAGAAACTGGAGTAGCTGTAGTAGTAGTCCTAGAAGAAACATCATAAGCTGTGGTAGTATAAAGGCTTGCCGATGAAGCGAGTTCCCCTTCAATGGTTAGAGTTATAGCTCCTGTTTGAACTTCATCAGCCTCAAACTGGATGTAAGCGGAAGTAATGGTTTGCCCTTGATCTATTAATACACCTGAAAATAACACTCCAACAGTTTGGTTTGTTCCACCATCATTAGGCAATTCTATATCAGAGCTACCTAAATCCATACTCCCATCAGAATTATCTTCTTCGCCATAATCTGCAGCAATATAATTTAAGGTTGGTGTTTCGTCAAATTCTGTATTTATAATTAATACCGGATCTGTTTCTGCAACTCTTGTGTTTCCTGTTGGACCACTAAATATAATTACCAAATCATTTCCATTAGACCATCCCCCTTGTCCAACTATTTCCTCGATAATTGGTCCAATGTTAACAGTTCTTTGCTTAATGCCAGATTCATGAACAATAGCCCAATCATCTGGTGACCATGTTGCACTAGCTACGGTAGTTGAACGATCACTAACATCATCATCAGATGATGAAAAAGTACTAGCATTTGTGCTTAACTCACCCTCAATTGTAATTGTAATAGGGCCACTAGAAGCCTCATCAACTTCAAACTGAATATACGCTGAAGAAATTGAAGTACCTTGATCGACGTTGACATTGGCAAAATGTAGTCCTACTAATTGATTATCACCACCATCATCTACTAATTCTAAATCACTACTACCAGTATTCACGCTTCCGCTTGATGCGTCTTCTTCTGCATAGTCTGAGCTGTTAACGAAAATCGTTGTCTCTCCACAAAGATCATCTAGAGCATCATCAAGTCCATTGTCATCATTATCAACCCCTGACAATACAACATCAACAACACCATCTGCATTTGCATCATTTCCTTCAATTAAGTCACTAACTCCATCGTTATCCGAATCACTATCCATGTAATCTGGTATATCATCAGAATCTCTATCATATGGTATAATCGGACTTGATAAATTAGAAATATCCCAGAAATCTATAATTCCATCCCCATCAGTATCACGAATAACAGATGGAAAATCATAATCAGCTGTACTGTAACCTTCTCGAGTATCATCAATACCATCAGAATCTGAATCAATGTCTATGTAATTTGGTAGGTTGGTTAAACCGTTAGAATCTTCAAACGTTTTATCCGTATTTGGAATTAATAATGGAGTTGATTCTATGCGATCATCCAAGCCATTAGAATTAGCATCTATAAGTCCATCAACTTGACCATCGCTATCCGAGTCTTCTCCACCGGCTTCAATAATATCCAGAATACCGTCATTATCAGAGTCTAAATCCAAATAATCTGGATTTCCATCATTGTCCGAATCGGGGTTGGGTGAAACCATTACACCAGTACCGGCACCAGTTTCTCTTGAGTCAACAATACCGTTGCCATCAGAATCTGTTCCCGCAATATTTCCTTCAGTTGAATTATAACCGCTTGGCTCAGCCCCTTGATTCGCTTCAATTGCATCAGGAATTCCATCATCATCAGAATCTCTATCTCTGTAGTTTGGAATACCGTCACTATCAAAATCTTCTATTCCCTCGACGCTATCTAGGATTCCATCATTATCAGAATCTAAATCGCAGCTATCGAGAATAGCATCTAGATCAGAGTTAAGAGCACCTTCATAAAAGTTAGGTAAGCCATCTCCATCACAATCAGGGCCAGTACCAATTCCAAAATTATTATTGGCATCAACTTCGGCGAAATTTACATTGTCTGTAAAAGTGGCTGTTTCAATGTTATCGGTTGTTAATGCAGAGCTAGCAGGATAAGAGCTAAATTGAGTCGTAACAAGTAAATTGGCAGTAGAAGCATAATAAAACACATATTCTCCATTTACATCGGAAACAGCAGTTTGGATTCTTGAATCTCCTGGATCAAGCAAACCATCTGCATTGTTATCGATGTATAAATAAACAGTTACTCCTTGAATTCCTGATTCTCCTCCATCTAAAACACCATCTAAATCATTGTCATTATAAATAGTACCGGAAACTGTATTAGCATCTGCAACTAAACTAGCAAAACACTCAACGTCACCACCCGAAAGTGAAAATTGATTGGTCATTGCACCTGTGCTAATGTTAATAACACTAAATCGGTCATCGTCACCTTCAGAACCATATAAAACACCATCATTATGAAATGCCAAACCTTCTACATCGTCTTCATCTAAAGTAGTTGTAACAGAATATGTTGCATTAAATTTATTAATCTCAATCAAATTATCACCAGTACCTCCATCATTGTTGGAGGCGTACATTCTACCAGTAACAGGTGAAATGGCCAAGTCATCAACATCTACATTAATCCCAGGCCCTGTAATTACAACATAATCGATACCAGGTCCAAAGGCACTTTTTACATATTGACCTGTGGTTACATCAATTTGAAATAATAAGTCATTTCCTGAATTACGCTGAGTTGCCCATAATTTAAACGTTTGACCGTCGAGCATCATTCCATCAACATTATCTAAATCTTGAAGCCCTAATGCTCCGTTTCCTGGACCAGCAGCATCAACAGTACCAATATAAGTAAAAGCCCCTGTACTTAAATTTAAGGTTCCAAAATCATCTAAATTTACTGCATATAAAACATTTGCCCCTGGTATTGGATAATAGGCAATTGCCTCAATATCAGAAACTCCTGTAGCGCCAATTTCAGTACTTACTCCAGTATTTTTATTGACAGAATACAGTTTATTGTCAGAATCTGCTACATAATAGAAAATATTAACATTTCCTGCAAAGGTTCCTATACTTAAAAAAAGAGATAAGAAGGTGATAAATATTTTCATATATTTCAATAGCCTATTTTGTTTAACTAATCATTTCGTTGAAAGAGTACAACATACGAAGTTAACATTTTAAACTATTAACTTAGCAAAAGGTTAGATAAATATTAAAAATATATAGATAAACTAGTTAAAAATTATTCGATTTTTAATTCAAATAAAAGCTAGAGTAGAAATTATTGCAGTAGTTTATTAATTTCATCGAGCGTTTCTTTGTTATTAACCCCCAATCCTTCTTGCTGGTGAGCTAACTCTCCTTCTTGATTAAAAACGCTAATGATGTTTGAGTGAGAGAAATCCATGGGTGATATTTTTTTGTAATTAACAGCTAAAACCGCAGCAAATTCACGAGTATCTTCTTCTGTACCTCTCAAAAACATCCAATGCTCTTTTTCCATTTGATTTTCTATTGCAAATTCTTTTAAACGTTTTGGAGTATCTGTTTCGGGGTCTATGCTAACCAACACTAGTTTTATATGGCTTAATTTGTCTTTTGGGATTTTAGATTCAATGTCGCGCATATCAGCCACTAATCGAGGGCATGCTGCTTTGCAAGTGGTATATATCATAACCATTACAACCACCTCTCCCCTTAAATCTTTTAGTTCTATTTGAACGCTGTCTTGATTTGTCCAAATTGAAGGCAATTGATAAATTGACATATCTGACAAACTTTCTTTTTCTGAAATACTATTTACTACTTCATTCTCTTCTGATGATTCACTGCTTTTATAACTGTCGCATGAAATTAAAAGTAAGCTAATAATTAGTAAAAACAGTCCGTACTTAATTGGATTAAATTGAAACATATTGATATTTTAATTAGTTGACATCAATGTCCTTAGCGCATCTAAACCCTAAGTTCTTAACTGAATAACTTGCTTTCATACTTCCTCTAAAGGCATATCGCATAAAGGCAGCATAATTCATTAAATCAGAAGCTCCAACTGCAGCACTTCCACAAAACAGTTTACTATCTTTATCTACATCTTGACGAGACTCACCTGAAATAAGAACCGAGTTAAAATCACTTGTCCATTCCCAAACTAATCCATGTAAATCGTATATGCCATAAAAATTTTTAAAGGTACTTCCTATTGGTTTGTTGAAGCTATTAGGCGTCTCATACCATTCTAAAATAAATTGATTGTATGATTCCATTTTACGAGCGTCTGCAGAGTTTTGGTCTGCCATTGCAGCAAACTCCCACTCATCAACTGTAGGAAGGCGTTTTCCCTTCGACTCGCAATAATTTTTGGCTGCAAACCAAGAAATATTTGTAACAGGAGCATTGGGTAGGAGATATTCAGCTAACTGAACATCTCCTTTCCAATCCTTTAAATAATTACCGTCTGCAAAAAGCTTAGGAACTTCACTCTTTCTCCACTTTGGATTTTGAACAACAAATTCTAAAAAAGCTTCATTGCTGACTGGATAGGTATCCAATAAAAAAGCATCAATTTTTACTTGCAAAGAATCAACTCCATATAAAGGAGTAAATACACCTCCTTTTACTTTTTGCATATCATCAAATTGTGCAAATAGGCCTGAGCTGATTGTAAGACACCATAAAAAAACAAATAGATACTTTTTCATTTAGTTTATTAATGTGCGCTTCTTCTTTTTGTAACCATCATTGGAGTAACGTCTGATTTATTATTACCCCAGCTGTCGTAAACATAAGTCAATACATTTGCAATTTCTTCATCAGTTAATGTTTGACTAGTCATTACAGAGTTGTATTTCACTCCATTTACAGTGATTTCTCCTGACAATCCATGCAATACAATATCAATTGCTCTATCAACATCTGCATTTAAATAATCAGAATTTGCCAATGGAGGAAAAGCATTTGGAACTCCTTGACCTTCACCTTGGTGACAAGCAAAGCATGTCTGCATGTATATTTCTCTACCAAATTTTATTTTTTCTTCTCTAGATTTTGCAGCAACAACTTCCATTGGCTTACTATCACCTGGCATACTCTGAATACCACCACCTTCTGGTAAATAAATACCCTCTTCAATAGTTCCAGAATAGATTTGTTTATTTTCTTCCCCTTCAACATTTAGCATACCTAAAGCTCCTTTATTAAAAGCTCGGAAAATAGAATGATCAACCAATACTAATGTTCCGGGTACATCTACTTTAAATTCAACTATTGCTGCACCACCTGCAGGAATAAGTGTAGTTTGTACATTTTCATTTACCATTGAACCACCTTCAACATATACTGCATCGAATATTTCACCTATTACATGAAATGAAGAAACTAAGTTTGGTCCACCGTTACCAACATATAAACGAACTGTTTCGCCAACTTTTGCAGTCAAAGCATTGTTTCCAGTTAATGCACTTACACTTCCATTGAATACTACATAATCAGCGTCTTCATCAACAGCTTTTTGCATATCAAAAGGTTGTAGCCCTCTTTCTCCATTTGCTCCTTTAGTATAAAAGTCACCTTGCATTACATAGTATTCACGATCTACTTTTGGCAATCCGCCTTCTGGTTCAACCAAGATTAATCCGTACATACCATTTGCAATGTGCATACCAACAGGTGCAGTAGCACAATGATAAACATACAAGCCTGGGTTTAATACTTTAAATGAAAATTTAGCTTTATGACCTGGTGCTACAAAAGAAGAAGATGCTCCACCACCTGGGCCAGTTACTGCATGTAAATCAATGTTATGTGGTAATTTATTGTTAGGATGATTTTCTAAATGAAATTCTACTTCATCTCCGACTCTAGTTCTTATAAAACTTCCTGGAACAGTTCCACCAAAAGTCCAATAAACATATTCTACACCACCAGTCATCTCACCAACTTGTTCTAATACCTCCATATGAACTATTAGTTTTTTTGCAGGTCTTTTCCCTACTGGTTTTGGAACATTGGGTGGAGATGTTAATTCGGCTTCCATTTCTCCATTTACTACTATTTCTGCTGCTGATTTAGCAATTACTTCCTCTTTCTGTTGATTGCAAGAATATAAAGTTGCCACAATACCTACAGTTAATGTTGCAATAAAAATATTTTTAAATCTATTAGTCCTCATCATGTTGTTTTTAATTCTTAATTGTTTTATGTTAATTATTGATTACTTTTTATTTTTTCTCACTTATAAATAGATTGGGTTTGAAGGCAACAATTAAATAAGCAAAATGGTTTAATTGATTATTCTTTGAATTTTTAATCCACTCCATCCCTTCTTGTGCAAAAAGGTGAGAATACCCTATTTTAATGTTCAAATCTTTATCAAATTCATAGCTATATAATATATCTATTTCAGTTCCTAGAGCTTCAAAATCATTTCCTTTTAACTCTGCGGGTGCATTAAATTGATGAAGGTCAAAACTAACAATTGATTTATCATTTATCTTCGTTTTGGTTTTAAAATATAAATCCAAAAGCCCCACGCTATTCATGTGATTTCCAACGTAGAAGTAATCCATGTAACCATTAAACTTGTGATTTGTTCCGTAAAGCGGACTAAAAGCAGTATTCTTTTTGTTTTTTACACCACCTTCATCGTTTCCACTTTGCAATTCTCCACCTAGTGTAAATTCAAGTTTTCCTGTCTTAGAATACACCCCCTCTAAACCTAAGAGATAGGCCGAAATTTGATTTTTATTTAGGTCATTTCCAAACTGGTAATAGATATTGGAATTTAATTTAAATTTATTCTTTTTATACTTTATGTGTGAGCCTGCAGTTTGGCTATATCTTACTTCATTTTTAGAAAAATCTACATGATCAATATGCTGCAAACCATTATTTAAAAACAATAAACTTGCACTTATATTCTTCCATGTTTTATTCATCCATAATAATTGCATGTTCTTATAATTCCCCTGCTGAATATATGTTCTTCCAGTTAAAGAATCGGCATCTTGGTTCATGGCTGCTCCAAAGTCTAATTTAAAATCACCTTTAGAAAACTTCAACAATGCAAGTTCATGGCTTCTACCTTGTACTGCCCAATCAACATTTCCTAAAAAACGTTGGTCGTCATACACCAATTCTTGCCTTCCTAAGCGTAACAATAAATTTGGTTTAAATTTAATTTCTCCATAACCTTCATGTAGCACAAATCCATTCTTATCATTTACATTCAAGTGAGGAACATTCCCCCATACTCGAATGTTTTGGATACTTACAAATACCTTCATCTTATTTGTAGAATAAGATGAAATTAAGCGTGTTCTTTGTGACACAAATGAAGCGTAATCAGTTTGATCAGGAAAAAGTGTTTTGTACCCATTCCTAAATTCATATTGAGGCCTTATTTCAGCATCGAGTTGAAATTGCGCATGAAGTGAGTGAGTCGCAAACATTAGTATAAATAATGCCGCTGTACTTTTGAGAATAATAGTTTTCATTGTATATCGTTTTTATTTTTCAAATTTAATTGGATGAACATATCCAAAAAATGACAGATATCACTTTAATAAAAAAAGAGCCTCAACTATGAGACTCTTTTTTCTATTTCCAAGGAAATTTAATTCCACAATTACTGTTTATTCGACAATAATTTTATAATTATTTATTGATGAATTATTCTTAACTTTTAGATAATAAACACCTTTAGCAATCCTTAAACCTTGGAGCAATTCCATTCTAACTAATTTTTGTCGGCCTCCAATTTCAACTTCCTTCGTAAGAATCAATTTGCCATTAGATTCAACTAAATCAATTAAATAACTACCCGCTTTTGGACTTTTTAATTCTAAATATAATGCTCCATTTCTAACAGGGTTTGGAAAAACATTTATAAAACCTCCACCTTGGATTTCGTTAAAATAGACCACCTTACTATTGTAAGTTTTAGATTTACCATCAAAATCTACTTGTTTTAAACGGTAATAATTATATCCAAATTCTGGAGTTTGATGAATTGCAGTATATGACAATTCAGTATTAGAATTTCCAGCTCCTTTCACAAGAGCTATTTTTTTAAACTCTACCCCATTGGCAGCATGTTCAATTTCGAAATAATCATTGTTTATTTCACTACTCGTTTTCCAATCAATTTGAACTTTATCTTCTATTTTAACAACAGTAAAATCCAATAAAACAATCGGCAAAGTAATTTCATCATCTATATCTCTAAAATCGTACTCTCCATCTCCGTCAGAGTCGGGAGTAATAGAAGGAACTCCGCCATTATCAGTGTCATACAAATCAATTAACCCATCGTCATCTTGATCAGAATAAAAAGTATTATCTGAGTCTAAGAAATTTGGAACATTATCAGCATCGTCATCCTCTAACCAATCTGGGATTCCATCACCATCATTTGTTCCATTTACATCAATGGCATTTACATATAACAATGGATTGCCATTACTCGATTCATAGGTAGCAGCTCTAGCTAATAAATCGTTTAGGGCGTCACCATCTTCATCATCATCAAATCCTTCAATCCAATCAGGAAAAGTATCTCCATCTGAATCATCGTCTAAATAATCGGGATTGCCAACACCATCTTTGTTGCTTAGTGTAATCGCTGTTCCACCATTATCTGAATCGTAGGAATTATCCCAACCATCTCCATCGGTATCGCTACCAGTGGGAGCAACAAAACCAACAGTAGTTTGAGCTTCAACATGATCTGTTATTCCATCTGAATCTGAGTCTAAATCTAAATAATCATTAAACCCATCGCCATCATTGTCAGCAATAGTTAGAACAGTTCCTCCATTATCTTCATCAAAAGTATTATCCCAACCATCATTATCAGAATCTTGTGGTGTATCAACTTTAGCATCTCCATCACTATCAACACCGCCTGCTTCAATGATGTCAGCTACACCATCTCCGTCAGCATCTAAATCAATTCGGTTTGGAAGCCCATCTCCGTCTTTATCTTCGTCAGCTAGAATTACACCTAAATTATCTGGATCAAATGTATTTGCCCATCCATCTCCATCTGTATCTGTATCATCTTCAACTCTTCCATCTTCATTTGGATCAACTCCTCCTGCTTCAATAATATCTGGAATACCATCATTATCCGAATCTAAGTCCAAATGATCAGCAATTTCATCTCCATCTGTATCACAAAAACGTTGAGCCTCAAAACCTATTCTTCCTAAAGTCCAAACGGCTGAATTATCATAACGAACGGCATCCATCAAGCCGGCATAATTACCTGAAACACCATTTGAAGTTCCACCATGTGCTCCACCTAGCCCACCATCACTCCCATGAGTACCAATAGTCACGTCACCTGCAGCTGTAGAATTAGGAATTCCATCAACATACACGAGGATAGTTCCATTATCAAAAACAGCTGCAACATGATGCCATAATCCATCAACCGATAGTGTAAAGTCAGAAGCGATTGAGGCTTCTGAACCAGCACCTGAAGTTCTTACTGTAACTGTTGGTGTGCCATCATCTAACCACAATATAAGCCCTTTGGTTCCACCACCTTCTTCATAAACAACTCTATCACCTGATAAATCACTTGGTTTTATCCAAGCAGAAAAACTTATTTCCGTATAAGCTTCTTCCATAAATACACCATTTTGGCTATATCTTATTTGATTACTAGTTCCATTAAAGCTTGCTGAATGTGTTCCTTGAATGGCATCAGTTGAGAAACCTGGCGTATTTCCATCCGTTCTTTCATTGTGTCCATTTCCAGAAACATCGTTCGTATTATTGTCCATCGTCCAATACGCTTCTGGTGTTTCTCTAAATCTAATTTCTGGAGTAGGACAAGGTGCTTCATTAATATCTAGAACACCATCATTATCGTCATCTATATCATCAGAATCAACAATGCCATCCCCATCTGAATCAGGATTTGAAACTTCTCTCCAATCTCTTTCAGTAGTAATAAGTAAAACTAAATTAGGATGAGAAGTACCTTGAAGACTAGAATTTGTAGGATCTGTGCTGCTCGTATTGTTGTCATAGCCATCTAATAAACCATCGTTATCTACATCTGTTGTTCCCCCTGGCAATCCAGTATTTGCTGGGCTGCCTGCATCGGCAACTCCATCACCATCAGTATCGTGACCCTCTATGACATCATTAATTCCATCACCATCTGTATCTAAATCTAAATAATCAGGAGAGTCAGCATCAGTAGCAGAATCGATATCAGATAATTCAAAACTTGAATTTATTCCACCAAAGTTAGCATCATCACTATCATAAGCATCGTCAATCCCATCGCCGTCAGCATCGGAGTTTGCAGGAGCAATATATGTTTTAGTTCCTTGACCTTCAGTATTGTCAACGATACCATCATTATCTGCATCAATATCAATAAAGTTGTACAAATCATCTCCATCAAAATCACCATTTGGGAAACTATCTGGAGCGCCATCATTATCTCCGTCAACACCTGTAACAATGGTAACATTGGCTATGTTGGTATCATCTGAATCATCTCCGGCTGCTAATGAATTATTTGGATCTCCATCAACATTGTCATTAAATCCATCATTATCAACATCGACATAAGCATCCTCAATTCC
Source organism: Bacteroidota bacterium (assembly GCA_013112545.1). GTDB lineage: Bacteria > Bacteroidota > Bacteroidia > Flavobacteriales_E > Vicingaceae > BCD18. The sequence goes on from JABFGJ010000006.1 coordinate 137,615, forward strand.
ATCTCTATCTGTATCTGCTCCTCCGGCTTCTATTACATCAAGAATTCCATCGTCATCGGAATCTAAATCAAGAAAATTGTAAACATTATCGCCATCTTTATCATCGTTTGGAAAACTGTTTGGTGCCCCATCATTATTAGTATCTGAACCAGTTAAAGTTAGAGCATTGGCAGTGTTCGAATCAGAAGCATCGCTACCAACAGCCAATGAGTTATCGGGATCACCGTCAACATCATCATTAAAACCATCGTTATCTGCATCTGAATAATTATCTGCTCTACCATCACCATTTACATCCGTGCCGCCAGCTTCAACAACATCGGGTATCCCATCATTATCTGCGTCTAAATCTAAGAAATTCAGTATTCCATCACCATCATGATCTCCATTTGGATAAGAATCCGGAGCACCATCGTTGTCTGAATCGACACTCGTTAATATTAATGCATTATTTGTATTTGTATCGTCAGAATCATCTCCAACAGCTAAAGAGTTGTTAGGGTCTCCATCAACATCGTCATTAAATCCATCGTTGTCTGAATCTGTATAATTATCAGCTCTTCCATCTCCATTTACATCCGTGCCGCCAGCTTCAACAACATCAGGTATTCCATCATTATCGGCATCTAAATCAATATAATTTAAAATTCCGTCCTTGTCGTTATCATCATTTGGATATGAGTTTGGTGCGCCATCATTATCAGTATCTGTACCGGTCAAGGTTAATGCATTTGCTGAATTTTCTGCAGTCCCATCATTTCCAACATCTCCATCCACATCATCATTAAACCCATCATTATCCGAGTCAGTATAATTATCTGCTCTGCCATCACCATTCTTGTCTGTTCCTCCTGCTTCAACCACATCGGGTATTCCATCATTATCTGCGTCTAAATCCAGTTGGTCTGTTATTCCATCCTTATCGGCATCATTATATGGATAAGAATTTGGAACTCCATCATCATCCGTATCTGCTCCGGTTAATAATAAAGCATTAGAAGAGTTTTCTGCAGTTCCATTATTGCCTACATCTCCATCTACTTTATCATTAAACCCATCATTATCTGTATCAACATAATTGTCGGCTCTTCCGTCTCCGTCTGAATCTGTCCCACCTGCCTCAACAACATCAGGAATACCATCATTATCGGCATCTAAATCTAAATGATCTAAAACACCATCACCATCCGTATCATCAGTTGGGTAACTATCCGGCTCTCCATCATTGTTACCATCAACTCCAGTTACTAAAATTGGATTCCCTGCAACACACTGTTCTTCATTGTAAAAATACTTAACGGCATCTAGGTCAAAATCATCATTGGAACCAGAAACCAAACTTAATTTCAGGTATCTCAAGCTATTTTCTGCTTGCATTAAAGTGGAAACTACATCGTTTTCAGAATTTGTAGATGGACTAACAGAGTGAGTTGAATATCCTGATCCTGGGCTAGTTGATTCTTCAACAACCATGTCAGAAGTAAAACTATCATCTCCATAGTTTTTCCTTTTCCAATAAATGATATAGTCAGTTCCCACAGGAAGGGTTACGCCAAAATCCATTACTATATAATCTCCAAAAGAATACAATTCTGCTAATGTGCCATTTGGTTGTCCATTGGCATTAGTTCCATTATCTACACTATTTGATGAACCAGGAATATAAGTTGAAGTACCTATATCAGTCGAATCAGTACAAATTTGTCCATCGGTAATATCGTTAAATCCATCGTTGTCTGAATCTATATAATTATCAGCAAAACCATCACCATCTTCATCGGTACCACCCACCTCAACTACATCAGGAATACCATCATTGTCTGAATCCAAATCAATGTAATCTGGAAAGCCATCTCCATCTGTATCTCTTTCATTATCCGTTGAGCCATCATTATCAGAATCTAATAATGGATTAGTTGAAACTCCTTGAAGGCATCCAGGTTGGTTTACACAAGGGCTTGAACCAGTTGGACCATCGGTGTCATCGTTATCATAATCATCTGCTAATCCGTCACCATCGGTATCAGTCAGGTCATCAATTACTCCGTCTCCATCGGTGTCAACCCCTCCAATCTCAATTAAATCGGAAATTCCGTCATTATCCGAATCTCGATCTAAATAATCTGGAATTCCATCTAAGTCAGAATCATAATTACTACAGGCACCTGTAAGCGTACTTCCGCAACCTGGAAAATCAGAGTCTAATGCATTTCTTATTCCATCTCCGTCTAAATCATCACTAGGGTCAGGCAAGCCATCGGCACAATCCCAGCCATTAACACCATGAAAAGTAGCTAAACAAAAATCAGCATCTTCATAATCTGGAGTCCCATCTCCATCATGGTCACCATTATACATTTCAACTATATCAGGAATACCATCGTTGTCGTCGTCAATATCCAATACATCAGATAAGCCATCATCATCCTTGTCACAAGTATTAAAAGTAACAATCAAGGTATCTCTTAACTCTGCAAAAGAAAACCAAGTATTTAAATAAAGCTGATTACCATCATCAGGAGACCAAACATTTCCATTGCTCGTTACCCCTTCAAAATCATAATCAGATGCTCCAAAAGCTCCGCCTGCTTGTGTGTGATCATAATAAATTCTTCCGGGGTCAGTTGCTACAACAAAAGAAAGCGGTCTGACTAATGTTCGATTAAAACCATTTGGATTAGCTTCTACATCACCTAAAGGCATGTGAAAGATTCCTGCCTGGTATTTTATAACCGCTTGAGCTTGACCTGCAACAACTAAGTCACCTAAACCATCTAAATCATCCCAAGCTAAACAATGAGTCCCTGCTGGCTTATTATCAACCAACAATCGATCTGAAGTCCCTGGATCAAATGTCCCATTTTCATTCATGTCAATTAGAATTTCTACTTGCCCTCCTTTTGTGATATTATATAAGAAACAAGTAGAGCCAGAACATCTATCATATTCTAAAAAATTCAATCTAGGCAATTCCCCAGCTGAAGGATAAATATTGGTGTCAGGGTTATTTACAAAGATTGGGAATTCTCCATCTACACTTCCTTTTCCTATAGTAGAATAGGGTAAAGATTGTCGGTCAACTTTATAGTCGCCAGTGTTTTGAATTCCATATCTGGTAAAAGCGATATTCCAGCCACCTGCTTTTACCTGATCCCACTGAACTGCAAGCACAAGACTATCATCAGATTGATATAAAAAGAATTCAGCGTCAACATCATTAAAACCAGTTCCACTGGTTTTGTTATACAAAGACCATTGTAGCGCGTTTAATCGACCATTTATGGCAGTGTGGTTTCCAGAACCTTCGGGCAATCCATTTGTATTTGCTACAGTTACATCAAAATATGAGATTTGATGTTTAGAGCCTTTAGAGTATGTTGTAGAATTTGTCCCATTAAATTCGATGTAGTAATTACCAGCCATTGCTGGTGTGATAGAAATTGCATCATAACCTCCTGCGCCATACACTTCAATTGGGCCATTTCTAGCTTCAGTTAAGGTTGCTATATACCCTTCACCTGTATGCCCTGTCCCACTACTTAAAACTGCTTGTAAAGTTCCTGGAGTGGTTGGATAAACCTGAGTTCCGTTAGGATCCATCACTCTAAAATAAGAAGCAGAACTCGAAAACTTATTCATCCCTATGTAAATGCGCTCATTTGCAAAATCGGAAGAAACAGTAATAAAAATACGCTCATCTGCATTACATCCAGTTGTACCCAAACGGTCATTTCCATCCGGTGTATTAAAAACACATAAAGACATTTCTTGTCCGGACACCATTCCAACTGGCATCCATTGTGCTGTACCTTCAGAATAAATATTGCTTGTTTTAACAAGTAGTAGAAATAACATCATTAATCTACCACTAAATACTAAGAGATCCTTAATAGTTTTATTTAACATTCGACAAAATTAGTTAAACTATAAACTTTATCGACTAAAATTATAATTTAACATATGAATCTTAAAATAAATGATATGAACAGCTTAATTATTGTTACTAATACGTGTTCTTTTGATTTCTGATGTTAATACATCTATTGAATCGTTTCAAGTTTTATAGCAGAAAAAGTACTAGGACTTATCAATTGATAAAATCCTAATTTCTGATGTTCTAGCAATAAAAATATTAAAGAATAATAAATGGAAGATTTACGACATCCTGATTGAAATAAACTTTTAGAATATAAGCACCTGAGTCTAAAACAGACTTTTCTAATACATCGATTTGAAAGTTTTCCATTTCTTCGCTAATCACTAAACTCTTATAAAATAGTTGCTTTCCATCGGTAGCTAATATTTCATAACTAAAACTCCCTTTTCTAATTAAATCTATAACTAATCTTAATTGTTCTCCATTAGTTGGATTAGGATATATTCCAATTCCTTTTGAAGAATAATCTGAAGTATTCCCTTTTTTGAAATTAACCATTTGAACTTTAAAATACTTATAATCTCCATTAAAATCCGTTTGTTTTAAACGATAATAATTTGAACCCGTAATTGGGTTTTTATCAAATCTTTGGTAAACTATGGGTTTATTAGAATTTCCTGCACCTTTCTCTATCAATAATGTTTCGAAGTCTATTCCATTTATAGATCGCTCAATCGTAAAATAATCATTGTTTATCTCGGTAGAAGTTTCCCAATCTAAACGAACGAAAGCATCTTCTTTAATCGCTGTAAAATACACTAATTCTATAGGCAAAGTAACCTCATTATCCGTGTCTCTAAAATCATATTCTCCGTCACCGTCTTGATCTGACAAACCTGCTGGAATTCCTCCATTATCAGTATCAAACAAGTCAATCAATCCATCCAAATCTTGATCTGAATAACCGGCATAATCTGGGTCTAAGTAATTTGGGATTCCATCCAAATCATCATCTTCTAACCAATCTGGGATTCCATCTCCATCATTTGTTCCGTTTGCATCAAAGGCATTTACATACAACAAAGGATTTCCATTACTCGATTCATAGGTGTCGGCTCTAGCTAATAAATCATTTAAAGCATCGCCATCTTCATCATCATCAAAGCCTTCTATCCAGTCAGGGAATGTATCTCCATCAGAGTCATCGTCCATGTAGTCAGGATTGCCAGTAGCGTCATTATTGCTTAATGTAATTGCTGTTCCTCCATCATCAGAATCATAACGATTATCCCAACCATCTTGATCAGTGTCTAAACCGAGTGGAGCTAAAAATCCTGCTGTCGTCTGACCTTCAACATTGTCATTAATTCCATCAGAATCAGAATCTAAGTCTAAGTAATTTGATATTCCATCGCCATCGGTATCTACAATTGGTAGGTTTTCACCAGCCTCAGTATGGTCATACGTATTTGCCCAACCGTTAAAGTTATCATCAGTGTTGCTGTCTGCCATACCATTTCCATCTGCATCAATTCCTCCAGCCTCAATGATGTCGGCTATCCCATCATTATCAGCATCTAAATCTATTCTGTTTTTATAACCATCCCCATCTTGGTCTGGATCCGCTAATGGAGTACCACCACTTCCGTCTTGGTCATCAAATACATTTGACCAGCCATCATTGTTGTTGCCATCATTAAACTCTCCGTCAACCCTTCCATCTCCATCGATGTCAACTCCTCCAGCTTCAATTATATCAGGAATTCCATCATTGTCAGAATCGAGGTCGATTTGATTTGGAATTCCGTCTCCATCAGTATCACATTGACTAACTTCAGAAAATACAGAAAAAGGAATTGTTGTTTTAGCAATAGAGCCTGAAGAATAAGATACACTTAAAAACTCGCCACCTCCATCTTCATAAAACAAAATAGTAATCGGATATGTACCTTTAGTTAATGCTACTGTTCCAGATCTTTCTTGTACTCCATGATTTCCATCATTATTCACAATTTGGTTTCCGTCAATGTACAGCTTTGAGCCATCGTCAGAAGTTGTATAAAAAGTATAAGTTTCATTGGTTGAAATTGTAATAAACCCAGTATATCTAATCGAGAATAAATTTCCATCGCCAGGAGTTTCAATCGCATAAAGTGCGTCAACATCAATGGATGTGACACTTCCTGTTCCAGTGGCTCCAGAAGTTGGAATATTATCAACTGTATTGCCTGAAGGTTTTACATCATAAAACTCGTAATATAAAGATTGCGTAATGCCGCTAAGGCAACCAAGGTTTTCATCGACATCAAGAATACCATCATTATCATCATCGATGTCATATTTGTTTGCTATTCCATCATTATCTGAATCTAAAAATTCTCTCCAATCTCTTTCTGGTGTGAAGGGATTATCTAAATCGGGGAAAGAATCTGAGGTCTGGTTATTATTTGAAACATTGCTTGACGAATTCAAGCCTACGACATCATCAAAGCTATCATCTAATCCATCATTATCTGAATCAACTCCCGATGGGTTTGTATTGGCTATTCCATCATTGTTTGTATCCCAAGCTTCAAGTATATCAAGATCTCCGTCATTATCTGAATCGGTGTCTATATAATCAGGATTATCAGCACCATCAGTATTTACTGGAACCAATAAATTAGCTCCTAAATCCATATCAAAATTATCGTCGATACCGTCGCCATCTGAGTCTGTTCCTGATGGAAGTATCGGATTTGAAGAAGATACTTGCGCTTCAATTACATCAACAATACCATCATCATCAGCATCAATATCTATTCTATCTTGCAGGTTATCAACATCAGTATCAGGATCTGTTAATGCTGTTCCTCCATTATCGGAGTCAAAAGTATTTGCCCACCCATCATTATCTCCATCTGCATAAGAATCTACTCTGCCATTATTATCTAAATCAACTCCTCCTGCCTCAATAATATCGGCAATTCCATCATTGTCTGAATCTAAATCAAGTCTATTCTCAACACCATCTTTATCTGTATCACAAGCCGAATTTGAGTTTGATAGAACACTAAATGGCAATAGCATTTTAGAAATTGAAGGACTAGAATAAGAAACACTTAAATTATCATCTCCAGTATTTTCAAAAAATTCAACTACAAAAGAGTATGTCCCTGGAGTTAATGCAATCGTTCCAGACACTTCAGTTGATGAATGTAGCCCATCATTATCGACTACTTCTGTGCCATTCACATATAGTTTTGAACCATCATCAGAAGTAGTATAGAAGGTATATGTTTCTGAAGTAGAAATAGTAATATATCCTGAAAATCTAATCCCATAAGTATCTGCATCTCCAGGGTCTGATGAGTTTTGAATAGCATCTACATCAAAATTACTTACTGTTCCTGAAGCTAATTCCCCAGAAGTTGGAATATTATCTACTGTATATCCAGATGGAGTTCCATCGTAAAAATCATAGTCTAAAAACCCACGACAACTTGCTGCTTCATCTGTATCTAAAATACCATCATTATCATCATCAATATCATCTGCATCCAGTATGCCATCATTGTCAGAATCTGTATCGCAAATTGGTTCTAAAACCCCAACAGCATCAATTTCGAAATGAGTTGAGCTTGTCGTATTCTCCAACCTGAATCTCAAATACCTAAAATTGTTTAGTGAAGTAATCGTGTCGTTAAATAATGTTGTAGAATTAGTTGCCGGAAAAACGGGGCGATTATTAAACGTTGAATTATCTTCAGATTCAGCCAATACAATAGTTGCAGTTCCAGTTCGTCCTGTTCGCTCTCTCCACGTTATAATGTATTTATATCCTGCTGGAAAAATTTCACCAAAATCCATAACGTATTCATCGTTATTTGAGTCAAAACGTGCAACAGTATTGTTTGGCGTTGATAAAATATTTCCAGAATTAGTAACTCCACTTTGAGATTGCAATGCACCAGTATAATTATTTGTATATCCAGTGCGAAGTAATCCTAAGCCACATTCATCTCCATCAAACTCTAAATAATCAGGTGTTCCACTTCCATCATTATCAGGTATTTCAGCAATTGTAGGAATTCCATCTGCATCATCATCAACATCTCGAAAATCATCTTCTCCGTCACCGTCAAAGTCTTGGTGTGCAACATTGGAAACACAAACTATTGCATCAGTATTAATTATTAAAGTAGGATCAACTTCAGCAATTCTAGTGTTGCCTGACGGTCCTGTAAAAATAAAGACCATATTATTTCCACTTGTCCAAGCTCCTTGATTTACAATTTCTTGAACTATACTAGAAATATCAACTGTTAATTGAGCAGCACCTGCTTCTCCAACAGTATTCCAGTTTGCAGGATTCCAAGTTACATTTGCTGTTGTTCTAGGTCTAGTTGAAACATTATAAGCAGTGGAAGTAAATAAAGAAGGATTACTGCTGAGTTGCCCTTCAATTTTAATGGCAATTGCACCAGTAGAAGTTTCATCAGTTTCAAATTGAATATATGCGGAATTAACAGTTACACCTTGATCTATATCCACATTGCCAAACAAAACCCCTACCGTTTGATTTGCACTTTCATTAACTAACTCTAAATCACTACTAGAAAGATTTATTGAACCATTCGTATTATTTTGTTCTGCGTAGTCTCCTGTTGCAGCATAAATTACATTAGCGCAGCCTGAATCAAAGGCATCATCTAAACCATTTCCATTATCATCATTCCCAGAGTTGGCTAGATCTGCCACTCCATTGGCATCTGCATCATTCCCTTCAATAAAATCTGATACCCCGTCATTATCTGAATCTAAATCAATATAATCGGGAATACCATCACCATCTCTATCATAGGGAGTTATTGGGCTAGAAAAAGTAGATACATCCCAAAAATCAATAATACCATCTTCATCGGAATCCATAATTAAAGTAGGAAAATTGTAATTCGCAGTACTATATCCTTCACGGGTATCGTCTATGCCATCTGCATCTGAGTCAATGTCTATATAGTTTGGTTTTAAGCTTAATCCATTAGTAGTTTCATAAGTTGCATCCGTATTTGGTATTGACAAAGGATTATTTGAAAGTAAATCTGAATATCCATCATTATTTAAATCAGTAACGCCATCTACTTGGCCATCATAATCAGTATCAACACCACCAGCCTCAATAATGTCTAAAATACCATCATTATCCGAATCTAAATCTCTATAGTCTTTATGACCATCGTTGTCAGAGTCAGGATTTGGTGAAAGCATAATACCACTTCCTGAAAATGTTTCTCGGGTATCAATTATACCATTTCCGTCAACATCTGCTCCCGAAATATTTCCATCATTTGCATTATATCCTGAAGGAGCTATACCTGCATTGGCTTCTATTGCATCTGGAATACCGTCATCATCAGAGTCTCGATCTCGATAATCGGGAATTCCATCATCGTCAAAATCTTCAATTCCTTCAATGTCATCTCTAATTCCATCATTATCAGAGTCTAAATCACAACTATCAGGAATCATATCTAAATCAGAATCTCTACCTGTTTCAAAAAAGTTTGGAATTCCGTCTCCATCACAATCTGGACCTGAAGCGATTCCAAAGTTGTTGCCTGTATCTGTTTCTCCAAAATTTACATCATCAGTAAAAGAGCTTGTTTCAACATTATCTGTAGTTAAAGCATAACCATATGGATAAGAAGAATACTGAGTAGAAGTTAATAGATTACCAGTTGATGCAAAATAGAAACTATAGTCTCCGTTTCCATCTGTTAAAGCACTTTGAATTCGGGTGTCTTCTGGATCAACCAATCCGTTTGAATTATTATCCATATACAAATAGACTCTAACGTTTGCAACACCTAGCTCACCTCCTTCTTTAATTCCATTATAATTTACATCATTATAAACAGTACCAGACAATGTGTTCGCATCTGCTACAAGACTTGCTAAGCCTTCAACATCTGAACCTGGTGAAAAAGAATGAAAATTAGAAACAACACCTGTATTTATATTTATCTCACCCAATCGATTATCACCATCCCCTTCAGAACCATATAAAGTTCCATCATTGCTAAAAGCTAAGCCCTCAATGTCGTCTTCAGTTAAGACTACCTGTACTGAAAAAACGCCAGTAAATTTATTTATAGCTATTAGTTGATCGTTAGTTCCATTAAAATTCGAAGAGGCATACATTCTCCCTGTTACAGGTGAAATTGCAATGTCGTCAACATCCACTTCGATACCTGGTCCAGCAACTTCTAGGTAATCGATTCCAGGTCCAAAAGCATTTGGCACAAAACGACCAGTATTTGGGTTAATCTGAAAAATTAAATCGGGTGTTGAGCCACTGTTTCGCTCAGAAGCCCATAATTTAAATGTTCTTCCATCCAACATTAAACCATCAATATCATTTAGAGTTTGTGGTCCTGCTGATCCGTTAGCAGTTCCACCACCATCAACTTCTGCAATCAGGGTGAATGCACCTGTACTCATATTCAAAGTACCAAAGTCTCCCCCATTGGTTGCAAACAATTTATTTGCAGATGGGATTGGATAGTATGCAATGGCTTCAATATTGGTAACTCCAGTTGATCCAATAAGTGTTACAGTTCCAGTTGTCCTATTTATTGAATACAAACGATCGTTTGCATCTGAAATAAAGTAAAACAAATCTGGATTACCTGCTCTAATTGAAAGAGCTGATATAAAAGATAATAAGAAAACTAATCGCTTCAGCACCAATTTATTTTTTTAGCAAAATTATACTAATTAGTGCATATTAGAATGACTTCGATTGATTAATGAAAAATAATTATTTCAGTAGTATTTTTCGTACCATAAATTACCTTTAAAGTATATAAGCCAGGATTTATACGCATGCCATTTAATACTTCAATTCTACTCTTTTCAGAGTTAGTTATATTTCTTTCTAACACAATTCTACCCATTTCATCAAAGATGAATACTTGAATAATTTGATTTATGAAATCGTCTGTTTCAAGATATAAAACCCCATGTCTATTAGGATTTGGATATATTCGTAAAACTTTGTTAGTAGCCTCATTAAAACTTACTTGTCGAATTTCTGAATATGTATATTCCCCATTAAAATCAGTTTGTTTTAATCGATAATAATTGTCCCCTTTTAATGGATTTTCATCATAAGCTCTATATTCTAGTTTTGTGTTAGAATTGCCTGCTCCTTCCACTCTAATCAATTCAATGAATTCTCGATTTTCATTTAATCGCTCTATTGTAAAATATGCATTGTTTATTTCTGATTCAGTTTTCCAATCCAATTGAACAAATTGACCAGATTTTATTGCTTCAAACGAAATTAATGTTATTGGTAAAGACACTTTATTGTCCGTATCTCTAAAATCATATTCTCCATCTCCATCGCCATCAGGAAGTAAACTTGGCACTCCTCCATCATCTGGATCAACAAAATCACTCAAGCCATCATTATCTGTATCGTGGAAAAAAGCACTGGCTGGATCAGCAAAATTTGGAATTCCATTTAAGTTATCATCTTCTAGAAAGTTTGGTATTCCATCTGCATCTGTGTCATCTGTAGATACATAATACAATGGGTTTCCTTCAGCTAATTCAAATGCATCTGCTCTAGCAATAAAATCGTCTAAAGCATCTTCTGAATTGTTATCATCAAATCCTTCCATCCAATCTACTAAGCCATCGCCATCAGTATCTGCATCTAAATAATCAGGTTCTCCAACAGCATCATTATTACTTAGAGTGATGGCAGTCCCTCCATTGTCAGAGTCATATTCATCGTCCCAACCGTCTCCATCGGTATCTGAGTTTTGGGGAGATCTATATCCAATAGTAGTCTGACCTTCAACATTGTCTAAAATTCCATCGGTATCCGAATCAATATCTAAATAGTTTTCTAATCCATCTCCATCGGTATCTGCTACTGAAAGCGCAGTTCCACCATTATTACTATCGAATGTATCTGCCCATCCATCATTATCTGTGTCAGTATTGTTATCTACTCTACCATCTCCATTAGCGTCAACTCCATCAGCTTCTATTATGTCGGCAATCCCATCATCATCTGAATCTAAATCATAATAATTTTGAACCCCATCACCATCTTGATCACAATCAGAGAAAACATAGGCAGTTCCACTTATTCCGTCAGCTCCACCACCATTTGGGTTAATTACGTTAATCGTATTTGAACCAGCATTAAAAGAGATTACATTAAATGATGAACCGTCTCTTGTATTCATTAATTCTAAAGCTGTAGAAGTTGTGGCTCTTGTTCCGTAAATAGAAACCACCCCTACTTCGTCAATGAAGATCCTCAACCTAGGAAGTCCATTTGAATTTGCAAGCCATGGCTGAGAAATGTTAGAATTATCGGATTCAAACTGGATAAAAACTTCTCCAGCACCTGCTGTTCCTTCTAACTGAAATTCATTATTTGTATTTAATCCCCCTCCATTTACTGTAATGGTAACTTCATTATCTACATAATCAATATCGAAATAAGCCCATGTTACAGCAGACTGGGTTATGCTTTTCGTGCTTCCTCCATTTCCTCCAATAAAACTGTTTATAGTGGCTCCACATTCTATATAATCAAGAATCCCATCGTTATCCTTATCTATATCATTTTCATCTGCAATTCCATCTGCGTCCTTATCTTCAATCTCCCTCCAATCTCTTTCAGAGGTATTACCATTGTCTAAATTGGGGAATGAATTTGAATTTTGTCCATTATTTGTAACATTCGTCGTGTTATTTGGTCCAACTACATCATCAAAATTATCATCTAATCCGTCGTTATCAGAATCTGACCCAGAAGGTAAAGTATTCGCTACACCATCATTATCAGTATCCCATCCTTCTATCAAGTCATTTTGTGAATCGTTATCTGAGTTTGTGTCTGTATAGTCTGGATTAGAATCTCCATCTGTGTCAGTAGGAACAGTTAAAGAACCTGTTAAATCTGGATCAAAATTATCATCAATTCCATCTCCATCTGTATCAGTACCGCTAGGAGCAATTAATGTACCTGACACTTGAGATTCTATAATATCTATTATTCCATCATCATCTGCATCAATATCAATTCTATTTTTCAGCCCATCGTCATCGGTATCTGGGTCTGTTAGGATTGTTCCTCCATTGTTCGGATCAAATGTATTAGACCAACCATCATTGTCTGTATCAGTAAAAGCACCATCTACAATACCATCGCCATCATTATCAACACCTCCTGCTTCAATAATATCGGCTATACCATCCCCATCTGAATCTAAGTCAAATTGATTTGGAGTTCCATCATTGTCTGTATCACATACAGTACCTATAATAAAGTAAACTGTTCCTGCTATAGCATCTGGCCCACTACCATCTGGATTGATGATTTGAACCGTGTTAGAACCTCCAACATAAGATATGGTATTATAAGATGAAGCATCCCCAGTTTCCATCAATTCAAGACTTGTTGACGTTGTTGACCTTGATCCATAAATTGCAACATTTCCACCTGCATCAATGATTACTCTTACACGTGGCAATCCATTAGAATTAGCACTCCATGGTGTTGAAAGTGCCGCATTATCAGAAGCAATTTGCATAAAAACCTGTCCAGCTCCTGCAGGACTTTGAAATTGCATTTCATTTGCATTCAAGCTAGTGCCATTTATAATAACTTCAAACTCATTGTCAACGGTTGTAAAATCAATTCTTATGGCATCAGGGTCATTTGAATTTAAATTCGAAGTACTTCCGCCATCACCACCAGAAAAAGCCTGTGATGTTTCTGAACCAACGCACTCATCAACATCTAATATTCCATCATTATCATCATCAATATCGATATCATCGGCAATTCCATCATTATCATTGTCTTTATCCTCTCTCCAGTCTCGTTCAGGGGTAGCTGTTCGATCCAAGTCAGGGTAAGATGATGATGTTTTCCCATTGTCTGTAATATTTGTGGTATTGTTTGGTCCTACTACATTGTCATAATTATCGTCTAAACCATCATTGTCTGTATCAGATCCTGCAGGGCTTGTGTCTGCTGTTCCATCATTGTCGGTATCCCAACCTTCTAACGCATCTAAATCCCCATCATTATCTGAATCAGTATCTGTATAGTCTGGATTGTCAGCTCCATCTGTATTAACTGGACTGGTTAATGTGTTTCCTTCGTTAACATCAAAATTATCGTCTATTCCATCGCCATCACTATCACTCCCACTTGGTGATATTAACGTTCCTGTGGCTTGAGATTCAACTATGTCTATTATTCCATCACCATCTGAATCTAAATCAATTCGATTCTCTAAGCCATCTCCATCAGTATCTGCATCGGTTAATGCTGTACCACCATTATCGGAGTCAAATGTATTTGCCCATCCATCTCCATCGGTATCTACATATGTATCAACTATTCCATTTCCATCGGTATCTAATCCTCCAGCTTCTATGATATCTGCTATGCCATCTCCATCACTATCTGGGTCGTATTGATCTATTACTCCATCATTATCGGTATCTCGTGTAGCACAAAATTCTATCGTTACAAACCCAGCTGCTCCTGCAGAATTGATAGCTCCTCCTCCTCCAGTTACTCCTGCAGTTATGCTACCACTAATATATGTTGCTGCTCCTGTATTCAAGTATGAGCCACCGCCGCCGGCTCCACCATTTCCACCGGCTGCTCCACCGCCTGAGTAGCCACCGCCGCCGCCTGAATAGGCACCTGATGAACCGCCACCACCGCCAGTAAATCCTCCGCCACCAGCTGAATAACTTCCTCCGCCACTCGATGCTCCTCCTGATACAAAGGTGACTCCATTTCCAGGTACTAAGTCTGCTGCTGTCCCGCCGCCGGCACTTGAACTTCCTCCATTTGAGTTTATTCCTCCTCCAGCTCCTGCACTACTTCCTCCTACTGTCCCGCCTGCTCCGCCTGCTCCTCCTGATCCAGGTGATGTTCCATTTCCATTTACTCCACTTGTTGTGGCGCTTGCTCCTAATCCTACTCCTCCTCCACTATTGTCTCCTCCGGCTCCTCCTCCGGCAACCATCATTAAGGTATTGTTTATAAATAGTCCTGTACTTCCAGCGCCTCCTGCTGATCCTCCGCTTGCAGCTCCACTTCCTGCTCCTACTACAAACCGAATTATATCTCCATTCGATACATTATATGAAGCATTTATTGTTGCGCCACTTCCACCTCGTGTGGCTGCACCGCCTCCATCTCCTCCATTTACAGATATGATTACTATTCCATCGGAGGTTGCTGTGTAAGATCCTATTCCTCCAGATGTTGCATTAATTACTGAAGAACAATCACTTTCATCTACATCCAATATCCCGTCATTGTCATCATCTATGTCGTCTGCATTTAAAACTCCATCTCCATCATTGTCATTGGTATTGTTTATCTCTCGCCAATCTCGCTCTGCTGTTCCTGGTAAATCTAAATTTGGAAAACTACTTGATGTTTGTCCATTGTTTGTAATGTTTGTGGTGGAGTTTTGTCCTACTACATTGTCAAAATTATCATCTAAACCATCATTGTCGCTATCGGTGCCAGATGGAACGGTATTGGCTGATCCATCATTGTTCGTATCCCAACCTTCTATTAAATCTGAATCTACATCATTGTCCGAATTGGTATCTAAATAATCGGGTTGGTCAACTCCATCTGTATTGGTTGGTGTGCTTAAACTATTGCCTTGGTCGGTGTCAAAATTATCGTCTATTCCATCATTGTCGGTATCTAATCCACTTGGGCTTATCAATGCTCCACTTACTTGCGATTCGATTATGTCAACGATTCCATCATCATCGGCATCGATGTCTAAATGATTTTGTATCCCATCTCCATCTTGATCTACGTCTGTTAATGCTGTTCCGCCATTGTCAGAATCAAATGTGTTGGACCATCCATCGCCATCGGTATCTGTAAATGCTCCATCTACTATTCCATTGCCGTCTGAATCTACTCCTCCAGCTTCTATTAGGTCTGCGATGCCATCTCCGTCTGAATCCGGATCGTGATGATTCGGTATTCCGTCATTATCAACATCATACACATCTGGCAATCCATCCCCATTGCTGTCTATATAACTGGTGATGCTTCCATCTCCTCCATTTCCATCATCATTCGTATCATTCCAATTTTGTATGCCATCTCCATCTTCATCGCCATTTGGATTATTGCTGCCTCTTCCTTCATTGACATCTAATATTCCATCGTTATCATCGTCAATGTCATCATAGTCTTGAATTCCATCATCATCAACGTCTCCGTCTTCTCGCCAATCGCGCTCAGGGGTTAGCCCTTCATCTAAGTTCGGAAAATCATCTGAGTCTTGTCCATTGTTGGTGATGTTGGTGGTTGAATTAAACCCTGCTTGGTTGTCAAATGCATCATCTAATCCATCACCGTCGGTATCTGTTCCTGATGGTACTGTGTTGGCTACCCCGTCATTGTCCGTATCCCATGCTTCTAATATGTCTAAGTCGCCATCATTATCGGAGTCTGGGTCTTGAAAGTCAGGTATCCCATCTCCATCGGTGTCGATTGGGCTAGGTACCACTTCAAAGTTATCATCTATTCCATCACTGTCGGCATCAGTACCGGCAGGTGATATTGGTGTTGATGTAGAGCCTTGCCATTCTATATAATCTACTATTCCATCATTGTCGGCATCTATGTCTAAATAGTCAGGCACTCCATCTCCATCGCTGTCAACTGAACCGCAATCACCTATATAGGTGAAATCCCATATCGTTATCCACTGATTGCCCGGGGCTGCTGGAGCATTTGAGCCATTTCCGTAATAAACAACCATGCTGTCTATTGGCTCGCTAAATGCTACATCCACATTGGCGGTAGCTAAGTTATCGGCCGTGCTTACATCGCCTACTGCTCGATTTTGGGTTACAGTATTGTTGGCACTGGATGTCATGGTGGGAAAAACAACAAATCCATTGTAGAATCCAATGATCATCACTGAATCTACATATTGCCCTCCTAATTGATCTACATCAAATATGGTATAGGATAAATCACTTATGGCTTGATCCCATTTAAAACTGACATCGATGCTGTTTACTTGTAGGTTCTGATTCCCATTTAAAAATAAACCTACGGTTCCTCCTCCATTACCGCCTGTTAAATCTGAATTGGTCTCGCCTGCTACTATAGATGCTCCATTGGAACTGACATATACCGTCATGTTGGTGCCATCAGGGAGGTTATAAGTGTTTGAGGGGTCGCCATTGGTATAGCTCATGTTGTCCCATTCTGCGGTCACTGGTGCTGAAGCAGGACATTTCTCAATGACATCATAAATCCCATCATTGTCATCGTCTTCATCTTGGGTGTCTGCTATTCCGTCTTGGTCGGTATCGGGTGTTAAACAAATATCGATATCTCCTAATGCAAATTCAGTATTGGCGGCGTTTGCGCATCCAGAACACCTTCTTAAAATGACTGTTATTGTTGAGATATCAGAAATACTCTTGAAATTTATTCCAACTTGATCATTGGTTCCTGTATTACTACTCGCATTTCCATCTATTACTCCAGGTCCTTCTAATTCCCATGAAGGTGTACCATTATCGGTTAATTCGGGTACTATGGCATATCCGCCTGTGGTTAACCCGTAAACTTCCATCTGCTGTCCGCCTGCTCCTCCTCCTGAAAGTTCTCTAATGTTATATAAATCAAAAGAGATGTTTCCCGCTAAGGCAGGAGTAAAGGTCATGGTCAACTTTATTTCTTGTGTGGAACTTAAACCTAAGGTTGAAATGTGTAATCCATCCACATTGCCACTGCGTGATGAGCTGGTTACTCCAGGTGTATTGATTCCAGCGTCTGAGGTTAAACGGGCTGTTGCTCCTGTTACGGCAAATCCTATTTGATAGCCGCTACCTTGTATATTTGATGCTGTAAATGTGGTAGCTCCTTGGGGTGTCCAATTAAACTGGTTGGCTGTTGGTGTGGCATCCCAATCGAGGGTGAAGTTTGTGCTTATTGATGAACAAGAATTATCATGGAGGATTTGGGAGTAGATTTTGTTTGTGATAGAAAACAAAAAAAACAGAAAGATAAACAGAAAACGTTTAGTTATTTGCACTTTATTTCTATAAAAATTATAGTATCAAAGATAAAAGTAATTGGGCTTGAAATGATTGAAAAGCTAAGAATTGTTCCGAACAGCTAAAATACTGGTATAAATTAAGAAATTTTATCGATGAATAATTCTACTAAGCTAATATTCAGCTGATGTTGTTATTAAAAATAGCAATAATCTCGTTCGCTTTTCGATGAAAATAACGACTTTTTTTATAGAATCCAACCCAACGAACACCATGAATAGAATTCAATAAAAGAAGTTCGTCGGCAGCCTCAATTTGTTTAGTTGTGATGCTTGTTTCATACACTTTATAAGTCCTTTCTTTTAAAAATTTTAACAGCTTATTTCTAGTCACACTATTTAAGGCTCCAGCAGATAATTTAGGGGTATAAAAACTATTGTTCTTAACTAAAAACACAGCTGAAGAGCAAGAATCAATTATAGAACCAGAAGTGTTTTTAATTAATAAGTCATCAAACCCTCGTTTGGTTTTTTCAATAGAGGCTCTTATATAAGGTATTTTATTTAACGATTTAAATGCAAGGTCCTCTGAAGGAGAAATATGTACAGTTTCTGAAATGTCAACTTTTAAGCCCTTTTTGTTTAATTCAAAAAAATTGTTTTCTAAATCATCAGACTCAATTATATAATCAAAATCATAGTTTGTAGGTGTATAACCTGCGCTTCCTTTTCGATATATTAAAATCCTTAAAATACCTCCACCTTTCAATTGGTTTCTATTTAAAACACTTAATGCATCAACAAGCAGTTCTTCTGAAAATAAATCTGGAATTTTGATTGAAAGGTATTCTAAGCCAGACTTTAATCGAAAGTAGTGTTCATCCCACCAAACAGGTTTTCCATTAATCACACGGATGGTTTCAAACATACCATCACCGAATCGCATTGCACGATTGAGCTTTAAAGAAATTTCTTTCTCTAAAATTAATTGGCCGTTATAATTTATATAGTTTGCTTTCAATTATAATCAAAAAGGCAAAAGTCCTGAAATTTGATTAATAAATGCTGGGATTGTTTCAGGAATTGAAATAATGGTAAAAACCACTCCAAATATGGCTCCCCAAAAATGGGCGTCATGATTGATATGGTCATTGCTTTTTTTACTTTTTTGATAGGAGTAAACAAGGTAAACAATAGCCCAAACAATTCCTGGAAAGCATAAAAAAGGAATTCCATATAAGCATAGTTCAGTACCTGGACTAAATATTACGGATGAAAAAACCAAAGCTGAAACAGCCCCTGACGCACCAACAGAATGATAATTATAATCGTGTCGATGTTTCTTAAATGTAGGTATCGTTGCAAATACAATTCCTCCAAAATAGAGCAATAAAAAATACATTATTCCCTTAGTTCCAAGATAAGCTTCAAAGTAATATTGGCTAACATCTCCAAACATCCACAAGACAAACATATTAATCCCTAAGTGCCACCAATCGCCATGTAAAAAAGCGTGAGTTACAAAGCGGTACCACTCTTTATTGCTGTCGATTGCAGTTGGAGAAAAATCGAAACGATAAAACAAAGATGGGTTGCTAAATGCAGGAATTGAAACTGCCGCCGTTAATAGAATAATAATGAGGCTTATCGACATGTTTAAAACAATTGCATTTGAGGGGTTCCTGAGCCATTATCTGGTTTTGATTGATCATCATCACCATCATCTTCTTCATCGTCTCCTTTGTTTCCACCATCCTCATTCTTTAATGCATCGTCTGCTTCGGTAGCATCTTTTTTTATTGACTCTTTAACCTCGGGTTTATCAAATGGATTTTCATTCAATTCTTCAAGTGAAATACCAATAGACTCAGCAGCAACCTCATCAGTTAAGCGATCTATAGATTTTATTTTATCATAACTTAATTTATTGCCTAGTGCCTTGAAACCTTTTACTGCAATAAATTCCTTTAAATTAAATACCTCATTGGGTTTAACGTCTTTCCCTTTGGGTTTTACAAAACTGAGGTCAACAACTGTATTAAAGTCAGTAGAAGCAAGTTCAAGGTAACTTGATTCATGCTCAGATATAAAAAGTACTTTTTTATCGGAATCTTCGATTAAAAATCGCTTGACATAAAAATCTTCTTTTTCTCCGTCATAATAAATAACAGTGATTGGTTTTTCAGGCTGCCATTTTTCAATAATTATTAAATCTTCTTCAAAATGTGTAGAAATATTTGTTCCTGTTAATTTATAATGCCCAGATTGTGTAATGGTTAAGATTTTGTCTTCGGCTTTAAATTGCCCTAAAAGCTCGCCTCTACCTTCCGTATTTATGCGTTGTACCGTATCGTCAAACCATATTTTACGAGCGCTTAAAGTAGAGCTTCCTTCCTCCTTGAGTTTTACCTTATTAATCACATGTTTTGTTAAGGTATTTCCTTTTGCTGCTCGACCTTTTATTGCCAAATCTGCAAAATCCATATCAAATTTTAATTTTTTCAGTTTGGCTTTAGCTCTTAACAAAACGGTAACAACCTCTGCTTCACCGTTAGGATTTGCCGTAAAATATAAAATTTTTGAACCAGGAGTTCCAGATGTAATGTCGTATTCTTTATCACGTGTAATGGAAGTAACTGGGAAACGCTTCATCATGGCTTTACCTGCCTTTCCATCTTGATAGATTAAATTATAAATGGTTCGTTTGTCCCCTTTTTTCCAAACTCCAACATGTATGATGTTTTTACCTACAAATGATTTTGCTTGAATTTTCTGAACAAGCATTACTCCATCCTCTCTAAATACAATAATATCATCAATATCAGCACAATCGGCTACATATTCAGCTTCTGATTTACGTAAACCATGCCCAATAAATCCTTCTTCTCGATTGACATAAAGTTTTGTGTTTGCTACAGCTACTTTAGTCGCATCGATGTTCTCAAATGATTTTATTTCCGTTCTACGCTCTCTTCCTTTCCCATGTTTTTCCTTAATTCTTTTGAAATAAGCAATTGCGTAATCAGTAAGGTGCTCTAAATCATATTTAATTTGATCTATTTCATCCTCAATTCTCTTTATCAGTTCATCCGCTTTATAGCTGTCGAATTTAGAAATTCGCTTTATTTTAATTTCTAACAAACGATTGATATCATCGTCATTTATCGCTCTTAATAAATGTTTAATATGTGGCTTTAAGCCATCATAAACAGCTTTATATATCCCTTCTAGCGTTTCTTGCTCCTCAATGTCTCGATAAATTCTATTTTCAATAAAAATCTTTTCAAGTGAAGAAAAATGCCATTGTTCTTCGAGTTCTCCTTTTCGAATTTCTAACTCTAATTTTAGAAGCCCTTTGGTTTGTTCAGTATTAATTTTAAGAATTTCATTAACTCCTAAAAATTTTGGTTTATCATCTTGAATTACCCCAGAATTAGGAGAAATAGAAATTTCACAGTCTGTAAAAGCATAGAGTGCATCCATGGTTTTATCGGGCGAAACATTGGGTGGTAATTGGATGTTTATTTCTACAAATTCGGCTGTATTATCTTCAATCTTTTTGATTTTAATTTTCCCTTTATCATTCGCTTTAAGAATAGAGTCAATT
This sequence comes from Bacteroidota bacterium, assembly GCA_013112545.1. Classification (GTDB taxonomy): domain Bacteria; phylum Bacteroidota; class Bacteroidia; order Flavobacteriales_E; family Vicingaceae; genus BCD18. The sequence continues at coordinate 159,183 of JABFGJ010000006.1, forward strand.
AAATTAGATGTTGTAGTACCATAAGGTATCTCTGTGATTTGCAAGGTTTTTTTATCCAATGCGGCAATCTTTGCTCTCACCCTTACTTTTCCACCCCTTATGCCATCGTTATAGTTGCTAAAATCAGCCATCCCTCCAGTAAGAAAATCTGGTAGTATGTTGGTTTTTTTCCCTTTTAAAACATTGATTGAACCATCAATAAGTTCATTGAAATTATGTGGCAACATCTTACATGCCAAACCAACTGCAATTCCTTCAACTCCCTGAGCAAGAAGCAATGGAAATTTCATTGGAAGCGTTACTGGTTCTTTACCTCTACTGTCATAAGAAGAAACCCAATTAGTAGTTTTGGCATTAAAAGCAACATCTAAAGCGAATTTAGAGAGTCTTACTTCAATGTATCGTGGGGCAGCAGCTCGGTCGCCAGTTAAAATATTTCCCCAGTTACCCTGCATGTCCAAAAGCAATTCTTTCTGACCTAGCTGAACCATTGCATCACCAATAGAAGCATCACCATGTGGGTGATACTTCATGGTATTACCAATTACATTTGCTACCTTATGATACCTTCCGTCATCCAATTCCTTTAAAGAATGTAAAATTCTTCGCTGAACCGGTTTCATCCCGTCATTTACATGAGGAACAGCTCTTTCTAAAATGACATAAGAAGCATAATCTAAAAACCATTCATTGTACATGCCAGAGACTTGAATAACGTTTTCAAGCCCCTCTGAGTTTTCGCCAACTGGTAGCATTTCTTCGTCTCTTTCTTCTATATTATCTTCTTCTTGATCTGCCATTATTTATTCGTAAACTATTCCACAACATCAATTACACTTTCTTCAATTTTCAAATTTTCGATAATAAACTTTTGTCGATCAGGTGTATTTTTTCCCATATAAAAAGAAAGCAAATCATTGACTGATTTATCTTTCCCAATCACAACTGGTTCCAGCCTCATGTCTTCACCAATAAAATTTTTAAACTCATCAGGCGAAATCTCTCCAAGTCCTTTAAATCGAGTTATTTCAGGCTTACCTTTTAAAGCATTAATTGCATCTACTCTTTCTTGGTCTGAATAACAATAAAAAGTTTGTTTTTTATCTCTAACTCTAAACAATGGAGTTGCTAAAACATATAAATGTCCATTTTTCACCAAATCAGGAAAAAATTGCAAAAAGAAGGTTATTAAAAGCAATCGAATGTGCATTCCGTCAACATCGGCATCGGTAGCTAAAACAACATTATTATACCTTAAATCGTCCAAACCATCTTCAATATTTAGCGCTGCTTGAAGCAGATTAAACTCTTCATTTTCGTAAACAATCTTTTTTGTTAAACCATACGAATTTAAAGGCTTTCCTTTCAGGCTAAATACCGCTTGAGTATTTACATCTCTTACTTTAGTGATAGAGCCAGAAGCAGAATCTCCTTCGGTTATAAACAAAGTTGTTTCTTCCGATCTTTCTTTGCTGTCATTAAAATGGACTCTGCAATCTCTGAGTTTTTTATTGTGAAGACTAACTTCTTTTGCTCTTTTTCGAGCTAATTTTTTAATCCCTGCTAAATCTTTTCGCTCTCTTTCTGATTGCAGTATTTTAGATTGAACAGCAGCAGCTACTTCAGGATTTTTATGTAAAAAATTATCTAAGTATTTCTTTAAAAAATCGCCAACAAACGCACGCATAGATGGCCCATCTGGACCAACATCATTTGAGCCGAGTTTCGTTTTTGTTTGAGACTCAAAAACTGGCTCCATTACTTTTACACTTACTGCAGCCACAATTGAAGAACGAATATCAATTGCATCGTAATCTTTTTGAAAATGCTCTCTTATGGTTTTTACATAAGCTTCTCGAAAAGCACCTTGATGAGTACCGCCTTGCGTCGTGTGTTGCCCATTTACAAAAGAATAATATTCTTCTCCATAAGAATTTGTATGTGTAATCGCCACTTCAATATCCTCACCTTCTAAATGAATAATGGGATACAAAGGCGTATCTGACATGTTTTTTTCGAGGAGATCATAAAGCCCTCTTTCAGAATAATACTTTTCGCCATTAAAAATAATGGTTAAACCGCGATTTAAATAAACGTAATTCCAAAGTAAGCGCTCAACGTGCTGAGTTCTATAGTGAAAGTCTTTAAAAATTGTCTCATCAGGAGTGAAAATCACTTTAGTCCCTTTTCGCTTTGTCGAAGCTTCAATAGGGCCATCTAAAGTCAGCTCACCCCGTTGAAATTCAGCAGCTTTGGTTTTGTCATCTCTGCTTGATTCAATTCTAAAATAAGTTGAAAGTGCATTAACCGCCTTAGTTCCAACCCCATTTAAACCTACTGATTTTTTAAATGCCTTAGAATCATACTTACCCCCAGTGTTAATTTTTGAAACTACATCAACTACTTTTCCTAATGGAACTCCCCTACCATAATCTCTAACTTTTACGGTCTTGTCTTTAATGGATACTTCTATCGTTCTTCCATTCCCCATGACAAATTCATCGATCGAGTTATCAAGAACCTCTTTTAAGAGCACGTAAATCCCATCATCAAAAGCAGTTCCATCTCCCAATTTCCCAATGTACATTCCTGGACGCATTCTAATGTGTTCCTTCCAGTCGAGGGAGCGAATATTGTCTTCGGTATATTGTACTTCTTCTGCCATAAATTTTCTTGAAAGCCTAAAAGTACCCAAATCTCTATGGCTATTTAGTTGCATTTAGTTGGACTTATTAACAGAGCTTTTAACAAAAAAAATAGCTACATTGCGAGCTTAAAACTACTACATATGAAAAACATTTTAAAAATTTCAATTTTACTATTTATAAGCTCTATTCATTTTGCAACTTTTGCCCAAAAAAAAGAAGATAAATCAGCTAAAATAAAAACTGTATTTACTTATAATTTCACTAATTATATTACATGGCCAACGGAATCAAGTTCAGGAACTTTTAAGATTGGAGTAATAAATAATATCACTCTGTTTGAAGAACTAAAAAAAATGGAGAAAGTAAAAAAAATTGCAAATCGAGAAATTGAAGTTACTCATTTAAAGAATCTAGATGAGATAACAAATTTCCATATTGTTTATGTTAGTGATAAAAACACGTTCCCACTTAATGATATTTATAAAATTCTTGGCAATAAACCCGTTTTGTTAGTTACTGATGAATATAATCAAAACGAAGTAATGATTGATTTTAGAAAAAAAGGCAAAGAACAAAAGTTTGCCTTAAATGAAGAAGAATTTAAAAATCGAAATTTACAAGTTGACCCTATACTTTCAAACTTAGCAATTCCTATTAAAAGCGATAAATAATAGTTAGAATATAATAAGCAGTTTATTCCATAATGATACCATAGAGAATAAATCTTTAACAATTAATACATTTAGCATCATTGTAATTTCTTGATTGTTACTTGCCGAACTTATTAAACTCAAGTTCATCAAGTTCAATCATTTAATGTTTCGTCTTTCAAGGAAACATTAGATGAGATTTGCGTAATAGGATTTAATGCTTAACCCAATAATTTAAGCCCTTTTTCGAGTTACATTTCGAGGCTCTTGCTTTAGCTTAGCCATATCTTCTTTGTGTTTATCGACAGGGCTTCCAAACAAAATAATCCAAGCATCTTTTAGTGATTTAGCTTTAAGAATATCTTTCCCCACTTCTATCCATTCGTGAAAAACCAAAAAGACTGGATTGTAAGAATTAACCGGTTTTGTAATTCCATAAACAGCTTGTTCATCTTCCTCCACAAAGGTTCCAAACATTCTATCCCAAATAATAAAGGTTGAGCCGTAATTTTTATCAATGTATTTTTCATTTACTGAATGATGCACTCGGTGATGAGATGGTGTTGTAAAAATGTATTCGATTGGCTTTGGCAACTTGCGAATCAATTCAGTATGAATCCAAAATTGGTACAAGACTTCAATTTGGTGTACAATAAAAAAAACAAATGGATTAAAGCCCATCAAAACAACAGGGAGGAAAAATATAATTTTTAAATTTTGAGTCCAAGATAAGCGAAAAGCTACCGAAAGGTTGTAATGTTCTGACGAGTGGTGAACTACATGCGTTGACCACCAAAATCTTTGTTCATGTGCAATTCGATGCGCCCAATATCTAAAAAAATCAAGTATAATTAAACACAAGACAAATGACCACCAAGTTGGAGGAATTCGAAAGGGAGCTAAATTGAAAAAAAATAAAAAAACAATAAACACACCTGTTTTCATAAAACCATTAAGAATTAAATTACCAATTCCTATAGATAATGATGCTAAAAAATCTTTTCCGGTATAAAGCGGTTTCTTTTGTTTTCGTCCAATTAAATATTCAATCAGAACCATTAAAAACATAAATGGAGCTGCAATCCAAATAACAGTAGTAAAATCTAAACTAGTAATGTCTTCTAAAACAAGTTTTTTATGGGTCATAAAGTTTAATCCAAAATGTAAGGCGGCGAAGTTAATTTTAAAAATATGATTCAACTAACAAATCAAGCAATTCAATAGAATCAAGTTTTTCTATCCATTCATTAACATTTTTTCGCAAATAGCTAGCTAAAAAACTACAATCTTTGCAACATGCAAACAAGTAATTTGGTAAAAGGGCAAGAATTTAAATTGGGAACCAAACAGTTTTCTAAAAAAGAAGTTATCGATTTTGCACTTTTATTTGATCCTTTGGATTTTCATATTAACGAGGAAAAAGCCAAAAAGAGCATTTTTAAAGGATTAGTTTGTAGTGGATCTCAAGCCTTCAATTATTTTTATGCAACACACTGGATACCACTGTTTGGTCATTCCGTAGTTGCAGGACTTTCTGTCAACAATTGGTTATTCAAACTTCCAATCTATGCCGAAGACAAAATAACCTGTAGTTGCAAAATTGATGAGATATCAATGCTCTCTGATGAAAATAAAATGGTGATAACTTGGTTTTTTGAGATTTTCAATTCTAAAGGAGAACTAGCCCAAAGCTTAGAACTAAAAATATTACATCGAAAAAATTAACTTAGTCACATGAAATTTATAATTAGCCTCATAATCCTTTTTACTTCATATTCACTTAGTCTTGCTCAAGATGTTTCCAAAAACAACCACGAAATTAAATGGTTGAGTTTTGAGGAAGCAATTAAAAAAAATGAAACCGAACCCAAAAAGTTTTTAATTGATGTATGGACAACATGGTGTGGCTGGTGTAAAAAAATGGATGCGACTACTTTTCAAGACCCCAAAATTATTGAGCTAATCAATAAAAATTTTCATCCGGTAAAGTTAAATGCAGAACGCAAAGACTCCGTTTTTATTGGTGGTCAACTATTTATAAATGAAAATCCTACTGCTAGGCGCAGCGCACATCAATTGGCTATTTCCCTTTTAAATGGAAAAATGACATATCCATCTATCGTTTATTTAGATGAACAAGTCAATATGCTTCAACCAATTGCAGGCTATCAAGACCCCAAAAGCATAGAGCCAATATTGTTATTTTTTGGTGAAGACATTTATAAAACTACAGATTGGGCAACATATCAAACTCAGTTCAAAAGTTCATATTAAAAATTAAAAAAACAGCTTCATCTAATTAGTCAACAATATTTTTATTGTTTTTTTTACTGAATCCTAGATATTTAAGGATTTATTGCTTTCTTTGTTATTGTACTAATTATTATTTATCATGAACATTTATGTTGGCAACATTTCTTACAAATCAACTGTTGACGATTTAGGAAATTTATTCGCTGAATATGGCGATGTAACATCAGTAAAAATTATTGAAGACAAATTTACCGGAAGGTCTAAAGGCTTTGGATTCGTTGAAATGGGCGACGAAGGTGGCCAAGCAGCAATCGAAGCTCTAGATGGTTTTGACCACTTAGGAAGAAACTTAAGAGTAAGTAAAGCAAACCCAAAAGAAGAAAAGTAATTGAATAATTTGAAACTCCTCCAATTTGAACTATTTTCATTTTTGGAGGAGTTTTTTTTGCTTTTTTGTGCTTTAGAATTTGTATTCTTAAGCTAATTTCTATCTTTCAGTAGTATCTGGCTTATTTATCTTTAGCCGCCAAAAGGGTGTTTTTCAACAATGACACAATAGTCATTGGCCCTACTCCTCCAGGAACAGGTGTAATAAATGAAGCCTTATCTTTTACTGCTTCAAAGTCAACGTCGCCATAAAGTTTATATCCCGATTTCTTAGATTTATCGGCAATTCGAGTAATGCCTACATCAAAAATAACAACTCCATCTTTTACCATCTCAGGTTTGATGAAATGAGGCTTTCCAAGTGCAACAATTAGAATATCAGCAGTTTTAGTAATCTCAGCTAAATTCACTGTTCTACTGTGAGTTAATGTTACCGTGCAATTTCCAGGATATGAATTTCGTGACATTAAATTGGCAATTGGAGAACCAACAATAGAACTACGTCCAATTACAACACAATGCTTACCGTTCGTCTCTATGTTGTAGCGCTCTATTAATTGCAGTATGCCAAATGGTGTTGCCGGTAAAAAAGTTGGCAAATTCAACATCATCTTTCCAATATTCGAAGGATGAAATCCATCGACGTCTTTCGTTGGGCGTATTGCTTCAGTTACTTTTTTCTCGTTGATGTGTTTTGGAAGGGGCAGCTGCACTATAAAACCATCGACATCTTTGTCCTTATTGAGCTCATCTACCTTTTTAAGCAATTCCTTTTCGGTAACAGTATCGTTTAAGCGGACAATAGTACTTTTCATTCCAACCAATTTGCAGGCTGCTATTTTAGCATCTACATACGTGATGCTTGCACCATTATTTCCCACTAAAACCGCAACTAAATGTGGTATTTTACCTCCATTTGACTTTAGCCTTTTGATTTCTTCAGCAACTTCAATTTTAATTTCTGCAGCTGTTTTTTTACCGTCTAATAATTGCATAATTTCTATTTTCCAAATCCGCCTGGCATTTTTGGCATATTACTCATCATTTTAGCCATATTCTTTTTGTTACCCATCATTTTCATCATTTTACTTGTATCTGAAAATTGCTTGATGAGTTTATTTAAATCTTGTATGGTTCTTCCACTTCCTGCGGCTATTCTTTTTCTTCTAGAGCCATTTATAATGCTTGGATTGCTTCTCTCTTCGGGTGTCATCGAGTGAATTAAAGCTTCTATGTGTTTAAAAGCATCATCATCTATGTCAACATCTTTAATGGCTTTACCAACTCCAGGTATCATGCCCATTAAATCTTTCACATTACCCATCTTCTTTATTTGATTGATTTGATCTAAGAAATCATTAAAATCAAATTGATTTTTGGCTATTCGTTTTTGTAACCTTCTTGCGTTTTCTTCATCAAATTGCTCTTGCGCTCTTTCAACTAAAGAAACAACATCCCCCATTCCTAAAATACGGTCGGCCATTCTTGAAGGATAGAAAATATCTAAAGCCTCCATTTTTTCGCCAGTTCCAACAAACTTGATGGGCTTATCAACCACCGAACGAATTGAAAGGGCTGCTCCACCGCGTGTATCACCGTCTAATTTTGTAAGCACTACGCCATCAAAATCAATACGCTCATTAAAAGCCTTAGCCGTATTTACAGCATCTTGCCCAGTCATGGAATCAACTACAAACAAAGTTTCTGAAGGATTAATCGCTGATTTCACAGCAGCAATTTCATTCATCATCGTTTCGTCAACCGCCAATCGACCAGCAGTATCTACAATCACAACATCATATCCTTTAGACTTGGCATGATTAATCGCTGCTTTTGCAATTTCTACCGGGTTTTTATTTTCTTTATCTGAATAAACCTCAACTCCAACCTGCTCTCCTAAAACATGCAATTGGTCAATGGCTGCAGGTCTATATACATCGGCTGCAACCAACATTGGATTTTTCTTTTTCTTGTTTTTAAGTAAGTAAGCCAATTTTCCAGTAAAAGTTGTTTTACCAGAACCTTGCAAACCTGCAATTAAAATAACTGCTGGACTACCAACTAAAGAGATTTCTTCTTGTTCGCCACCCATTAATTTGGCTAGCTCATCGTGGGTAATTTTAGTAAATAACTGACCAGGAGAAAGTGAGGTTAATACATTTTGCCCTATCGCTTTTTCTTTAACAGAGTCAGAAAAACTTTTTGCAGTTTTATAGTTCACATCGGCATCTAAAAGCGCCCTGCGAATTTCTTTTGTTGTTTCGGCTACATTTACTTCAGTTATTTGACCTTGACCTTTTAATACTTTAAAGGCCCTGTCTAATTTATCGGATAAATTCTCAAACATTTACTTAGGATATTAGGTGGGCAAAATTAAGAATTATACTCTTTAAACCTAAGTCCGATTTGCAATTAGAAAATCAAAGCAATAACACTCCAAGTCATTTATTAAATGCTGAATATTTTTAGTTTTATCTGTGTCAACTACTGGAGAAATTTAAGTTTGAAGAGTTTCCCGCTGATCCTCCTCGGCGGACAAGTTCTCGCGAATCTTCGCAGATTTTATGTTGTTAATCGGGTTAAGTTATTGCAATAATTATCAGCGTCAATCAGCGCAATCTGCGGGAGAAAAATTAGTTGGATTAATTTCCCGCGAATCCTCCTCGGCGGGCAAGTTCTCACAAATCTTCGCAGATTTTATATCACTATCCGAATTGGGTTTTGCTAACGATTTATAATTAGTTTTTTGGTTTTACGATCTTGATTCGTTTTAATCTCCACAAAGTAGATGCCGTTTGGTAATTCTGAAACTTGTATTTGCGAACTAGGATTAGAATGAATCGCAATTAACTTTCCATTTAAATCATAGATTTTTATGCTTTCTATTGGATTGTTATTTTGCGTACGAAAGTTAACTGTAGTTTTGGCTGGGTTAGGCCAAATGTCTATAGTTAACTTCTGTTTGTGTTTGTCAATTCTTGTTACTTGGCAAGAATCATAAATATAGGTATCCATTATTATTTTTGGGAATGGAGGAAATGATACTGAAGCGGTATCCCAAGAAGCTTTTAAACTCAAGTATTTTGTAACTACAGTATCTGGCCCTCTATAACCAATTAAAAGAGTTGTATCATAAGTAATCGGTGACGTTGTTAAAGAACCTTTAAATTCCATATACCCTTGGTGAAATACACAACCATAATTGTGGTTGTAAAAAATTACATATCTATGGGTAAAAGCCTTACCTAGATAGGAAGTATATCTCACTTGTACAGAATCATTTCCAGCAGAATCGATTTTGACAACAACTTGATCAAAGCTAACCTGAGCTTGCACTTGCGTTGCAACTAAAAAGAATAGTCCAAGCAAAACTTGTTTTATGTTTACTACTAAGGTGTTCATTTTTAGACTAAATTTAGTGTTTTATTTATACAAACTTATTCTTTATTCTATTATAATTTGCTCGCTTTCTTGAATTAATCCATCAACAAAAAGTAGTAATGCATAATTACCGTTTTGCAAATTGCTTGTATTTAATTGTATCTGTTGCAATAATGGATCTATTAAATATTGATTAGAGGCATTTGTTTGTAAATTCAGCAATACTAGAAATGCACTTTGTGCGTTTAACGTTTTGTATTCTACATTTAGGTAATTGTCTGCAGGATTGGGTGAGTAACTTTTAATATAATTTTCTTTTACTTTAATTTCAATTTCATCATAATCTTTAAAGCCATCTTCAAGTGCTATAACTTCTAATTTAAACCGAGTAGAAATTTCAGCAGAAACCTTAAAATCTTTTCCAGTATGAAGTAAATTTCCTTCATTATCGTACCAGTTATAAATAGCAGATTCAAAAATAGGTTCTGCACTTATAGTTACAGAATCAGTATTTATTACCTCTATGTCATCACCAGCATCTGCATCAAAATTATTTCTGTCTGGCGCTTGTATTTCAAATGTTTCGCCGCCAACAATAGTTTCGTCTATCGAACGTTTTTGAAAAATACTAAAATGAAACTTCTTTTCTTCATCAATATTATCCGTTAAAAAATTAAAACTGGCATGAATAACATAGGTTTCATAATCAGAGAAAATTAAATTATCTAGGCTAGCGCAATTCTCAACCAGTATGATTTGTTTCTTCTCATCATTAATTATTTCAATGCCTGTTCCGTTAAATCCAGCCGCTTCCCACTTACTCTATAAAGCATCATCTAGTGTGATTTTAATTTCAGCGAAATCCATCACTAAATCCTCGCCTGCATTGGGTAGGTCGCAAAAACTTAAAGTAAACTCTTCATTATCATTCCCTGTTCCGCCTACAATAACATTAGCACCAAAAGGCTTATCATCTATGGTTGCATCATTTCCCGCGAATCCTCCTCGGCGGACAAGTTCTCGCAAATACTCGCAGATTTTATATTGTTAATCGGGTTAAGTTATTACAATAATTATCAGCGCCAATTAGCGTTATCTGCGGGAGAAGAATACAAGTATCAACTACATCCGATTAGGTACATTAATACCCAACAAGCCCATACCAGATTTTATAACATTGCCTGTTAATTCACACAAAGCCAGTCTAAATGACTTTAATTCAACATCTTCTTCCTTAATAATAGCAGGTGAATTTTGATAGAAATGGTTAAACTCTTTTACCAAATCATAAATATAATTCGCAATTACTGCAGGACTTTTGTTTGCCCCTGCTTCAAATATAATTTGCGGATACTCGTGTAACTTCTTAACAACTTGCAAATCCAAGTCTTCAATTTTTTCGATGCTTAGGTTTTCAAATGAACCGCCCGCATTATTCTTAGTCAAAATAGATTGTATTCTCGCATGTGCATATTGAATAAATGGCCCAGTATTTCCATTAAAATCAATCGATTCTTTGGGGTCAAACAACATGCGTTTTTTAGGATCGACTTTTAAAATAAAATACTTTAAGGCTCCCAATCCGATGTTGTGAAACAATTCTTTTTGCTCAGCAACTGGCATATCATTTAACTTTCCCAATTCTTTGGAAATTTCTTCAGCAGTATTCTCCATTTGCTCCATCAAATCGTCGGCATCAACAACCGTCCCTTCTCTAGATTTCATTTTACCACTAGGCAAATCAACCATACCATAAGAAAGATGCTCAATTCCATCAGCCCATTGCATTCCCATTCGTTTCAAAATGATGGCCAAAACCTTAAAGTGATAATCCTGCTCGTTTCCAACAACATATAAATAATTCTGACAAGCAAATTCTTCATGTCGAATAATCGCTGTGCCTATATCTTGTGTCATGTAAACAGAAGTGCCATCGGAGCGAAGCAAAAGTTTGTTATCTAATTTATCTTTTTCAAGATTAATCCATATTGAACCGTCTTCTTTCTGATAAAAGTCTTCTGCATTTTTATAATCCAGCACTTTTTCTTTTCCTTGAATGTAAGTGTTCGATTCATAATACAACTTATCAAAATCAACACCCATGGTTTCGTAAGTTAATTTAAAACCATCGTAAACCCAAGTATTCATTTTCTGCCAAAGTGCTCTAACTTCTTCATCTCCAGCCTCCCATTTTTGTAGCATTTCTTGTGCTTCCAGCATCAATGGTGCTTTCTTTTTGGCCTCTTCTTCTTCCATTCCAGAATCTAGCAATGTAGAAATCTCGGCTTTATATTGCTTGTCAAATTCCACATAATACTTACCAACCAAATGATCTCCTTTTAATCCGCTACTTTCTGGTGTTTCACTGTTTCCAAACTTCAGCCAAGCCAACATCGATTTGCAAATGTGAATACCTCGGTCATTTATAATTTGAACTTTATAGACTTCGTGCCCATTTGCTTTTAAAATTTCAGCAACTGAATATCCTAAAAAATTATTTCTTAAATGTCCTAAATGCAGCGGCTTATTTGTGTTTGGTGATGAATACTCAACCATCATTTTTTTTCCACTTGCTTTAGCGGCAAACCCAAATTTATTGTTTAAATAATTATCTCTAAAGAAGTTCAACCAATACTTTTTGCTGACAACTAAATTCAAAAAGCCTTTAACGACATTGTAGTTTGTTATCCAATCTAGTTTTGAAAGTAATTCATCTCCAATTTCATTAGCAGTTTGTTCAGGAGATTTTCTTGAAATTTTAGTTAGCGGAAAAACGACCAAAGTCAAATCACCAACAAAGTCTTTTCGGGTTTGCTGAATTTGAATTTGACCTGAATCAATTTCTTGATTAAAGATTTGAGGCAAAATGGTTTGAAGCTCACCTATTAACTTACTTTCTAAAGGATTCATTTACTATACTTTTCGATTGCATCAACTGTTTTTTCAAGAATATGAAAAGCAGTTTCTGCCATTAAATTTATTTTGTTATCGAGTGTTGGATTGACTTCCACCATCTCAAAGCAAGCTACCTTGCCACTTTTTATTATTTCTTCAATTATTTGAAAAGCCTCTTCAGGTGTATAACCATTCGGCACTGGAGTTCCTGTTCCTCTCGATACCAAATCACAATCCATGCTATCCACATCAAAAGAAATATAAATTAAATCACAATGCTGAAGCCTTTTTAAAGCATCTTTCACCGCTTGTTGAATGCCTAGTGCTCTTGTTTCAGCAACAGTATAGTTTTTTAGATTTAATTTTTCGATTAACTTGTCTTCCGGTTCTTCGGTATCTCTAACTCCAAAAAAGATTAAATCTTCAGGTTTTATCTTGGGTGAAAATCCCTGACAGTTTTTCAAAGCATCCCAGCCAATTTTGGCTTCATCTTTAATTTCCTTTATTTGAAAATCTAAATTATCTTCTCCAAGTGCTGTAGCCAAGGGCATTCCATGTATATTTCCTGTAGGAGAAGTATAAGGTGAATGAAGATCGCCATGTGCGTCTATCCAAATCACGCCTAAGCTTTTGTCAGGATTTGCAGCTCTAACTCCCGCTATTGTTCCTCCAGCAGATGCATGGTCTCCAGAAAGCACCAAGGGAAACTTATTATTCTTGAAAACTTCTTTAACTGCTTCAGATGTAGCCTCATAAACTTTTACAATACCCTCTATCCGAATAGCAGTAGGTGTTCTGTTTTCTTCATACAATAAATGATTTTGATGAGCTATCTTTTGAGTTTTGTATTTTAAAAAGAACATATTGTTCTGATTCAAAGAAGCTACTTTTAAAGCATCAATGCCTAAACTTGCCCCTCTTGTACCTGCCCCAATCTCAGATTTTTGTTCTAACAGTTGAATTGTTTTCATTTATTTTAATACTTTGTATTTGCGCCAAAATTAACGAGATTATAACATTACCCATGCATGAAATTAGATTATATTCAACAAATCAGGATTTTACTTAATCGAAATATTTATTAAGTTTATCCAAAGAATTACACATTTTGTCGTTCTTTTAAAAAAATATGATACATTTGTTCACTTAACCACTGTATAAATTACTACTTAAACAAAATGAAAGTAACATTTCATAAAAATAAACTTACTAGCCTGCTTTTTTTAGCTTTAAGTTTACTATTAGTAGGGTGTTTTGAAAACCCATTCACAGATTATGTTAAAGAAGGGGTAATTACCTATAAAATTGAATATCCCGGCATTAGTGAAGACAATGTTATGTTTGATTTAATGCCAAGAAGAATGGAGATGTCATTTAAAGATGACAACTACAGAACTGATATTATTGCAGGAATGGGCTTATTTAAAACTTCGATTATCAGTGAAGCAGACAACAACCAGTTGACCCATACAGTCAAAATGCTCAATAAGAAATTTGCAAGCAAATTATCGCATCAAGATATATCTCAAATGCAGCCAGAACTAGCTGGAATTGAAATAGAATATACAGGAAATAAAAAAGATATTGCTGGTTTTAAATGCAAAGAAGCAAAGCTTTTAAAAGATGGTGAAACGTTATACACTGTATATTACACCGATAAGATAAAAATTAAAAATCCAAATAATGCAACTCCTTTTGAAGGAATCCCAGGAGTGCTTATGGAATATGAAATGGTAAATTACGACACTCACATGAAGTTTACCGTAGAGGGAGTAGTAAAAAAGGACATTAATCCTAATGATTTGAAATTAGAGGATGGTTATGAAATGATTTCAGCTGCTAAACTCGAAAATGAAATACAATCTATTTTTGATAAAGTCAAATAGTTGTAAATCTTTCCAATTCTTTTCCAAAGTTCATTTTTCTTTAATTTCATTTTTCTAGTTCGTAGAAGTATTATTTTTGTTGAGCTCAATCTTGTATTGATAATACGTTCCTAATTCATCACCCAACAAATTAAAAAATTCAATGTCTTTTAAAAGAATCTTCTTTTTCATATTTTTTACATGTTTCACTTTATTATTACATCATGCTAATCTACATGCCCAAAATCAATTAGGTAAAAACGGCACTGATACCATATTAGTCGGAATTACAGGAAGTGAACCCTTTTTAATTTATAATAATGGAAATTACAAAGGAATTGCCCCTGAAATCTGGGATGATATTGCATATAAAAAAGCATGGAATTATAAATACATTCCTTTTAAAACTGTTGAAGGAGCTATTCAAGCTTTAACAAATCTTCAATTAGATCTAATTGTTGGTCCCATTAGTATTACTTCAAACAGATTAGAAGAAATGAGGTTTTCTCAACCCTTTTACAATTCTAGTTTGGCTATTGTTTCAAGAACTGACGAACTAAGTCTTTGGCAAAAGATTAAACCCATTTTTAGTTTAAAACTATTCATGGCAGTTGGACTTTTTTTAATCATACTCGGAATTGTTGGCACCTTATTTTGGATTGCAGAGCATAAAAAGTCACCAGATCAATTTCCTAAAAACCCTGTAGATGGCATTGCAAATGGAATGTGGCTTGCAATTGTTACCATGAGTACAACAGGCTATGGCGACAAAGCACCAATCACACTATGGGGCAGAATCATTGCAGGTGCTTGGATGGTGATTTCCATCATTTTTGCTACTTCAATGGTTGCAGGCATTGCAAGCACATTAACCATTTCTTCTCTTGGTTCATCAACTGTTACTAACATTGAGCAGCTATCAAATCAAAAAGTGGCTACCATCAGTGATTCTCCATCCATCGAATTTCTACAAGAACATCAAGCTAAAGTAATTGAAACAAATAAGCTTAATGAAGCAATCGATTTATTAAAAGAAAAATCGGTAAAAGCGGTGGTTTATGATCGTCCACAATTGTTGCATTATTTGAATAAAAAACATGATGACGAATTGTATATTGCTAAAGCAGAATATTATAAACAAGGATATGGTTTTGCCTTTCCGTTAAACTCTAACTTAGTTTATGAAGTGAATAGAGCATTGCTTGAGCATGCAGAGGAACTTGAAACGGAAAGAATAATCAATTTTTATTTACAAAAGGATTAACTAGCGTCTAGAACATTTGTCGCTTATAATAGAAAATGAACAGCATTAAATTCTAAATTTGCTAACCATGTTTTATTTCAACTTAAATATAAGCTTTTGAAGGCCAAGTTTTTTGGCATATTACTGCTCATTTGCTTTATAGCTCCTGTTACTACAGCTTATTTTGTTTTAAAAATTCAAAAAAAGCAAGTTCGTAAAGAAGTAAAGTGGAAAATGATTTCGGGATTAGATGATTCTGAGCTTGTCTTGTTGAAAATAGCTGAGAAAGATAAAAAAGCGCTAAAATGGAAACATTCTAAAGAATTTGAGCTTAAGGGAGAAATGTATGACATTGTAAAGTCAGAAGAAAGAAATGACACCACATACTATTGGTGCTGGTGGGATTATGAAGAAACAAAACTCAACAAGCAACTGGACGGCTTGTTAGTAAACACTTTGGGAAACAACCCTCATCATCAGAAAAATCAAAAGAACTTGCTACAATTTTTTAAATCACTTTTCTTTGTAGAAAAAGTAGAGCAAGACTCATTTATCGAAATAGAGAAAACACAGTATTCAATTTGTGTTTTAAGCTTTTATAAAACCTTAAAATACAGCCCACCAACGCCCCCACCAGAGTTTATTTAATTTACATTTTAAACAATTAATCGTCTGCTTCTTAATTAATTAAAAGCGGACTAAACTTATTTTATTAATTTAAAAAAATTATAATGAAAAAAATTATAATGCTTTTTTGGTTAATGGTGGGACTGCTATTTTATGCACAATCTCAAACAATAACTATTAAAGATAGCGAAACAGCAGAACCACTAGAGATGGTATCGCTAATTAGCAATTCGCCAAAAGCATTTATCTCGACAAATGGTGAAGGACAAGCGAATATAGATGCATTAAAAAATGCAGAATTAATACACATTCGCTTATTGGGCTATGAAACCATGATTGTAAGTTATCATCAACTTGAAGAATTAGGGTTCAAAATTCAGTTGAAACAAACGAATATAACTTTAGACCAAGTCGTGGTTTCTGCAACTAGGTGGCAACAAGCGACTAACAATGTACCTTCAAAAATTGTGAGCATTACGCCCAAAGATGTAGCATTTCAGAATCCTCAAACTGCTGCTGACCTTTTAAGCCTTTCTGGTAAAGTTTATATACAGAAAAGTCAACAAGGTGGCGGAAGTCCAATGATTAGAGGTTTTGCAACAAATCGGCTTTTATATTCAGTTGATGGAGTTCGCATGAATTCAGCTATTTTTAGAGGTGGAAACCTTCAAAATGTCATAAATTTAGACCCATTTGTCATGGAAAGCACTGAGGTTCTTTTTGGACCAGGCTCAGTAATTTATGGTAGTGATGCCATTGGTGGGGTCATGAGTTTTCAAACGTTAACACCTCAGCTCTCCTTGAATGACAAACCTTTAATTACTGGTAAAGCCTTGGCTCGGTATTCAAGTGCAAACAAGGAACAAACTGGACATTTTAATGTTAACATTGGTTGGAAAAAATGGGCACTTGTAACAAGCTTTAGTTCTTGGGATTATGATCATTTAAAACAAGGAAGCCATGGTTCTGAAGATTACATTAAATCCTCTTATGTGCAAAGGCAAGATAGTGTTGACCGTATTGTAAGCCAAGAAGACCCTTTGCTGCAAATCCCCTCGGCCTATTCACAAATAAATATGATGCAAAAAATCCGATTTAAGCCCAATGAACAATGGGATTTTCAATATGGATTTCACTATTCAGAAACTTCTCCTTATGGCCGATATGATAGAAATAATCGCTATAAAAATGGGAAGCTTCGATATGCCGAATGGTATTATGGTCCTCAAAGCTGGATGATGAATAATTTATCTATAAATCACAAAGGAGACAATGCCTTGTATGACGAGATGACCATGAGAATAGCAAATCAATCCTTTGGTGAAAGCAGAATGGATCGTTCCTTAAATAAAGCTGATCGGACTGTAAATGAAGAAAAAGTTGAAGCTTATTCTATCAACTTAGACTTCACTAAAACTTTAAGTGAAAAAAACAAGCTGTATTATGGTGCTGAATACATTTTGAATGATGTAGTTTCTGTAGGATCAATTACCGATATTGAAATGGATACTTCAGCTGTTGGCCCTTCTAGATATCCAGATTCTAAATGGAGTTCTATGGCTGTTTACCTCAATGACGAATACAAAGTTTCAGATAAATTCACAGCTTTAGCAGGCATACGCTTTAACAAGTATGCGATTGATGCTGATTTTACGAAAAACATCGAGTTTTATCCATTGCCATTCAACAATGTGAAGCTGGACAAAAGTTCTGTTACTGGAAGCATCGGCGGTGTATATAGACCAACAAAATCATGGGTTTTAAATGCCAATATTGGAACTGCATTTCGCTCGCCTAATGTGGATGATGTAGGAAAGATTTTTGATTCAGAAGCTGGTGGAGTTACTGTGCCCAACCCAAAACTAGAAGCAGAGTATGCTTATAATGTTGATTTTGGGATTGCAAAAATCTTTAATGATGTAGTTAAAGTTGATGTTACTGCTTACTATACCCTACTTGAAAATGCCTTAGTGAAAAGAGATTATCAATTAGACGGTCAAGACAGTATCATGTACAAAGGCGTATTAAGCAGTGTGCAAGCTATACAAAACGCAGCAGAAGCTCATGTTTATGGAGTTCAAGCGGGACTTGAAATAAAACTTCCAGCAGGTTTTAGCATTTCTTCTGACTTCAACTACCAAGTAGGAGAAGAAGAGCTCGACGATGGAAGTAAAAGCCCTTCGAGACATGCTCCTCCATTGTTTGGAGTTGCCCGACTTAACTACAAAGCCAACAAATTGCATTTGCAGTTTTATGCGAATTATATGGCTGAGCGTAAGCACAAAGATTTGCCTTTTGGAGAAAAAACAAAAGTTGAGCTGTATGCAAAAGATGCCAATGGAGAAACTTATGCTCCTGCATGGTTTACATTTAATTTAAAAGCTTCTTATGAATTTTCTACAACTTTTATACTGAATACAGGTATAGAAAACCTAGCAGATCAACGCTATCGCCCTTATAGTTCAGGGATATCAGCAGCGGGAAGAAATTTCATGCTTTCAATAACTGCCAAATTCTAAATCTATCTGTCAGTCGCTTCAAATTGAAGCGACTGACTTTTTTTATAAAAGGTCAACTATATTTTATGAAATTTACAGCCCTTTTTCAGAAACGAATATTCAAATCCAAAAGCATTGAAAGTTAAAAACAAAAAGAAGCTAATTAAGTATCTAAATGTATTGGATCAGCCAATACGGTTAAGTCCTTTTTTATTTAGTCGTTCCTTTTTACTCTGGGCTTTACTTGGTTTAATGGGGGGACTTATAGCTGGAGTTTATTGGGTATGCTTAGAGTTTTTAACTGAGAAAATTGCACATTATAGCGGATGGCTTACTATCGTAGCAATGACTATATGCGGACTATTAGCTGGTTTAGTGATACATTTTATTGGAAACCCTGGCGAGATTCAATTAATTGTAAACAATATTCGATTCAATAAAGGGAAACTAGATCCAAAAAACAATCCCTCAATGATTTTATCTTCTTTGCTATGCGTTGCTTCTGGTGGGAGTCTTGGCCCTGAAGCGCCTTTGGTGCAAATCACTGGATCAACTGGCTCTTGGTTAGGGATAATATTTCGCATAAAAGGCGAAGAGTTAAGGTCTTTAAGCATTGCTGGCATGGCTTCTGGTTTTACAGCTTTGTTTGGCGCTCCATTGGGTGGCAGTTTATTTTCTTTAGAGATTTTACATCATAAACATGCAGTGGAATACTACAAAGCAATAATACCAGCTTTAGTGGCTAGTTGTTTTAGTTATGTTGTTTTTGCATTTATAATTGAATTGGGCTTAGGTGCAACCTGGGATTTGCCAACTTATGAGTTCGTAAGCCCTTTTGATTTTGGATTAGTAATACTATTTGCTATTGCTGCAGCGATTTTAGGCTGGGGATTTATCTTTTGTACA
This sequence comes from Bacteroidota bacterium, assembly GCA_013112545.1. Classification (GTDB taxonomy): domain Bacteria; phylum Bacteroidota; class Bacteroidia; order Flavobacteriales_E; family Vicingaceae; genus BCD18. The sequence goes on from JABFGJ010000006.1 coordinate 178,536, forward strand.
AAATTTTTAAAGTTACTTTTCGAAAAGTATCCTCTCCCGATTTATGTTAAAACTACAATTGGAGGACTTCTTTTAGGTATTATTTCATATTACCTTCCCATTACACGTTACTTTGGGCACTACCAGATAAATGAACTCCTCATTGCCGACTTTTCGTTTCAATTTCTTATTTTGATTCTTATATTTAAAATAATAGCAATTTCAGTTACAGTAACTTCAGGCTGGAGGGGTGGGTTTATAATTCCCCTCTTTTTTGTTGGTGTAACTTTAGGTTTAATCATTCATCATCTTTTTCCAAGCATCGACGTCTCACTTGCGATAATAAGCTGCATGGCTAGCATCAATGCATGTGTTACTCGCACACCCATGAGTTCTACTATCTTATTGGCCACACTTACAGGGTTCTCATATTTTATTCCCATTTTATTTGCAAGTTTAACAGGCTATTTCCTTGCTCCAAGAATTCCTTTTATCAGCTCTCAAATGGATAAAGCCGATACCTAAAATATAAACAATACAGTGTTACTTTAAAGCGAAATATATTTTCATTCCTCCAATTAATCCACTTAAATTTGTAAGCTTGTAACAATTAATGAGCAAAATCTGAATGATTCAAAACCGCTTTAAGTCTGATAAAGAAGAAGTGCCCAAGGCTGAAAAATCGACTAAAAAAAAGAAAGAAAAATCTTTAAAGTCGAATAAGATCTCTAAGCCTTTCAAAAAAGTTATATCATTCTTTAAAAATGAAAAAACCCATCAAATAAGTGGTTTATTTTTCATCTTGTTCTCTGCTTATCTACTCATCGCATTTACCTCCTTTATTTTCACATGGAAAATTGATCAAAGTAAAGTTGAGCTAGGCTTATGGGAGTATTTGTTTAATTCAGATATCCTTGTGGAAAATTGGCTGGGAAAAATTGGCGCTTATCTTTCTCATTTGTTTATTACTGATTGGTTTGGTATTTCTTCTTTTATTTTTGTTGGTCTGTTTTTTCTATTTGGATTTAGAATCTTATTCAAAATCAATTTACTACCTCCAAAGAAAACGATTAAAACAAGTGCTTTTATCATCCTGTGGTCTTCTCTATTCTTTGGTTATTTCTTTAAAGACAATTTATATTTTCTAGGTGGAGCGGTTGGTTACGAATCAAATTTGTTTTTAGGAAGTCTGTTGGGCTCTATTGGAAGTGGCATTTTCATCTTTTTTGTACTTGCTGTCTTTTTACTTTTAAATTTTAATTTCTCTGATATAATAAAGGCTGCCATTTCAAAAATTGAGCGAAAAGAAAATGAAGCGAACCTGACAATTCAAGATGATAATACCAATGAGCTTGAAGATTTGTCAAGTCAAGTAGATGACGAAAACGAAGACAGTTTAGAATCATCGATTGACTTATCCATAGAAGATTCTAATCTAGATGATGACTTAGCAGATGAATTAGAAGATGAGGATTTATCGATAGAACTAAAAGATACAGCTAATGAAACCCCCAAAGCAGAAATAGCTGATGACTTATCACTCGAAATTGAAGAGCCAATTGAAAAAGAAGTTACACTTTCCGATAATGAAATAAACCAAAAATTAAAAGACTTTGGTGAGTATGACCCCAAATTAGATTTATCAGAATTTAAAATGCCAAACATTGACATCCTGGTAGATCATGGGGATGGAAAAATAAAAGTGGATAAGGAAGAATTAGAAGCAAACAAAAACAGAATTGTAAACACCTTAGAGAATTATAACATTAAAATTCAGACCATTAAAGCAACCATTGGTCCAACAGTTACTTTATATGAAATTGTTCCTGCGCCAGGAGTTCGAATTTCGAAAATTAAAAACTTAGAAGACGATATCGCATTAAGTTTAGCAGCCTTGGGAATTCGTATCATAGCTCCAATTCCCGGAAAAGGAACTATCGGTATAGAAGTGCCAAACCAAAACCCCGACATCGTTTCTATGCGCACGGTGATTGCTTCAGAGAAGTTTCAAAATTCAAAGTTTGACTTACCCATTGTTTTGGGCAAAACCATCTCGAATGAAACTTATATTTTTGACTTAGCTAAAATGCCACACCTGTTGATGGCAGGAGCTACAGGACAAGGAAAATCTGTCGGTTTAAATGCTATACTCACCTCATTATTATACAAGAAACATCCTGCCCAATTAAAGTTTGTATTGGTAGATCCCAAAAAAGTTGAGCTAACACTTTTTAATAAAATAGAGCGTCATTATTTAGCTAAATTACCCGATACTGAAGAAGCAATCATTACAGATAATCAAAAGGTAATCAATACACTAAATTCCTTGTGTATAGAAATGGACAATCGCTATGAATTACTGAAGGATGCTTTTGTTAGAAATATAAAAGAATACAATGCCAAATTTATTGCACGAAAGTTAAATCCAGAAAACGGACATAAATACCTACCATACATTGTGCTAATCATAGATGAGTTTGCCGATTTAATTATGACAGCAGGGAAAGAGGTAGAAACTCCTATTGCTCGATTGGCTCAATTAGCTCGTGCTATTGGTATTCATTTAATTATTGCAACACAAAGGCCTTCTACCAACATTATCACAGGCTCTATCAAAGCAAATTTCCCAGCTCGTATTGCCTTTAGGGTAACTTCTGGAATTGACTCAAGAACCATTTTAGATACTGGCGGTGGAGAACAATTAATTGGCCGAGGAGATATGCTAATGTCAACAGGAAGCGATTTAATTCGTTTGCAATGCGCATTTGTTGACACACCAGAAGTAGAAGAATTAACTGAATTTATCGGTTCTCAAAGGGCTTATCCCGATGCTTATTTACTTCCAGAATACATAGACGAAAACAGCAAAGCAGCTGGCGAGGTTGACCTAGCAGACCGCGATGCATTATTTGAAGATGCCGCAAGAATAATTGTGCAGCATCAACAAGGTTCAGCATCTTTGTTGCAAAGAAGATTAAAGCTAGGATACAACAGAGCAGGGCGAATTATCGATCAATTAGAAGCGGCTGGAATAATTGGGCAATTTGAAGGAAGCAAAGCGAGACAAGTATTAATCACCGATGAAATGAGTTTGGAACAATTCTTGAAAGAAATCAATGAAATTAATTAACATGAGAAAAATAAAAACCTTATTAATGGGAGCCATTCTTGTTGCTTCTACCCTATCGGCTAAAGCACAAGATGCCAAAGCAAAAACCATCTTAGATAAACTAAGTAAGAAGACAGAAAGCTATACCAGCATGCACGCTGATTTTGAGTATAAAATGCTAAACAAAGAAGAAGGAATAAATGAAACTCAAAAAGGTTCTTTATTAACTCAAGGTAAAAAATACAAATTTGACATAGCAGGGCAAGTGATTATTTCAGATGGTAAAACCGTTTGGACTGTGTTAGAAGATGCCGAGGAAGTGCAAATCAATGAAGTACCGCAAGGAGAAGATAATGAAGACTATATAAATCCTGTAAGCATTTTGACTATGTGGGAAAAAGGATTTAAATACAAATATGACTCTAAAGTTACTTTAGACGGAGTTGAACTTGATGTGGTTAATTTATATCCTGAGAAACCAGACGAGAAAAGTTTTCACACAGTAAAACTTTACATCAACCAGACTAAAATGGTGGTTTCAAAAATAGAAATTAAAGGAAAAGATGGAACGGATTTTACTTATAATATTAAAACATTTACACCAAACGAATCCATCGCACCAAGTAAATTTACTTTTAAGCAAGCTGACCACCCCGATTTCGAAGTGATTGATTTAAGATAATTTATAAAAGAGCTAAGCCCAAAAATCTTAGCTCTTCCATTTCCACCTTTTCGATTAAAGAGGACTCAATTCCATTTGCTGCTATTTTAAAATTGACAGGAAAAGAATCTCCTTTGCAGTTATAGTATAATCCATTCAAGTTATTGTTTTCGTCAATCACAAAATTAAACTTGATGTCTCCCCGATGCCAAAATGGATTTTCAGCTGAAACAACAACCCCAATAAAATCATGAGTCTTTTCGCTGTTTTTTATAATAGCAATTAAATATCGACTGTCTTCCGTTCTATATAGCCCCTCAGCTACATGTGGATTTCCATCTTTTAAATACTTCCCAAATTGAGCTAAATCTACATTTACCTCAGCTTGCAATTTAATTTTTATGTTTTTTACCTCTTTTGCAATTGTTGCAGAACTTGTTAGGAATAATAAGCCTAAAGCAAGTGACCATGTTTTTATAGTTTTCATATTATTGTTTTTTAAATGTTAGGACAAATTTAGATAAATATAGTATCTTGCATAGCATAGTAGTATAAGCGCAACGCAATAAAAAGACATATCACTAATAATCTACACTTTACATAGTTATTGATTTTAAAAAAATTGGATGAGCGGCAAATGATTTGAGAAGAAAAATGTCAAACAGCATATTCATTTAATGCGCTAAACAAGGTTGATAGTTAGCACATTGAAAAAACCTTTTGCCAGCTGTGAAGAAATTACATCTTATCGGGCTGACTTAGTTTATCTTTTTCTCGTTCAATGAATTCCTGTAAAGTAGTTGGAACTTTTCCAGTCAATTTTTGATAGTTGTCTGATATTTTAGGTTCAGCTTGAAGGCGAGGTAAAAAGTGAAGGATAGTGATAACCATAGCAAATGCATTTTGAACTCCTTCTCTTCTCTTTCGGAAATAAAAGCTTATTGGGTTAATGCTAAAAAACCTTATTTTTTCTCCCAAAACACTAGAAATAATTCTTGCAACCTCACCGAAATTCTTGTTTTCCCTTCCAGTAACTTCATAAGATTGGTCTCGATAATTGTCAAATTTTAGGATAAGATTCGCAGTTACTTCACTGATGTTTTTAACGTCAATCCAATTAAATTTTGCACTTCCAGATGGTAATGTAATACTCCTTTTATTTATAAGCTCAGGTAGTAAAGTGCTGGTTAAGTTTTGCATAAAATAACTTGGTCGCACAAAAATAGAGTTGAACTGAAACTCTTGGATTAATCGCTCTATCTTGTTATGAGGAATTACCTTGCTTTTTTCTGCACCTTGAACCGACAAGAAAACGACCTTGTTTATTCCATTTTGCTAAGCTGATTTTAAAAGTGGTCGAAATACTTTTTCAATGTCTGAAATGTTTGGCGGTCTCAATAAGAAAAGAATATCAATTTGGTCAAAGGCTTCCGAAAAGGAGCTTGCATTTTGAAAATCAAACTGTCGATAATGAAGATCAGGGTAATCTTTAAAAGTCTTTTTTGCAGTTTCAATATTTCGGGGAGCTTACAATGTCCAAATGTTATTTTCTACTCTCAAATATATGGTATCTAACGGATTTTTAATACCTAAACGATATTTTGTTGAGTCGATGTGTTTTCTGTAATCTTTAATCCTTTTAGGCAATAGTAAAGAAGATGCTAAGCCATCAAGGTATTATTACATAATAGCGATTTGCATTGTATATCTCAGTTACAGAAAGTACTCTATGGCTTTTAAAGGCTTATTTGTTTTTTAGCTGCAAGCTATAATCTTTATAATGCACTAAAAAAACACTGTGGTTTTCATAACCACTTTCTATACCCGTTTTAAAGAATTCAAATTTTCGACTCAGCAATTGATCTTGTATTCCCAAAAACATCACCTCGAAGTTTAGGCCAAAATCATTCAACAATTTCAAATAATACATCCCTACATCATAGCCAAGGTAAGAAAACTTTTCAGGTAAAAATTGATACTGCTCGTAGAATTTTTTATCAAATGCTTTTACAGCCGGCGATCCGTAATCGATAAATTCAGAAACCACTAAATTGATGTTTAAATGGTGCAAGTATTCTACTTCTATGTTGTCGAAATTTTGCCAAGATTCTAAACCGATAATTTTAATTTTATACTCATCGTGAAGCGGGCTCATCATGGTTAAAAACTGAGTGATAAACGCCTGATCATCTGATGGTATGACGATGGTATTTTGCTTATCTTTTACCAATCTTGACTTAACAGCAAAAAACATGGATGGATTCCACAAGACTTCTTTTGGAAAACTGACCCGAACCGAATCGCCAGTTTGCTCTATTGTTTTTATAAAATACTTTTGAATGTTTTCAACGCGCTTGCGCTCTGAAAAATGATCGGGATAAACCAAAAATAAATTATCGTGTTTTAGAGAATCAGCCATGTATTGACCCAAAAATTTTAACCTCACAGGCTCACTTGTAGCTACTTTGCTGACATAATTGTTACCCAACAATATTTTATTGCTTTGTTTAACTGGAGATACAATATTGATTTTGTGTTTTTTCGCAAAATCCGCCACCAGCATAAATTCATCTAAATAAAGCGGACCTATGATTAAATCCAATTCATTCAATCGGCCTGATGCCAAAAGTTTTTTAACATGTTCAAGGTCGTTTTTAGTATCTATAACTTCTAACTTTAGGTTTAATCCCATTTTTAACAGGGAATCCACTGCGATTTTAAACCCTTGATAAAATTCTATTCCATACTTCGATTTATTAAACAAATCTTTAAAAATAGCTTCAGACTCTTTATAACTTGTGTCTTGAACAGAATTTAATAAATCTAAATACAAGGGCATTAACAAAGCAACTTTGTAGCGCTCTTTCACTGCAGTGCTATCAAATTCCACTTTTACTACACTTGTATCTTCATAAGTTTTTATAATCGGAATGTTTATCAACTGCCCTACTTTTAAGCCTTCTATTAAGCCATTATTGACTTCTAAAATTGAATCTACCGTTACATTATAAAATTTCGATAAACTGTATAGAGTTTCTTTGGCAAGCACTAAATGGGTTACATAAGGGTTGGTACTTGCAGGAACAATGTATTTCGCGTTTTCTGGTTTGCTTTTAATTTTTGCAACCGGAATTTTTATCTTCATTCCCTTTTTTAATCCTTCTTCAATTTCAGGGTTTACTGCTATGATTTCATTTATTTCTACATTGTATTCTTTGGCTATAGAGTATAAGGTATTCTTTCTTTGAACTTCATGAATCAAAAAATTACCGTCAATTTCCAAACCTTCGCTTAGGTCTTTACGAATTACTTCTTTTACTGGAATTAATAAACGATCGCCAATGGTTAGCTCTTGTGAAAGCCTCGGATTTTCTGTTTTTAATACCTCAACTGGCACTGCATATTTTCGACTAATGGCATACAAGGTATTTCCTGGTTCAACTACATGTATGTAGTATTCCTTACCATTAATTTTATGTACTTCTAATTCATTATTTACTTCCTGAGCGTTTATCGAAATTGTCAATAAACATGCAATGATTCCAATGATGTATTTCTTCATAATTATTCCCATTCTATTGTAGCAGGTGGCTTGCTGCTGATGTCATAAACAACACGGTTTACTCCTTTTACTTTGTTAATAATTTGATTCGATGTTTTTGCTAAAAACTCATAAGGCAAATGACACCAATCGGCTGTCATTCCATCGGTTGAGCTAACTGCTCTTAAGGCAACTGCCGATTCGTAGGTGCGTTCATCTCCCATTACTCCTACCGATTTCACTGGCAATAAAATTGCGCCAGCTTGCCAAACATCACCGTATAATCCTTCTTTTTTTAATCCGTCTATAAACACAGCGTCCACCTCTTGCAATATCCGTACCTTTTCGGCCGTAATGTCTCCAAGAATACGAATTCCCAAGCCTGGCCCTGGAAAAGGATGACGACCTAACAATTCTTCATTCAAACCCAATGAACGACCAACTCGCCTGACTTCATCTTTAAATAGTAAGCGCAAAGGCTCAACCACTTTTAATTTCATAAAATCTGGCAATCCACCAACATTGTGATGCGATTTTATAGTAGCCGAAGGGCCACCAGTGGCCGATACCGATTCTATCACATCTGGATAAATGGTTCCTTGCGCAAGCCATTTTACATCTTCAACTAAATGGGCTTCATCGTCAAATACTTCTATAAAGGTTTTGCCAATTGCTTTTCGTTTTTCTTCTGGCTCTGTTATTCCAGCCAAAGCATCATAAAATCGCTGTTTTGCATCTACTCCTTTGATGTTTAAACCCAAATGTTTGTATTGCTCTAAAACAGATTCAAATTCGTTTTTTCGAAGTAAACCATTGTCAACAAAAATGCAGTACAAATTTTTTCCTATTGCTTGATGCAATAACAAAGAAGCAACTGTTGAGTCCACACCTCCACTTAATCCTAACACTACTTTGTCGCTGCCAATTTTATCTTTTAATTCTTGAATAGTTGTTTCTGCAAAAGCAGAAGGAGTCCAATTCTGCTGACAAGCACAAACATGGACGATAAAGTTTTTCAACAATTCTAAGCCTTCTGTGCTATGATAAACTTCTGGGTGAAATTGAATTCCGAAAGTGTTTTCCCCTTGTATGTGATACGCTGCAACCTCAACATCTTCAGTACTTGCAATGAGTTCAAAATTATTGGGCACTTCAGAAATGGTATCTCCATGAGACATCCAGACTTGTGAGTACAATGTAAGGCCTTTTGTTAATACATTTTTTTGACTCACTGTGCTTAAATTGGCCCTGCCGTATTCTCTAATTTTTGAAGGCATAACTGCGCCCCCATAGTGATGCGCCATGTATTGAGCACCATAACAAACGCCTAATAAAGGCAATTTCCCTTTAATGGCTGAAAGATCAAATTGTGGTGCATTTTGTTCTAGTACAGAATGTGGGCTTCCCGATAAAATAACACCTTTCACTGTTTCGTCAATTTCAGGTGGATTGTTATAAGGATGTATTTCCGAATAAACATTCAATTCTCTAACTCTACGCCCAATTAATTGCGTGTATTGAGAACCAAAATCAATGATGATAATCTTTTCTTTCATTTCGCAAAGATAAAATTAAAGTATAGGGAACAAAGGGCTTTGGCTAAGAAATATTAACACTAATTTCTTGGCTTTTTAATTCTGTTTTAATGCGAATTTTAATCAAAAAACTTCTATTTTATTTCTACTTCACAGTTTTCCTCAAAAACCGTGATAAAAAGCGGGTAATTATCTCCTAGTTTGTTGTAATCTGCCGATGCTTGGCTAAGTCGATGTTTGGTAATGTTAACCGACAAACTCAATTTCTCTTTTTTATTTGCTTGATAAGAAAAAGTAAAAACTCTTTCTTCTTCGGGTTTTAGATTATTGTCTGATAGTTTCTTGGCCTCGGGATACCACTGCCACTCTTCACCTATCTTTTCTGTTTGTGTCGATAAGATAGAATCCTTATCATTTCTAAGCACAAAAGTGACATTGTAAAACCGCTCAGGATCGCCAGTCGGAACATTATGGCCAGCAAATTCATTAACTATTTTCATTGTATAGTTGATGCTATCATGCAAGGAATATGATTTTTGAAGTTTAGAAGGATAAAACCCAAGCCCATGAAGCTGCTTAGATTCAAGATGACTCAGCTTTGGAATTCCCGAGCCTGCAAAGTAATGTAAGCGGCTTGGCCTGACTCCAAATCCTGCTACAACCTCACGATTTAAAGGTTCCATGTGGCAAGAGATACAATTCTTTTTTCCAAAAAAAGGGCCTGATTTCCACTCATCTCCAGTTTCAAATGTGCAGGCCAATGTTGGCGTAATTACAGCAGTAGCATTGTGACAAGAGATGCATAACTTTTCAGATAGAAAACTAGTGTCTTTTATTGTTTTGTGAGGTGCTTTTGTTGTACCAGTTGGCCCAATTACAGCGCCATCTCTTACATGGCAGCTTGCGCAATTTATTCCTTCTTGCTGCAACTCAAAGTCAAACTTGTGATTTTTTTTCTTTACCGGTTTATAAATGTCTCCATCTATTAAGCCTTCTACAATATATTCCTGCTGGTTTTGTAGTGGGATATGGCAATTGATGCACATGAAAGGACTAGATTCTTTTTTTAATTCAGCTTGAAATTGCAGGTCGGTCCATGCGTGAGCATGTGTAGAAAGTTTCCATTCATTATAATGATCTTGGTGACAAGTACCGCAATCTTTAGCGCTTAAAGAAATTAAACCCTCTGGTATTTCTTGATTTGGAACTGCTATTTCCCAACTATTCGTGAGCGGATGCACATTGACTTTTGCCTGCTGACAATGAGTAAATTGCAACAACAGAACGCTGATTACGATAATTGACAGGGCTAGAAATTTCTTATTCATTGTTTTAACAAAAAAACCAAATTGAGGTATTGTAAGATTAATAAAATTTAGATAATTGAATTTATCACATTGGTAGAAATTGCTTAGTAATTCATTATTTATCAATTAAAAAAATAGCTTAGATTCTCGTTAAAACCCAAATTTACCGTTCCATTAATGCTCACATTTACCACCACATCCTCCACATCCATCACCACAGCTTTCTTTTTTGTTTCCTTCTTTCATCTTTTTATGATTCATTCCTTTTGAAGGAAAATTATCATATAAATAGTTGGCAATAATGTCTAATTCTTCTGGCGTAACATTCTCTTTTTGAGAAGGCATTACTTCAAAACGCTCAATGGCATGAGGCTCCATAAATGACTTTTCAGCAGATGGATTTTGAACGTAATCAATTATAAACGCTATGGTGTTTTTTCTTTTTTCTGCCTCATCTTTGCCCTCAATTCCTTTCTTTAGATGCATCATCACTCCCATTATCGGTGGTGCTAATAATTTGCTCATGTCTTCGGGTTTAGAACTTACGTGACACGATGAACACTTTGCTTTAAAAAGGGCTTCCCCTTCTGTATTGCCTAAGCTTTTTACATTATTTTCAATTGCACTTTTAGTTGTGAAAGACACTAAGCCCATGCTAAGAAATGCTAATAGCGCTCCTATTGTTATTGTATTCCTTTTCATTTTTTTAATTTTTAATTTATAAATAAAGTATATTGATTGTCATTTTTTTATCCTCATTTAACTCAAAACTGGCTTTATTGAAATTTGGTTTGTTAAATGGACTTATCGTTTCTATATTGGAAAATCCTATGCCCTCAATTGGTAGTATCCAACCTTTGTCAATTTTTCCATCTTTATTTTCATCATGCAGAATATTAACGGCATAATTCCCTAAAGGCAATTCCTCAAAGCTAACAGTGGATGACTTATTGATTATTTCTCCCATTTTCATTCGATAAACATTTTTATATTTTTCATCTGGTATTGAGCCATCTTTGTTGTATAAAGCAAACTGAACCTGTCCTTTTTGGTTTCTTAAATCATTCACTGTTATTGTTAAAGTATAAGTTTCCACTTTGTTATGCGTAAATGAAGAGAAGAGTAATCCCAGTAATATGCTAAGTAACACTTTGCTTTTTTTCATTCTTATTTATTTCACTTGTTTGATTACATTAACTTTTTAACTTCATTTAAAATCCGCTTAACTCTTACTGGCGTAATGCCTATTTTATCTAAAACTCCTGGGGCTTCGTTTAATTCTTTGATTAAGATTATTCCGTTTTCAATAATTTGTTCTTTCTCAGACTTGGTGATGGTGGTTAGGGTTGTAATAGGATATAGACTAAAATCATCGATATTTTTTCTCAATCCATTGTTTTTAGGATAGTCCCAACTGAGTAATTTTAGATTCACACATTCTGCATATTTAATTGCATCTAGCGTGAATTTAGTGTTTGTAACCAACCAACCTTGCTTTAAATAATTGTTTCGCTTTGAACTGTTGTTCCATTCAGTTTGAACATCAATAAACCTTGAGTTAATATAAAGCGGAACCCTTACATTGGTTATGAATTGAGATTTAGAATGAAATTTACATTCTATAGTAAAAACATAGTCATCTTTTTCGGCCAACACATCTATCTCATGACTAACGCATTTCCCTTGTAAGGTTACTCCAACTTCTGTTTTATAACCTTCTATTTTTAACAATGCACTTACAAGTCTTTCAAAGGGGTAACCTGTTGGACCTAATTCAAATAAAGCATTTTTTAAACTATACTTAGAAGCTAATGTTCGGCTGTTCTTTTTTAGAATAGAAAACGCTTTTCGATAGATTTCTTTAGTAGTAATTCCATCATAAACCATTGGCTTAATGGCTTCAATAACTTTGTCAATTTCTTTACCAGAAGCACCACATCTTTTCAAAGATTCTTTTAGTTTCTTCAATGAAAAGGTTTCTTTTTCTCCTGATCTTTTTATTATAAAGGTTTTCTTCTTCATGGTTTTCCCTAATTTGAATGTTCTATGGTATATAATTCAGGAATTTGACTTGTCCAACCATAAGTATCTTTGATTTTTACCCTTAAAGTATCAGCAGCTTGAGGCTCTCCATGAACAATAAATGTTTTTTTGGGTGCTTCTTCAAGTTCGCTCAACCAATCTAATAATTCGCTTTGGTCAGCATGTGCTGAAAGCGAATGAATATTAAACACCTCCGCTTTTACAGGATAGTACTTTCCATAAATCTTTAATTCATCAGCTCCTTCCAATAGCTTCCTTCCTCTGGTTCCTTCAGCTTGATAACCTACTAAAAGCACTGTAGTTTCTGGTCTTTCAATATATTGCTGAAGATATGTAAGAACTCGTCCGCCAGTAATCATTCCGCTGCCTGCTATAATAATTTTAGGTTTTTCATAATCTATGATTTCCCAAGTTTCCCTAAAATTTTCCACAACTCTAAAAGCATTGCACATTTTTGTACACTCTTCTAAGGTTAGTTTATGCCATTCTTGATGCTTGTGAAACACATCTAACACATTTGCCCCCATTGGGCTATCCATGACCATAAGGATATCAGGAATCTCTTTTTTTAACTGCAGTTGCCAAAGCAAGTACATCAGAGTTTGAGCTCGTTCTACCGCAAAACTGGGGATAATCAGCGTGCCTCCTTTTTCAAAGGTGTGATTGATGATGTTCTTTAACTTTTCCTCTAAGTTTTCTTGGGGATGTAATCGATCTCCATAAGTACTTTCAATAAATAAAATATCTGCTTTCTTAGGTTTTTTGGGCGGTCTCATCAAATAGTCAACCTTTCGTCCTATATCTCCAGAAAAGACAAAGCGTTTTCCGTGAATATCTATTTCGATGAATGTAGCTCCAATGATATGTCCATTGTATTGAAATCTAACTTTTATGCCATCATAAAGCGGAATCCACTTACCTTCTTCAGCACCAGAAAAATGACGTATAGCTTCTTCCGCATCTTCTAAAGTATATAAAGCTTCTGCGGGGCTATGCGAAGAATAACCCTCGCTATTAGCTCTTTCCGCCTCTTCTTCTTGGATTTTCCCACTGTCTTTCAGAATAATTTCTGCAATATCTAAAGTTGGTTGAGTTCCTAAAACTGTGCCTTTAAATCCATTTCTGACTAATCTAGGGAGATAACCAGTGTGATCTAAATGCCCATGAGTCAATAACACTATATCAATTTCATTTGCTCTAACTGAAAGATAATTCCAGTTCATCATTCGCAATTTCTTAATCCCTTGAAATAAACCACAATCTATTAAAATCTTTTTATCACCTGTATCTAATAGGTATTTTGAACCTGTTACTGTTTCAGATGCTCCTAAAAAGTGTATTTGTATATTCCGATTCATAATAAAATGTATTTAGGTTTATCTTTTCTCACCAAATAGCCAATTTGCTTTAAATTCCTTTTTAACTAATCCAAATTTTTTAACAGACCTCTCATTTAGGTATTCGACCATCTCCTCAATCGAATCTGTAATTAAGAACAAGTCTAAGTCCTCTTCATCTATGCTTCCTTCTTTTGCCATCTTTTGGATGTGTTCATAAAGGTCTTGATGATATTCTTTTCCAAAAATGACCACTGGAAAGTCCGGAATCATATTCGTTTGTATGAGTGTTAAAGTTTCAAAAAATTCGTCTAAAGTTCCCATACCACCTGGCATAACAACTAAGCCATAGGAATATTTTAGTAGCAAAAATTTTCGAACAAAAAAGTATTTGATGTTTATCCATTTATGTAAATATGGATTTGGGAATTGTTCTTTAGGGAGCACAATATTACATCCTACAGAATATCCTCCAGACTCATAAGCTCCTTTATTTGCCGCTTCCATTAAACCAGGTCCACCTCCAGTCATTACTGCAAATCCCATCTTGGCTAGAGCTGCGCCAACTTCCTCTGTTTTTTTATAATATAAAGAGTTTTTTTCAAATCGCGCTGAACCAAACACAGTGACACAAGGGCCTATAAAGTGCATTTTTCGAAAGGCATGAATAAAACTAAAAAACACTTTTATTGCGAAATAAAATTCTTTAAGCCTAGAATGAGGTCCTTTTAAAAATGAAGACTCATCAGCTTTCAATCGATATTTATGATCCTTTTCCATTAACTTGTTTTTTTATAGCTCCAAATAGCCAATCCATTAATTATTAGTGCATAAATTAGTGTTTTAATCAATAAAGGAGCGATGTCTGCTAGACTAGATCCTTTTAACATAACCATACGCATCACTTCTACAAAATATTTAATAGGGTTAAATTCCGTTATTATCTGAGCCCATTTTGGCATACTTTCTATCGGTGTAAACAGGCCGCTCATTAAGATAAATATAACCACAAAAAACCAAGCAATAAACATAGCCTGCTGCTGAGTATCAGTAAAATTTGAGATGAACAAACCCATTCCTAAAATGACCAATATGTAAATGGAAGTATAGAAATACATCACTCCAATACTGCCCAACATTGGAACATTAAAAATTGCTTTCCCGATGATTAAACCTATAGTAAGCAAACCCATACCGAGTACCCAAAATGGAAATAATTTGCCAATTATAAATTGATGTTTCTTTATTGGGGTTACATTCATTTGCTCGAGCGTACCAATTTCTTTTTCTCGCACGATGTTCATCCCAGATAAAAACAAGGTAATCATGGTTACCAATAGAACCAAGATACCCGGAACCATAAATGTTTTGTAATTCAAGGTTTCATTAAACCAAAAAGAAGGAATACTGGTAATGCTTTTGTAAGGATATTTTAAATCAGAAGGTTTAATTAAGCTTGCTTGTGCATTTTTATTAAAGCCTTGTATAATTTGATTTATATAAACATTTTCAACTCCAGCTGCAGCTCCGTCTATGGCATTAATGATAACTAATAATTCTGTTTTTTTTTCTTTAGAAAGGTCTCTTTCAAAATGCAATGGAATTTCTAAAATCACATCAACTTCACCTCTCAGCATAGCTGAATTGGCTATTTCTTGTGAAGGAAAACTAGTCAGAACATTAAAAAAAGTAGATGCTTCAAATTTTTCAATTAATCCTCTTGAATAAGGTGTCTTATCGTTGTCCACATAAGAAAAGGCAATGTTCTTTACTTCAAAAGTTGCCGCATTCGACAACACAATTAATTGAATCAGTGGTAAAACAAAGATAAGCGGAAGCATGGCTTTATTTCTAAAGATTTGCTTGAACTCCTTCTGTATGATGTATCTAATTATTCTCAATTCTAAAATCGTTTCAATTAATAATTACTCTAATCTAATTTTATACTTTTTGACGCTAAGCGCCATAAAAAAGACTGTCATTCCCAATAAAATCAGAGTTTCTTTCCAAACAAAAGCTAAGCCTACACCTTTTAACATGATCCCTTTTATGATGATAATAAACCACTTTGCTGGTATAACATTGCTAATGACTTGAAGAGGCATTGGCATACTTGCCACTGGGAAAATAAATCCTGACAATAAGATTACAGGTAACATTAGCCCCATGAGAGAAATCATCATGGCTGTTTGTTGTGTTTCTGAAATGGTAGAAATTAAAATACCAAGCGCCAAAGAAGAAATAATAAAAAGTATGCTTTCCAAACCCAATAACAAAAAGCTTCCTTGAACTGGCATTTTAAAAATAAAGATGCTCATGAGTATAATAACTACTGCATTAATTACCGATAAAAGGATGTATGGAACTACTTTCCCAATAATAACTAAATAAGGTTTTAGCGGAGAAACTAATAAAATTTCCATAGTTCCCATTTCTTTTTCTTTAGTAACAGAAATGGAAGTCATCATAGCAGAAACAAGCATTAAAATTATGGTCATTACACCTGGCACAAACATAAAAACACTCTTTAGTTCTTGATTATAGACCATACGTGTTTCAGGTATTATTCGATAAGGAATCTTTAGCTCTTGATTTATTTCTTGCTGATATTTTTGCAATATAGAGCTTGTAAAATTGCTAATTGTATTTGCTGTATTAGGGTCTGTTGCATCAGCAATAATCTGAACAGTAGCATTAGATTCTGTAGTTAGTTTTTTGCTAAAATCATTTTCAAAAACCAAAACGGCTTTTACTTTCCCTTTTTGAAAGATTGGCTCTATTTCAGATTCATTTTTAAGGTATTGTTGTATGCTGAAATAATTAGATGCAGAAATTTTATTGATAATTTCTTCCGTTGTTGCATCTTGCGATTTATCTAAAATAGCAATATCAACATTGTTGATCTCATTGGTAATGGCGAACCCAAACAACATGATTTGAGCAATAGGCATCCCAAATAGGATAAACAATGAGCGTTTATCTCTAAAAATGTGGTAAAACTCCTTTTTTACAAAACCAATAAAACGTTTCATCCTCTTGCTAGTTTTAAAAACACATCATTCATACTATCAACATTAAATTGTTCTTTCAACTTTTTGGGAGTGTCTAAAGCTTCGATTTTACCATCTACCATAATAGAGACTCTATCGCAGTATTCTGCTTCATCCATATAATGCGTGGTAACAAAAACAGTAATTCCTTTATTTGCTGCTTTGTATATCAACTCCCAGAATTGCCTTCTAGTTATTGGATCAACTCCACCTGTTGGTTCATCTAAAAAAATAATTTTGGGCTCGTGCAATAAAGCCACAGAAAATGATAGTTTCTGCTTCCACCCTAAGGGTAAAGAGCCTACTAATTCTTTGGCCACATCTTGCAAGCCTAATTCATTAATTAATAGCTCTGACTTCTCTTTAATTCTTGACCTTGATAGGCCGTATATCCCACCAAAAAAAGTGATGTTTTCTTTTATTGTTAAATCATCATACAAGGCGAATTTTTGACTCATATAGCCGATGTTTTTCTTGATGTCCTCCGCATTTTTATATACATCAAAACCAGCTACTGTAGCTTTCCCAGAACTTGGACTAGAAATGCCAATCAACATTTTCATAGCTGTCGTTTTTCCTGCTCCATTTGCTCCTAAAAAACCAAATATTTCTCCTTTGCCAACCTCAAAACTAATTTGATTGACCGCCTTGAAATCTCCAAAAACTTTAGAGAGGTTCTCAACTTCTATGACCATGTTTTCTTTCATTTTGCTAATTCCATAAAAGTGTCTTCTATTGTTGCTTTTGTTGCTGCAATTGTTATCTCTTTCAGCCCTTTACTTTCTAAAAAATCTTGCAGTTCTTTAGGGTCAAAAGACTCTCTTTTATCTGAGTAATGAACAAATTCCCCGAAAGGATAAACGCTATAACTATGTGTGTATTCCTTTAAACTTTCTATCAATAAATACATCTCACTAGCACCTACATCATAAATCTTTTTTGGATATTTCAAAACGATTGCTTCAGGTGATTCTATCTCCAAAATTTCTCCATCTTGAATTAATGCTATCCTATCACACAATGCGGCTTCATCCATATAAGGTGTTGAAACTAAAATGGTAATGCCTTTTTGTTGTAAACGTTTTAACATTTCCCAAAATTCTTTTCTAGAAACAGGGTCAACTCCTGTAGTAGGCTCATCTAAAAACAATACTTCAGGTTTGTGAATTAAGGCACAGCTCAATGCCAACTTTTGTTTCATTCCTCCCGATAAGTCCCCCGCCTTACGGTTTTTAAAAGGTTCTATCTGAACATAAATGTCTTTGATTAGCTCATAGTTTTCTTCTATCGTTGTTCCGAAAATGGTCGCAAAAAATTCTAAATTTTCAGCAACGGTTAAATCTTGGTACAAGGAGAATTTCCCTGGCATATATCCAACGCTTTTCCGAATGTCTTTGTAATTATTAACTACATCGAAATTGCTAACAGATGCAGAACCACTATCTGCGATAAGTAGAGTAGTTAAAATTCGAAACAAAGTAGTTTTCCCTGCTCCATCTGGACCGATTATCCCAAATAGCTCTCCTTCTTTTACGCTAAAAGAAATATCTTTAAGTGCATTTACATCTTTAAAAGACTTGCTAATATGTTTAACTTCTATACTCAATTGGCTGATTAGTTATTATTTGTTTCTGAAATCCACATTTCTGCAGGCATCCCAATTTTTAATTCCCCATTATTTTCCACTTCTATTTTAACTGCGTAAACTAGGTTCACACGCTCTTCTTTTGTCTGAATAATTTTAGGAGTAAACTCTGCTTCTGATGCAACCCAAATAATTTTTCCTATAAAACTTTTCATTCCATTAGTCACATCAACCTTAACACTTACTTCTTGCCCTATTTTAATGCTTGTTAATTGTGTTTCACTCACATAAACTCTCAACTGCAATCTGTTTAAGTTAGCAATCTTATATAGAGGTTTTCCAAAGCCTACAATTTCAAATGGCTCTGCATATTTAACCAGAACAGTCCCTTCTATTGGATTTACAATTTTGCTTTTCATTATCTGATCCTCCACTTGTTTCAGTTGTGCATCTAGGCTTTTCAATTCGTTAATTACTGATGAATTTTGAATTTCAACACTTTTTACTTGCTGGTTGATTACGTCAATATTTCCGTTTACTTCATCCAATTGCTTTTGTGTTCCAGCATCTTCCTTAATTAGATTTTCTATTCTATTTTTAGAAATAGTTGCCGTTTTTAATTGTGCCTTTAAAACACTTATTTGTGATAACACCCCTTCAGATTTAGCACTTATAACATTTTTTGTAGCAATCAATTGAGCTTTTTTTAAATGAAGTTGGGTTGTATCAATCAATCCTACAAATTCATTCATTTTCAAAACCCTCCCTTCTTGAATGTTAAATGCTAGTAATTTCCCATTACCCTCAGCTGAGATAACAGTTTCAGTTACTTCAAAATTTCCATAACCATCAGCTTTATCATTTCCTGTGCTACATGAAGTAAGTACAGTTGTCAGTAGAGTTAGCGCAAGTATTATTTTTAATCGTATCATTTTTTATCGTGTTTTTATGATTTTTTTCGTGTCAACAATCTAATTTCCTAGTGTTACATTATAATTAGCTTTTGTTAAAAGCAGCTGTATTTCATGAGTTTTAAGATTATTGACTGCTTCAAATAAATTGGTAAGCTCAATAATGTATGCGGATGAAGTTATAACCCCATTTTTAAGTTGAGCATCAGCTGTTTTCAAGATAATCTTTCTCAATTCAATTATCTCATTATCAGACTTTATAAACTCATTTATTTTATTAATTTCCGATTGATGTTGATTTAATTCTATCGTGGTATTTAGCTCAAAAATTTCTTGTTGATTATCTATGATAGATTTATTTATAAGCAATGACTTTCGTTTATTTTTACTGACATTCCAATCAAATATATTCCAGTTTAATTTTAGTCCTACTAAATAATATGGTTGAAAAGAATTGTCTAACATATTTAAACCAGGATTGCCATAGCCACCAGTTCCAAAGCCCATTAACTTTGGAGAATTTTGATTCCTAATTAATTTCTCTGAAAGCTCAATTTTGCTTTTTTCCAACTGAAATAATTCCAATTCTGGGCGCATATTTTCTGAATTATTATCTGAAGAAATAATTGGGCTTTGCAATTCAGTATTCAGAGATATTTCTTTTCCAATAAGTTCAGAAAGAGTATTAATGAAACTCGTTTTGTTTTGAGTGATTTCAATAGATTGTTGTTCTATTTGCAATAATTCGGCTTCTATAATCTTATCCGAAGCAGGCAATACTACACCATACTTAATAGCCGCTTTAACTTCTTTTAATTTACTTTCTAGCTGCTCGCTTCTAGCCTTTATTAAGTCTTGTTTCTCTTGTAATAACAAGATAGAAAAATAAAGCTGATTTACTTGCTTCTTTAATTGATACAGTGAAACTTCTACTTGTTTCTGTTTCACTTTTAACTCTGCTTCTTTTAAATTAATGGCCTTATCTATTACCCCTCCTCCGTAAAGTATTTGGTTAGCTGAAACAGTCGCTTTATACTGATCATTATTTGGAGGCTCAACCCTTGATCCAGGAAAACTAAAGGGAAATTCTATTACGTCAGATTGATATGTAGCTTGTGCTGAAAATTCTAGTTGAGGTAATTTCGATGCTTTAATAACAGAAACATCTATGCTATTCTGTTGAGACATATACTCAATTTGCTTATTCAATGGATAATTAGCATTAACTAATTCATAACATTTATTCAAAGTAAGTTCTTCTTGAGCGTAAGTAACCCACGGCATAAATATTAATAATATGGTGATTACATTCTTCATTTTTCAATTTTTATTGCATTTATTATGAAATTAGAAACCTCGACCTTTCTATCTTCTATCAATTGTTTATATGCTTTATCATCTAATCTAGTGAAACCTTTCAGCAAGGGTGCCGCTATAAAAGGGAAAATGGTTAGAGATATCACATTTATAAATAATTGATTGGGATCTATGGGTTTTATCTTTTCTGCTGCAACAAGCTGATTAACTTGATTCCTAAAAACTGTAATATTTGGAAAGTGATCTTCTGATATCAATGTAGCAACGAAGTCTGGATTACTATTAAGCTCCTGAATAACAAAGCTTGGAAGGTATGGATGCTTAATTACGAATGAAATGTAATTTTGAGTAAGCGATATAATTTTATCTTCCAACTCTAAATCTGAATTTAACACATTGTTAATCCTTGGAGCCATCAATCCAAAAGCTTGCTTGAAAACAGCCTCAAAAAGTTTTTGCTTACTTCTATAGTAATAATGCAGCAAGGCTTTATTTATCCCAGCATCGTTTGCAATTTCTTGCATTCTTGCTCCAAACAATCCTTTACGTAAAAAAACACGCTTTGCAGCCTCTAAAATTGTAGCTTCTGTATTATTTTCTTCTATATTACCCATATTGTTTAATTACTTAGTTTAACCATTTAGTT
The DNA here is from genome assembly GCA_013112545.1 of Bacteroidota bacterium. Taxonomy (GTDB): domain Bacteria; phylum Bacteroidota; class Bacteroidia; order Flavobacteriales_E; family Vicingaceae; genus BCD18. Next base: position 199,557 of record JABFGJ010000006.1, read on the forward strand.
AACAAAAGTAACAAAGCTATTTATACTAAACAAGTGAAATTTTAAAATTCTTTTAAAACCCACTAATAAACAGGCGCTTATAAAAGAAAAACTATAATTTAAATGCTTTAAGAACTATGGAAACACTATAACGGATACTTTCTTTTCAATCTTTTGTCACATTTTTTTTGGTATCGTCCATCGCAGTTTGACTAAATCGTAAAGGGCATAAAAAAACTTCGTTTACTTAAACTAGGAGCTTATAAAAATGGCGATGATCAGCCTAAGGCTAGACAGGCATACTCTCCCGAATACGTCGTACCATCCGCTTCAGCGGACTCGGTCTGCTCCGCCGCGGCGGATTAACTTCGCTGTTCTTAATGAATAGAGTGAAACTCAATGCAATTATTACTTATTAGTATTGTCTGACTTAACAAAATAAATAAATCAAAAAAGAGAGCATAAAAAAACTTCGTTTACTTAAACTACGAGCTTAAAAAAATGGCGATGATCAGCCTAAGGATAGACAGGCATACTCTCCCGAATACGTCGTACCATCCGCATCAGCGGACATGGTCTGCTCCGCCGCGGCGGATTAACTTCGCTGTTCTTAATGGATAGAGTGAATTTCAATGCAATTAATACTTATTAGTATTGTCTGACTTAACAAAATAAATAAATCAAAAAAGAGAGCATAAAAAAACCTCGTAGTACTTAAACTACGAGGTTAAAAAAATGGCGATGATCAGCCTAGGCTAGACAGGCATACTCTCCCGAAC